>NZ_CP035534.1:0-600000 GCF_009068765.1 Sulfurimonas hydrogeniphila
GAGATGGTAATTTTCATTTTTTAAATCCCTATATATTTATATAATTTTAGTAAGTAGTAGTAGTATGGAGTGAATATGTGACAAATCAACTCAAACACCTACAGGCTTACTTTTTGAGATGTGAATACACCTTAAGGCTTCTTTCACATCTATTCACTTTTACAATTATATCTTTTTTTTTAATGCTTTTAAAATAAAATCAGGAGATAGATGTTATTTTGTTTGTAAGTTCATCAATTTTTACTTTAAAATCTTCATCATCTTTAAGCAGATTGTTGATTTTTTTAATGGTATGGCTGATGGCGGTATGGTCTTTCATGCCAAAATACTGTGCAAGTTGAGGCATTGTGTTTTGTGTGAGTTCGCGGCAGATATATATGGCAATTCTACGGGCATATACAATATTTTTGCTTCTGCCTTTTGAACGTATTTCACTTGGTTTGATGTTGAGATCTTTGGCTACAACTTCGGTAATGGTTTCCATTGTAAGGTTTGCTCTGTTCTCGTTCATTTGGTCTTTGAGCACATTTTTTGTAAAATCCAGATCAATGTCAACATGCATCAGTTGTGAATAGGCATGGAGTTTGGAAAGTATTCCTTCAATTTCTCTTACATTGCTGTCGATGACGGTTGCTATGTAGTTGACTATATCTTCGGAGAGTTTTACCTTGTTTATTTCACATTTTTTCTTGATGATGGCTATTTTTGTTTCTAATTCCGGTGGCTGTATATCGGCAACGAGCCCCCATTCAAATCTGCTTTGCAGACGCGCTTCAAGACCGCCGATTTTTTTAGGATGTTTGTCAGCCGTGAGAATAATTTGCTTTCCGGCACCTTTTAAAGCTTCAAAAGTGTGAAAAAATTCTTCTTGAATACCTTCTTTATTGCTTAAAAACTGAATATCATCAATAAGCAGTACATCACATTTACGGTATTTTTCCTGAAAACGTTCCATTGTTTTGTTCCGTACATGTCGGATAAAATCATTTAAAAACTGCTCAACTGTCGTATATATGACAATTTTTCCCTTATTTTGAAAAACATTGCCGGCTGCCTGCATGAGGTGGGTTTTTCCAAGACCGACACCACCGTAGATAAACAAAGGATTGTAAACTTTTCCTGCATTTTCGCTGACACTTTTTACAGCAGCATAGGCAAACTGGTTGGAACCTCCGACCATAAAGTTGTCAAAAGAGTGTGAAGGATTTAACAAAGAGCTGCTTTGTTTTACTTCTACGGCTTTTTTTGTCTTTCTTTTTTCTATACTGTTTTTAAGCGTTATTTCTACATTTACTTTGGAACCGTTTTTTACTTCAAAAAGATGTGCTATTTTTTCTCTGTATTTATTTTTAATCCAGTTGACAACCAGTGCATTGGGAGCATAAAATATAGCCAAATCAGCAGTAGATTTTTTTATATCATAAGAGAGATGTCTTATATATCTGTTATATTCGAGTTCACTTATTTCATCTTTGAGTGCCTGTAATACTTCTTGACCTATATTCACATAAAACCTTGTTTCTTTTTTTATATGTGAATAATACTTTTTTTATCCATAAAACAGGGTTAAATAGATGTGAATAGCCAAAATTCTCTTATGTGAATATTTATATTGTTTTCTATATAATGGTGAAAAATGTTTTAAAGGCCTTAAATGACTATACTTGGTATAGATCCCGGAACCAGAAATATGGGGTATGCACTTATTTCGTTACAAAATTCCAAAATATCGCTTATCGAAGCGGGACTTATAAAAATGAAGGCAGAAGATTTGCAGTTTCAAATACCGCAAATGGTTGAAGGATTGAGCAGTATATTTGAAAATCATGTTATTGACGAAGTAGCCATGGAAGATATATTTTATGCCCACAATCCCGCAACAACAATTAAGCTGGCACAGTTTCGCGGAGCAATAATGCTAAAACTTTTGCAGGAGTTTGGACAGTTTCATGAATATACGGCGCTGCAGGTAAAAAGAGCGCTTACAGGCAAGGCAAAAGCACAAAAAGAACAGGTGGCATTTATGGTTCAGCGCCTGTTAAACATAAAAAAAGAGATCAAACCTCTTGATATATCAGATGCCATGGCTGTAGCCATAACACACTCTCAGAGAGTCAAACTAAAAAAAGGATAAAAAATGTCAAAATTTGAAAATGTGAATATTGTAAAAGAGGCAAATATTTATTATGACGGAAAAGTAACGAGCAGAACAGTTGAATTTCCTGACGGAAGTATAAAGTCTTTGGGAATTATGCTGCCGGGCGAATATACTTTTAATACGGCAGAGAAAGAGATTATGGAGATCATGAGCGGTGATGTGGAAGTAAAACTGCCAGGCGAAGAGTGGCGCACACTTCTTGTGCCTGAAATTTTTACAGTACCGGCCGACTCTTCATTTGAAATAAAAATAAAGAGTGTAACCGATTACTGCTGTTCTTATATAAAATAAAATTTAGTTACTGTGTTTTGAAGCGAGAGAAACAAGTGCATTTACATCAAGCGCACCGCTGACTCTTTCGACTTCACGGCCATTTTTAAAGACTATAATTGTCGGAATAGAACGAATTCCAAAACGTGCACCCAGATTTTGCTCATTTTCAGTATTTACTTTTGCAAAAAGTGCTTTGAGCGGAAATTGAGTGGCAGCACGTTCAAAATTTGGAGCCATCATTTTACATGGACCGCACCATGGTGCCCAAAAGTCAACTATTACCGGAATATCACTGTTGACAATTACTTCATCAAAATTTGCATTTGTAAGTTCTACAGGTTTTGTGTCTAAAAGTGATTGTTTACACTTCCCGCAGTTTGCTTTTTTATAACTCTCTTTTTTTGGAACATTGTTTACAGTAAAACAGTGTGGACATACAATTTTCATAGAATTCTCCTTTTTGAAGTGTATTTTACACTCAATTTGGCAATTGTAATGCTACCTAAGTTCCATATTATAGTCTAATTTCAAAATATATTTTATGAAGATGTCTCTTTTTTAAATGATTCTATACTTTCTGCCATGCCATAATCCGGATTTTGTTTTGGTTCTAAAACAATTTGGGCCAATGTATTGTTGTTATGGTTAATAATAATGGGCGCTAAAAAATTAATTGTTGATTTTTCCAAAGGTTTCTGAATAAGTAAAATATTGAAAACACTTATTTCTGAATTGTCAGTAATTTTGAGTAACTCTTTTGTTTTTTCAGGAATTTCAAAAGGGTATTCGCGTAACATATAAGGATTGACCAGAGTAAAAGATATGCCCGGATTTTGGCTGTCTTTCATAATGGAAAAAAGTGCATCTATTTCATTTATATCTACCTGCCTGGTATTTACAAATCCAAGTATTTCGCCTTTTACCTCATATGCCATTGTCATCCTTTAAAATTGTCCCTCTTTATATTTCAGATCCTTAGAAATGATATAGAGCGTCGAGTTTTTAATTGCTTGGATATTATAGCACTCTCCTATGCCAAATGCAAATTCTTTGTTTACATGTAAAAGACTTGCTCCGTCACTCATATTTATAAACTGTAACTTGCTTTGTTCAAGCAGTCTTGCATCTGTTACCTCTGTAAAATCAAGTGTTAGGGTTATCCAGTCATAATCACGTGCGGCATCTTGAACTGCAAGAACTAATTTCAGATGAGTGGGTGAAATGACTTCGAGGGAACGCAAGTCGGCATTTTTAAAGCTGTCAAACCGCTCAAGATCTATTGGCAACCGACACACTCCATACTTCTGTCTTCGACATCGCTTGCCATTTCCGGTGACTGTGAACGCAGATAATAGGTAGATTTGAGTCCCAGTTTCCATGCAAGCATATAAATTTCATTAAGATAGCGTCCGCTTGCTTTGTCAAGTGTTATAAAAATGTTGAGAGACTGCCCCTGATCTATCCATTTTTGTCTGATAGCGGCTGCTTTTATAAGAACGGTCTGGTTTAAATCATATGCCGGAGTATAATAACTCCATGTCTCAGGTGAGAGATTAGGAACAACAACAGGAATCAGTCCGCTGAGATTTTCTTCTGACCATTTGCGTTTAAAGACAGGCTCAATAGCCTGTGTAGTACCTGTTAAAATAGATATGGATGATGTAGGGGCTACAGCCATCAGATAACCGTTTCGCATTCCCTGTTTTTTTACTTTGGCCCGGAGTTCATCCCATTCGTATTTTGAAGCAAAGAGTCCGCCACGGTCAACCAGGTTTACCACCTCGGCATTTGCATGGTCTTGAGGCATTATTCCTCTGCTCCACTTGCTTCCTTCAAATTCGGGATAGCTTCCTTTTTCAACGGCCAGATCAGAAGAGGCGGAAACTGCGTTATAACAAACAGCTTCCATAATTTCGTCTATTTTGTCAAAATGTTCCTGACTTCCCCACATAATCCCGGCTTCTGCAAGCATCTGTGCTTCGCCCATAACACCCAAACCGATAGAGCGGCTTCGCATGTTAGTCCGTTTTACTTTTTCAACCGGATAGAAGTTCAAATCTATAACATTGTCCAAACATCTGATAGCTGTGGGGACAATTCTGTCTATATCTTCTTTTGTATTTATGCGTGAGAGATTTATAGAAGCAAGGTTACAAACAGCCGTAGCGCCGTCAATTTTTTCTTTTTCCACAGCAAAAATAGGAAGTCCTCCCAGCGAATCCAAAGCAGTGACTTTTTTGGCGGGTTTTGTTATACCACTGTCTACAGTTACCAACTCCTCTTCTTCATAACTGATGCTGTCACCGTTTTCAAAAATAAATTTTATTTTATAATGGTTAGGCTGAGTGTTTTGAAAAATTTCTGTACAGAGATTGGAACTTCTGATAATTCCGTAATGATCATTCGGATTTGCACGGTTAGCATTGTCTTTAAAACAAAGAAACGGTGAACCTGTCTCAAAATAAGAAGTCAAAATCTTTTTCCATAAATCTTTTGCCTTTACTTTTTCTTTGATGATACTCTCATCCTGTTCAAATTTGAGATAAAGTTTATTAAATTCTTCGCCGTAGACATTCGTGAGTTCTCTGGTATCATATGGGTCGAAAAGTGTCCAGATTGCATCCTCTTCCACACGTTTCATAAACATATCGTTTAGCCATAGAGACGGAAACAGATCGTGAGCGCGACGACGCTCTTCACCGGAGTTTTTCTTCAGGTCTAAAAAGTCGTTGATATCTATATGCCATGGTTCAAGATAAACAGCAATAGCACCTTTTCTGGTACCGAGTTGGTCTACGGCGATGGCAATATCATTTGTTATCTTTAAAAAGGGGATAGTACCACCTGCTGCATTTTTGTGGCCGTCTATAAAAGAACCCATTGAACGAACCTGGGTCCAGTCCCAGCCGATTCCTCCGCCAAATTTTGAAAGCATTGCCATCTCTTTGTATGTGTCAAATATACCTTCGATATTATCAGGAGTCGAGCCTATATAACATGAACTTAACTGGTGTCTTGGTGTTCTTGCATTGGAGAGTGTGGGAGTGGCTAACATAACTTCGAATTTACTAATCATGTTATAAAATTTGATGGCCCACTCTTGACGGTTTTCCTCACGCTGTGCCAAAAACATTGCGATGGCCATAAACATATGTTGCGGAAGCTCTATCGGGTTTGCATCTCTGTCTTTAATCAGATATCTGTCATAGAGTGTTTTAATGCCCAGATAATTAAACTGCAGATCTCTTTCCGGTTTAATATGTTTTTCCAGTTCGTCAAGATCATACATCTCTTTTAGGCCCAGAAGAATTCGTCCCTCTTTTTCTCCTTTTTCAAAATACTTTTCCAATTTGCAATAACCGGTAAAACCGTTTACCTGATGGTAAAGATTAAAAAGAAACAGACGTGAAGCCACAAATGTCCAGTTGGGTGCATCAATATCTATTTTATCTACCGCGGTTTTAATTAAAGTTTCTTGTATCTCTTTTGATGTTATACCGTCACGAAAGTGAATTTGGGCATCAACTTCCAGTTCACTTTGGCTGACATTGGCCAAACCTTTTACAGCAGCAGAAGTATATTTTTGGATTTTGGATATGTCAAGAGGTTCTGTTCGTCCGTTTCGTTTTATAACTGTTATCATAAATTTATTCCCTGATTAAGAATTTTTTATATAATTATGTATGCAATAATCATATAAAAAACTATAAGATATTGTTAATTAGCATAGTTAGTATTCTAGCGAAAACTCTCTCTTAAAAATATTAAAGCAGTAAAATTTTTACAAGTTTTATATATTTGTTATATCTAAGGAGATAGAAGAAAAAGTTATATTCAGCATAGCAATTACAGCTATGCTGAAGTTGTTTATTTGAAAACTCTTGCAAATATTTTATCTACATTTTTTGTATAGTAGTCGTAATTAAAACATTCTCTGATAACTTCTTCACTGAGTGAATTTCTCAACTCTTCGTCTGCAAGCAGATGATTAAGATAGAGGCTCTCTCCTTTTTCATTAACCGTAGGTTTGCCCTGTTGAATCTCTTCCCAGACTTTCATGGCATTTCTCTGTACGATTCTGTAGGCATCTTCACGACTCACACCCTGCAGTGGAAGTTCAAGTAAAACACGTTGAGAAAATACAAGTCCTCCTGTCAGGTTGAGATTTCTCATCATGTTTTCAGGATATACAGTCAGGTTTGCGATAACGTTATTCATGCGGTGCAGCATAAAATCACTTGTAATAAATGCATCAGGGAGCCAAAAACGTTCTGTGGATGAGTGGGAGATGTCACGTTCATGCCATAGAGCTACATTTTCCATAGCAGGGTTTGCATAGGCACGTATCATGCGAGCCAAACCTGTTATGTTTTCTGTGAGGATAGGATTGCGTTTATGAGGCATTGCGGATGAGCCTTTTTGGCCTTTTGCAAAATACTCTTCGCACTCATATACTTCTGTTCTTTGCCAGTGACGAACCTGTACGGCAAATTTTTCTATGGAACTTGCCATTAATGCCAAAGCTGTTGCCAGTCTCGCATAACGGTCACGCTGAATAACCTGGTTTGAAACAGGTGCCGGCTTTAAACCAAGCTCTTCACAGGTATACTCTTCAAGTTCCAAAGGAGCATGCGCAAAATTTCCCATAGCACCGCTTACCTGTCCGACTGCTATAACATCCATAGTCTGTTCAAGGTTTTCGAGATGACGAGCCATTTCATCATACCAGACAGCTAACACGAGACCAAATGTTATAGGTTCTCCGTGAATTCCGTGAGAACGTCCGACCATTAAAGTCATTTTGTGTTCCATGGCACGTTTTTTAATAGACTCCATAATCATCTTTACATCTTTTATTATAAGCGAAAGGGAATCTTTCATCTGAAGTGCAACGGCTGTATCAATAGTATCTGAAGATGTCATACCATAATGAAACCATCTGCTCTCTTCACCGAGAGATTCTGATACCGAAGTTGTAAAGGCAATCAGATCATGGCGTGTTACCGCTTCTATTTCATCTATGCGTTTAATGTCAAACTTTGCGTTCTTAACAATTTTGTCCGCATCTTCCTGAGGGATTTTTCCCAGTTTTGCCCAAGCTTTTACTACAGCAACTTCAACATCAAGCCACGCCTGGTATTTTGCCTGGTATGTCCATTTTGATGCCATCTCTTCCCGTGAATATCTATCTACCATTATATAGGTTCCTTATGATTGTTTTTATGCTAGAATTCGCATAGATTAAAGTAGTTTATTTTACTCAAATATTCATTAAAGAGGATTGAAATTTGCCATTCGTAAGAAAGAGAATGTTTGCACCAAAAAAACAAAAAGCATTTTTATATTTAATTCAAGAACTTGGGTATACCCAAAAAGAAGCACAGCGTCTTATTGCCAAGGGAAGGCTTTTTGTTAACGGAGAACCGATGACGAGGACTGCAGGTGAAATTGAAGGTGAATTTGAATTTATCTACTTTGAACCTATTACAAGAGGTTTGGAACCTACATACGAAGAAGAAGAGTTTGTTGTTTTTGACAAGCCGAGTGGTGTGCTTATTCATCCTCAAAACAGATACACGCCCTACTCTCTTATAGATGAATTAAAATACCAATACGGCAGAGATGCAAATATTACACACAGAATCGATCAGGAGACAAGTGGTCTGGTCTTGTGTGCAAAGAACAAGCAGAGTGAACGTGATATTAAAATGATGTTTGAGCAAAGAGATATGAAAAAGAAATATTTGGCATTTGTACACGGAGATTTTAAAAAAGAGCTTACTGTGGTGGAGCCGCTGTTAAGAGCAGAAGATGAAAGTGCTATTGTTCGTATGGTAGTAAAAGTTGATACAAAAGGCAAAGCTTCAAAAACTTTTTTTAGACCATTGGAATATTTTGAAAAACTAAATATGACACTTGTGGAATGTGTGCCGTATACAGGAAGACAGCATCAAATCAGAGTGCATTTGTTTCACGTGAAACATCCGATAGTCGGTGATCCGATTTATGGACAGAGCGAAGAGAATATTGTTAAATTTTTAGAGAGAGAACTATCTGCCGAACAAAGAATAAAAAACAGCGGAGCACAACGTTTATTGTTACATGCCAGTGAATTGGCATTTGATTTATATGGGGATTCTTATACCATAAAAAGCAAGGTAGACTTTTTAAAAACATGTTTATTACATGTAATGTGAATAACTTTTTTTTAAGAAGGCAAAAATAATATTTATTTATGTGAATAATTTTTTTAAATCTCTTTATAGCCCTGTAAATAGGGCTTTTGGAAGATTTGTAAACTGTTTTAAGGTAAAATTTACATAAAATATTTCTTAAAAAATAAGAAAATTTACAAATTTTTTATCCATGAAATTATGTGATATTCACACTTTAGAACAATGTGTGAATACTACACATTTAGAGAAAATTGACAAATTTTATTATGATTAAAATTTATTTTAAGATGAAATTTATTTTTAAGATTAGTAGGGTATTATTACACTCATAGACGACCTCCCTGGTGTGTTGGTCGTCTGCTTTATTTTGATCCAGCTTTATATGACTTTAATTAAAACTTTACTCTTTTTCTTCTTTGGTTGCTGCCCATATAAAACCGCCAACGCCAATGGCAAAAACTATCACTAACAAAACTACTTCACTGATATCAACACTACTCATAACTATCCTTGATTTTTATTATAATTATACTCTTAGATTTGTTATCTAACTGTTTATCTCATCTTGATTTTTTTCTTTTAACTGTCCACAAGCGGCACTGATATCTATTCCTTTAGAATCGCGTATGGTAGAGAGTAAACCGTGGTTTATAAGGTATTCCTGAAATTTGATCATATCTTCGCGTGATGGACGTTCGTAAGGTGTACCAGGATAGGGATTAAAATAGATAAGGTTTACTTTTGCTTTAATTCCGCTAAGAAGTTTTACAAGTTTTTTTGCAGAACCCAAATCATCATTTTTATTTTTAATGACAAGATATTCAAACATAACACGCTTGCGTGTATCAATTGGAAAACGTTTTACCGCTTCTATAATTGAGTTGATGTTATGTGCTTTATTCATCGGAATAAGCTCTGTGCGCAGTTCATCATCAACTGCATGGAGTGATATGGCTATATGTACACCCAGATCCATTTGACCGAGTTTGTCTATTTTGTTACTGAGACCACTTGTGCTTACTGTTTGTCTTTTTGCAGAAATGGCAAGTCCCTCTTCTTCTTTAAAAATTTCTATAGCCTGTGCAAGATTTTCAAGATTGTCGAGAGGTTCCCCCATTCCCATGTACACTATATTTATCTTTCTGTTATGTTTGTGTTTGTTGTCACGTTTGAGTGTTACTACCTGTGCAACAATTTCTCCGGCAGTCAAATCACGGGTAAAACCGCCTTTGGCCGTCAAACAAAAACTACAGCCGACTTTGCAGCCAACCTGTGTGGAAACACAGACTGTATATTTTGCCTCTTGTGTTATTTCACCATTTTCATCAACTTGCTCATCTTTCATTTTAAGCCAGACTGCTTCAACGGTCTTGCCGTCCTGTAGCTGCAAAAGATATTTTATTGTACCGTCGCTCGACTCTTCTTTTCGTACGATTTCCATGGGATTGATGGTATATTTTTCGCTCAGTTCTTCTTTTAATGCTTTTGGGATGTTTTTCATTGCATCAAAATCCTGTGCATACTGATGATACAGCCAACCATAAATCTGTTTGGCACGAAAAGATGGTTTGACTAACTGTGTCAGTTCTTTTTGTGTGAAGTCATATAAAGAAGGTTTCATTTTGCTGTTAGCTCTGCTATACGCTTTTTTACATGCTCTTCAAGGAGTTCTTTTGCTTTGGATTGATTCTTGAGAAAATCTTCATGAGCCTGTTTGTTAGTATAGTTTGTTATACAAAACACACCGCCGGCAGGAATATTAAACTCCTGGGCAATGCGCAACACTGAAAAAAATTCCATATTTTCTATGCCGACACCAAATTTTAAAAAGTTTTTTATCAATGTTTCGTTTGTAGATATATAATTTGATGAGTTGACAACAATGTCTTTTTTATTGGTAGTGTTTGTTGTGACAACATTATCAAGCGGTGTATAGGCATCATTACTTAAAAATGCCAGTTCTATATTTGCAGCAGTTTTTGATTCTATGATATCAAATATTTTTTTTTCTCCATAGCTTCCTGCAGTTCCTACAAAGAGTAAAAATTCCGGTTTGTCAAATAGACAAAGCCGTGTAAGATTCATAGCTGTTTCAATGAGCCCTACTCCCATTGGAGTTGCAAAAGAAAATGTTTCATTGTTTCCTGCACATATAATCATTGTTATAGCCTTACCGGAATATTTTGTTCATGTAAATAATATTTCAGATCCATTATATCTATCTCTTTGTAGTGAAATATGGAAGCAGCCAATGCAGCATCTGCTCCGTGTTCAAATGCTTCTTTTATATGTTGCATTGTACCTGCACCGCCACTGGCTATGACCGGTACATGTACTGCACGGCTTATCTGTTCTGTTATATTGAGTTCAAAACCTGCTTTGGTTCCATCCGCATCCATAGATGTCAAAAGAATTTCTCCGCTTCCTCTGTCTACAACCTCTTTTGCCCACTCTACGGCGTCTATACCTGTATCTACGCGTCCGCCGTTTAAGTAAACATTGTATTTGTCACCTGTTTTTTTCACATCAATTGCTGTGACAATACACTGTGATCCAAAGCGTTTGGCACCTTCGTCTATGAGTTGGGGTCTTTTTATGGCTGCGGAATTAACGCTGACTTTATCACAGCCGACATTTAAAAGTTTGTATATATCATCTAGTTTGCGAATGCCTCCGCCTACAGTTAGCGGTATGAAAATTTCTCGTGCTACCTGGGCAACTATATCTACTATTGTGTCTCTGTTGTCAGAAGAAGCTGTAATATCCAAAAATGTAATTTCATCCGCACCCTCTTCATTGTATCTGCGGGCTACTTCAACAGGGTCACCGGCATCTTTGAGCCCTACAAAATTGACGCCTTTGACAACACGTCCGTCTTTTACATCCAGGCATGGGATGATTCTCTTTGCAAAATAATTCATAGCGCAATTATACACTTTTAGGCTTAATGATTGATTTTGTTTCACGTGAAACAAAAGTTTTATATTGCTTTAATATAGTTAGGACTATAATCGTTCATTATATTTGGATAGGAATGTAGATGAAGAAGGATGAAACATTAAAAAGTTTAGAAAATGCAGAAATAGAATTGACAAGGTTTGTAGAAACAGCAAAATCCTTAATAGACGGGATAGATCCGGAAGATAGAATTTTACCGACTTCATCCAGAGAAACAAAATTTGGTCAATGGTTTTATACCGATGGACAGAAGTTGAAGATACTCTCAAACAATCCGCTGGAGTGTATGAGCAATATTGAAGAGCTTCATGACAAACTTCATGAAAGATATCGTGAAATTTTCGACTTGTATTTTGCTGAAGAAAAAAAAGGCGGATTTTTATCAAGAATATTTAAACCAAAGCAAAAGGTATTGACTGAGTCGGAGTTGAAGCTTGTAAACGAAAAGTATCTTGAAATGCAACAAATAGCCGAAGAACTTTTGGCAGAAATAGCAAGACTGCAAAGACGACTAGTGGCCGTTTCAGAAGAAAAAATCAATGCTTTAGTATAAAAAAAGAGAAAAAAATTGATTTTTTCAGTCTGTTACCTTTTTGTAAGTAAAAAAAAGATATCATAGTGCTATGAATAGAGAAAGTATTGTAGCAAAGAAGAAGTTTGGACAAAACTTTCTGAAAGACCAGTCAGTTTTAAGACAAATCGTCGAAGCGATGCCCAAAAACGAGAATAAAATCGTAGAAATTGGGCCTGGCTTAGGTGATTTAACTAAATTTTTAGTTGATGTCAAAAGTGTAGAAGCTTTTGAGGTAGATACCGATTTATGTAAACTGTTACAAAGTACATTTAAAGAAGAGATTGCTACCAAGCGACTCCATATAAACTGTGGAGATGTTTTAAATGCTTGGCAGAGTGAACTTGTGCGTGAGCCTTATGATTTGGTGGCAAATTTGCCCTATTATATTGCTACGAACATACTATTGAAAGCACTCGCAGATCCTATGTGTAAAAATATACTTGTAATGGTTCAACTTGAAGTAGCAGAAAAGTTTTGTGCAACTGCAGGTGAAAAAGTTTTTGGTTCTTTGAGCGTAATAGCCCAAAGTATAGGAACAGCACAGATTGTTGTGAAAGTTCCCCCGACTGCATTTGATCCTCAGCCCAAAGTGGATTCTGCTGTTTTTCTGATAGAGAAAAATGCTGATAGAAATGACAAAGAGTTCGAGGATATGCTAAGAGTTGCATTTTCGCAGCCTCGAAAAACTTTGGTGAAAAATCTATCTTCAAAATATGACAGGAAAAAACTTCAGGAAGTTCTGGAAAAACTGGAACTTGCATTAACGGTTCGGCCTCATCAGGTAAGCACTAACGACTATCACCAACTCTATAAATTAACAAGGAGTTTGGATGGCAGAAGAGACACAAGAGGCAGCACAAAGCAAACCTCAGGAACAACGCAAACCAAATAACAACCGCAAACCAAATAACAATCGTAGACCAAACGGCAATCAGAAGAAGCCAAACGGTGAAAAAAATGCAAATGCAAAGCCAAGAACAAACAACAATAAAAACAAAAGTCGCGGCCGTCACAAAAGAGGAGCTTCTCCTATTGATGACAAGCTTAAAGCATTTGTTGTAAAAAATCAGGAAGCACACAAGCAAAGACTGAATCCTCACTATAAACTTGATTTGGAATCAAAAGCGAGAGTCCGTGTCACACCACTTGGAGGGCTTGGAGAAATCGGCGGAAATATTGCTGTATTTGAAACTGACAATGAAGCAATTCTTGTCGATGTAGGGATGAGTTTTCCAGATGAAGAGATGCACGGGGTTGATATACTGATTCCCGATTTTACCTATCTGCATGAAATCAAGCATAAAATTGTCGGTATTATCATTACGCATGCGCATGAAGATCATATCGGTGCAGTACCGTATCTTTTTAGAGAACTGCAGTTTCCTATATACGGAACGCCATTGCCTTTGGCAATGATTGGAAACAAATTTGATGAGCATCATTTAAAAGAGGCTAGAAAATATTTTAATCCTATTGAAAAAAGAAAAGTCTATAAAATAGGAAATGATTTTGAAGTTGAGTGGATGCATATGACCCACTCTATTTTAGACTCTTCTTCTGTGGCGATTACAACAGCAGCCGGAACTGTGATACATACAGGTGATTTCAAGATTGACTATACACCGATAGACGGGTATCCCGCAGACTTACACCGTTTGGCACATTATGGCGAAAAAGGGGTGTTGTGTTTGATGAGTGATTCGACAAATTCACATAATCCTAATCCTACACCGTCTGAGTTAAGTGTTGCACCGGCACTTGACCGTGTATTCAGCAAGGCAGAGGGAAGAGTGGTTCTTTCAACGTTCAGCTCAAATATTCATCGTGTTTATCAGGCAATTCAGTATGCTGTGAAATATGGTCGTAAAATTTGTGTTATCGGACGTTCTATGGAGCGTAATCTTGAAGTGGCTATGCAATATGACTATATTAAATTACCAAAAAATATCTTTGTGGAACCGGATGAAGTGGCACACATGAGTGATAAAGATGTTTTAATCGTGACAACAGGTTCTCAGGGTGAAGGCAATTCGGCACTGTTTAGAATGTCAATAGGTGAGCACAGACATATTAAAATTAAACCGACTGATTTGATTGTTCTCTCTTCCCGTGCTATTCCCGGTAATGAGGGTTCTATTTCCCAAATGCTTAATCACCTGCAAAAATGTGGAGCTAAAATTGCCTATGACAAAGATTTACATGTTTCAGGACATGCATCTTTAGAAGAGCAAAAATTGATGCTTCGTCTCGTTAATCCTAAGTTCTTTTTACCGATTCACGGTGAATACAATCATGTAATGAAACATAAAGAGACTGCAATGCTGTGTGGTGTTCCTGAGAGAAATATTTTACTTATGACAGATGGAGAACAGATAGAGATTGCACCAAAATATATGAGAAAAGTCAAAACTGTAAAAACCGGCAAGACATATATTGATAATCAAAACAATTATGAAATCGAAGATGACATAGTTATGGATCGCCAAAAACTTGCGACAGACGGTGTTGTTATGATAGTGGCTCAGGTGAGTGAACAAACCGGAAAAATGATGGATAAACCAAAAGTGACATCATTTGGTCTGGTCGCTGACAAAAGAGACAGGGCTTTTGCAAAAGAGATAGAAGAAATACTGGAAAACTTCCTGTTGAACATGAAGCCCGGACTTATTGGTAATCCTAAAACTTTAGAAGGTGATTTGCGTCAGGTTATCAGAAAACATATTTTCAGAAAAATGAAAAAATACCCGCTGATTGTTCCAAATATCTTTATTCACTAAAAAAATACCTCAAGTTTACTCTTGAGGTATTTTTATTACATCATCTTTTCAGCAAATTCTTGCTACTCTATCATACTAAAAACTTTAAAAGGCATAACTTTGTCAGAGAATAAAAACAGTGAATTTGAAAATGCAGTCAAAACAATGATGCATCATGTCGGAGAAGATCCAAGTCGTGAAGGGCTGTTGGATACACCTGCACGCGTGCGAAAAGCCTATGAGTTTATTTACGGCGGATACAAAGAAGATCCTGCGGAAATTTTAAAAAAAGCGCTTTTTACGACCTCCAATGATGAAATGGTTTTGGTAAAAGACATAGAGTTCTATTCTACATGTGAACATCATCTTCTGCCTATTATCGGTCGGGTACATGTAGCCTATATTCCAGACGGAAAAGTGGTCGGACTTTCAAAAATTCCCCGAGTTGTCAATGTGTTTGCCCGCCGTATGCAGATTCAAGAACAGCTGACGGAACAGATTGCTGATGCCATTATGGATACGATTGCGCCAAAGGGTGTTGGTGTTGTCATTCAGGCGCGTCATATGTGTATGGAGATGCGCGGTGTTGAAAAGATAAACTCAACGACAACATCATCAGCGCTTCGCGGACTTTTCAAAAAAGATGAAAAAACACGCAGTGAATTCTTTTCTCTCATTAATTCTCCTACGGGAAACAGATACTAAAATATGCCATTATCATCACTGAAAGAGAAACTTGCAAATAAAAACTATTCGGTCTCTTTTGGCGAGGTTGTGAAAATAAACGCAACGATTATCACGGCAAAAGGTTTACATGTAAGCATCAGCGATATGGTAAAGATTGTCTCAGATACTACAGGACAGGAGACTGTTGGGATGGTAACGGAGATTGATGCAGATCTCTTTTTCATTACACCTTTTTCATTTGTAGAGGGATTTCGTTCGGGAGATAAAGTATTTTTAGATTCCACAGGCTTGAATATTCCTGTGGGCCCTGCTCTTTTGGGACGTGTAGTAGATCCGTTTATGCGCCCTGTTGACGGCAAAGGCAGTCTGAAAGAGGGAAAGCTTACTCCTATCATAAAAGCACCAATAGCGGCAATGAAAAGAGGCATGATAGATGAAGTTTTTTCTGTGGGGGTCAAATCAATTGACGGACTGCTTACCTGCGGAAAAGGACAGAAACTCGGAATATTTGCAGGAAGCGGTGTCGGAAAATCAACCTTGATGGGTATGATTGTCCGCGGAGCAGATGCCCCTATCAAGGTCGTAGCGCTCATCGGTGAACGCGGTCGTGAAGTTCCTGAGTTTATAGAAAAAAATCTCGGTGGTGATTTGACAAATACTGTTATAGTCGTGGCAACGTCAGATGATTCTCCTTTGATGCGAAAATACGGTGCTTTTGCCGCAATGAGTGTTGCCGAACATTTTAAGGATCAGGGCAGAGATGTGCTCTTTATTATGGATTCTGTCACACGTTTTGCTATGGCACAGCGTGAAATAGGGCTGGCACTTGGAGAACCACCGACTTCAAAAGGCTACCCTCCCTCCTCTCTCACCCTTTTGCCCCAGTTAATGGAACGTGCCGGAAAAGAAGAAGGCAAAGGAAGCATTACGGCCTTTTTTACCGTCTTGATAGAGGGGGATGATATGGGTGATCCTATCGCTGATCAGTCCCGTTCCATTTTAGACGGACATATTGTACTCTCACGGGAAATGACAGATTTTGGCATCTATCCGCCTGTGCATATTTTAAATTCGGCTTCAAGGGTTATGAGTGATATCATTACACCGGAGCATCTCAAGGCAGTGATGAAATTTAGGCGACTGTATACATTGCTCAAAGAGAATGAAACGCTCATAAGAATAGGTGCCTATACAAAAGGCAGTGATGCTGAACTTGACGAGGCTATTGATAAAAAAGAGGATATGGAAAAATTCATAACGCAAGATTCGACAATACAGATACCGTTTAGTGAGACTGTCGAGGTGTTAACTGCTCTTATGAATTCATAATATTTGTGAATCAAACCAGCTGTCCCGTGAACGTTTTTCCCCCTGTTCGTGAGTAATGGCAAGTTTTTTGGTGCTATATGTTTCATAGCCGTTCATGATAATTCTAATCTCTTTGTCTATACCGAAAATATCAATATAGGAATAAATGATATTTTCAGCATTGTTGAATCTATTTGTATTGATGAGTTGTTTTATCTGTGTGTAGAAACTGAGTCGAAGAAGATTCCCTGTTCTTTGTCTTCTTGAAGGTGTGTATATCAGTTCCCCCAGTGTCTTTTTTATGTGTTGTATATCACCGTTAAGCGCATGTTTTTCACACTCATTCATAAGCTTCTGCCAGTGTTTTTCAAGAAGTTTTGTAATTTCAAGATTTTGCAGTCTTGTATCGCTGTCTATAAGTTCATAGCATTTTTTAAAATCATTATTTGCATAGTATGAGAGAAATTTTTGTACAGATTGCGCATATTCATATAACTCTTGCAGTATATTATTGTTACATGTAAAGAGCTGTGCAGATTTTATTTGCTGTAGTGCTTTTTCAACATTGGCGCTGTCAATTGTATTTTTTATATTTTGCAAAAGCATTTTTTGTGATTTTTGCAGTTCATAATATCCGGGAATATCCTTAAAAACCTCATATTTTGATATAAGTCTGTCAATTGTCCTGTATTCTTTATATTGCAGTGCTTTTAAAAATACTAAAAATTCTTCATTTTGTCTGAGCAAAAGGTTTATAAGCGGACGTTTTGGCAAAATTGTTATGTATGGAAGCAAAAGTTCTTTTGCTCTGTCTAAATTGCCAATGAGGATCTGTTTTTGGGCAAAAATATATGATTTTTTAAAATCAGCTTCCATTTTTTTATAGACAGAGGTATGTTGCAAGGGTGCAAACTTTTCACTGAGTTTGTAGGCAAGAGCATATTTTTTGTCTCTGTAAAAATGTTGAAAGGCTGCATAATTTTTATGCGCTTTGAACAAAAGCTTAATATCATCTGTTTTACTGTTTATCTGCTGTAGGATATGGAGAATTTTTTTTAGTTCATTTTTATTGGAGTTTATAAGATGAACGAATGCTTTTGCATAAAGTTTTTGATAAAGAGTTTCAACTTTTTTATGCTCTTTTGTACCTTGAAGTCGCGGATCTGCATCGATTATGTCAAAAGCTTTGACAATATCTTTGCGAAGTATACACATTTTCAGATCATCGGCATCGGCAAATGTAATAGTGTAGAGTTGTTGGTTTTTTAGAGCAACAACAAGCTTTTTCTTATGCGTCAAAATCATAGTATCGACTTCATGCCCGAAGCTGAGATATTTTGGGCTTACAAGCTTTTTGCTTCTAATATTTACAAGCGAAATACTCTTTGATCTTCCGCTTATAAGTGCAAAATCAGTCCGGGGAAAATATATAATATTTTTTATTGCACCAAAAGGCATATGTAAAGAGAAGTTTTCTTCATCTTCGTGAAGTTTTTGTATATAGAGTGTGCCATCATGACTGCCAAGCATAAGTGTCTGCTCGTTTATGAAGCATAAAGCCTCAATAGCTACTTTGGAAACACAAAGTTTTTTTATCTGCTGGTGTGACTGCAGATGAATTATACTGACATAACCTCCATAGCCGCTGCATGCCATATAGTTTCTATGAAAAGCAAAAGCATTGATATTTTGGTGTTTAAACGAGATAAGACGGGCTATTTCTCTTTGAGTATCATGCCGGTAGAGCATAACTCTACCCTCGTTCGTAGCACTGACAATATAAGGCATATCCGGTATAAAATGAAGTGCGGTAACAGTACCATTGTTGGTATAAATAGTTTGCAAAAGACTTTTGTTTGTTAAAGAAACTATATATATTTGGATACCATTGGCTATGGCGCAAATATTTTCGCTTGGATGAACAGCAACGGCAGTTGTTTTATAATTTAACTGTGCGATGGAGAGGATTTTTTTATTTTGACAATCATCAGCATCAAAAATTCGCATACCATGGAGTTTGGTACTGAGTGCTACGGTGTTATTGTCCAAAGCCTGTAAGACAGTGATTTGAGAGCGGACTTTTAGACACTCATAAATCTTTGGCATGCAAGGCTTCTAAAAGATTTTATTCACTAAAAGCTGGGCAGAGACCCTGCCGTTAAATTCATTTTTGGTTACGGAGTAACTGCAGGTAATCTTTTTATTCTCAGGCATCTCATAAATACGCCGAAAAGCAATAAGCTCTATAGTCTCTCTTTGATGCGGGTATTGTCTGATTTCAATGCGTGAATGTGATTTGTCGGCACCCATCAGTTTTATACTGACAACTTCTGCATCTTTTATAAGAAAAGTCGGCCGGAGATTCGCTTCTCCATAGGGTTCAAACTGTTCAAGCAAATTTAGCAGTTCTGTATCTATATCTTCGCTTGCCAAGATTCCGCTTATCTGCTCTTTTGGTATAAAATCATCATCAGGAATTCTTTGTGCACTTCTATTGACAGCTTCTCTAAAGGCTGCTATATCCTTTACATGTAAACCCAGTCCTGCTGCCATTTTATGCCCGCCAAACTTAGTTAACAGATGTTCATTTTCTTTTATGAGTTCATATATATTGACGTCACCGATACTTCTGGCACTCCCTTTGGCTTCTTCATCTTTTATACTCAAAACTATCGCAGGAGATCCAAACTTATCAACCAAACGGGCGGCTACAATGCCTACAACACCTTCATGCCAGTTTTTACCTGCCACAACAATAATTCTATCGTTTTTATTGACAGAGTTCAGTGCCTCTTGCGTTGTTTGTGCTTCAGTCTCTTTTCGTAGATTATTGAGCTGTCCCAAGAGTTCAAACTGTTTATAAGCCGTATTTGTATCGGATGCAGTATAAAAATCAAGGGCAATAGAAGCATCTTCAAGGCGTCCGGCAGAGTTGATACGCGGTGCTATGTTAAATGCGATATCTTCACTTGTGATGTTTGACTTGTTTAAAAAGTCCCTGATAATAACACTGGCAGGCCTGTTGGAGTGCATAAGGAGATTAAGCCCTTCTTTGACAAGTGTTCTGTTTATATTGACAAGAGGCATAATGTCCGCAATAATTGCAATCGCCAAAATATCTAAAAATTGCTTCATATCTATACTGAGTGCAAGCTCTTTTTTTACAAGTCCAAGTAAAAGCCATGCAACCTGTGCGCCACATATCTCTTTAAAAGGATAGTTACATGTAGAGAGCTTTGGATCAACAATAGCATAGGCATCTGGTAAAACATCGCCTGGAGTATGATGATCAGTAATAATTAGGTCTATTTTGCGTTGTTTGCATATATCGGCTGCTTCTATTGCAGATATTCCGTTATCAACAGTTATAATCAAGTCCGTATCCACTCTTTGCAAAACAGTAGGATTTACCCCATAACCATCATGAAAACGATTGGGAATAATAGCTTCAAGAGGATAGGGAATCTGCTTGAAAAAATCAACAACTATAGCAGTAGAGCTGACACCGTCTACATCATAATCACCTACTAACGTTATACGTTTGTTAGCGCGTATAGCTTCTGCAATTTTTTTTGCGGCTTTATCCGCATCATGAAGCAATTGTGGATTTGGAATTTGGGAAAGTTTTTTGTCTTCCTTGTCAAACCTTTGTGCAAGCAGAGCAAAAAGGTCTGATTTGTTTAAGTGGGGTATATTACTCAGCATTTAAACTGGCATTGACAAATGCTAGTATAGATGGATTTGGAGTTTGGAGGCGTGATGTGAATTCAGGGTGAAACTGCACCCCTAAAAACCATGGATGGCCTTGAATCTCTACTGTTTCTATCAACCCGTCAGACTCACCTGTGACTATCATGCCGGCATCCTCAAGCTGTTGTCTGTAGGCAGGGTTTGCTTCATATCGGTGACGGTGTCTTTCATAAATTGTTTTTTGTCCGTTATAGGCTTCACGGAGCAAAGAACCCTCTTTTGTGTCACACGGGTACTCTCCAAGACGAAGGGTCCCGCCCATCGGCGACTGATGTGTCCGAAGCTGCATACCGCCGCTTTGGTCCAAAAAGTTGTCTATAAGATAAATCATAGGGTGCGGTGTGTTTTCGTCAAATTCAACGGAGTTTGCACCCTCCAGTCCAAGCACATTTCTTGCATATTCTACAAGCGTAAGCTGCATACCCAGACAGATGCCGAGATAAGGTATCTTGTTGACACGGGCATACTCAATTGCCTGTATTTTTCCTTCAATTCCCCGGTTTCCAAAACCGCCTGCTACCAATATGCCGTCACAGTCACTCAGAAGTGTCTGTGCATCTCTTTCTTCTATCTCTTCAGAATCAACCCAGCAGATTTCAACTCTGCTGTCAAGATGAGCTCCGGCATGAATAAGAGCCTCTGTTAGTGATTTGTAGGACTCTTTGAGGGCAAGATATTTTCCGACAAATCCTATAACTACTTTTCCTTTTGGCTGTACGATTTTTTTGACAAGAGTATCCCACTCTTGCATATCAGGTTCAATTTCACCAAGATCAAGCTCTTTTGCTATAGGTTTTAAAATATTTTGTCTTAAAAATGACATAGGAACATCATATATGCTTGCAGCATCAAGTGCTTCTATAACACTGTCCGGTGCAACATCACAGCTCATTGCAAGCTTTTTCTTGAATGTTTTGGGCAGAGCATTTTCGCTTCTTGCTATAATCATCTGCGGTGTGATACCGATACGGCGAAGTTCCTGAACCGAGTGCTGTGTCGGCTTTGATTTCATCTCACCGGCTGCTTTAATGTAGGGAATAAGGGTTACATGGACAAAAAATGTGCCGGCAACTTCATCATCATGTTTCATTTGGCGAATCGCTTCCATAAATGGCAGCCCTTCAATATCACCAACCGTTCCTCCAAGTTCCACTACAAGAATATCATGCCCTTCCCCGGCTGCTTTTATACGCTTGACAATTTCACCGACAATATGCGGAACAACCTGAATGGTCTGTCCGAGATACCCGCCTGCGCGTTCACGCTCAATTACACTTGAGTAAACCTGCCCTGTTGTAAAGTTGGATGTTTTTAAAAAAGACTTGTCCAGGAAACGTTCATAGTTTCCAATATCAAGATCAGTTTCTGCGCCGTCTTTTGTAACAAAAACTTCTCCATGCTCCAGCGGACTCATCGTACCCGGGTCAACATTGATATACGGATCAATTTTAAGCATGCCTATATTCTTACCGGCATGTTTGAGTAAAGTACCTATACTGGCAGCTGTAATCCCTTTTCCAAGAGAGCTTAATACTCCACCGGTAACAAAAATGAATTTAGTCATTAAAAAATCTCCATATATATTAAGTATAAGCGCGATTATAGTATATAATGTCTTATTAAATTATGAAAGTAACTGTATGCAAAATGTTTTAGTCTATATAATCATCGCTCTTGGGGTTTCCATAGTTATTAATATCTTTTTGAAAAAAATAGGCATATCGCAGATTATAGGCTATATTCTGACCGGAACACTTATTGCCTATGGTTTTGATCTGCATAAAGCCAGTCATTCGCATGCTTTGGAGATGGCAGGGGAATTCGGTATTGTATTTTTGATGTTTACCATAGGGCTTGAAATATCTTTGGCAAAAATGGGTTCGATGAAAAGAGAGATTTTTGCCAACGGATTTTTACAGGTCGGACTGACTACGGTTGTCACCTATCTGCTAGCCCATTATATTTTTGCTCTGGGACCAAAATCATCCATAATTATAGCACTGGCGTTTTCGCTTTCATCAACAGCAATCGTACTGACATATTTAAAAAGTTCTAAAGAGATTTATACTCCGTACGGGCAGAATGCAACAGGAATTCTGATTTTTCAGGATATTGCAGTGATTCCTATTTTAATTCTGATAAGCTTTTTAACCAAAGAGGGAGATCAGGAGATCTTTGTCATTTTATGGCATACACTTTTAAGTGTTTCTGTTGTTATCGCTGTGATGTTTACATTCGGCAAGAGAGTTGTCGCCTGGCTGCTGCATTTTTCATCCTCGTCAGAGGTAGACGAACTCTTTATGGGTTCTGTACTCTTTATCGTCATGGCATCTTCTCTTTTTGCCTACTATATGGGTTTTACCTACTCTTTAGGCGCATTTGTAGCCGGTATGATTATCGCGGAAACGAAATACCATCATAAAGTAGAATCAGATATCGCACCGTTTAAAGATATTCTTTTGGGAACGTTCTTTGTTGTTGTGGGTATGAAAATTGACATCTTCTTGTTCGTTGACAATATCGGACTTATTATCGGTCTGTTTTTACTGATTTTTATTATAAAATCGCTCCTTATGTTTTTGGTCTTGCGGTTAAGCTCAAGCAGTGCAGTTTCCTTGAAAACGGCACTCTTCCTTTCCCAGGTAGGCGAATTTTCATTTGTAATTTTTGCACTCGCGGCATCAGGGCATATTATTGATGAGCAGTTGGCTTCTTTGTTGGTACTGATAGTGATTTTTTCCATGATAGTGACACCGTTTTTTGTTCCCTTTATCAATGCTGTAACCACCAGGCTGATAAAAGAAAAAGATATTGTTACAGATATGTCTGCACTTAAGGGCAGAGAAAATCATGTGGTTGTGTGTGGATACAGCGTGGTCGGTAAATTTGTGACACAGTATCTTGAAGAACTTGATGTTCCCTATGTTATCATTGACAATTCAAACAAACATGTACAGGAAGCACTGGAAGAAGGAAGAGAAGCCTATCTCGGAGATGCTTCCAAAACAGCTATTTTACAGGCGCTCCATATTGAAAAAGCTGCTGCAATAATTGTAACACTTGACAATATTGCGAAGAAGCGCCTTATTTGTGAAGCAGTGCTGAATCATTCAAGAAATGCAAATCTGATTGTAAAAGTGGTTTCACTGGAAGAAAAAGAGAAGCTTTCGGACCTGGCTATAACGAATATTGTGGACGGAAAAGTAGAGGTGGCACGTGTTTTGGTTGAGAGAATGTTAACCTGCCAGCTAAAATATCGCTAGCGGTTGTATACTAGTTTCCGCGTGAACCCGGCTTAATGGCCTGGCTGCCGTCTTTGCAAAGCGGACATGTCTCAGGCGGATACATTTCAAAGGTGAAGTCTGCAAGTGCAAAAAACGGAATATCCTGAGGAAGTTTGCAGTTTGGCTTTGTCTCTATGTTGCTGCCCTCTCTGTGGCAAAATCCGCGGTTCGCCAATGCGGCAATGCCGACTATTTCACCACCCAGTTCTTTGACAACTGCAGCAGCTTCCATAGCGCTTCCTCCGGTTGTAATGATATCTTCGCACATCAAAACCTTTTCACCCGGTTTGATTTCAAAACCGCGGCGAACAGTCATCTTGCCGTCAACCCGTTCAGCAAATATACTTCTTGCATCAAGTGCCGTAGCAAGCGCAAAACCTGCAATCAAACCGCCAAGCGCCGGAGCACAGACGGTATCAATCTCAAGGCCGCTTGCCTTGATCTGCTTGGCAAGTTCCTCTGCTAAAAGTTTCGCTGTTTTGGGATCTTCCAAAACTTTTGCAGATTGAAGATAAAACTGTGAATGGTTGCCTGAACTCAATTTGAAATGCCCTTCCAAAAGTGCTTCGGCATCCATATATATTTGCTTTATGTCCACGAATTAAACCTTTAGAATTTCAGCTTCTTTGTCTTTTAAGATGCTGTCAACTTTAGAGATATATTTGTCTGTTATTTTTTGTATATTGTCCTGAGCGGATTTAGACTCATCCTGCGTAATCTCTTTTTCTTTTTCAAGTTTTTTGATTTTGTCGTTGGCGTCGCGTCTGTCATTTCTAATGGATACTTTGGCATTCTCACCCATAGTTTTCATTTTTTTTACAGATTCCTGACGCTGTTCCACTGTCATGGCAGGAAAGAAAAGTTTAATCTGCTCTCCGTCATTATTAGGGTTTACGCCGATATTTGCCGCATTGATAGCAGACTCGATATCAGACAAAAGGTTCTTTTCCCAGGGATTGATGACAATAGTTGTCGCATCGGTTGCCAAAACAGAACCCACCTGATCAAGAGGAGTAGGCGTGCCGTAATAGTCAATTTTTACATTATCAAGTACAGCAGTTGTGACCTTCCCTGTTCTGAGTGTTTTGAAATCTCTTTGCATATGTTCAATGCTGCCTTGCATTTTCGTTTCACATTCATTAAATATTTCGTTTAACATTCTGTTTTCTCCTTAAAAAGATTATTTTTTTGGTGTTTCTGGTTTTGCAGTCGAAGCAGTCGGCACTGCAGGAGCAGCTACATTTGTTGTCGGAACCATTTCATCTATCACAGAAGACTGTGCAGACTGAGAATACATGTATCCTAGTGTGATCGTATTGACAACGAACAAAAAGCCGATGGTAAATGTCGTTTTTGCCAAGAAACTGCTTGGCCCTTTTGCACCAAAAACCGATTCATTTGAACCACTGTAAGCACCAAGGCCTATGCTTGAGCTTTTTTGTAAGAGCACAGCGATAACCAAGATGATAACTAAGACGATTTGAATTATAAGTAAAAGACTGGTTGTCATATATTTTCCTAAATTATAAAGTGGAGAATTATATCTAAAAAACCTTATATTATCAAACTCTAAAAAAGAGGGTATAATTACAATTATTAAATAAAAATTATTTCGAAGGGTGGGCAGTGAAAAATATAAAAATTATTGCATTGATTCTTATTTTGTTTATGGCAAGCCTGTTTCTTGTTATAGAAAATGAAAAAAAACCTCAAACAAATACAAAACCGATAGTCGGGGTAACCACATTTGCTCTTTATGACATTACAAAGCATATTGCAGGCGATACTCTTGATGTCGTTAATATTTTGCCTTTTGGTGTTGACCCTCACAGTTTTGAACCAACTCCCAAGCTTATGGGCAACATAGAAAAAAGTGCCCTGCTTTTTTACAGCGGCGCAGGATTGGAACCATGGGTACACGGATTTGCATTTAAACAAAAGGCTGTAAATATCAGTAAGTATGTAAAATTACGAGAACTTGCAGATACGGATGAAAACGAAGAAGAGGAACATATCGGGCATCACCATCATGAAGAAGTAGACCCTCACTACTGGCTTGATTTTGACAATATGAAAAAAGCTGCACAAGTGATAACAAATGAACTTATTGCACTGCAGCCTCAATACAAAGAACTTTACATTAAAAACAGAGACAGATATGTAAAAATGCTCAATACGCTTGACCAGGAATACAAACAGAAACTTGCAAACTGTAAGCAAAAAAGTGTTGTTGTTACACATAATGCTCTTGGCTACATTGCAGACAGGTACGGATTTGGAGTAGAATCATTGACGGGACTCTCTCCCGAAGCTGAACCGAGTGCCAAAGCAATGAAAAGAGTTTTTCAGGATATTCGCAAAAAAGGCATACAGACAATTTTTTATGAAAATTTTGTAAATGACAAGGTAACCAAAACAATAGCAAAGGATGCAAATATCACTGTTGATGTTTTTCAGCCTTTGGGCAATATTACAGCAGATGAAGCAAAGGCGGGTATGACATACCAGGCAATTATGCAAAAAAATCTTAAAAAACTCTCAAAGGCGCTTATGTGCAGATGAAATTCAAAGTTCCCATCTTTGATGTAAAAAAGCTTAGCTTTATTGTTCGCGGACAGAAAATTCTTGAGGATATTTCATTTGAAATTTTTGAAGGAGAATACATTGCCATTATCGGACCAAACGGTGGCGGGAAAACAACGCTCATCCGTATGCTTCTCGGATTGGAACAGCCTACATCCGGGGAAATCAGAATATTTGGCAAAAAGTTAAAAGAGTTTAAAGAGTGGTACAAAATAGGCTATGTGCCACAGCGCGCAACGCTCGTAGACGAAAACTTTCCGGCGACTGTTGAAGATATTGTAAAAATGGGGCGTATAGCAAAAAGAGGAATACTGGCCGGTATAAGTAAAGAAGACAAAGAAATGGTAGAAGATGCCATGATAAAAATGGATATTCTTAATTTAAGAGATAAAATGGTTGGTACCCTCTCAGGCGGTCAGCGTCAAAGGGTCATGATAGCAAGAGCTCTGGCCTCTTGCCCAAAAATTCTGATTCTTGACGAACCCAATACCGGTGTAGATATGGTGTCTCAGCAAAGATTTTACACATTGCTGGCGAAGCTGAATAAAGAAGAAAAGATAACCATTTTGTTTATTACGCATGATATCGGTGTTATAGCTGATGATATCGGACGTTTATTTACTATAAATCAAAAAGCGACAATTTGTAATGACCCAAAAAAGATGCTTTCTTGTGAAGAAGTAAGTGATTTGTATGGCATAGATGCCCATGCCCTTCATCACCACAAGCATGAGCATTAAGGATTCCTATGTTTGAAATGTTTGAATATGATTTTATGCAAAGAGCCTTTGTTGCAGGACTTTTTATAGCCGTGCTGGCTTCTGTAAGCGGAAATTTTGTAGTACTTCGCCGTTACTCTCTTATGAGTGAGACTCTGGCACATTCGGCGCTTGTCGGAGTTGCTGTCGGACTTGTGGCAGGATATAATCCTTTGTGGGTTGCTGTTGGTGTTGCGATTGCTTCTGCATGGTTGATAGAATATCTGCGAAGTGCATTTTCACTCTACAGCGATGCTATATTGGCTATAATCCTTTCAGGTTCACTGGCAATTGCTGTGATTATTGTCTCTTTGGGCGGTGCTTTTAACAATTCTCTTTTTTCTTATCTGTTTGGTTCTATTTTATCGGTGACAGATGAAGATGTAATGACAATAGTCACAGTAGGGAGTCTCTCTTTACTCTTTTTGCTGCTTTTCTCAAAAGAACTTTATTTTATTGCTTATGACGAAGAAGTAGCTCAAACAAGCGGTATCAAAGTAAAGTTTTTAAACTTTTTGCTTGTTACCGTAGTGGCTGTTATTATTGCACTCTCGATTCGGGTTGTGGGGAGTCTGCTTATCGGAGCTTTGATGGTGATTCCGACTGTCGCTGCCTTGCAGTACCGAGTGGGCTTTAGAAGCACAATGCTTATTTCACTCTTTTTTGCCCTTTTCAGTGTTGTATTCGGCATGAGCCTTTCTTACTACTATTCTTTACCTTCCGGGGCTACTATAGTGCTTTCAATCATAGTTATTTTTATTGTTTCACTGATAATAAACAAGAAATGATAGAGAAGAGATGAAAATAAGTTCTGAATTTTCCAAGTATGCAATGCATTACGGTTCTTATAATGTTATTCAGCAAAAAGTGGCCGATAAACTTCTCTCTCTGATCACCTCGCAGCCAAAAAATATTTTGGACCTTGGTTGCGGAAGCGGTACTTTGGCAAGAAAAATAAATTGGCAGTATGATAAACTGATGGCAGTTGATTTTGCTCCGGGAATGTTGGAGTTGCATCCAAAGTCTCAAAAGATAGAGTGCATTTACGGAAATTTTAATGATGTAAATCTTTTTGATCTTCTGAGAGAATACAGTTTTGATTATATTCTTTCCTCTTCTGCTTTACAATGGGCAGATGATATGGAAAAAACATTCCAGCAGTTGCAAGCTTTTCATGCCCCTGTTGCGCTCGCAGTTTTTACCTCAAATACATTTAAAACATTACATGTAACAGCAGGATTGGAACCACTGCTTATAGATACATGTAAACTTGAAAAACTGCAAAAAAAATATTTTAATGCGAACTTTGAAGTAGTACGGTATAAGCTGGACTTTGATAATGTGAGAGATATGTTTCGTTATATAAAAAAGAGCGGAGTGAGTGCCTCCCGCAATGTTTTAAGCTACAAAGAGATGAAAAAACTGATGCAGGAGTATCCCTTAAGCTATTTGGAGTTTGAAGTCGCCTTTATCTATTGAGCATGACTTCTTTTTCTAAATTATACAGCTCATAACGCAGAGTTTTAAAGTTTTCGCTGTAGTCTATGTTGTCTAGCTTATACAACTCTTCTAAAACCCTGGCAGATTCCTGCGCGCGTTTAAAGTTGGCAGTCAGGATATCTTCAAGTGTAGAACGGTTTTGTTCACTTTTTGTAGAGGGTCGCAAGACATCATTTATACTGTCTCTGTTCTTGAGAAGCTCTTTTGTTTCTTGAATCTGTGCTTTGTGTCGGAGTGATTTGAGTCTGGAGGAGAGTTCTTTGTTGTTGTCTTTATATCGAAGTATATCTTCAACAACGCGTATGCCTTCTTTGAGACGGTTTATGTTGGCATCAATCACCCGAAAAAGCTCGGGTGAGAGAGTACTACTCTTCATTTCCAAAGATACCAAAAAGCTGCAGCAGTGCTATAAAGATGTTTAAAAAGTCCAAATAAAGCGCAATGGCACCGTCAATAGGCGTTTGATATGCTCCTTTCATGATATTTTGCGTATCATAAATTACCAGGATGCTAAAGAGTATGACTACTGCTCCGGCAATGATAATTTGGAACATCGGATTTCCAAGAAATATGTTTATTATTGAAAATCCGATGATTACAAAAAGAGCAATCATTAAAGGTTTTCCGTATCCTGTAAAATCCTTTGTGCTTTTTATAGCAAAAAAGCTCATTGCACCGAATACTACAGCTGTCATGGCAAAAGCATTACCTACTATCGCACCGCCGCCGTTCATTCCAAGTGTATAAGCCAATAATGGCGCTGTTGTCAGTCCTGTAACAAATACAAAAGCAAACATTACCAGCAGATTGATACCAGGTTTGTTTTTTACAAACTGCAAACCGATTAAAAGACCGATTTCCAAAAAGAACAGCGGCCAGATCAAACCTGAAATACTGGCAGCCAAAGGCACACCTACGTAAGCACCGGCTGCTCCTGCAAGCATTGATGCAGCGAAAAGCTTATATGTCTCTTTTACAAAAGAGACTATCTGCGCTTCGTTGCGACTCTCTACATGTGAAGCATAAGTATTACCTCTTGCATAATCACGATCATATAGTCCCATAGTTGTTTCCTTTTTCAATATCTATCCATAAGATATTTTTTTATTTAGTGAATTCTATAGATAAAAAGTTAATGGAAGGCAACATAAGAAGAGAAGAAGAATGCTTACACTATAATATATATTAGTGAATAAGCTATGCTAAAATAAGCAAAACTAATTCTAAATGAAACAGACCAAAAAGAAATTTAAAATTTCTCTCAAATACTATTGACATTAAAGTCGAAATCCCCTATAATTCCCATCCACAAACAGAGAGACCTGATTTAAAAGGCCTAGAGAGACTTCAAGTAGAAGCTTTTAAAAATGTTTGAGATCATTGAAAACTAAGCAAGTAAGAGACTTTTTAACTTTAGAGTTAAAGAGATAAATTACTTAGAAATAACTAATAAACAACAACCGTCTATTCTATTTTGAAATCCATACAGGCTTGCCTGTATGGTTCCCTTAATAGTAATAGATAACTATACAGTCTAGTAATAGAACCTTAAGCAGTTTTATTAAGACTTAAAATAACAAAGCCAATGATTTAATAATCTTGGGCAAAAGATCAGTAATAAGTTTACTTATCTTTCTGTAATAACAATTATGGAGAGTTTGATCCTGGCTCAGAATGAACGCTGGCGGCGTGCTTAACACATGCAAGTCGAACGGTAACAGATGGTAGCTTGCTACTATGCTGACGAGTGGCGCACGGGTGAGTAATATATAGATAATGTGCCCCTTGGACCGGGATAGCCATTGGAAACGATGATTAATACCGGATACTCCTTCTTATCACAAGATAAGTCGGGAAATGGATTCCGCCAAGGGATCGGTCTATATCCCATCAGCTAGTTGGTAGTGTAAGAGACTACCAAGGCGATGACGGGTAGCGGGTTTGAGAGGATGATCCGCCACACTGGTACTGAGACACGGACCAGACTCCTACGGGAGGCAGCAGTGAGGAATATTGCACAATGGGGGAAACCCTGATGCAGCAACGCCGCGTGGAGGATGACGCATTTCGGTGTGTAAACTCCTTTTATATGTCAAGAAAATGACGGTAGCATATGAATAAGCACCGGCTAACTCCGTGCCAGCAGCCGCGGTAATACGGAGGGTGCAAGCGTTATTCGGAATCACTGGGCGTAAAGGACGCGTAGGCGGGTTGGCAAGTCAGATGTGAAATCCTACAGCTTAACTGTAGAACTGCATTTGAAACTGCCGACCTAGAGTATGGGAGGGGGAGATGGAATTAGTGGTGTAGGGGTAAAATCCGTAGATATCACTAGGAATACCGAAAGCGAAGGCGATCTCCTGGAACATAACTGACGCTAAGGCGTGAAAGCGTGGGGAGCAAACAGGATTAGATACCCTGGTAGTCCACGCCCTAAACGATGTTCACTAGTCGTCGCTCTGCTAGTCAGGGCGGTGATGCACTTAACAGATTAAGTGAACCGCCTGGGGAGTACGGTCGCAAGATTAAAACTCAAAGGAATAGACGGGGACCCGCACAAGTGGTGGAGCATGTGGTTTAATTCGAAGATACGCGAAGAACCTTACCTAGCCTTGACATTGAGAGAACCTGCCAGAGATGGCGGGGTGCCCTTTTGGGAGCTCGAAAACAGGTGCTGCACGGCTGTCGTCAGCTCGTGTCGTGAGATGTTGGGTTAAGTCCCGCAACGAGCGCAACCCTCGTCCTTAGTTGCTAGCAGGTTAAGCTGAGCACTCTAAGGAGACTGCCTTCGTAAGGAGGAGGAAGGTGAGGACGACGTCAAGTCATCATGGCCCTTATGGCTAGGGCTACACACGTGCTACAATGGGGCGTACAGAGTGTTGCGATACCGCGAGGTGGAGCTAATCACTTAAAGCGTCTCTCAGTTCGGATTGGAGTCTGCAACTCGACTCCATGAAGCTGGAATCACTAGTAATCGTAGATCAGCAATGCTACGGTGAATACGTTCCCGGGTCTTGTACTCACCGCCCGTCACACCATGGGAGTTGATTTCACCCGAAATCGGGAAGCCAACCTTCGGGGGGCTACCGCTTACGGTGGAATTAGCGACTGGGGTGAAGTCGTAACAAGGTAACCGTAGGAGAACCTGCGGTTGGATCACCTCCTTTCTAGAGTAAAGAAGAGTCATTCGTTTGACTACTTCATTCAAAAGAAAATCTCACACGAGAAATAGTTTATTAGTTGTTTCAAAAGTTACTTACTTGCTTAGTTTTCAGTGATCTGTGTTCATTTGAATTACGATTATAAAATGGGGAATTAGCTCAGCTGGGAGAGCGCCTGCCTTGCACGCAGGAGGTCAGCGGTTCGATCCCGCTATTCTCCACCATTTTTGAGAATTTGCACTTGAAAAATCTACTTACGTACAAAAGTACGCTACGCAGATTTTTCAAGCACAACTTCTTCAAAAATCAAACAAGTTTCTAAATTAAATATAAGTTCTTAAAGTCATAAGAATTTATATTTGGTTTAAAAACCAAACGATCATTAAATTACAATTGTTAAAGTCAACAACTTTAATTATAGAGATATAATTAAAAACTAAATAACTACAATAACAGATCATTCATCTTGTTTAATGTATTCATACATTAAATAAGGTAGTGAACGCAACATAGAATAAAAAGATATTAAGGGCCATAGGTGGATGCCTTGGCTAGTAGAGGCGATGAAAGACGTACTAGGCTGCGAAAAGTCTCGGGGAGCTGCCAAGAAGCTTTGATCCGGGAATTTCTGAATGGGGCGACCCAGCACGGAGCGATTCGTGTTACCACCTTCGGGTGGGGCGAACTTGGGGAAGTGAAACATCTCAGTACCCAAAGGAAGAGAAATCAAACGAGATTCCGAGAGTAGCGGCGAGCGAAATTGGAATAGGGCGCATACATTTAGCATATTTGTTAGCAGAACATTCTGGAAAGGATGAGCATAGAGGGTGATACTCCCGTAAGCGAAAACATTTATGTGGAACTAAGGTATGGAACGAGTAGGTCGGGACACGTGTTATCTTGACTGAATATGGGGGGACCACCCTCCAACCCTAAATACTACTACTAGACCGATAGCGAACAAGTACCGTGAGGGAAAGGTGAAAAGGACCGCGGTGAGCGGAGTGAAATAGAACCTGAAACCTATGGCTTACAATCATTCGGAGCACTATTAAATAAGTGTGACGGACTGCCTTTTGCATAATGAGCCTGCGAGTTGTGGTATCTGGCAAGGTTAATCGAACGAGAAGCCGTAGCGAAAGCGAGTCTTAATAGGGCGACATAGTCAGATGCTGCAGACCCGAAACTGAGTGATCTATCCATGAGCAGGTTGAAGCTGGTGTAAGAGCCAGTGGAGGACCGAACCCGTAGAAGTTGAAAATTCTTGGGATGACTTGTGGATAGGGGTGAAAGGCCAATCAAACTCAGTGATAGCTGGTTCTCTCCGAAATATATTTAGGTATAGCCTCGAGCATTAGCGTATAGGGGTAGAGCACTGACAGGGCTAGGGCTGCTTACCGCGGTACCAAACCCTATCAAACTCCGAATACTATACGTGTAACCTCGGGAGTCAGGCGTAGGGTGATAAAATCCTATGTCGAGAGGGGAACAACCCAGACTAACAGCTAAGGTCCCAAAGTTTTATCTAAGTGGAAAAGGATGTGGAGTTGCTGTGACAACCAGGAGGTTGGCTTAGAAGCAGCCATCCTTTAAAGAAAGCGTAACAGCTCACTGGTCTAGCGATTCTGCGCCGAAAATATAACGGGGCTAAGATAAACACCGAAGCTTTAGATTTACAGTTTACTGTAAGTGGTAGGAGAGCGTTCCATTCAGCGCTGAAGGTATACCGGTAAGGAGTACTGGAGCGGATGGAAGTGAGCATGCAGGCATGAGTAGCGAGAAAAGAAGTGAGAATCTTCTTCGCCGTAAACCCAAGGTTTCCTACGCGATGCTCGTCATCGTAGGGTTAGTCGGGACCTAAGTCGAGTCCGAAAGGGGTAGACGATGGCAAATCGGTTAATATTCCGATACCGACATTACATCGTTTGAGTGATGGGGGGACGCATAGAGTTAAAGGGGGTCACTGATGGAATAGTGGCTCGAAGGACGTAGGTCGTAGCGTAGGCAAATCCGCGCTACATGAGACCGAGATCTGACAGGCTGGTCAATCTTTTCGGAGAGCGACCAGAACCCTTGATACTGTCGTGCCGAGAAAAGCCTCTAAACGAGATGTAATGTTGCCCGTACCGTAAACCGACACAGGTGGGTGAGATGAGTATTCTAAGGCGCGTGGATGAACCCTTGTTAAGGAACTCTGCAAACTAGCACCGTATCTTCGGTATAAGGTGTGCCCTAAGTGTTAGGAGATTTACTCTCCAAAGCACTGACGGGTCGCAGCAAAGAGTCCCTCCCGACTGTTTACCAAAAACACAGCACTCTGCTAACACGTAAGTGGATGTATAGGGTGTGACGCCTGCCCGGTGCTCGAAGGTTAAAAGGATTGCTTAGCTTCGGCGAAGGCATGAATTGAAGCCCGAGTAAACGGCGGCCGTAACTATAACGGTCCTAAGGTAGCGAAATTCCTTGTCGGTTAAATACCGACCTGCATGAATGGCGTAACGAGATGGGAGCTGTCTCAACAAGGGATCCAGTGAAATTGTAGTGGAGGTGAAAATTCCTCCTACCCGCGGAAAGACGGAAAGACCCCGTGCACCTTTACTATAGCTTGACACTGCTATTGGGATATTCATGTGCAGGATAGGTGGGAGCCGTTGAATCCAGGACGCCAGTTCTGGAGGAGGCATCCTTGAGATACCACCCTTGAATATTCTGATAGCTAACTCCGTACGATTATCTCGTGCGAGGACAATGTCTGGTGGGTAGTTTGACTGGGGCGGTCGCCTCCTAAAAAGTAACGGAGGCTTACAAAGTTCGGCTCAGAAGGGTTGGAAATCCTTCGTAGAGTATAATGGCATAAGCCGGACTGACTGTGAGACATACAAGTCGAGCAGAGTCGAAAGACGGTCATAGTGATCCGGTGGTTCTGTGTGGAAGGGCCATCGCTCAAAGGATAAAAGGTACGCCGGGGATAACAGGCTGATCTCCCCCAAGAGCTCACATCGACGGGGAGGTTTGGCACCTCGATGTCGGCTCATCGCATCCTGGGGCTGGAGCAGGTCCCAAGGGTATGGCTGTTCGCCATTTAAAGCGGTACGCGAGCTGGGTTCAGAACGTCGTGAGACAGTTCGGTCCCTATCTTCCGTGGGCGTAGGAACGTTGAGGAGAGCTGACCCTAGTACGAGAGGACCGGGTTGGACGTGCCACTGGTGCACCAGTTGTCCTGCCAAGGGCATAGCTGGGTAGCTACGCACGGATGAGATAACCGCTGAAAGCATCTAAGCGGGAAGCCAACTCCAAGATGAACGTTCCCTGAAGTACGCTTGAAGACTACAAGCTTGATAGGCTGGATGTGTACGCACAGCAATGTGTTTAGCTGACCAGTACTAATAGTACGTTTGTCTTTTTACCAAGTTCTTAAATGAACACAATTGCTTCACTACCTTATTTAGTGTATATATACTAATAAGAGATATGTTAAGAAGTTATTTAGTATGACGGAAACAAGGTTTTAACCTTGCCTTTTAGGCTTTTAAGCCAATTAGCCCAGACTGAAGTCTGGGTTCCGAAGAGTTTGTTGACTTTAACAATTGATATTACTCAACTCTTAACTGATATAAGATCAGATATAAATACATCAGTCAGATGTCTTTATATCTGATCTTGTCTAGGTGGCTATAGAGAGAGGGAAACGCCTGGCCCCATTCCGAACCCAGAAGCTAAGCCTCTCATCGCTGATAATACTGCAGGTTTCACTTGTGGGAATGTAGGTCGCTGCCTAGTTGATCAGATTTTTCTTCCTAACTTTCAATCATTTACAAAATTTTCTCTGCTATATTTCTATTTACTTTATTTTTACATTTCTTTTGTACAATACATATATATTTTAATATGTGATAAAAATGTTACAAATATACACATTGTTATTTTTTTATCACATATCTACATTTTCATCTTTTTTATCATATAGTGATATTTACTATTAATACAGCTGATATTTTCTCTATTTCTTCCATTTTTATAATATTTTATTATGTTCCTCAGTGATTTTTGTTATACAATGAACTATAATGATTTAATCTATAAGTTTTTATGATACCTATGTTTCTCTTCTTAAGATGCAATTAATTTTTTATCCCATATAATACTTTCAGTCGAAATAGCTTTGGCTATCTCAAAAATTTGACATACTCTTAAGGAGAGAAAATGAAAAAAACAATTAAATTAGCAGTAGTAGCTGCATTAGCTTTAGGTGCAACTTCTGCATTTGCAACGAACGGTGCAGCATTAATAGGTACGGGTGCAAAATCTCGTGGTATGGCAGGAACGAGTATTGGTATAAGCCATGGTGCAGAATCTGCTCTTTCAAATCCTGCTTTAATTACTTCTGTGAAAGGAACTGAGATTTCTTTCGGTGGTACAATTTTTATGCCACATGTAAAAAATGAAAATAATATTGGTTTTGGAGCTTCATCATTTGACAGTGATGCTAATTTAAATGTTATACCTGAAGTTTCTTTGGCAACTAAAATCAACGATAATTTTTATGTTGGTATTGGTATGTGGGGAACTGGCGGTATGGGTGTTGACTATCGTGATGCCAACTCTGTATTAGCAGGTGGTACTCAAATGCAAATGGTTACCAATCTTCAATTAATGCAGTTTGGTGTGCCATTGGCATATACTACAAATGGTTTTAGTGTAGCTGTTACACCAATTTTGCAATATGGTTCTTTGGATATTAATTATGAGTATCCAGGTAGCCCTAATCCTTTAGATCCAAATGCTGCGGGAGATACAATCGGAATGGGTGTTGCTCAAGATTTAAAATTTGGTTACAACATAGGTTTAGCTTATACGATGTCTGGTTTTACAGTTGGAGCAATTTATAAATCTAGAATTGATATGGAATATAAAGGGTTTGATACAGTTGTTAGTCCTTTTACTGCAACTGGATATAATAACAATAAACTTTCCACACCAGCTGAGATTGGTATAGGTGCAAGTTATAATATGGGCGAGCATACTGTAGCTGTTGATTATAAGCAAATTAAATGGTCTGATGCGAAAGGATATAAAGATTTTGAATGGGATGATCAAAATGTAATTGCTTTAGGTTATGAGTATAATACAAAAGGTTGGGCAGTGCGTTTAGGTTATAATTATGCTTCAAGTCCTATTAGCGAAAAAACTGTTGTGAATCCTGCAACTGATATTCCAAATAGTGCTGGATTACAGCCAGGTACAGTCAATACTTTTAATCTTCTTGGTTTTCCAGGTATTGTTGAATCTCACTATGCAATTGGTGCTTCTTATGATATAAGTAATAAAGCATCAGTAGATGTAGCATATACATATGCACCTGAAGTTACAAATACTTATAAAAACTTTGCAGCTCAAGATATTACAACAAAACACTCTCAAGATGGTGTAAGTGTACAACTGAACTATAACTTCTAGAAAAAGAAAATTAACAGTTCTCTTTTCACATCGCCTTTTGGCGGTGTTCTTTTCTTCTTTCTATTATTTTAATCTTATTTTCTGATCTGTTAGCATAATTCCTGACTTCCGCGATAACTTTTTAAATAAAACTTAACCTCGTAAAATAGGTACTTTCAGAGGATAAAAAGGCACGATTTGTGTGCCTCGGGAATATATTCATAGAATTTGTTATCATTTTATATGGGATTAAAAGTCAGAAAAAAGAAAAATAGCAGTGGAAGTATCAGTATTCATATTGTTGACAGAAGCAATCGAGGCTATAAAGTAGTTGAAACTTTGGGTAGCAGTAAAGATCCAGATGAGATTGAGCAACTTTACCAAAAAGCACTGGGGCGTATTGATGAACTTGAGTATAATCTTTTCTATTTTTTACAAACTAACAGTAAAAAAGAGTTGTTAAAAAAGCTGCTTGCAGAATATACAACACAAGATTTTATACCTATTGGTGATGAGTTAATATTTGGGAGATTGTTTGATGATATAGGGTGTAATAAAGTTTTTGAAAAGTTACAAACAACATCCATTCGTAAAGTTTCAGAAAAACAGTTTTTATTTCGCTCATTGGTAATATCAAGAATACTCTACCCCGGCAGCAAATTGGAGCTGATACACTATTTGGACTACTTCAAACATCAAGAGATGACAACAGATACAATTTATCGCTTCTTGGATACTATCTATCAAGAGGAGATAAAGACACAAATATAGCAATGTGTATTTGAACACACCCAAAAGGTGATGTCAGGAACTATCACTGTAACTTTCTATGATGTAACAACACTCTACTTTGAAAGTGAGAGTGAAGATGATTTAAGAAGAATCGGTTTTTCCAAAGAGGGAAAACTTGCCCGTCCCCAAATACTCCTTGGTCTTTTTACAACTCTAGAAGGGTATCCACTGAGCTTTGAAATATACGAGGGAAATAAATATGAAGGGCATACCCTTATAGATATACTTCAAAAGTTTCAAACACGGTTTCAACTCAAAGAAAAACCGATAGTAGTTGCTGATAGAGGGATGCTCACCCATGCAAATATTGCTTTTTTAGAGAATAACGGTTATAAATATATCCTTGCCTATAAAATCAAAAATATTGACAATGTACTCAAAGAGCAAATTGCAAATTTGACATTTATTGATGATGGGGCTATCCATACCATTGATATAGATAAAACGATAAATTATATAGATGAATTTGGCAATAAACAGCAACTCCCTATCAGACAGAAACTGATTCTTACCTACTCCTCCAAAAGAGCTAAAAAAGATAAAAGAACAAGAGAAAAAGCGTTAGAAAAAATCAAACAGAGGTTATCTGATAAAAATATCACCAAAAGCGATCTAAAGCTCTCCTACTATGCAAAATATTTGGATATAGATGAGAAGTGCAGTATTAAATACAAACTCAATCCTCAAAAAATTATTCAAGATGAAAAGCTTGATGGAATCAAAGGGTTTGCAACAAATGATTTTTCACTCAATGCCAATGATGTTATAGCACATTATCAGAATCAGTATGATGTTGAGAGAGCTTTTAGAATCTCAAAAACAGATTTACGCATTCGGCCAATATACCATCGCGTTGAGGAGAGAATAAAAGCACATGTGCTTATTTCGTTTGTATCATATGCAGTTTACAAAGAGTTTGAAAGAAGATTAAAGTTGCATGATGTCAGATTTAAGTTCTCGCAGAAATTACTAAGAAAAATTATTGAACATATTACAGCTTTAAAAATTGATGATGAATTACTGCCTATAAATCCATCACCGATTCAGAAGCAAATCCTTGATATTTTTGAAAATTGAAAATGTGTGCCTTATCGCGGAAGTCAGGAATTTTTTGAGATTACTACCCAATATATAACTTTAATTCCATTAAAAACTCAACGACTTCTCGGAATTTATATTTTAGTATGGACTGAAAAGTGACAGAAAAAAGTTGCAGCAGTCGGCACTTATGTGCCGATTCCGAAGGATGTAGAGTTTCTTTGATATATATAATATCTAATTTTAATAAAAAAAGCTATACAAGCTTGGCTTCGCGTTTGCCCTCTTTTATCTCTCCAATCAGGTAAGATCCCTCGGCAGATGCCAAGACTTTCTCAACATTCGCTTCTTCAACGACAAGTATCATGCCTACACCCATATTGAATGCTCTAAACATCTCATCACGATCTACATGCTCGCTCATAAGTTCAAAGATAGGAAGAACCCTGATAGCATCTTCTTTTACTTCTGCCATTAAGTTTTCAGGCAGTACACGTGGAAGATTTTCTACAATGCCTCCGCCTGTAATATGTGCCATAGCTACTATCTCGTTTTTAAGTGCTTTGAATGTTTTCACATAGATGTTTGTCGGCTCTAAAAGTGTCTCTATCAGCGGTTTACCGTTGAAATCATCATTGAAATCTAAGTTCATTTTTTCAAAGAGCACTTTTCTTGCAAGAGAAAAACCGTTTGAATGCAGTCCGGAACTTGGAAGTGCTATAAGTTTGTGTCCTGCACGAACCAAGCTTACTCTGTCCATTTCAGATTTTTCTGCAACACCGACTGCAAAACCGGCAAGGTCATAGTCATCTTCGGAGTACATTCCCGGCATTTCAGCTGTTTCTCCTCCAATAAGTGCACATTCACTGCGGATACATCCCTCTGCTATGCCTGCAACGACATTGGTTGCTACATTTACATCGAGTTTTCCGGTTGCATAGTAATCAAGAAAGAAACTCGGAGTTCCAAAGTTACAGATTAAATCATTGACACACATTGCAACCAAATCAATACCTACGGTATTGTGAATACCGCTGTCAATGGCAAGTTTGAGTTTTGTGCCGACACCGTCGGTTGCCGCAAGCATGACAGGCTCTTTAAAACCTTTTGGCAATTCAAAGGCACCGGCAAATGAGCCGATGCCTCCAAGGACTCCTGGAACTTTTGTACTTTTGACAAGAGGTTTTATATTTTCTACAAAACTGTTTCCTGCATCTATATCTACACCCGCGTCTTTATACGAAATTTGACTCATTATTTTGACTCCGAATCTTGTGGTAAATCACATTTTTTTGAAATGATACAAAGTGGACAGAAGTTAGTCAAGCCCGCAATGAGAGGAATAAGTCCAAGATAGAACCATACTATGCCTGTGATTAAGCCTGCAATAATGAGAGCAAGACCAAGTGCAATGCGAAACACTCTGCAAAACTTTCTAATTTTGTTATAATCCATTTTATACCTTTAAGTTTTTATAAATATTATGTAATTATAGCGATATTAAGTAAAATTAATCCAAATATGCTAAAATCGCTTTTAATTAATCTACGGGCAAAGCCCATAACAGGAATTTAAGAATGAAAGATTTTATATATAACGAAATGATGGTGCATGTGCCATTGTGTACACATAAAGAGCCAAACAATGTTTTAATCATCAGTTCAAACTCGGCAGGCTTTGTGCAAGAGATACAAAAATATAAATATGATGATATTAATTGTGATGTAATTTCAGCAGATATAAATTTGCTCCGTGAGGTTGCCGATGACAAATATGATGTAGTGATCTCAGAACTTGAGACAGATGCTGCAGTTTTAGCGCATTTTAATCGTGTGTTAAACGAAGAGGGACTTTTGGTAACAGCGCACCCTTCTTTGGATGATGTACCTGAAAACAAAAGAATTATGCAAATTTTAGGCAAATATGCAAAAATCATTATGCCATATAACTTAGGTAATGGAAAAACAGCTCTTTTGGCATCAAAAGAGTATCATCCAACAGCAGATATAATTTTACAAAGAACAGATCTTCTTGACGGTTTAGAATATTACAACTGTGATATTCATCCTGCTGCTTTTGCTACCGGAAACAATGTGAGAAAAGAGTATCTGGGCATTATTAAAAACTAATGGCTTATGAGTATGCTATTGCACTGACAGGCGGTATTGCTACTGGAAAAAGTACAGTAGCCTCACTGTTGGCACTGAACGGAATGCGGGTTATTGATGCAGATACGATTTCACATGAAATTCTCGATGACTCTGTAGAATGGGTGATAGAAACTTTTGGAAGTAAGTATGTAAACGGTACAAAAGTAGACAGAACAAAGTTAGGAAGTTATATTTTTTCTCATCCTGCCGCGAAAAAAACACTTGAAGCGTATCTGCATCCTAAAATACAGGCTGAAATAGAAAAACGCAGTGAAAAGCAGGATAAATTTCAATTCCCCTATCTTATAGATATCCCGCTTTTTTTTGAAAATTCCAATTATGATATAAAAGAGAGTGTTGTAGTCTATACTCCTGAAGATATTCAACTTGAGCGTTTTATGAAACGTAACGGTTACTCAGAAGAGGAGTCTTTGAAGCGAATTGCTTCACAAATGCCGATTGATAAGAAAAAAAACAAAGCGACCTGGATTATAGACAATTCAAAAAATCTCAAACATCTGCAAAATGAGGTAGAGCAATTTGTAGAGAAGATAAAGGAGATATACAAAAAATGAAAATAAGCAAATACAGTGCAAACGGAAATGATTTTGTAATATTTCATGATGATAAAAAACAAGAGCGCAACGAGCTTGCAAAAGTCTTATGCCATCGTCAAGAGGGCATCGGAGCAGACGGACTGATAGTCATCGTGCCTCATGAAAAGTATGATTTTGAATGGGAGTTTTATAATTCTGACGGAAGTCATGCGGATATGTGCGGAAATGGCAGTCGGGCATGTGCCCATTATGCGTACAATCATAACCTTGCACCTGCAAAAATGCAGTTTATGACAGGAGCCGGTGTTATTGGCGCAGAAGTCGAAGAAAATACTCCCAAAAATGCTATGGTGACAAGCGAACTGACAGCTCCTGAGATTCTTGAAACCGGTATAGAATTTGGCGGACACTCTTGGTGGCTGATAAATACAGGTGTGCCGCATTTGGTACGATATACCGACTCTATAGAAGATTTTGACACAGAAGAGGCAAGAGAACTTCGCTATGTTTATAATGCAAATGTCAATATTATGCATGTAGAAAGCGGCAATTTGAGAGTCCGTACTTATGAACGCGGTGTGGAAGATGAAACATTGGCCTGTGGGACAGGAATGGCTGCCTGCTTTTACAGAGCTTACAAAGAGGGCAAAGTCAAAAACAATATTGAGGTTTATCCGACAAGTGGCGATACACTCTATTTGGGTGTAAATGAAAAAACGATTACTTTTAAGGGGCGTGTGAAAAAAACTTTTGAAACAGAGTGGGAAGTTTAGATTGCTAGGTTACATGTAAAGCTTATAAGCTTGAGGCTTTAGCATAGAACGTACGGGTTCCGAGGGAGCGTTGAGCCTAACCTGTACATTTTTAGGAATCGGTACTTCAGTGCCGACTGCTGCAACTTTTCTGCCACTTTCAGCCCAGACTGAAGTTTGGGTTCTGAAAAAGTCGATGAAACTTAACGGAATAAGCATTGAATTCTGGGTTTCAGTACCTGCATCGGCTTTACATGTAAGCTTGTAAAGCTATTTGCAAGCTTTGTTAACGAAGTTAAAGCAAAGCCCTTTAGAGCCCTGCAGCCTCTACGATTTTTGCCTGATGGTCTGCAATAAGCGGCTCGATGATTTCATCAAGCAGTCCGCCGCTCATAATTTCATTGAGTCTGTAAAGTGTCAAGTTGATTCTGTGATCACTGATACGGTTCTGCGGATAGTTATATGTTCTGATTCTTCCGCTTCTGTCACCGGTACCTACCTGTGCGGCACGTTGTGCAGCATCTTCGGCTTGCGCTTCTTGCATCTCAAGGTCATAAAGTCTGGCTTTGAGTACTTTCATTGCTTTTTCTCTGTTTTTATGCTGTGATTTCTGATCCTGATTAGTGACAACCAGACCTGTAGGCAGGTGAGTAATGCGAACAGCCGAGTCGGTAGTGTTGACAGACTGTCCTCCACAACCTGATGAGCGCATCACATCTATTTTTAAATCATTTTCGTTAATTTCAATTTCAACATCATCAACCTCAGGCATAACTGCAACTGTGATTGCAGAGGTGTGTACCCGGCCCTGACTTTCTGTCTGAGGCACGCGTTGCACCCTGTGTGTACCGCCTTCGTATTTCAACCTGCTGTAAACCTGTTCCCCTTTTATAAGTGCTATAACCTCTTTGTATCCGCCTGCATCTGAAGGAGAACTGCTTAAAAGTTCTATTTTCCAGCCTTTTAAATCTGCATAGCGTGTATAGGCATCAAACAGGTCTCCGACAAAGATTGCCGCTTCATCTCCACCGGCACCGGCACGAAGCTCTACAATGATATTTCTGTCATCATTGGGATCTTTTGGAAGAAGGAGCATTTTTATTTCTTCTTCCAAAACGGAAACCTGAGGTTCAAGTTCTTTAAGCTCTTCTTTTGCCATATCACCCATTTCCGGGTCTGAGAGCATCTCTTTTGAGTCACTGATTTCTTCTAAAAGTGCTTTGTACTCTTTTGTCTTTTCAACGATCGGTAAAAGGGAAGACTGTTCTTTGGAAAGTTCTGTCATCCGTTTGATGTCAGAGGTGATGTCAGGTGAACTTAGCAATTCGCTAAGTTCGTTATAGCGGTTGATAAACGGTGTAAGTTTATCTGCTAACATTTGTTGCTAGCCTTATATTGCGTTTACAGATTTGTGTAGACGGCTTACTTTTCTTGCAGCAGTCTCTTTTTTCAAGATACCTTTGCTTACAAATTTGTGAATTTGCTGGTTTGCAACTTTAAATGCTGCCTGTGCTTCTTCTTTGTTACCAGCTTCAACTGCTGAACTAACTGCTTTTACGATATTTTTAAGACGAGTTCTATAGAAACGATTACGTTCGGTACGAACGAGTGTCTGGCGAATTCTCTTAATTGATGACTTGTGATTTGCCATTTAATGAGTCCTTTTTGGAATTTAAGTGCGAAATATTACCTTAAAAATAATTAAAATTAAGTTAAAGGGTGGTAAAATACTTGAAATTGTCCTGAATGTTTACTTTCAAGCTTCAAAAAAAGAGAGCGAATGCTCCTTTTGGTCTGAGTCTCTTTTTTTAAATCTTGCAAGTAAACCGGCAAATCGAATATTTTGAGTGGAGTGAATATGAAATTATTTGGCACAGACGGCGTACGAGGCGAGGCAGGTTCTTTTTTAAGTGCTCCGGTTGCTATGAAGGTTGCTATGGCTGCGGGGATTTATTTGAAATCGTCGGCAGTTACAAATAAAATACTTGTAGGAAAAGATACACGCAGAAGCGGCTACATGATAGAGAATGCTATTGTAAGCGGATTGACGGCTATTGGGTATGATGTCATTCAGGTTGGTCCTATGCCTACACCGGCCATAGCATACATTACAGAAAATATGCGCTGTGATGCGGGGATTATGATTTCTGCTTCACATAATTCTTATGAAGATAACGGGATTAAGTTTTTTAACGCCCACGGGGATAAATTTTCCAGTGAGACAGAAAAAGAGATAGAAAATATATATTTTAACGATGCACTTCTTAATAACTCCCAGGTTACAGGCAAGGCAATAGGAAAAGCAAAACGTATTGATGATGTGATAGGGCGATATATAGTACAGCTTAAGAACTCTTTTCCTGTGCATATGACACTGCAGGGAATGCGTATAGTGCTTGACACGGCAAACGGTGCAGCTTATAAAGTAGGCCCGACTGTTTTGGAAGAACTTGGTGCCGAAGTGATTGTACTGCATGACAAACCAAACGGTTTCAACATTAACGAAGACTGCGGTGCTTTGCATACAAAAGATTTATGCAAGAGTGTTGTCAGATATAGAGCCGATCTGGGAATAGCACTTGACGGTGATGCTGACAGACTTGTTGTTGTAGATGAAACTGGAGAAGCAGTAGATGGTGACCATCTTCTGGGTGCACTTGGCGTTTACCTACATAAGCAAAACAAGCTCAAAGGCGGAGGAATCGTAACGACTGTCATGAGTAATCAGGGGCTTGAAGATTACATGTCAGAAAATGGTTTGAAACTTTTTCGATCAGATGTCGGAGACAAACATGTTTTGGCAATTATGAAAAAGCAGGACATTAACTTTGGCGGGGAACAAAGCGGGCATATTATATTTAGTGATTTTGCAAAAACCGGTGACGGGCTTGTAGCAACACTTCAGCTACTTGCCTTATTGAATGATAAAAAGAAAAAAGCTTCAGAGCTTTTACGACCATTTCCTTTATATCCGCAAAAACTTGTGAACTTACATGTAAAGAAAAAAAAGCCTTTAAGTGAAATTGCTTCTCTGGATGAAAAGTTGCATGCTTTAGAGAAGAAAGGAATACGGCATTTGATCCGCTACTCAGGGACAGAAAACAAACTGCGTGTTCTTTTGGAGTGTAAAGAAGCTGATATCATGAATGAAAAAATGAATGAAATCGTAGAATTCTTTAAAAAAGCGCTCAATGAATAACAGTAATAAAATGTTACGCCTCTTGGCGATATTGCTCTTTAGTATCGCAGGTGTATTTATCATCGATCAAAATATTAAAAGTCTCTTTGTTGAGGGCTTTCGTTATTATACAGAGTGTATAGATCTGATACTTGTTTACAACAAGGGTGTGGCTTTTTCAATGTTTGCATTTTTGAATGAGTATTTAAAGTATATTCAGCTTTTGCTTGTAAGTGGTGTTTTGATATATGTACTGTACCTCAAAAAGCTATGTTATGCTTTACCAGTGGGAATACTTCTTGGAGGGGCGTTTTCCAATATTTATGACAGGTTTGTTCATGAGGGCGTTGTAGATATGGTCTACTGGCATTGCGGATTTGATTTTGCTGTTTTTAATTTTGCAGATGTGATGATAGATTTTGCCGTTTTATGGCTGCTTATTTTAAATTTCAAACCAAATTTATGCAAAAATTAATCGCAAAAAAAGCACATTTTTGGTATGATTGTCCAAAATAATGGTGTATACAATACAGATAAAAGGAAATTGATGGAAATCAAAGCAAACAAAATTAATGGTGCAAATGCTCAAATTGAAGCAACAATCTCAAGAGATGAGGTGAATGAAAAGATAGAAAAAATTGCGAAACAACTCTCTAAAACTGCGAATGTTCAAGGTTTCCGTAAAGGGAAAGTTCCTGTTGCTATTATCAAAAAGCAATATGGTGAAAAACTTGTTGAAGATGCTGAAGCAGAAGCACTTCGTGAAGTTCTTGCAAAAGGCTTGACAGAGTTAAACATTGACAGTGCATCTTTGATTGGTGAGCCGACTATTTCTAAATTTGAGAAAAGTGATGATAAAATAGAGGTAGCCGTAAAAATAGCTATGCGTCCTGAAATAAATTTAGAGAATGTAAAATCTTTTGTTCCTGATTTTGAAAAACCTGAAGTGACAGATGAAGAGGTTGAAGAGAGAATTAAGGAAATCGCTGAAAATCAAGCGCCTTTGGTTGACATCAAGCGTAACCGCAAAATGAAAGAGGGTGATACTGCTGTTATTGACTTTGAAGGTTTTATAGACGGAAAAGCTTTTGAAGGCGGTGCTGCAGAGAATTTTGAGCTTAAACTTGGTTCGGGACAGTTTATCCCAGGATTTGAAGATCAGTTGATTGGCGTAAAAAGAGATGAAGAAGTTACAATCAATGTGACTTTTCCTGAAAACTACGGTTCAGACACACTTGCAGGAAAAGATGCCGAATTTAAAGTAAAAGTAAACGGTATTAAAGTAAAAGACGAGGTTGTTATAGACGATGAGCTTGCAAAAAAACTGCTTCCTGGTGAAGAAGATGCAACTTTGGAAAAACTTAAAGAAGAAGTAAAAAAAGCACTTGAGCAGGAAAAACTTGCAAAACTCTACAATGAAGAGCTAAAACCGAAACTTTTAGAGACGCTGGTTGAAAAAATTGATTTTGATTTACCGGAGTTTGTCGTAGATCAGGAAATTGATATGGCTGTTAACAAAAAAGCATCGCAAATGAGTGAAGATGAAATCAAAGAGCTTAAAGAAAACCCTGAAAAGCTAGAAGAACTTCGTGAAAGCTTTCGCGATGATGCAGTAAAAAGTGTAAAAGCTACATTTATTATAGATGCCTTAGCGCAAGAGATGGGTATAAAAGTAGAAGAGCAGGAAGTGATGCAGACTATCTACTATGAAGCAATGCAAATGGGTCAAGATCCGCAAAAGGCATATGAGCATTATAAAGAGGCAGGGTATCTTCCGGCAATTCAAATGTCAATGGTAGAAGACAAAGTGTTAACTGCTCTCTTGAATGAAAAGTCAGAAGCGTAAGCCATGAGCTATATTCCTTATGTAGTGGAAAAAACAGGACGCGGTGAGCGTTCTTATGATATTTTTTCCCGTCTTTTAAAAGACAGAATTGTGATGCTCAGCGGAGAGGTAAATGATGCTGTGGCATCTACTATAGTTGCACAGTTTTTGTTTCTTGAAGCAGAAGATCCTGAAAAAGATATCTATTTTTATATTAACTCTCCCGGCGGAGTTGTAACTGCGGGAATGGCTATTTTTGATACGATGAACTATATTCGTCCTCATGTTGCTACGATCTGTATCGGTCAGGCTGCATCCATGGGTGCATTTTTGCTTTCAAGCGGTGAAAAAGGCAAACGCTATGCATTGCCTCATGCGAGAATAATGATACATCAGCCTTTAGGCGGTGCACAGGGTCAGGCAACTGATATCGCAATTCAGGCAGAAGAGATTCTTCGCATGAAAAAAGAACTCAATGCAATATTGGCAGAAAATACCGGGCAAAGCATTGAAACAGTTGAAAAAGATACAGATCGTGACAACTTTATGAGTGCTGCAGAAGCAAAAGATTATGGCATGATTGATGAAGTGTTAGTTAAGAACGACAAAGAGTAGGGAGAAAATATGGCAGGTGGATTAAAATCAAAAGTACAGAAAAACTCTAATGCAAAGACAACTGTCATAAAAAAACTGGATCTAGAGAGTTCTTCGAGTGATATTGAAATTTATGCAAAAGAGGTTTTAAATGCACTTATTGCAGACAATTTACCGCCTACTCCCAATAACTTTTCACTCTATTTTGACAGACTTTTGGAAGATAAAAGCGAAAATCTTCGGAAACAGATACACTCTATTTTGGAACTTGAAGAGAACAATGATGATGAAAATACTATTGTTTTGGAACAAAATCTTAAACAGGGATTTAGTTCCATCAAGCATATTCTTACGGTAACAGCCAACCTGTACAAAAATATGTCTTTAATGATAAAAATTTTAGAAAAAAGAAAAAAAGAGCTCAGTAATGTACCTAGTGAAAAAGAGGCTGTGAATATAATCGGTATTTTAGAGGGGGATGTTTCCAAACTGAATTCTATTTTGAAAACACAAAGCTCTCAAATGAAAACAATCTATGATGATACAGCTAAAATTGTTAAAAATGTTGAGAATGAGACAATATTTGACAATCAATTCGGAGTCTATAACAAACGTTATCTGCTTACAAAAATTGAGCAGGAAATTGGGCTTATTAAAGAGTTTAATCATAAAAGTTCTCTTATTATGATAGAACTTTCTCGTGAGCTCAAGAAAAGCGTCAACAATGATAAGGCGGTTTTACTGATGACCAGAACAATTGCAAGACTGCTTTTAAAAACTTCAAGACGAAGCGACATTGTGGCACATTATGGGAATGGCGTCTTTGCAATGCTGCTGAAGCATACAGATATAGAGAGTGCCCAAAAGGCAAGTGAGCGACTAAGTGATTTGGTTTCAAACTCTAATTTCTTTTTGGCAGACAGAGAAATTCATCTAAAAATTTCTATCGGTGTGACAGATGTAAATCCTGAAAATTCTGTTGAAGAGATTGTAGTCAGTGCAATGGACGGTATCCAAAAAGCGTATGAAGATAAAAACAGTGATTATGCTGTCTCATTGAGATCATAAAAAGCAGGAAAATTTTTTAAGAGATGAAGTTAACTATAGTAGAATATCCGGATAAAAAACTAAGAGAAAAATCTTGCGAAGTCAAAGAGTTTGATGATTCTTTACATGAATTGCTCGATGCCATGAACCCTTTGATGATAAGCACAAACGGTATAGGCCTTGCAGCGGTTCAGGTTGGACATCCGATCCGGGCACTTATTTTAAATATTCCTGATGAAGAGGGTGAACAGCCTCCTGAAAACCTGCTTGAAATTATCAATCCGGTTATGACGCATAAAAGCGGAGAAACAACCTATCAAGAGGGTTGCTTGAGTGTTCCCCAGTTTTATGAAGATATTAAACGATATGAAAATATTATTATAAATTATCAAGACAGATACGGGAACACAAAAACACTCGAAGCAGATGGGCTTTTGGCTATAGCTATTCAGCATGAGATGGATCACCTTGAAGGTATTTTATTTATAGACAAACTCTCCTATGCAAGACGAAAAAAGTTTGAAAAAGAGTATAAAAAAATGCAAAAAGAGAAAAAAAACAACAAATAAAATGACAATTTGTCATATTATGCCTTACATGTAAAGCATTCAGCTAAGATAGAAGCAACTAGAGGAAGGTTGATTCAATGAAAAAAGTTCGCTGTGCAACATATGAGGGAATAGATGCCAAAGTCGTTGATGTGGAATCAACTTTGACGAAAGGGCTGCCGTCCTTTTCTATAGTAGGAATGGCATCGACTGCTATTACAGAATCAAAAGAGCGGGTAAAATCTGCACTCCTGAGCAATGATTTTTCTTTTCCTCCCAAGAGAATTACTTTTCTTCTGGCTCCGTCTGAACTTGCAAAATCGGGTTCACAGTTCGATTTGAGTATGGCTTTGCTCATACTTTTGAATGAGAGTGATGCAGACTTGAACGGCTGGTTTGTCTTTGGTGAACTGGGGCTGGACGGAAGTGTAAAAGAAAATATTCAGCTCTATCCTTTAATTCTTTCTTTGGCAAATCAGGGGCTTATATCGCAAGCTGTTGTGCCGTACGAATCACTGCAAAAGCTGTCAAAAATTCCAAATGTTTCATTTTACGGAGTTAAAAGTGTCAATGAGGCTGTCAGTCTTTTGAAAAATCAGGAGACTGCAACGCCAAATATAGAACAAAGTGAAATTGGCTATCCGTATTATCAGTTAGAGGGACAAAGGTATTATTATACAAAAGAGTATACAGAAGATTTTATCGATGTCAAAGGACAAGAAATTGCCAAAAGAGCGGCTTTAATAGCCGCGGCAGGGTTTCATAATATTATTTTTGAAGGCAGTCCCGGGTGCGGGAAGAGTATGATTGCAAACAGACTCCGTTATATTCTTCCGCCCATGACAGAGAGTGAAATCCTGGATGTTGCCAAGCTTGAAGTTTTAGAGGGATATGAACCGGAATTCAAACCTCACAGAACACTGAAAAATCCACATCACAGTTCTACACCGGCAAGTATTTTTGGCGGTGGCAGTCATAAGGCAAAAATAGGAGAGGTAGGGCTTGCAAACAACGGTATACTGTTTTTTGATGAATTACCGCATTTTTCAAAAGCTGTTTTGGAATCACTCAGAGAACCAATGCAGGATGCAAAAATAAGAATTTCAAGAGTCAATTCAAAGGTAGAATATCCGGCTAAGTTTTTGTTTGTAGGTGCTATGAATCCTTGCCCGTGCGGAAATTTATTAGATTCACACAAAGAGTGCAGGTGCAGTGATCTGGAAATACAAAAATACAAAAACCGTCTCTCTGAACCATTTTTAGACAGAATAGATTTAAATGTGGTGATGCAAAATGTAAATGTCAATGATTGTCCAAGTTTTTCATCAAAAGAAATGCACAAAACGGTTATTGAAGCACATATATTTTGCCAAAAACGTGGACAAAAAGTATTTAATGCACATCTGTCAGATAAAGATATGGAGAGATTTTGCAAGATGGATAATACATCCAATACAATACTTCAGACTGCCATAGAAAGGTTTGCTTTGTCATTTCGAAGTATAAAAAAAATTCAAAAAGTTGCTCGGACAATAGCAGATTTGTCTCAATCGGGTTTGATTAAAAAAGAACATATGCTTGAGGCTCTTTCATACAGAAGAAGGTAGGTTAGTAAAAGATATTTATATATCTTTTACTTTCATTCAGTTACAATGGTTGGGATTGGTATTGTATGGAGTGTGCTTAAAATGAAGAGGAGAAAAGAAATATGCATGACAGAAGAAAAAAATCAAAAATATTACCGATCTTTTTTTTATTTTTGCAGATAACTGCATTTTTCTTTGCAAGCTGTTTCTTTTATCAGTTGGCAGTTATTATGGGGGTATCGGCTAATATTACAGTGCTGATTATAGCAATTGCCAGTGTATATGCCATAATAAAATTTTTTGCCAGGTATTTTGAAATTAAAAATCGGATAAAATATATGGACTATGAATATTTCGGAAAAAAAGAGAAGTGATAAAATTTGTTTTTATGTTGTGTATAAGCCCATCTCTGCTTGTTTTGAGTGATGAGCGTCTCATTATTAAAAAGAGCAAGAAGAGAGCAGCTACACATCAGCTGTCTGTAAAAGAGAAAAAAAAGAGATTTTTGATGTTGCTGGTTCCTATTATTCGTAAAGTACATAATGAACTGATGCAAAGATATAAAAGAATTGCAAAAGATATCGCGAATAAAGAAAACAGAGAAGAGATTGAGTTCTTGAAAAAAAAATATAAGGCGACAAGTGATGAGGATTTGTTGGCACGTTTGAAACCGCATCCTGTAAGCATTGTATTGGCTCAGGCTGCTATGGAAAGTTCATGGGCTACTTCGAGATTTTTCAAAGAGGCAAACAATGTTTTTGGAATGTGGAGTTCCCATTTAAATGAAAAACGTATTGCCGCAGGTAGAAAAAGAGGTGGTACACAGACGATATGGCTAAGAAAATTTGATACACTGGAAGACGCTATACGTGCCTATTTTGAGATGATTGCAACAGGAAAGGCATATCACAGGCTTCGTCAACTGCGTTTAGAGTATGATGATCCCTATAAAATAACACAGGGTCTTGATAAGTATTCTGAAATGGGAGAGGATTATATAAAGGTGTTAAACCAGGTGATTAAGTTTAATCATTTAACGAAATATGACCGCTAAAGTATTATTTTTGGGAGCTGCTGGGTTACGGAATAAATTTTATGGCAAAGAGTAAAATGATAGAGGTCTATTTAAAATAATTTTAGTTTTTTGGTTGCAGTAGTTTATTAAGCAGTGGAATAGTTGAGATGATTTTTACATCATGAAACGCCTCTGTTTACATGTGATGTCTGGGAACATGCCTATTATCTTGATTACAAAAATGAAAGAGCAAAATATCTGGATGCTTTTTGGGCACATATTAACTGGGACAATGCTTCAAAAGTATTTGCAGATAAAGAGCAGAAGAAAGAAGAAATAGGTTCCTGATTTATAAAAACACCTGTCGGCTACACATTGTAATATGTAGCCTCAGGATGGTATACAACAAGTGCCGAAGTTGACTGCTCGGGGTGTATTTGAAATGTTTCACTCAGTTCAATTCCAAACTCTTCCGGTTTTAAAAGATTAAACAAAGGACGGTTGAGCTCCAAGTCAGGGCAGGCCGCATAGCCAAAAGAGTAGCGGCTTCCCTGATATCTGTTCATGCGTACATCGGCGAGAGTGTTTCCTTCATCTTTTGCAATGTTGAGATCAAGGCGTATTTGTTTATGGGCAATTTCGGCAAGGGCTTCAGCAAGTTCAACCCCCAGTCCGTGAAACTGGTAATACTCCGTATAATCGCCTCTGTCATATATTTCGCGCTCCGCATCACTGATTTTACTGCCGGCACTCACACAGGTTAGGGCAATGACATCATGTCTGTCATTATGAAAAAAGTCACTGAGTGCGCGGTGGGGTTTTTTTCTCTGACGCGGAAAGGTAAAAACTTCTTCGGCACGTCCTATGATGTGTTCAAGCGGTTCGCGGTTGATATCTTCTTCTTTGAACCAGCCTTCGCTTTCATCAAAAATCAAAAGGGAGGTATCATCGCTTCTGCATGGCCAGTAGCCATAGAGTATGGTCGGCTCAAAAAGTTTTTCGTCTATAAAACGCTTTTTGAGTTTTTCATAGGCGGGCCATACAACTTCATCAAGCTGTTTTTGGTAGGCTTCTTTTGTCATGCCTTTTGAGGAGTAGCCCCAGCGGGATTTGAAAAGTATTTTATGGTTTATCCATTCAAAAGCCATCTCTATTTGCTGCGAGGTAAGTTTAATTTCGCGTCTGCCCCAAAACGGCGGTGTCGGTACGGGCACATCCCGTGAAGGCATTTTTATTTCAGACAACGGCGGGATAATAACCTCTTTGACTTCTTTACGCTCTATTTCAGGTGCATCAGGATGCAGATTGGTATCAAGATTACCGGCTTCTATGCGGCTCATGGCGGTGACACCGTCAAAAGCATCTTTGCAGTAAAAAATAGGGCCGTCATACGCAGGTCGGCAAAAATCATCTATAAAGGCACGTGTAAGAGCTGCACCACCCAAAAGAATCGGAATTTTAATACCTTTGTCCTGTAAAATATTTAAGTTTTCAAGCATCACCTGTGTTGATTTTACCAAAAGACCGCTCATACCGAGAGCCTGTGCATTTGATTTTTCCAATGTTTCAAGAAAGTTGTCAAGTTCTACTTTTATACCAAGATTGATGACCTTGTAGCCGTTGTTGGAGAGAATGATATCGACAAGGTTTTTGCCGACATCATGAACATCTCCTTTGACGGTTCCAAGAATAAGTGTCGTATCTGTCTCTTTTTCGATTTTTGGGAGATAGGGTTTGAGGTGATCAACCGCTTTTTTCATTGTCTCCGCCGATTGGAGCACAAAAGGGAGCTGCATCTGCCCTGAACCGAAAAGTTCGCCGACAACTTTCATGGCATCTATGAGAATCTCATTGACTATTTTTTCAGGAGCAATTTTGTGACGAGCCTCTTCCACAAGAGGAATCATTCTGTCTTTGTCCCCGTCCATCAGGAGTTTGGCTATCTTCTCTTCATCGCTCATTTTGAGATAGGCTTCATCTACCGCATCATTGTCAACTGCTTCTTTGGAGGAGAAATGTTCTATAAAAGTAAAGAGCGCTTCGCCGTTTGGTTTGCGGTTAAAAATCAAATCATCACAAATTTCCTGATCTTCTTTGGGAATCTTGTTCAGGGGAATAATATGCTTTACATTGATAATAACAGAAGTCAGTCCCGCCTCAACACAATGATGCAAAAACATAGAGTTCAAATAGGGTCTTGCATCTTTGTCCAGTCCAAAGGAGATATTTGAAAGCCCCAGGATGGCTCCGACTTCGGGATGTTTTTGTCGAAGCTGGCGAATTGCTTCAATAGTGTTAATCCCTGCATCAAAATACTCTTCATCTCCGGAACCCAAAGTAAAAGTGAGTACATCAAAAACCAGATCTTCTTTTTTGATGCCGTGACGGTTTGTTGCGAGGTCGATAATGCGCTCTGCTACTCTGATTTTGTCTTCAACAGTCTTTGCCATTCCTTTTTCATCAATCGTCAGACAGACAAGGCTCGCCCCGAATTTTTTTGCCAACTGGCAAACTGCATCAAATTTCGGTTCACCGTCTTCCAGGTTCACAGAGTTGAGAATCGGCTTGCCTCCGATATGTTTGAGGGCAGTTTCAAGCCCCTTTGTCTGGGTAGAATCGGGCATAAGCGGCAGGGCAATTTTTTGGGCATACATTGCCATGACTTCTGTCATATCTTTTGTTTCATCACGTCCCGCAAATCCGACATTGACATCAAGAACATGTGCGCCTGCACGGACCTGCTGTTGTGCAACGGAAAGCGTTCCTTCATAATCTTCTGCCAAAAGCAGTTCGCGAAAAGCTTTTGAACCGGTTGCATTGGAACGCTCTCCGACAAGCAGCGGTGCGGGTTCCTGCATAAGCGGTACGGTATTAAAGAGTGACGCGATAGAGTTTTGTTGTGAACCTGATGGCGGTTTTGGAACAACACTCGAGACCTTGTTGACAAGTGCACGGATATGTTGCGGTGTCGTTCCGCAGCATCCGCCTAAAAAGCTTACGCCGTCATACTCTAAAAATTTCTCCTGTTGTGCTACAAATTCATCAGGTCCCATCGGATAATAAGTATAGCCTCCGCGGTTTTGCGGCAGACCGGCATTGGCATGCACACTGATTGGTTTGCCCCAGAGTTCACTGAGTGTTTTGACATGTTTGAGTACCTGCTCAGGTCCTGTTCCACAGTTGAAACCAAGAGAGAGAATATCAAAAGGCTCCATAATGGTGGCAATGGTTTCGGCATCTGTTCCTATAAGCATTGTTCCGCTGAGTTCGATGGTCACAGAAACCATGATGGGGATTTCGACCTCTTTTTGTCTGCAGGCTTCCTGAATGGCATGCAAAGCAGCCTTTATCTGCAGTGGGTCCTGTGCCGTTTCAATGAGAAATACATCAACTCCTCCGTCGATAAGGGCGAGACAAAATTCAGTATAGCCTGCATACATTTCATCATACGTGATATGTCCGAGAGAAGGAAGTTTTGTTCCCGGTCCGATAGAACCAAGACAAAAACGGGGATGCTCCGGTGTTGAAAAAGCTTCACACTGTTTTTTGACAAGTTCGGCTCCGGCACGTGTCAGTTCATATGCACGGTGGCCGATGTTGTATTCATCCAAAACCCAGGAAAAAGAACCAAAGGTATTGGTTGTGATGAAATCAGCCCCGGCAGTCAGATAGGCATGAAAAATATCATTCATAATTTCAGGAGCTGTAACATTTAAGAGTTCATTGCATCCCTCATTCCCTTCCCATGCCTCTTTTGGAATTTGATCATCACGCTGCTGCAGTTGTGTACCCATTGCCCCATCGATGATAAGCGGGCGTTTTTTGATAGTTTCCAAGATGTATTGTTTTGTTGTCATATATAAAATCTTTTTATTTAAATATTTTATTATTTTAACATTATTGGATATAAAATTTGCTGTATTATCAGTCTAAATTTCACTTTTTAAGTTCGAGAAATGCTAAAATGACGAAATAATAAAAAAAAATATTGACTTTTATCGTCAAATAAGTGTATAATGACGATGAAAATCAATTATTAGAGAGGTTTAATCGTTAAATGACTATTGCCTATATCCGTCCGGATAAAAATTTTTTATCTGCACATGAACAGTTGAAATATATAAATTCTTACACAACGACTAATAATCTTGTTGTTGATGATGAATTTGTAGATTACATATCGCAAAATAAACGTTTGGAAGATCGCATAAATGTAACATCTTATTTTCAATCTAAAGAAGAAGCTATACTGCTTATATATGATGTTTGGGTTTTAACTACAAATATGGAAGATTTAATTCAAATGGTAAGTTGTTTGTTGAAAAATAAATATAAAGTGCATATTATAAAACACTCTGTTATAATTTCACAAGAGAGCAGTGCAATGTTGATTTTAGGGCTTATGGATCAACTCCGGCAAAAATTGAAAAATGATGCTAAAAGAATGATAGGGAGACCAAAAGGAAGCAGATCCAGTTCTAAGTTTGATATTTATTTAAATGAGATTATAGAGTATATAAGAGAGAAAAAAAGTGTAAGTGAAATGGCACGTCTTTTAAATGTCAGTAGAAGTTCACTAAAAGATTACATTGAATCAAGAGAGTTAAAACAGATAGCTTCGGGTTCGTTGCTGACGCATACTCAAGAAGATGCCGAAGCTCAGGTTATTAATACAATAGTATGTCCAGATTAATTTAATAGGAGAAATAGATGAGTGAAAAGAAAAAAAGTATAGAGATACCTACCCCTTGGAGAATTAAACGCTATTATGTTTATGCGTTGGCGACAATAGTAGCTTTGGTGTTGCCATGGATTAAAGTCAATGGACACCACTTCTTTTTATTGAGTTTTGACAAAATGAAACTGGACCTTGCTTTTGTGCAGTTTGATATGCAAGAGTTGTATTTGATGCCATTTTTATTGATGCTTCTTTTTATTACTATATTTGGTATGACAGTTTTAGGCGGTCGTGTTTTTTGTGGATGGGTATGTCCGCAAACTGTGTTTCGTGTCATTTATCGTGACTTGATTGAAACAAAATTATTGCATTTACGAAAACGTATCGGAAACAAGCAGCAAGAACCGGATATGTCAAAACCTGAAAACAAAGTAAAAAAAGCGATAGCTGTTATGATATGGACTGTGCTTGCATTGATTGCAGGAGCCGATTTTATGTGGTATTTTGTTCCACCGGAGACCTTTTTTCAGTATTTAAGTAATCCTGGAGAGCATTTGACGATGATTGGTTTTGTTGTAGGGATTGCAGCATTTTTGATTTATGACATTGTATTTTTAAAAGAAAATTTTTGTATTTATGTCTGTCCATATTCCCGTGTACAGTCAGTACTCTATGATGAACACACAGTTATGGCGATTTATGACTTTAACAGAGGCGGACATATCTATGACGAGCATCACCATAAAAAATTTGAAAAACAAAAAGAGTTGCAAGCAGCAGAACCAAATGCCGAATGTACGACATGTGAAAAATGTGTAACAGTCTGTCCTACTCATATTGATATACGTGAGGGACTGCAACTTGAATGTATAAACTGTCTGGAATGTGTTGATGCCTGTACAACAGTTATGGGTAAACTTGGAAAACCATCACTCGTGACATGGTCAAGTGAGTATGAGATTGCTGAGAAAAAGGGAAAAACAAAATATTTCCGTCCAAAAATCATAGCATATATGGTTTTACTTGTGGGTCTTATGTTTGCACTTGGATATATGAGTACGACAAAAGAGCATATGCTGTTAAATATCAATAAAGAGACAAGACTTTATTCTGTCAAGCATCTTGCAAATAATAAATTTGCAGTTGAAAACTCTTATGTCTTTTTATTGCAAAATACTGAGAATGAACCAATGAAGTTTTTCTTTGAAGTTATTCCTCCAAAAGGAATGGAAGGGAAAATTCAAATAGTAAAACCGTCAAAACCTTTCAGAGTGGTACCTGGTGTTAAAAAGAAAAAAATTGTAACACTTAGAACAACAGAGATGTTGGTTGATGACAAACGCAAGGATACTATTATTCCTATTACTATTCATGCATATGCTTTGGATAAAGACGGAAAGCCTAGCAAACTTATTTCTGTAATGAGACATACAATTTTCGTCTTTCCTAAAGAGAATGTCCTTTTAGACTCAAAATAAATTTAATAATAAGAAATCACACCATGGTGTGATTTCTATCAAATTCTTCGCAAATAAATAATTTGTTTTCTCCTCAGCATAAAATTTGCTATAATTCGCCTCTATTTATAAATTTATAATAAAAGGTAATAACTATGGCATTCTCAAAAGAAAATAGAAAAGGTACTGTTTCAGGTATCATCTTTGTTGCAATTTTTGCAGCTGCTGCAACATCAATAGCGCAAATTGCATTTGTCAAATCACTTGGCATCTCTCCTCTTGTTATCGGTATAGTATTAGGTATTTTTTATGCAAATACTTTACATAACCATATTCCGAGTGCCTGGGGAACCGGTATTACGTTTTCAGGCAAAAAAATTCTTCGTTTTGCAATCGTATTTTATGGTTTTCGTATAACATTTCAGCAGATTATGGATGTGGGGCTCAGTGGTTTTACCGTTTCACTGATTATGCTTTCCACGACTTTTTTACTGGGAACATATTTAGGTATAAAAGCGTTTAAGATGGATAAAGACACATCAATGCTTACAGCAGCAGGTGCCTCTGTCTGTGGTGCTGCAGCAGTTCTTGCAACAGAACCTGTTTTAAAAGCAGAAGGGTATAAAACTGCAGTAGCGGTTTCAATGGTTGTGCTCTTTGGTACAATTTCTATGTTTTTGTATCCTGTTTTGTATGCATCAATTATTGAGCCGGCAACAGGATTTTTGCATATGACTCCGGAACAGTTTGGTATCTATACGGGTGGAACTATTCATGAAGTGGCACAGGTTGTAGCCGTGCCTGCTTCTATTCCAGGTGCACCTGAAATTATGGCAAACTCTGCAGTGATTGTTAAAATGACTCGTGTTATTATGATTGCACCAATGCTTATTGTTTTGGGAATTTATTTGTCTATGCAGGCAAAAAAAGAGGGAAAATCTGGCGGTAAATTACAGCTTGTTATCCCTTGGTTTGCAGTATATTTTATAGGTATGGCCGGATTTAACTCTTTAGATTTGGTACCGCATACTATTGTTGATACTATCAATACAATTGATACTTTTCTTTTAACGATGGCAATGACAGCACTGGGTATGGGAACAATCTTTTCCAAATTCAAAGGGCTTGGTTTGGCACCGCTGTATACTGCCGGTGCGATGTTTGCATGGCTGGTTATAGGCGGTTTTGTGGTGACTAAGTTTGTAACAGCTGCTCTTTAGCAGCTGTTGCAGCTTTGGCAATGAAGCTTCTTAATATACTTATTTAAATAAATATTATATAATATTTATACTAGTTCACAAGGAGTTTAATTTTGTCATATATTCCAAATACATTAAACTCTTTTTGGCTTTGGAAAGAGGTTTATGTAAAACTGGGGATTTCTAATCCTGCCTATAAATATTGGAAAAACACTCCAACGTTAAAATTGAATAATAAATATATTTTTATTCAAAAACAGACACTTCCAAAAAAACATGAACATGTTGAAAATATTCTAACAGATCTTTCGGGGTATTTGCCAATTAAATATGCATCAGATCAGTTACATGTAAATGAACACTTGTTCGTAAGTGATAAAATGGCACTTCATACAGAGTTTGAGTATAAGTTTGTCGAAGATGTAAAATTTGTAAATGTAAAAAGATTTTTCAGAGAATATGGAATTAAAGTGAACAAAAATTCCATTGTACAGTTAGGGAAAATCAAAGATTTGGAAATATCTTCGGATGCAATATTTTATAATTTGAAAAATGATTACGGATTGGTGGTATATAATTCATGAATACTTTTTTTATAGAGTTTCGAGACCCTCTTTTTTCCATTATTATTTTCTTTACCATTATATTTATAATTACTTTTTTTTCTTATTGGTGGGGGAGATATAAAAGAAAAGAGGACTCTAAACAAATAAGTAAATTTTTGGAACAGTTTCGTACCTTACCATCACATAACGAATTGAAAATTTTAATAGCTGAAGGAGGGCTGTCAGAAAAATCATGGCTGCTTCTTGCGAGTGCATACTATAAAAACGGCGATTATGAAAAAAGTATAGAGATATATAATGAAATATTAAAACTCGGAAATAAAAGAAATACGAGAGAAACAATGTTCTTACTTGGAAAAACATATTTTAAAGCAGGATTTTTAGAACGTTCCAAGCAGGTTTTTTTAGAAATTCTGAAAAAGAATCCCCGTACACCGGAAGCTTTGCATTATTTGCTTCTTGTGTATGAGTATATGAAAGATTATAAATCCGCTTTGGAAGTTTTAGAGCCGTTGGATGAACTTCAAGAAGATGTTATTCTTGAACGTGCATATCTGCATGTTTTGGAAGCTCTTGATTCGCCGAATATGACAAAAGAAGAAAAAGTCCAGAAGTTGTTGGAGATATATAAAAATACTCATCGTCTGGCTTATTTGATATTTGATTATATTTTTCAGGTAGATCCGCAACTTGCCTGGAAAAATATTGACATCTCTAAAAGCGAACTTTTGACAGAACTCTTCTGGCGATGTGATTCAAAAGATTTGAATTTGGATATAATTACAGACAATGGCTATCTGCGGGAACTTTATACTGCAAGAGGTGATGTGAAACTTGCATACAACAGCAGTATATTTGAGCTTGATGTGCTGATAAAACTTGAGGGAAAATCAAATGCAACACTCAGTTTTGAGTATGTGTGTGATAACTGTAAAGGGACATATCCTTTTGCTTTCAGCCGTTGCAGTTCATGTCATGCGATAGATACAGCAAGAGTGGAGTACAGTTTAAGTAAAGATTACGCTAAGGAATTCAGTGAAGAAAATAACTCTTTTCAGTGACGGCAGTGCCTTGGGAAATCCAGGTCCTGGAGGTTATGGTGTTATTTTGCGATATGGTAAAAGTGAAAAAGAGCTTTGGGGCTCGGAACTCCATACTACAAATAACAGAATGGAACTCAAAGGTGCAATAGAAGGGCTTCGTGCTCTAAAGGAGCCTTGTGAGGTCGATATAATTTCTGACTCCTCTTATGTGGTGAAAGGAATCAATGAGTGGTTGCAAAACTGGATTAAAAGAGATTTTAAAAAAGTAAAGAACCCTGATTTATGGAAAGAATACATAGAAGTGGCAAAACCGCATAAGATTCATGCCATATGGGTACGGGGACATGACGGTCATGAAGAAAATGAGCGATGCGATGTATTGGCAAAAGAAGCGGCGCAAAAAGCCAAAGAGGCTTTAACACAATGAGGAGAAGGTATTTATGCATAAAAATATAAAGACATTGGAAGAAAAATTAGGATATGAGTTTCGTGACAAAAAGCTCATTATCGAAGCGCTGACACATAAAAGCTATAAGCAGCCCTACGATAATGAGCGATTGGAATTTTTGGGTGATGCCGTATTGGACCTTGTGGTCGGAGAGTATCTTTTTAAAAAGTTTCGGACATCTGATGAAGGAAAACTCTCCAAAATCCGAGCATCACTGGTCAATGAAACAGGTTTTGACAAACTGGCACGGGCTTTGAATCTGGGTGATTATATACTGCTTTCAAATGCTGAAGACAATAATGGCGGACGCGAAAAATCTTCTCTGCTTTCAAATGCTTTTGAAGCTATAATGGGTGCAATATATTTGGAAGCCGGTTTGGCAGAAGTACGAAGAATAGCCATTGATTTAATAGAAAAAAATCATGATGAGATCTCTTTGGATTCTTTGTTCCGTGATTTTAAAACAACACTTCAGGAATTGACACAGGCCCGCTTCGGGATAACGCCGGAGTATAAAGTTTTGGCATCACGTGGTCCTGATCATCAAAAAGAATTTGAAGTGGGTGTATTTATAGAAGATAAAGAGTATGCCAGAGCAAAGGGAAAGAGTAAAAAAATTGCACAACAAGAGGCAGCGAGAGTTGCTGTAGATATGTTAAATAAGGAAAAAAAGTGAACAGTTTTGGAATGAAATTACGATTTTCAACATTTGGAGAGTCTCACGGAAAAGCATTAGGCTGCCTTTTGGATGGTGTTCCTGCGGGCTTGAATATTGATGAAGAATATATTCAAAGTGAACTTGACAGAAGAAAACCCGGAAAGAGTAAATTTGAAACCGCCAGAAAAGAAGCAGACAAGGTTGAAATCTTAAGCGGTGTGTTTGAGGGAAAAAGTACAGGTACTCCAATTGCAATGGTTATATACAATACAAACCAAAAATCCAAAGACTATACAAATATAAAAGATGTGTTTCGTCCCGGGCATGCAGATTTTACCTATTTTCACAAATATGGTATACGAGACTACAGAGGCGGGGGGCGCAGCTCTGCGAGAGAGACTGCTGCAAGAGTAGCAGCAGGGGCTATTGCAAAACTAATGCTTCAAGAGCTTGGTATTACAGTGCTTAGCGGTATCAGTGAAGTTGCAGGCATACAGGCAGAAGATTTTAATTATGAAGGTGCGAAGAAAAGTGTAATTTATGCACTTGATGCCAATAAAGAAGAAGCACAAAAAGCAGCAATACTTAAAGCAAAAGAGGAGCATGATTCTGTCGGCGGTGTTTCGCGTGTTCTCATCAAAGGCACACCCGTAGGTTTGGGACAGCCTCTTTACTATAAACTAGACGCTGTTTTAGCGGATGCTATGATGGGTATTAATGCTGTAAAAGCTGTTGAGATTGGAGATGGTGTATTGAGTGCCAAGGTACACGGTTCCCAAAACAATGATCAGATACGTGCAAACGGATTTGAATCCAATCATTCGGGTGGAATACTCGGTGGTATCAGTAACGGGGAAGATATAGTGCTTAATGTCTATTTTAAACCAACGCCATCTATTTTCAAAGAGCAGCATACTGTTACAACAGCAAATGAAGAAGTTGATTTTTCACTCAAAGGCAGGCATGATCCTTGTGTTGCTATTCGCGGTACTATTGTATGTGAATCAATGGCTGCTTTGGTTATAGCTGATATGATACTGCTCAATATGGGTTCAAAAATGGATGGTGTCATTAAATATTATAAATAATATTTAAAAATCATCATCTCCAAATTCTTTTTCCATTGCTTTTTGATACTTTAATTCTTCTTCTTTTTGGAGTTGTTGTTTTGTTAAGACGGCTTCATGAAGAAACGCACCGAAAAATGTCTTTGGTTCTAATTTTGCCAAAGCAAGATAAATACCGCTGATAAGGGCAATGATTGTTATACCTGCTACTGCTTTTTGTATAGGATTAAATCTCTGTATAGGTTCTTTTATTCGCATTTCACAGGTTCCGCCCGGGCAGAGTGTTGGATTTTTTCTTGTGATAAACTTGTAAATCATACAGCCTACACATATCGAAAAAGCACTTTCGAGAAACATTAATGCAAGGCACAGTACACAGATGAGTACTTTGTAAAAAGTAATATCCCAGTTGAGAACAAACCATTGCATCATAGGCAAAGATATCAGCCAGCCAAGAGTCCAGGCAAAGCGTTTTTGGAGACCGCCTACATATTCCGGTTTTTGATTTTGTACAGCCAGTTTTCCCAGCAGTAAAGAGGGCGAGTATTTGGGAGAAATCATCCTTGCTGTAAAGTCAATAAACAAAAATGTCAAGTAGACTCTTGCTACGATGACATGTCCAAATCCTATTCCTATAAAAATTACAAGCATTCCCAGCAAGCCAAGTATGCCAGCAGCAGCTCTTGCCTCACGCTCGTTAATGACGGTTACATCATAACCCGGAACTCTTTCTCCGTAGTCTAGTAAAAAACTTTTTAAATTCATAAAATACCTTTAGTTGTAATAATTATTCTGTCATTTCTTTTAAAATTTTGACAATCATCCCCTGGGCCTCTTTTAACGGACGGATAGATTCTTCGTCTTGTATGTCGAGTGTATTTATCCAGTTTTCAACACCCAAAAATCCCATATACATCTTTGATTCATTTTTTTTCTTGTAAAGATAAAAAGAACACGGTGCCCAGGCACCTGCTTCGGGATGAAGTTTTGAAACAGGGTATATTACATCAAATTTGCAAATGGAATATGTATGAAAAAAATCATATTCATGAAAATCGTAATCATCAAATATTTCTTCTTGCAGATTAGTATAGTTTGGAAACAAAAATCCCAAAGGTTCTAATTCACCTTCAAATTCTGCTTCAAAATCTTCTATATAGTCTTCCATTGGCAGGTCGGTCTTTACTTCTGTGGCCATATCAATTGCAAATGATTTTTTTGGAAATTTTACAGTGTAATTTAAGTCTTTAAAATGTCCGTCTGGCATTGCTTTTTTCAGTCCTGTTTGTATCAAAGCAGCATATTCTATTAGATCCGGATCATTTTTCGGGATACCTGTCGCTCTTGACATTCCGTTGAGCGTCAAGGTTGCTATATTCATATTGCCGTCTCTGTCTTCCCAGATAGACATAGTTAAAGGTGTCAATGCACCAAATTTTGGATATTTCTTGATAATCTTATATGTGAGTTCACTGTTTATATACATAGCAAGGTTGTAAGTTTTATAATGCACTTTACCAAATCTGGTTTTAAACGGCTTATTCATATCATTGTTTCCGGGAACACTCAGTCCAATGGCATCAAAAGCAGCTTCTATTGTTTTGGGAGTAACCTTTTTGTTTGTATTGTGTGTTGTAAAAACCTGCACATCCTGTGTTTGGACAGGTTTGGAAGGTGTTGCGGTAGATGTAGCATTACAGCCGTTAATAGACAGCGTTGCTAAAACAACCATTATCAGAGTGTATATCTTTTTCACTTAGTCTCCTTGAGTTTTCTATTGCATAATACGGATTAAATTTATACAGTGTAACTTTATCATTATTGTTATATAAATAATATTAATAGAGTCAAATACTTACTGTATCTCCGACTTTAATTACGCAAGGACCACTTATTATTTTTGCAAATATACCTCTGTCGTTTTTTAGCAGTTTAGGCAACTTTGGGTTTATGATGGACAAGCCTTTGCACAGAGTGCAGTTTTGTGTTATTTCCAATGTTGTATCACCTATTGTAAAGGTCTCCCCTGTATTTAAATGGTAGGGGTTGATATCAATTAAAATATTTTCGCCCAGTGCTCCGTCTGATAGGTTTATGTTTGTATCATATGCCATATTGTAGCTTTGGATAGAGGTAATTAAAATAGCTCTTTGATCATTTTTATTGTAAAATTTGTCATTTAGAATTCCGTGTTCGTCGGCATCTATATGAGAGGTGTTTATTCTTGTTTTATCTGTATCATTTTTTGTGATGAATAATTTCAGAACTTTACCCTGCAGGTTTTTCTTCATCTGTTTTTGCTCATTATTTGTATTTGTTGTAGTTGTTGTAAAAAATTGAGAGTATGAGAGCCAATGTAGTAATTGGCTCTTAAAAAAGAGGGTAAAATTATTTAATTTTACCTTTGCCTTTGTAAGTTTTACCTTTAAGGTCAACTGCTAACATTTCAACCTTATCACCTTTTTTACCAATTCCTTTAAATTGAAATTTGAAAATAGGATTTTTAGATAAGAATTGTGAAGTAGACATATCTAAAACAGTCTCACCATTGACTGTAGCAGTTAAATGAGTAATAAAGTTTGCGTTATCTCTGCTACCGGTTTTCTTTTCTGCCATATTGTAAGTCATCATTTGATGTTTAACCATTGCTTTAACTTTAACAACACCGCCTTTTAATTTTGCTTTTACTTTAATTCCAGCCATTGTATTTCCTTATTTATTTTATTTTTTTTGTATCAAAATGAGAAGGAATTATCCTTCACATCCACCAAGAGCAACATCAAGAGTTTTCTTAGCAGCGTATAGTTTGCCGTCTTTACCCTCAGCAACGATTGTTATCGTACCGGATTTAGCCATTTTGATTTTAATAGAATATTTGTTTACACTGTACTTGTTTGTTTCTACGACAAGTACTGCTGCTTCCGGATTTGCATCTTGAAATACAGAAATTGTTTTTACATCTTTGTCAGTTGAAAAATCAACCGGAATTGCACCACCGTTACTTGCAACATCAGGAGCAGTAAGTTTCACGCCTTCCATTGTTAATGCATTTGAACCATACATTGCTTTTATAGCATCATCAACAGTTTTTGCTGTCCATACAGTCGGTTTGAGTTTTCTGTAGTCTTCTGCTCTTACACTTGCCGGTACAACCGCTAACGCCAGTGCGCCTAAAGTCATGCTTAAAAATTTTCTTCTTTCCATCATTTTATCCTTTTTGTTTATTTACTTTGGTTGATAATATAGTCAACAACTGATTTGAATTGTTTGTCAGAGAGTGATGAACCGCCTTTAGGAGGCATTCCTGTATCAGTCCCTTTTAAACCATTTTCATATACTTTATCCATTCCTTTTACAAGCAACGGTGCCCATGCGGACTTGTCCCCAGGTGCTGGAGCAGCACCTGTGTCATGGCACATTGCACAGTTTGCCGCATATGCTTTTTTCGCATCAAAACTGCTCTCTTCTTTCTCTTTTGGAAGATCTCTTACTGCAGACAAAGGCGGATGAAAGTCACTGATTCCGGCACCTTTTATATAAACAACTTTTGCAGTCGGTTCCTGGCAGTTTTTCATACATCTTGATGCAGGGTTTTTGACATCATATTTCTGTCCGCCAAAGTTTTTTGCATTTGCATAATACTTACGTACATTTTCAGGACCATTCGGACCAGCGATATCCGGTTCAAATCCGTCTCTGTTTGGCATTTTTATTTTTAGGAATTTTTCACGATTAAGTACATACTCATCATCAACTTCCACACCGTCTATTTCCATTTCATTGGCATTTAATATATATGCAACCAAAGCATATACTTCATCATCACTGAGACTGTCAGTCAACGGATGAGGCATCGCATCTTTGATGTACCACCATAGAGTACTTGCCTGTGGCCAGTATGTACCAAAAACACGTACTGGACCGTCAGTATCTGGTTTGATTCTTTGATTTGTTAATGTTTTATGCAATTCATAGGCATTTCCTTTGGATAAAGCAGGATAGCCACCGCCGCCTGAACCAAAGTCACCATGACACATGACACATTTTGCTTCATAAATATTTTCGCCTTCTTCTACACTTCCCTGACCTTCCGGTAAACCGGTACCGTCAGCCATGACATCAGAATTCCACTCATCATATTCCGCTTTTGTCGGAGTACGGCCATATTTTACATCTGCATTATGCGCATTTGTATTGACATAGTATGGTCCTGTTTTTCCGTTTACAACAGGATAGTCTACTCCACCGTCAATAGAAGCTTTTGTAGGCACATTTGAACCTGCAGGTGAAGCATTTTCCACACATGCAGAAAGTCCCAGTGACAATACAGCTGCAGTAGAAATTGAAATTAATAATTTTTTATTTAATGTAAACATCATTACGCTTTTCCTTCTATTACTAACTCGCCATTTGCTTTACGCCCTAATTGAGAACGTACTTCAACGTGAGTTATCTTTCCGTCTTTTTCAACTTTCCATGTTTCCACTGCATTTCTATGGTACACAGCTTCTACACCTACAGTAAGAATTTCCTGGTCAACTGTCGGTTGGATGTATCCTGCATCATCTCTGGCACGAGAAGTAAGGAAGAGTTCCTGTCCTTTTTTGTATGTATGCATATAGCTCCAGCGTGTCCAGCATTTAGGAAGAACCAAACCTTTGAGTTTTGCTTCAACATAATTTCTTCCACCGTCAAAAGAGAGATCCACACCTGTAATTGTTCCCATTTCCCACCATCTTCCAGGTCTGTCCAGTCAATTTCCGGAGACGGAGAAGTTACTGTTGAGTTTACTTCATTTGCATAGAAGTGTTGGATAGCCTTTCCGGTTGGTTTCAAGACTGTGTATTTAGATGTTTCTTCTTTACAGTACCAAGGCTCACTTGCGAAGTCTAAACGTCTTAGCCATTTTACACAGAGATTGCCTTCCCAGCCCGGAACAAGTAAACGAATCGGATATCCTTGTTCAGGACGCAGTGCTTCACCATTTTGACCCCATACAATCATGGCATCATCCCAGACTTTTTCCATTGGAATGGTTCGACCCATTTTTGAGGAGTCTCCGCCTTCTGCAAGCATCCACAGTGCCTCTTTTTTTACACCCAGGTCTTTGAGGATGTCTTTAATGTAAACACCTGTCCATTCTGCACAGGACATAAAGCCTTTTGCAAACTGTAAAGAGTTGTATTGTGGACCTCTCCATTCTTGACCGCCGTTTGCAGGACACTCAATAAAGTGAGTACGTGTTACACTTGGGTAGCGCTTCAGCTGTTTCATAGTAAGAACCAGAGGTTTTTCAACCAAACCGGTAATCATAAGTCTGTGCTCATTCGGGTCAATATGTGCCACACCACCGTGACAACGACTGAAAAAGAGGCCGTTTGGTGTGATGATTCCGCTTGACTCTTGTAAAGGCGTAACCGCAATAGATGCTCTGAAGTTACCCGAAGCAAGGAGCTTCGTGTATCTTCTTGTTACGTTATGCTCATACTTGGATGGCATTCCGTAAAGATTCTTTGTTACAGGATCTCCCCATTTTGTTCCCCACGGTGTAGGTTCTAAAATAGCGGGATCGCCTGCTTCTTCTGATGCCAGCAGAGAAGTTCCAGCAAGTGCAGTTACAGATAATGCAGCTGTTTTTCTGAAAAAGTCTCTTCTGCCAAGACTTGAGTCGTTACTGTTGTCAGTAGCAGACTCTACATCTTGTTGAGATTTTTTTATATCCACAATGTTCTCCTTGGTAAGTTGTTATTCTGTTTAATACTTTTAATATCTCATTAATTTCCAGGCAATACAAATAATTGCTGATTTGTATTATGCCATTGTATGCTTAAATTATAAATACATAGCAAAAGGTATTATACAAAAAAATGAGACAAAAATGTGATATTAGCACCTAAAATGCACTAATTGGTTACTTATTGAAACACTCTCCATATATAACTAAAAATAATATTTGTACAGGTTATTTTTGGAATAACATAAACTTATTAGATAATAAAAATTATTTTTCAACTATACCCAGCACAAGATAGGTTTCAGAGGCTTTGTCAATGAAAAACGGTATTATAAATCCCTGGTGCTCAAGGTCTTTTATGTTTTCATCATTAAAATAGACAGACTGCTTGTATTTTTGTGCTTTTGTCGGAATATTGATTATTACAGTATCCAAATACATTTTAAAGTTTTTTGTTGCCATAAAATCTTCTTTTGCGAATTTTTGCAAAATATCCTGTAGCTGTTTTTCAAACAGGTCAGTGCATAGTATTTGCATCATTTGGCCTTTTCGTTAAGCCAGTTTGAAAGTTTTTGTGTGCAAGGATAGAACTCTTTTACAGAGTTCTTGTCCTGTTTGTATTTTTCAAATGCTTTTTGCATCTTTTTTTTTGCATCTTCATTAATCTTTTGCATTATCTACTCGTCATCATCTTCTTCTTGGGTTTTTGGTGTATTGCCATAAATAGCATCCACTTCTTCTGAAAGTGAACTAATCTCATCTATTGCGTCTTCATAGGCTTCCACTTTTTCATCACAGTCCTCAGTGGCTTCAGCATTAGCTGTTGCTTCATGGAGAGAATCTTCTATCATATAGGCTTTAAAAGGCATACCGTAGTTGTAAACTATTTCTCCACCGTGTTTTCCTTGCAAAAGTGTTGTTGCTGTTGCTGCAAGTAAAAGAAGAATGGCCAATGCCTGCACAGCAAAATTTTTCATTTTATATCCGACTATCTGCACCAATGCGATAATACCCGTTGCTATTGCCAGATACAGCCCAAGCTCTTTATGTTCCAGGAGTTCTTCTTTACCGGCTTTGCTCAGATAATCAAAAATTTCCGGTCCGGCCTGATTCCCTGTATACCAGGCTACTGTCATTGCAAGTGCTGCCGCAAGTGTCATTATAAGAGAAGTTTTCGACATCATTTCACTTTTGCTGTAAAGATAAACAAGTCCAAAAACTGAAGCAACTACAGGTAAAGCCATCGCAAAGTGTACGGTTGCAGGGTGTAACATCATAGTAAATCCTTTGTATTTGAGTTTAGAAAATTATATTAAAACATTCAAATTTATTTTTTAGTTAATTATAATAATAAATTATCTTAAGATGAAATTTATCTATCTTTTTTTTCCATCGCATCTTTGGCTGACTTTATTGCACTGCCAAGTGCTGCCCGGGCAACTTCCCATGCCTGTATGCCCATTTTTTTGGCTTCCTGTGCCTTTGGCGAATGCAGGGCATTGTCTGCTTTCTTGGCTGCAATTTTTGCAAAGGCAGAAAACTTTTCTTTGATAACTTCAGCTGTTTCTTTGGAGATAAGAATAAGCTCTTCGAGATCATAACGCATTTCTTTGTTAAGTTCGAGAAGGATTTTTTTAATGTATTGTGAACTTTGGGAAGCCTGCGTGATGATTATCTGTGAAAAAAGTGTATCTGTCTGATGCAAATCTTCTATGATAGTATCATAGTCTTCGATAAGTATATGTTTGGCTTCTACAGGCATAAATGCAACTCTTTGTTTAAATCTGTCAATAGATTTGATCAATCCGCTTCGCATACCTTTGAGTGTGGCAGAGAGAATCTCTTGGGCTCTTGTCGGTGTTGCTTCTGCAACTTCTATAGTCGTTGCAAGAATTGTGGAGAGGATTTTTCTCACACGTATTGTATTGAGAGAACCTTCTTTTATAGACTCAAAGGTAATATCTTTTATAACCTCTTTGATTGATTCGTTTACATCACCGTCTGTATCTTTTTCCAGTGCTGTAATAATGGCTGATTCCACCATTTCGCTGAGCATATCATACAGATCAATGGACTGCAGTTTGATTTGATGTAACATATGAACAGCTTTGTCATCTTTGAGTTGCTCTTCAATAGCATTGAAAACCTCATATTTTGCTATTTGCAGCTCTTCTGATTTTTTGTGCAAAGCTCTTTCGATGGCTTCTTTTTGTTCCAAAAGCTTTTCAACCTCTTCTTTCAAAGTATGTGTTTCTTCTTCAACAAAAGTATTTGTTAAGGCTTTCATCTCATCCAGTGAGATGTTTTTCAGATCTACTTTTGCATCGGACAATGCATGTCCGATTCTTTTTTCTATACTTTTAAATTTATGACTGTATGCTTCTTTGAGTTTTGTTTGCAGGGTTTGATTTTGATCCATGGGTTACTCCTAAAGTACCATTTTAATATCTTGATGATTTTTCAAAGCATCATATATAAATTTTCTGTCATCTTCGTTATGAACAAGTAAATCAAGGTTCATGCTGACATATTTGCCTGTTTTAGACTTGTTTGAGTCTGTAAGTTTGTGTGAGCGTTCATCAATGACCTCTTTTATGGCATTTTGCAGAGCCTCTTTTTCACTTGCAATGACTTTATAGCACCAGTTACAAGGATATTCAAGTTCCAATTGTTTGTCTTTGAGTTTATCGTTTAAAGTCTCCACTTTTTCCTCCTGATTTAGATTCAAGTTGAACATTCTGTATCACCATTCCTTTGTCGATAGCCTTTACCATGTCATAAATTGTCAAAAGCCCGATGCTGACTCCTGTTAATGCCTCCATCTCAACACCTGTCTGTCCTGTGAGTTTCGCAGTAACTGTAAGCTTAAATCCGGGAAGCTGTGTCAGTTCTTCTACCTCACAGTTTATGCCGCTTAAATTTAAAGGATGACACATAGGAATGAGTTCGCTGGTTTTTTTCGTCCCCATAATAGCTGCAATAACGGCTGTTTGCAATACAGGACCTTTTTTTGTCTTTTCGCTGACTATGGCATCGTAGGCATCTTGACTCATTTTTATGATACCGCTTGCTATTGCTACTCTTGTTGTATTGTTCTTATCACTTACGTCAACCATTTTAGGTCTTTGGTTTTCATCAAGATGCGTTAAATTCATTACTAAACTGCTCTCTGTTAAATTATTTTGTACTATTATAGCAAAGTGCCGTTAATAATGCGTGAGAATTTCAAGAGCTTTTTGATAATCTTTAGGGTGATTCATATTTAAAAAGGGTTTTGAATCAGGAAAATAAACATAGCTTGTTTTGGAATTTTTTAAAAGAGAACCAAGTTTATGATTGTTTTCATGAAGCATCTGTAAAAATTTTGGTTGTAAATTTTTGGAATAGATCCCGCATAAGGGCTGTGCACCCTCATCTGTTTTGGCAATAACCGCATCAGAAGCAGAGTTGTCGGCAAGTATGATTTTTTCTATTTCTCTTTGGGAGACAAAGGGGGTGTCAACGCTCAGAACAAATATTTTTTCTGCACTGAATGTATCAAATACTGTGACAAACCCAAGAGTAGGAGCGAAAACAGAAGAAACTTTTTTATCTTCTATGAAGTTCGCATCAAAAGAAAAAACTGATTTGTTTTTGCAGGAGATATAGACCTTTGTAAAAATTTTACCCAGTCTGACGTATTGGTACTCTGTCAGGGTACTGAAACCGGCAAAAGGGAGAAGCGATTTGTCCTCTCCCATTCTACTGCTTTTGCCGCCTGCAAAGATGACACAGGGAATATCGAACATTTAGTTGAGTGTTAAGTTTGCTTCAATACGTCTGTTTTGTGCGCGACCTTCAGCCGTTTTATTACTTGCAATAGGGTTAAGCTCACCCATTCCTACCGTTGTCAGTCTTGAAGCAGGTACTCCTTTTTGTACAAGAAGTTTTTTTACTTCATCGGCTCTTTTTTGAGAAAGTTTTTTGTTATAAGCTTCGCTTCCTCTGCTATCAGTATAGCCGACTATCTCAGCACTGTAGTTTTTGTATTTTTTCAAAAAGTTTGCAAATGCATCTATTTTTGCAAGAGATGTTTGCTTGACTGCATACGAATTGCTTTCAAAATGAATGTCTAAGTTAATCGTTTGAGGACATCCATCTACATTTACCGGAGTTCCTACAGGAGTGTTGGGACATTTGTCTAAAGAATTTTCTACTCCGTCATGGTCATCATCAAGAGAAATTTTGCAACCGTTTATATCAACTGTACTGTTTGGCGGAGTATTTGGACATTTGTCGAGGGCATCATAAATGCCGTCACCGTCACTATCTACTTCCGGTTTTTCTATGAGGATAACTTTTTCTTCGACAATTGTAACAACCTCAGGGGTTGTTTGTGCTTTTTGTGCACCAAAAGAGTAAGTAAGACCGACAAGACCTACAAGGTTGCTGTCAGCATTTCCGGCATTGTTTGAAGCAATTTTTGCCATATAAATAGCTTCTAATTTAAGCGCCCAGTTTTGAGTAAAAGGGATTTTCACTCCTGCCCCTGCATCTAAAAACATACCGGTTTCATTATTTCTGTTTGTATCAGAAATATTTTCAATGCCTACACCCATTTTTGCAAAAGGGATGACGGTATGTGTTTTTTCAAAAGTATACACGCCATTAAAAGCACCACGGGTAATTTGTGTATCTCCACCTGACTTATAATCTACGCCGCGAGAATGAAATACTGAAAATTCCGGGCTTATTTTACTTTCTAAAGTATTGAATTGTACTTCAACGCCTCCTGTAAAATAGCCGTCATCTTTAATGCCAAGATTGCCTTCTGCGATATCGTATCCTATCATTGGAGAGATTTCGTATTTGTAATCGCTCGCTTGAATCAGTGTCCCTGCCAATAAAAGTGGTAGCAAAAATCTTTTTTTCATAAAATATTCCTTATTTGTTATTAATATATCATTATCTCGGGTCTGTAATATACCCTGTAATTGCTGATGCGGCGGCAACGGCTGAGTTGGCCAGGTAGACTTTTGAAGAGCGGCTGCCCATACGACCGACAAAGTTTCTGTTGGTCGTACTGATTGCTACTTCATTGTCCCCTAAAATACCCATGTATCCGCCGAGGCAGGCACCGCAAGTAGGATTGCTCACAACACCGCCGGCATCGACAATGATGTCGATATAGCCCAAATGGTTTGCTTCACGCAGGATTTTTTGTGTTCCCGGTGTGACAATGAGACGGACATCAGGATGGACTTTTTGTCCTTTGAGTATCTCGGCGGCTACTTTGAGGTCAGCAAGCCGGCCGTTGGTACAGCTTCCGATAAAAGCCTGGTCCACTTTGATTTTATCTTCGACCGCTTTTTTGACAGAGTGACCGTTTGACGGCAAGAAAGGATAGGCAATAACGGGGTCAAGGTTTGCAACATCAATCTCTAAAACCTGAACATACTGGGCATCTTCGTCAGAGTAGTGAATACGAGGCTCACGGGCTAAATTTTTATCTGCCAAAAACTCTGCTGTAATCTCATCATAGGCTACGATACCGTTTTTTGCACCGGCTTCAATCGCCATATTGCACATAGAAAATCTGTCATCTATCGTAAGGTGTTTAATCGTACTTCCTGTAAATTCCAAGGTTTTGTAGAGTGCACCGTCGACACCGATAAGACGGATAATCTCCAGGATAATATCTTTTCCTGTTGTATATTTTCCGGGTTTGCCTGAGAGTACAACTTTGATAGATTCGGGTACTTTGAACCAGTTTCCGCCGGTAATCATAGCAAATGCAAGATCCGTTGAACCCATTCCTGTTGAAAATGCACCGAGTGCTCCGTGCGTACATGTATGTGAATCGGCACCGATGATGACATCACCCGGAACAATCAGCCCTTTTTCCGGTAATAAAGCATGCTCGATGCCCATATCCTTTTCATCAAAATAGTTTTTGAGTTGGTGTTTTTTTGCAAAATCGCGGGAAATTCTTGCCTGATTCGCTGATGCAATGTCTTTTGCCGGGATAAAGTGATCAAGAACGATAGAGAAACCGTCCGGGTTTGCCAGTTTTTGTGCACCACTCTCTTCAAAAGCTTTGATAGAAATAGGTGTAGTAATATCGTTTCCGATAACCATATCAATATCGCAACGGATAATTTCACCCGCTTTGACTTCACGACCGATATGCTGTGAGAATATTTTTTCAGTTATAGTTTGCCCCATGATGGTTACCCTCTTATAATATAATTAATTTCGCGATTATAACATAAGAGATTTAAAGTGATATTTCAGGAGATGCTAGATTTGATATTTAATGGCTTTTTTAGTAAATTCGGTTGAATAAAAAAACAGAGCAATAAAAACAGGGTTAAATACGATAACATCATCTTCAAGCGTTTCAAAAACAGTAAAACTGAAACCTTCTCCGTCATTGGGATTTTGGGGAGTGATGACAAACTTCAAAGGTGCAAGTGCCCGCGACATGTTGATGATGCTCTTTTTTACTTTTGAATTTGTCCCGTGTAAGATATTGAAATCTTTTTCTTCAGCCTCTCTGTGCGCAACGAGAATATTTTGAATCAGATCTATTTTGTCTTTAAAAACTACTTTGTTCCATTTTATGATTGTATTGTTTGAAGCAATTTGGCAGTTCTTTTGCATAAGCGGATGCGGTTTTTTTGCACGCATGGCTTCAATGAGTGCAAGTAAATAGTTTACGCCACCTATATTTTTGGCTGCTTTTGTTAAAAAAAGATGTAAAAACTCTTTTTTCTTTTGGTCTAGATTGTTAAAATTACACATTGTTTTTTCCTTGTTAATTTGTTATTATAACATTATTATTGGCTGTTTGAATTCTTAAACAAAATGTAAACTCAGTTTGGCTTAAGCAAATCATAATGACAAAACTATTATGATGTCAAAAGTAAAAGAAGACAAAAATAGTCTGATTTAAAATATAACCCAATTAAGAGGTAAAAATATGCAAGTTTATTTAGACAATAACGCTACTACAATGACGGACCCGCAGGTAGTAGAAGTAATGCAACCATTCTTTAGTGAAATTTACGGAAATCCCAATTCGCTTCACAAGTTTGGTACAGCATCACATCCATACCTGAGAAAAGCAATAGACCAGGTTTATACAGCACTCAATGCGAGTGACAATGATGATATCGTATTCACATCATGTGCAACAGAATCAAACAACTGGGTATTAAAGTCCATCTATTTTGACAAAATTGTCAATGGAGAAAAAGACCATATCATTACAACAGAAGTTGAACATCCTTCAGTGCTTGCTACATGCAGATGGCTGGAAGAGCAGGGCGTGAAAGTAACTTACCTTCCTGTCAATGAAGAGGGTATTGTTGAGTCACATACGGTAAAAAGCTTCATCACGGACAAAACCGCACTTGTAAGTGTTATGTGGGCTTCAAACGAAACAGGGATGATTTTCCCTATTAAAGAGATTGGTGAGATTTGTAAAGAAAAAGGGGTTCTTTTTCATTCGGATGCTGTTCAGGCAGTCGGAAAAATTCCTGTTGACCTACAAGATGTACATGTAGATTTTTTAAGCATGTCTGCGCATAAATTTCATGGACCAAAAGGTATCGGGGCACTTTATATTAAAGATTCACAGCCTTTGACTCCACTGTTTCACGGTGGAGAGCAGATGGGTCACCGTCGTTCTGGAACATTGAATGTTCCCTATATAGTAGGCATGGGAAAAGCTATCGAACTTGCTACAACAAACATTGAAAAGACAATGGCTTCTATTCGTGCAAAACGTGACAGACTTGAAGATGCACTTTTGGAGCTCAGTGATACTTTTGTTGTCGGCAGCCGTGAAAACCGTACACCAAATACAATTCTTATTTCCATAAGAGGTGTTGAGGGCGAAGGGATGCTTTGGGACTTGAATAACGGTCAAATCGGGGCATCTACAGGTTCAGCATGTGCTTCTGAAGATTTGGAAGCGAACTCTGTTATGCTTGCAATCGGTGCTGACAATGAACTTGCACACACAGGTATCAGACTATCACTTTCGCGTTTTACAACAGATGAAGAGATAGACTACACAATAGAGCATTTTAAGAGTGCGGTGGCAAGACTTCGTGCTATATCGAGTTCGTTTGCAAAAGTAGCACCGACTCCGGGCGGCGAAGCCGGGGAGTGTCACATTCCTCACCACATGGCACATTAATAAGTAAGTGTTGCCATGTTTTTCTCTATAAAATTCCGAGGGCGAATCCTCCCTACGGTCTGAGCCTCTTCATTTTACAGAGAAAAACATTATGGTAAAGCAACGGGTTGCGCGAGCGTTGGCGTGACATGAGGGAATAAAAAAGGTTCCCTTAAATTTATGAAATAAATCAAAGGAAGAATAGTATGGCAAAAGCAGATATGTTAGGCGAGTCTCTATGGGACGCGTATTCAAATAAAGTAACTACATTAATGAACAATCCCCAGCATCAAGGGGAAATTACACCGGAAGAAGCTGAAGCACACGGAAACAAGCTCATCGTAGCAGATTTCGGAGCGGAGAGTTGTGGAGATGCAGTAAGACTCTACTGGGAAATTGATCCAAAAACAGACAAAATTGTAAACTCAAAATTCAAATCATTCGGTTGCGGTACGGCTATCGCATCAAGTGATGTAATGACAGAGCTTTGTATTGGTAAAACAGTACAGGAAGCGGTAAAAATTACAAATATTGATGTGGAAAAAGCACTGCGTGACGATCCGGATACTCCGGCAGTTCCACCGCAAAAAATGCACTGTTCGGTAATGGCATATGATGTTATTAAAAAAGCAGCTTCATTGTACCTCGGTGTAGATGAAGAGAGTTTTGAAGATGAAATCATTGTATGTGAATGTGCACGTGTTTCACTCGGAACGATTCAGGAAGTTATTAAACTGAATGACCTCAAAACAGTTGAAGAGATTACAGACTATACAAAAGCCGGCGGTTTTTGCAAGTCTTGTATCAAACCGGGCGGTCATGAAGACAGAGAGTGGTATCTGGTTGACATTTTAGAGCAGACTCGCAAAGAGATGGAAGCAGAAAAAATGAAAGCAGCTGCAGATGCGATGAGTGCAGGCGGCGGAAATTTTGAAGAGATGACACTTGTACAGCAAATCAAAGCTGTTGATGCTGTCATTGATGAGAGCGTCAGACAGTTCCTGATTATGGATGGCGGAAATGTGGAAATCATAGACATTAAAAAGAATGATGACAACATTGATATCTATATCCGCTATCTCGGTGCATGTGACGGTTGTGCCTCATCTGCTACGGGTACACTCTATGCAATTGAATCAACACTAAAAGAAAAACTTTCTAACAAAATCAGAGTTTTGCCTATCTAATTTTCTTCTCTGACTCTCCTCTTGACGGAGAGTCTTCTTCTTGCTACAATACTTCCATGTATAAAAAGCTTTACTCAAAAATAACAGATGCCCTGGTCGACAACGGCTATATTATTTTAGAAAATGTGTTTGAACCTGCACTTGCAAAGCAACTTTTACAGATGTCACAAAATATCAGACAATACAAACAGGCGGGAATTTCCCATCACTCTACGATCAATACAAATCGCAGAAAAGATAAAATATACTGGATAGATGCAGAGAATGAGCCAACTGCCAGGTACCTGGATTTTATGAACGGACTTCAAAATTATTTGAACCGGCAGCTTTATCTTGGGATTAAATACTATGAGGCACATTTTGCTTTATACCAGGCAGGTGATTTTTACGAAAAACATCTTGATGCTTTTGGCGGTACAAAAAACCGTGTTGTTACGACTGTCTATTATCTTAACGAAGCGTATGCGTCTCAAAATGGAGGAGAGCTGGTCATGTATGACAAAAATGATAGACAAATGCAAACAGTTACGCCTCTTATAAATACTCTGGTTGTATTTTTGAGCGAAGAGTTTCCTCATGAAGTTCTGGTTTCCAAGAAAGAGAGATACTCTATTGCAGGTTGGTTTAGAGTTGATGAAAGAGGAGTGAATATTTGAGCTTGCCATATCATGATGAAATTCAGAAACTCAAGCAGTATAAGATGATTTTGGATCATAACAGTATTGTCTCCAAAACGGATGTCAATGGCATTATAACCTATGTGAATGACAAATTTTGTGAAGCTTCCGGTTACTCCAAAGATGAACTGATCGGGAAAAATCATCGCATTATCAAACATCCCGACAACCCGGAACATATCTATCAACATATGTGGGATACGATAAAAAATAAAAAAATATGGCAAGGTACGCTTAAAAACAGAAAAAAGAACGGAGAGGCCTATTATGTAAAGTCAACTATTGCCCCTATTCTGAACTCCTATGATAAAATTATAGAATATATCGCTGCTAGAATTGATGTGACGGACCTTGTGCACAAAGATGAAATCATTAAAAATCAGTTTATGGACGAACTTACCGGTTTGCAAAACAGAACGGCATTGTTACACGATTTAAAGCTAAACGGAGAGAATAAAGCCTCTTTGGTTCTTATCAATATAGACAGGTTTTCAGATATTAATGATTATTTTGGATATGAAGTCGGAGATGAGGTGCTAAAAAGTTTTTCACAGACTCTGTTGCAGGCCCATAAAAAAGTCTACAGAATAAGTGGTGATGAATTTGCAATCTTGTGTGAGCATACATTAAACAATACGACGAAGCAGGCAATTACAGCAATTCTGGATACCCTTCAAAACAGCAGTTACTCTTTTGAAGGGATGAACATCTCACTGTTTCTCTCTTGCGGCGTCTCCTATGGAAAAAAGAAAGATATTTACAAATTCTCCCATATTGCCTTAAAAGACAACAAAAGAACAAACAAAAAAGTGACATTTTTTAATGAAAATCCGGATCTGCAAAACCGTATCAAAGAAAATCTTGAAATAATAACAAAGATTAAAAATGCGATTGACAATGACAGGTTTGTCCCATACTATCAGGGTATTGTAGATAACAAAACACAAGAGATTGTTAAATATGAAGCGCTTATCCGCTTACAGGAAAAAGACGGGAAGATTATTTCTCCTGTCTTTTTTTTAGAACATGCCAAAAAAGCCAAACTCTATACACAATTGACAAAGATTATGCTTGAAAAAGTATTCCAAAAATTTGCTGATTCAGCGTGCTCATTTGCAATCAATTTTACACTTGAAGATATAGAATCACAAGAGGTTGTGCAGACTTTGGTGGAGAATCTGCAGAAGTATGCATGCGGAGAGCGGGTAACTGTAGAGATTGTGGAATCCGAGGGGATAGAAAATTTTGATGAGGTCTCAAATTTTATAAAAAAAGTAAAAATGTATGGATGTAAAATTGCTATTGATGATTTTGGAACAGGATATTCAAATTTTTCATATCTTGGAAAACTTGATATAGATTTTATAAAGATTGACGGTTCTCTGGTTTTGAATATGCATCAGGGTGGTGCTGAAATGGCAACCCTGGAAAGTATTTTGCATTTTGCGAAAAAAATGCAGATTAAGACAATAGCAGAGTTTGTTAAAGATGAAGAGACATATGAAACATTGCATCAAATGGGTGTTGACTATTCACAGGGGTACTACTTTTGCAAACCGCAGGAAAATTTGAGAGATTAAACAAATATAAGTGTAATTTTGGTTCCTAAATTTTCTTTGGACTCTATGTTTATTTGAAAGTTATACTCTTCTATGATACTCTGGACAATATTTAAACCGACTCCAAATCCGCCGGCATAGGAATTTGCCCGTACAAAACGGGTAAAAATTTCCTGCAGTTTTTCTTGTTTGATACCGATGCCTTCATCTTGAATGACAAAAGAGTTGTGTGTGGTTGTGATTTTTATCTTTGTGTTGGGATGAGAATATTTTATGGCATTGCCAAGCAGGTTGTTTATAATCATTTTTGCTTTTGTCGGTGCTATTTTAAGCGGACAGTTTTGCAAATCGGTTTGGACAGTAATATTTTTTTTCTCCACAAGTTCACTGAAATAAGCAATATCTTCTTTGATAATTTCATCAAACAGAAGAGAAACGGCCTCTTCACTCTCATTGTCAAAACTTAAAAAGCTGAGTGATGCATATATGTCATAAAGCTGTTTTGTACTGATGGAGATGTTCTTGACCGTTTTTTCATCATACTCCTTTTTTGCTTTTAATCTTGAAGTACTCATCATAATTGCTGTAATGGGTGTATTTAATTCATGGGTTGTGTCTTTGACGAAATCCTCTATCTCCTGCATTTTGTCTTTGAGCGGTTTGAGAAAAATATAGGATAAAAAGACGGCGATGACAATGATGAGAAAAGCTGTAATAATGACAGCATAGGCAATCTTGTTTTTTATCACTTCTATATTTTTTACACACTCGTCACTTTGTACAACAATGTACTTTACATGTAAATGTCCGGCTGTCCTTTGGGTGATGAGAGTGAAAATATCATCTTTCATGTAAAAATCTTTTGAAAAATCAACCGCTTGGACAACTCTCCCGTATAACAGGTGTTTTTGTGCATCAAAAAGGGCGATAGCTTCTTTTTGAAACGCATCAAGTTTGAATTTTTTATGGTGCATATGGGCATCAATGACTTTGGCACTGACAATGTCAGCGATGTGGTTCATTTTGTAAAAATTGGCATTTTTTTCCATGGCTACCTGAGATGTGTAAAACCAGTAAGCCGCCAAAGACAAAAACATAAAAGAGCTAAGAAGATAAAGAGAGAGAAAAGAGTAGAAGGATTTTTTTGTTATTTTATTCAAAAATATACCCTTCCCCTCGAACAGTTTTTATTTTTTCTTTGCCTATAATTTCTCTGAGTGTTCTGATGTGCGAACGAAGCGTAGCATCACTGGGCAGCGAATCAAAGTTCCAGATATTCTGCACAAGTTCTTCGTTGGTAATGAGGCGGGATCTGTTTTTTAAAAAATAGGATAAGAGCAGTGTATCTTTGGCAGTGAGAGAGATTTTTTTGTTGTTTGCATGTACTGTTTTTTGCACAGGGTAAAATAGAGTTTCGTCATCCAGGATGATAAACTTGTTATTTTCAATATTGAAAACTCTTTTGATGCTGAGTATTCTGGCATGCAGTTCTTCAAGTTCAAAAGGTTTTTTAATGTAATCATGCGCACCGGCGTCAAAAGCACGCTGCAGGTGTTTTGTATCTCTGTAGGCGGTGATAAAAACAGTGGGGGTTTTGTTGCTGAAAGCTCGGAGTTCTCTGAGGAGGTCTATGCCGTCTTGACCCATCACATTGATATCAAATATAAACAGGTCATATTTGGAGTTTTCAAGATGTACATAGACTTCCTGCGCATTGTAAGCATAATCCACATGCCACTCTTCTCGCAAAAAATCCAGCAAAATATCGGACAAAACAGGGTCATCTTCCATTAAAAGTATGTTCATAAGTTATTTTATCCTAAAATAATGAAATGATTATAAAAATTGATAATATTAATACAGATGAACTGCAGATTTACAAAGAACTCAGAGAGAATGCTTTTCGGAGTGACAGAAGTTTTATAGCTGACAGTCCGAAAGTCGTCAATCTTTTGCTTGAGAGTGATTTGGAGATAAAAAGTATACTTGCAACGCAGGAGTATTATGATGAATTTATGCCTCTTGTGCAGTCAAAAAATATTCCCAAAGTCTATCTCACAACGAAAGAGGAGATGAGCAGGATTGTCGGGCATAAGATACATCATAACTGCATGGCACACGGCATACGTCCTGATGATATTACTTTAGAGGGGGCAGGTGAGCGTATCATCATGCTCGATAATATCACTTCAAGTGAAAATGTAGGCTCGATTGCCAGAAGTGCTGCCGCACTTGGCGTAACGAGTTATTTTTTGCCAAAATCCTCACCTCATCCGTTTAACAGGCGTGCTCTGCGTGTCTCTATGGGCTATGCGCACAGGCTGGGCATACATGTCTATAAAGATATTTTTGAGACGATTGCTGCTTTAAAATTTGCCGGTTACCGAGTCTATGCCGCAGAAGTTACCGAGGATTCCACTCCCTTGTCCTCTTTACATGTAAGCGGCAAATGGGTACTTCTGATGGGACATGAGGGTCAGGGAATCGCACAGGATATTTTGGATCTCTGTGATGAAATTGTCAGTATAGAGATGCAGGCGGGCATTAAAAGTTTTAATGTAGGTGTGGCTGCATCCATTCTTATGTATAGCTTTGTGCTTAAGAAACAGTAATACTAAAAAGAGCACCTTTGTCGGTATTGCGAACACAGAGTATGCCCGCACAGTAGTTTTCAATGATAATTTTACTCATATAGAGCCCCAGTCCTGTTCCAGTATCATCTTTTGTGCTGAAATAAGGGTCAAAAATTTTGTTCATAATATCCTGAGGAATACCTCCTGCGTTATCTTCTATTGTAATTTCAGTCTGATTATGCTGCAGTGTCAGTGTAATGTATATATTTTTATCTTCAATATTATTTTCAATTAATGCATCTTTGGCATTGTTTAAAATATTAATGATCACTTGTCCGAGAATATCACTTTGCATTGTAAGTGTTTTTGTATTTTTGTTTTCATAGGTAATGGAGATATTCTTTGCCTGAAATACCGGTTTTACAAGATTGATACTGTGAGTGATAATTTCATCTATAGAAAATTCCAACTTGTCTTTTGGCCGAAAGTAGTGCATAAAATCGTTTGTGACTTTTGTCATTTCCTGGAGTTGTTTTTTTGCATTTTTGTCAAAATACTCAATAAAATCATCATTGAGTTTAGACTGTTTGTACTTGTGCCTGACTGTTTGCATAAGCATAGAAAGTGCATTGAGTGGTTGTTTCCATTGATGCGCAATCATATTCATCATATTCCCCATCTGTGCCAGTCTGTTCTGCTGCAGCATGTGTAATTCCTGTTCTCTCTGTTTTTCTACTTCTTGTCTGACCTGCTGCTGAAGGTTTTGATTGAGTGCTCGTAGTTTGTCTTGGGCATCTTTTCTTCTTTTTACTTCGTGTTCGAGCGAGAGGTTTATGAAATAAAGGTAAATAGAAAATGGTAAAATAATTCCAAAGGCAATGGCTAAATAAATAAGTGTCTGCTTATCGAAATAACGCTCTTTTTCTTTAATATAGCCCCATTTCAGGTAAAGAGACTGCAACTCCTGTTGGGGTAAATTGGTCACCGCTTTACTTAAAATAACATTAAGCACAGGCAGACTGCTTTGGCTTGCTATACGAAGTTGATAAAGGTAGTCCAAATCACCGGCAACCCGCAGGTTTTGAATATTATACTGACTCATATAGTAGCTCGCTCTCACAGGTTCACTGATGGTTGCCTCTGCTGTTCCTGCTGCTACAGCCTGCAGGGCTTTGAGCTCTGTTTCGCAGGGTTTTATCACAATAGAGGGATATTTGTTTTGAATGTATGCAAAAATTGCACTTTTGTCAACAAGTGCAACACTCTTTGCCTGCAGTGACTCAATATCAGAAACCAAAAAATTGTCACGCTGCGTGATGATTTTGTTTTGCTGTGTGAGAATAACATCTGTAAAATCCAGATACCCCAGACGTTCCTGAGTTTTTTGCGCTGCAAAAACTATATCGATTTTCCCTTTTTTTGCAGCGTCCATTAATGCATGCCATGTAGGAAAAGAGATGTATTTAAAAGAGATACCCAACTCCTGTTCAAGGAGATGAAAAAGATCCAAAGAAAAACCGGCAGTTTTGCCATCAGGAGATATAATAACCTGGTTTGGAATGTTGGTAATACCGACAGTCAGGGGCTTCTTTAAAGTACGCAGCCATGTTTTTTCTTTTTGATTTAAGAAATTTTTTGTTGTTATCTGTTGAGGTTTTGAGAGCTCTTTAAGCTGCATGAGGAGAAAAAAACTCAAGAGGATTACAAAGGCAATGAAAAAGAGATAGCTTTTTTTATACATCTGAACTCCGCTCTTGAGTTGTGGGTGCTGTAGAAGAATCGCCGAGTTTAAAATGAGATTTTGCCTCTTTCTTTGCTGCATACATTGCCATATCTGCACTGTGTAAAAGTGCCTCTTTTGAGCTGCCCTGTATTGGGTAAACTGCTATGCCTATACTGCATGTAATGTGAAATGTATACTTTTGAAATACTACAGGAGTGCTTACAGCCTGTATAATTTTCTCGGTAAGACTCTTTGTATCAGAGATCCTTTTTACACTTTCTACAATTAAAGCAAATTCATCACCTCCTATGCGGGCAAAGGTGTCTTCGATGCGAATAACTTTTTTTATATTTTGCGCGACAGACTGCAGCACTGCATCTCCTGCTGAGTGTCCGTATTGATCATTAATACTTTTAAAATTGTCCAAATCAATAAAAAAAAGAGTAAAGTTTTCATGGGAGTGTTGTGCTTTATTTACAGTTTCATTGAGTTTGACACTAAAGAGATGTTTGTTTGCAACCTGTGTCAATGTGTCGTAATGTGCAAGCGCATACAAGACCTCGAGCTCTTTTTCTTTTGCCTTTTTGGCATCTATGTCATTTTGAAGATTCCTGGCAATAGCGTGGAGTCTGTCATAGAGCATTTCTATGTCAACCGGTTTTGGAATAAAATAGTCTATACCTGTATTGATCGCTTCAAGCAGTTTTTCTCTTTCATCAAATGCAGAGAGAATGACAATCGGTTGCCATTTGTCGATTTTTTTAATTTCTTTGGAAAGTGTCAGTCCATCTGAGTGGGGAAGCACAATATCTGATAAAATAATATCAGGTTTTTTTTCTTTATAGACAGCTAAAGCCTCTTCTGCGTCAAATGCCTGGTAAAATGCTTTGAAATCATCCGCTAAAAGCATCTTCATATGTTCCTGTGCCTGCATGTCATCTTCAACATACAAAAGTGTAAAATTCTTTAAGTTCATTTATTTTTTTCCTTTTGGCAGACGGATAACAAAGTTGGCTCCCTCGTGGGTATTGAAAACTTCTATTGTAGCATGTAACTGTTCCTGCAAGACCATTTTTGCCATATACAAACCCAGACCTGTTCCGTTTTTTTCCTGTTTTGTTGAGAAGTAAGGGTCAAAGATTTTGTCTTTTATGGCTTCGTCAATTCCCCCGGCATTATCCTGTATGGCAAGGAGTAGCTCTGTGCCGGTATCTTCAAGTGTTATCTGTATCTTTTTTTCATTTTGTGTTGTTTGCAGCAGAGCATCTTTCGCATTGTTGAGAATATTTAAAAGAACCTGGTTCAGGGCATTTGGATTTGCAAAGAGTTCATAATCCTGTGCGGCATTAAATTCAATGAAAATTCCTTCATTCTTAAAAATATCGGCCGTAATATTTAAAACTTCATTGATAGCATCCTTAAGAGAAAAGGCATATATCTGATCTTCCTGTTTGAAAAAGTTTTTAAAATTATCTATAGTGTCAGACATTAAATCTATCTGTTTTTTAGAGTGGCTTTTAAAATACTCTATTGCCTTGTCATCAAGTTTTCCTTTGGCATGTTTTGAAATTGTCAGTTGGTTGATGAGGGCAAGATTATTCAGGGGTTGTCTCCACTGGTGGGCTATCATGCTAATCATCTCTCCCATTTGGGCAAGTCTGCTTTGCTGGTAGAGAAATAATTGCTGTTCTTGGCTTTTTTTTACTTCTTTGGCAATGGTTTCTTCAAGTGTTTTCGTGTATCTCTTTCTCTCTTCAACAAGCATTCCGATGGTGAGGATTACAGAGACATGGACCAGAATAAAAAGGTTGTAGTTGATGACATTGTCTATATGGTTGTTGAGAGTAAACGCCCCAATATCCAGATAAACCGTATAGGATGCAATGAGAGCTACAAGTACATTGAAAAAAGTTCCGTATACCAAGCCTTTGTATGCACTCGCGAGAGCGACAACAGGAAGTGTTAAGCTCAAAAGAAGAAAACTGTTTTCAATGCCAAATACTATCTGGAGTATATACACATAGGCACCAAACAGCCCTGCGCAGAGAAAAAATTCTTTCCATTGGATTTTTTGAAAGTTTGTAAAAAGGAGGAGTAAAAAGGGTGTAAAAACCAACTGCCCCATTACATTGCCAAACCACCATGAAAAAAGATAGAGCGAAAACTTTTCAATAGAAATATAATGTGCCATAAGCAGTACGGTGTTTGAAAGTAAAGCACTCAAAGGCTGCAATACAAAAAATATCAGCAAAACCAATCCAAAAATATCACGAAATTTTTCAAGGCTGACACGGAGATGAAATTTTTTAAATAAAACAACAGCCAGGTAGGCTTCGGCTGTATTTATAAGAGCAATGCTGAGTGATACCGCAAATGAGATTTCATTGCCAAGGGCTAAGAAAAACTGTCCAAGAAAAATCCCCGGGAGAACTTTTTTGCCGAAATACAGGGCAAATGCCAAAGCAATGCCTTCTGCTGCAAAAAGTCCGACATTGATAATCGAGTTTCCGCTTAAAAGACTGAGGCTGAGTGTTCCGCTTGCATAGTATAAAAAAGCAAGAAGAAAAATAAGGAGACTATTGCGTATCATTCTCTTCTCCTTCATAAACAGGCATTTCTATAATAAATTCGGCACCCTCTTTTGTGTTTTTGACAGAAAGATTTCCTCCGCTGTGTTTTTCTATAATCATTCTTGACATATAGAGACCGAGGCCTGTTCCGTTTTTTTCTGTTTTTGTAGAAAAATAGGGCTGAAAAATTTTGTCTTGTATATGTGAAGGAATGCCTCCTGCATTATCGATGATATGTAAGCTGTTTTTGTCAATCTTCAAAGTGATTTTCGGATGCCTAATGTTGTTTTGGACTAAGGCATCCTGCGCATTTTTTATAATATTTAACACAACCTGTACAAGTTCATTTTCAAAGGCCAAAAACTGTTGGGGTGCAGTAGTCTTTTTTTCAAAATGTATATTTTTTTGTTCGAGACTGTGTTGAACCAAAGCAGTGACAGTACGAAGAATTTTTTCAAAATCTGTCACTTTTTTTTCTTTTTGCGGTTTAAAAAAGTTTCGAAAGTCATCAATAGTATGACTTAAATAGTTGATATAGTTTTGCAGTTTTTCAGAGATTTTTTTTGCTTCTTCTGCATTAAGTTTGTCATTTTGCGCTTTGAGTTCAAGTACGATTGCCGCCGTTGCCATAGCATTGAGCGGTTGTCTCCACTGGTGGGCAATCATGGCTATCATTTCACCCATTTGGGCATGGCGGGACTGGGTGAACATAATTTCATCTTTTTTTCTGTTTTTTTCAACCTCTTCATAAACAAGGCGTTCAAGGTTGTCATTTGTGTATTTGAGCTGAAAGTTTGCTTCTGCCAACTCTTTCTCTTTTTTGAAGTAATCTATCCACAGGTCGACTTTGAGGATAAACTCTTCAAACACATAAGGCTTTTTTAGAAAATCATTGGCTCCGTTTTTTAATACATCCCGAATAATATCCGGCGTGGAAGTTCCCGAAAGTACAATAATGGGAATAGACAAAAACCGGCTGTCTTTACGTAAAAGTTTTAAAAATTCCAGGCCGTGGATATCCGGGAGCTCCATATCCAGAATGATAAGATTATACTCCTCTTTTTTGAGCTTTTCAAAGGCTGTTTTTGCTTTCATCGCTGTGTGCACATTATAGTTTCTGGGTTCAAGAACTGTTTTGATCTGTTTGCAGATAAATCGGGAATCATCGACTACCAAAATTTTATCTCTCTTTTTTGTACTGATTGTGTGAATTATTTTTACTATTTCAGAAATAGAGTATAAAAAATTGGTATCTTTGATAATGTAATCAAGTATACCGTACTGAAACAGTTCTTCGCGAAGATCTGCATCTTGAGAAGATGTCAGGACAATAACTTTTGTTTTTGTCAAAGACTGTATATGGGCTATGAGCTCAGAACCTTCTCCGTCAGGCAGATGTAAATCTAAAATGATAAGCTGAAACTTCAGTGTCGTCAAAAACTCTTTTGCCTCGGCAAGTGTATGGGCCTGTGAGATCTCAAAACCAAGAAGTGTCAGCTCTTTTTTTATGAGATTGTTTATGGTACGGGAATCTTCTATTACTAAAATATTTTTCATAACAACGGCTCCGGTTTTCCAAAATAGTATCCTTGAGAAAAGTCAATTCCAAGCTTTTTGACTATCTGAAAAATGGCTTCATTTTCAATAAACTCTGCAACAGTTTGCAGTTTCTGCTCTTTTGCGAAAGTAACGATACTTTTTACTGCAGAAAGGGAGTAGGTGCTTGTTTCTATATCGCGTATCAGGCACCCGTCTATCTTGAGAATATCCGGCTGATACTCTAAAAGTCTTTCAAAGTTGGAATATCCGGCTCCAAAATCATCAATGGCAATTTTCACCCCGTATTGCTTTATCTCTGCAATGAATTGTTTGACGGTTTCAAAGTCTTTGATCCGTTCGTCTTCAAGCAACTCAAAAACTATTCTGTGGGCACTCTCTTTGTATTTTTGTAAAAGGGAGAGAATTTTTTTGCGCATACTCAGCAGTTCAATATCCAGGGCAGAAAGATTGATGGAGATATCTGCCTCACAATGGCGTAAAACAGTAAAAGAGTGTTCTAAGACGATATTCGTGATTTTGAGATAATAATTACTTCTTTTGGCAGTTTCCAGAAAAAAGTAAGGTGAGAGCACTGTACCGTCTTCTTTGACCAGCCGCACCAGGGACTCATATTTTTCTATTTTCTGTGTGTTGTTGTTGATGATGGGCTGAAAGTAAGAAATAATTTTTGAACTTCGAATGGCATCCTTAATCATATGCACTGTTCTTATATTCTCTTGTGCTTTTCTCTGCTCATGGGAGGCAAAATTATTGGCAAGTAAAAAACGCTGCTTCTCTTTTACAAGCTTTTTCATGCCGAGTTTTACCGATTCGTAAAGTTTGTCATTTTCATAGGCGAAAGTGAGTAAAATTGCAATATCATACTCAAGATCTTCAAAAGCAATGGTATCATCGCGGACCTGCTGTTGCAGTGCCTGTAACTCCTGTACAAATAATGTTATATTGTCGGTGTGTTCTTTGGCATCAAGTATAAAAGCATATTCTCCGTTTTGCAATTGATATATTTTGTCAAAACTGTATTTTTTTGCAAAAGTATTCTGTAGATATATTCGTGCTTTTTGCTCAAGAATATAGAGCGTATTTGTATCATAAAAATCCTCAAGATCATCATAGTCTTCAAGTTTGATATAAACCAGTAAAGGATCATGGGCATTTTTGAGTTCGTTTTTGAGTTGTTTGAGCGGATGCATAATGTCTGTAATATCGTGCCGCAATGAAATATACTCAAGAATGTTTCCCTCTAAATCAAGAATCGGTTTTACTGTTGCATCAAGATAGTAACTTTTTCCGTTTTTCGTTCTGTTTCTTATGCTGCCTTTCCAAATCTTTTTTTTATTTTTTATGGTATCCCACATTTCTTGAAAAATTGATTTGGGATTGTCCGGGTGGCGTATAATGTTGTGATTTTTTCCGATAAGTTCCTCTTTTGTATATCCGGAAATTTCACAAAAAGCATCATTGACATAGGTGATGATGCCTGCTGTATCTGTTTTGGAAACGATAGCGCTGTTGTTTGTTGCTTCTTGATACTCTTTGAGGAGATGAAGATTCTGTTTGGCCTGCAGTGCATATTTGTATCTTTGTGTTACCTGAAAGATGGTACTGGAGAGCTGTTTCATATCAATGGGTTTTAAAAGGTAACCGTTAATGCCGATTTGTATGCTCTGGAGAAAAAAGTCCTCTTCGTTATGGGCTGAAAGTATGATAATAGGGACTTCTTTGTTAATGGCTCTTATTTTTTTTGCCATTTCCAGGCCGTTCATGTGGGGCATATTTATATCTGTAATAATGATATCTATAGACTCTTTTTGAAATTTTTCCAAGCCCTCCTGCCCGTTTTGTGCGACAATGATAGTATCGAAAAAATCCTCCAAAAGCATCGTTGTAATCTCTCTTGCATCAATGTCATCCTCAACATACAAGACTTTTAAACTCTGCGAATACTTAGTGACTTCTTGGATTTCAATCATAACAACACCCTTTAAAACAGATTTATAATTTTAAAATACAAATCTAAGCAAAATTACACTAAAATCTGTTAAATCTGTATTTAACTGGGAAAACACATGCAAAAGGGCAAAATATTACTTGTAGAAGATGATGAACTCTCTTCGGAACTTATTTTCGAATATTTGAGTGACTGCGGGTTTTTTGTTGAGGCTGTATTTACGGCGACTGATGGTGTGGCAAAAGTAAAAAATGAGCCGTTTGATCTTGTATTACTTGATATAAATCTGCCTGATTTTGACGGGTTTGAAGTCTTGAAAAGTCTTAAAAATCACTCTTCTGTGCCGATTATTGTGACAAGTGCCTACAGTGATACACAGAAAAAACTTTTGGCTTTTAGATACGGAGCGAGTGACTATATGACAAAACCTTTGGATCTTGAAGAACTTGAGGCTAGAATATGGCTACAGCTTGGAAAAAACAGTGCGATTAAAACAGAAGACGAAAAAAAAATCTTTGAAATAAAAAACAATCATGTCTATTTTCAACAAAAACAGCTTGATCTGACGACTATTGAGTTTGAACTCCTCTCCTTGCTTATCAAAAACAAAAACAGTGTTATGCAGAGGGAAAAACTTGTCAATGCCCTCTCCTCTATCAGTTCGCACCGTTCTTTGGATAACCATATAAAAAATATTCGTAAAAAAATAGGCGATACCGGAACAAAAGCCCAGTATCTTAAAACGGAGTACGGTGTTGGCTATAAATTGACATTTTAGCTATAATTACAAAAAAGAAACTACTCAATGAACTTTACTACACTTCCGCTTTCTCCAAAAATGCTTCAGACTATAGAATCACTCGGTTACACACAGATGACTGCCATTCAGGCTCAGGCACTTCCTGCTGTATTGGAAGGACGTGATGTTATTGCACAGGCTAAAACAGGCAGCGGGAAAACAGCTGCTTTTGGTATAGGACTGTTGCATCATCTGGATGTGAAAAAGTTTCGTGTGCAGTCTTTGGTATTGTGCCCGACCCGTGAACTTGCCGATCAGGTTGCCAAAGAGCTGCGCCGTCTTGCACGGTTTCAGCATAATATTAAAATTTTGATGCTCACAGGAGGAGAGTCTTTTGGCAGACAGCTTGGCTCTTTGGCACATCAGGCACATGTTGTCGTGGGAACACCCGGGCGTGTTTTAAAGCACTTGCAAAAAGAGAGTCTGGATCTGAGCAATCTCAAGACTCTTGTTTTTGATGAAGCAGACAGAATGCTTGATATGGGGTTTATAGAAGAGATAGATGCTGTGCTTTCTTTTGTGCCCAAGCAAAGACAGACGCTGCTTTTTTCCGCCACTTATGATGATGAAATTTTAGCAATCAGCAAAAAACTTCAAAGCAATGCTTTACATGTAAAGACAACAGCACAGGAAATAGAAAATAAAATAAAGCAGGAGTTTTATCAAACAGAGCATAAAACAGAAACACTCATTCGTATATTTTCTACCTATAAACCGCAAAATGTAATCGTCTTTACAAATACAAAAGTTGAAGCAAAAGAGCTTGCAGAGTCTTTGGTGCGGAACAAAATAGACGCACTGGCAATTCACGGCGATTTGGAACAGTATGAAAGAAATGACGTGCTGGTACAGTTTGCCAACAAATCCTGTCCCGTTTTGGTGGCAACTGATGTGGCAGCCCGCGGGCTTGACATAAAAGAGCTAAGCATGGTTGTCAATTATGACCTGCCCCATACCCAAGAAACATATACGCACCGTATAGGACGTACCGCAAGGGCAGGGGCAGAGGGCATTGCAATTACGTTGTATAACGAGTATGAGGCACAAAAGCTTGAACCATATGAAAATGATGAAAAACATCAATTTTTAGATGTCTCTGTGCTTAAAAAAGAGCAGGGTTTTGAAATGAAACCAGAGTTCGTGACTTTGGTCATAGAAGGCGGCAAAAAGGATAAAATCCGTGCCGGTGATATACTCGGAGCCTTAACAGGTGATGCCGGACTGCAGGGAAAAAGCATCGGTAAAATTGATTTGTACGACAGACAAAGTTATGTGGCAATTGAAAATTCTTTGATAGACGAAGCGCACAAAAAGCTCAAAAACGGAAAAATCAAAAACAGAAAATTCAGCGTCTGGGTGCTTTAGCTTACTTCTTCTATCTTTAAAGTATACTCTTCTAAAATTGTATCAAGTTTGGTTTGTTCTTCTTCAAGTTTTTCAAACATCTCTTCTACCTGCTTTTCCATCTCCGAAACAGTTTTTGAAAGTTCCATGAGCGTGGCGCTGTCACCTGCATTGGATGCTTCTATAAGCTCTTCATGTTTACATGTAAGTGTATCTTCAAGTTCCATTATTGTGTTTTCGAGATTTTCGACTTGTTTCTTGAGCGGGGAAGCAAGTTTGTTCCGCTCCCGTATAAGTTCGGCACGCAGTTTTTTGTTTTCTTTGTGATTTGATTTTGGTACTGTTTTCGTTTTTTCTTCCTGCTCTTCCTCATCCCAGCCGATTTTTTCTAAAAAGTCGTCGTACCCGCCGTCAAAATATTCAGCGCCATCTTTTGCAAAGATGATGAGTCGGTCACATACACGGCGCAGTAACTCTTCGGAGTGGGTCACAATGATGCTTGAGCCTTCAAACGCATTGATGGCATTTGTAAGGGCTTCAATACTTTGCATATCAAGGTGGTTTGTCGGTTCATCCAAAAGCAGGAGATTGACATCTTTGGCAATTATCTGTCCCAGCATTACGCGGCTTTTTTCTCCGCCTGAAAGCAGGGAGATTTTTTTCTCGGCGTGTTCACCGCTAAAGAGCATCGCCCCGCAGATACTTCTGACTTTTGCTTCACTTAAGTTTACATTGGCATTGTAGATTTCATCCATGACGGTATTGTCAGGGTTTAAATGGGCGATGTTTGTCTGTCCAAAGTGGGCAGCTTCAGTTGCGGTGTTGCAGATAACCTCCCCGCTGTTTTGTTTGAGTTCCCCTGCAATGGTGTTTAAAAGGGTTGATTTCCCTTTGCCGTTTTTTCCGATGATGCCCAGGGTTTCGCCTTTTGCAAGTGTGAAGCTGATATCTTTAAAAAGTATTTTATCTGCTGTGTAGCCAAAGCTTAAATTTTTGACATCAAGCAATACTTTGGCAGGCGTATCTTTGTAATTAAATCGAAATGCAAGCGAGGCATCCGTGTTTAAATCTTCAAGCCTGTCCATCTTTTGCAGCTGTTTTACTTTGGACTGTGCAAGCGAGGCCGTAGAGGCACGTGCTTTGTTTTTGGCGATGAACTCTTCAAGCTCTTTTACTTTTCTGTCCTGAGAGAGCTTTTGTTTCTGGTGCAGTTCGTCATCGCTTGCAAGCTGGGCATAAAACTTGTGTGTATTTCCCTCGACAAGTCTGATGTTTTTTCGTACAATGCCTGCGGTATGTGTGCATACTCCGTCCATGAAATTTCTGTCATGGGTAATAAGGATAACCTCTCCCTCAAAACTTCTTAAAAATGTCTGCAACCAGCGCAGCGAGACAATATCGAGATAGTTTGTCGGTTCGTCCAGAAGCAGTAAATTTGGCTCAGTGACCAAAAGTTTTGCGAGATTGATGCGTATCTGGTAACCGCCAGAGAAAGAGAGCGGGTCTTTTTGCAAATCCTCTGCAGTAAATCCAAGCCCGAAAAGGATTTTTTCCACTCTGTAGGTATCATACTGCATCTCTTCGCCAAGAGCGAGTGCCGCTTCTTCTCCCAGTGTTTTTTCACTGAAACTCAAGTGTTGTTTGAGTATGCCGATACGGTAGTTTTTTGGCAGGAGAATCTCACCCTCATCGGCTTCTTCCTCACCGGTAATTATTTTAAAAAGGGTCGATTTCCCGCTGCCGTTACGTCCTACAAGCCCGAGACGGTTGCCGGAGTTGAGTTTGAGGCTGAGGTTTGAAAAAAGTTCTTGGGTGGTAAAAGATTTTGAAATATTTGTTAATTGAATCATAAAGGTATTTTACACTCTTGTCTATTAAATTTTTACATGCTTTGTGCTATAATTGGGAAAAACAGCTTAAGAGAGGACGATATGAATATTGCGCAGTATACATTCCAGTCACCTTATCCGAGTCCTGTTCAGGTTGGGAGACTGGATCCGAGTTCACTCAAAGATTCCTCTTCATCACAAAGTGATACATCCTCATTGCTCAAGGCGAGCAATGAAACTTTGCAAAAAGCACAGGTTTTGGAGACATCGTTGAAGAGTGAAGTAAAGCCGAGCGTTACTCAGTCAAAGTCGTTGGATATTTACGCGTAAGAGAGCTATAAAACAGTTTGCAGCTCTTTGCGCATCCATTCCCATTTTCCATATCCGCTGTCTGTATTGATATGCCCTGCATTGTTGAGTATTTTTATCTTTACATGTAAAGTTTTCTGTAATTCTTTTGCTTCATCCAGACTCATATAAGGGTCATTTGTAGAGGCAATAAGCAGGGTCTCTTTTGCAAACAGCTGAGCCGGTGTCGATACCGGAAAAAATTCCTCAAGTTCTTTTATCTTACATGTAAGACTCGGCGGTGCGACAAGGTACAATTTCTCTATTTCGGGTATTTTTTTTGTATTGCACAGATGAAACCATAAGGTATTTGCGAGCGAGTGGCAGATGACGATATCTGGTTTGAAATCTGCAAGAGCAGATTCAAGCTCCTGCATCCAGACAGCAAGTTTTGGCGTATCAAAATTTGAAAACTTTAAAAAATTGACACAGCCGTATTCTTTGGCAGTCTCTCCCGCAAGCCAGCTTTGCCAGTGCGGATAATCGCTTCCTCCCCAGCCATGCAGCAGCAATACTTTCTTGGCCATGACTATTCTACCAGTCTGGCAAAGTTTTTCAGTGTTAACAGACGCAGATTTTGTCCTTTCAAAGCTTTAAGTTCACTGGAAAAACCCTTTTTTGAGACAATGACAAATATATCTGCATGAATGCCTGCTTTTTTTGCAAGCTCCTGCAGGCGAGTAAGTTCACTCTTTTTGATTTTTGTATTTGTATATTTTGTACTGCCGACAACTGTCTTGCCTGATTCTGTTTTGGCAAAGATGTCAAACTCTGCTTCTTTATCCCAGTAGCCTGAAATCTCTTCAACAGGGTCCTCTTTTGCAAAAATATCTTTGAGAAGCTCATGGGAGAGCTGGGTAAAAATCAGATTGGCAAACTCCGCTTCTCTGTTTTGCCAGCGTTTTTTAACTTCGCTGTAGTCGCCGTCACGAATCCCTTTAAAAAGCGGAGAGACGAATGCAAACCAAAAACGTAAAAATGGTGTTGTAAAGTAGAGTTTGTTGTCAAGTTTTTCATCATTTTCCCAGGAGGTAAACTCTTTTTTGGGCTTTTGGACACGTATAATCCCTCTTGCTGCAAGCTCCTCTACTGCTTTGTCTCCGACTTCTTTTTCAAGTTTTGCCCGCTTGTAGCTTGCATGTGTTTTGCCGTCACCCATGGCAATGGCACTCAAAAGTGCATGATACAGCGGGGCTCCACCCGTAATCTCACTGATATCATTGCGAATGTAGTGATAGTCTTTGAGTATGAGTTTCTCTATAAGCTCATAGGAAGGCTTTGATGTATCTATCTCGCCCCATCCTACACCGCCGAAGATTGCAAATTTTTCCAGCAAATCTTCAAAACTCTTGCCTGGATGCTCTTTGTAAAATATTTTGAATGCTTCTTTGAGTGTCTGTTTTTCTGAAATCACAGCGAATGCCTTTTTTTATAAAATTATACACTAAATAATCACTACACAGATACTACACATTTAAAATGTATAATTTTTTAATGTAATAATTGTAATATATTTTATGCTACAATTGTTCTAACTTAAAATATCAAAGGATAACAATATGAACAGGTTAAATCTTACAGCTTTACTTTTGGGCGCGGCTCTTTTTACAGGACTCGGTGCAGTTTCACTGAGTGCAGGCGATATGAAATGCGGTGCAGGAAAATGCGGATCTTCAATGGACAAGCCAATGAAAAAAGAGGGTGATTCCAAATGCGGTGCCGGTATGAAAAAAGCGGGCATGAAATGCGGTGCTGCCATGAAAGAGATGAAAGAAAAGAAAGAGATGCAGGAAAAGAAAAAAGGCGGTATGAAGTGCGGCAAAGGAAAGTGCGGCGCTAACTAGCGGGCATTTTATAACAGAGGCCTCCTCTGTTATATGAATATTATCGTATACGCTCTTGCATAAAAACACGCTCTCTTCCAAAAAACATTAAATTTTCCTGATTATACACACTTATTACACACAAAAGCAGTAAAATTTTTCATACAACTTAAGGAGTTTGTTATGAATTTGAAAAAGGTATATCTTGAGTTTTCACGTTTAGGAGAATATCTGCAGCCGTTAAGTCTGCTTTTTGCAAGACTCTTGGTAGCATACGGTTTTTATGAACCGGCAATGATGAAATGGAATGATATGAAGTCTGTTGCAGAGTGGTTTGGCTCAATGGGTATTCCGTTTCCGACACTGAATGCCTACATGGCCGCCAGTACAGAAATAACAGGGGTTGTGTTGTTGACATTAGGATTTTTTACGAGACTCATTTCTATTCCTTTGATTATCATAATGATTGTGGCCATAGTCACTGTCCATCTGCATAACGGCTTTGCAGCAGGTGATAACGGTTTTGAAATCCCACTCTATTATATGGCATTTTTATTTCTTTTCTTATCTTTTGGTGCAGGAAAATTTTCATTGGACAGACTTGTTTTTGGAGAAAAAAATTAAACAATGGAAGCATTATTCAGGTTTACGCATGAAATAGGAGAAATCCAATTCCCAATATTGATGTTTCTATTTAAGGCAATAACTATTCTTTTTATTGTAACTTCTATAGTTTTATTTATTTATGACAGGTATATTCAACGGGAAAACCAGCTGCTGATTAACTATCCGTTAATCGGTCGTTTGCGGTATCTGTTTTATGCACTGCGTGACCCGATGCGTCAATATTTTGGTGATGAAAAGTTTTATGAATCGTTTGACAAGGTCAAATGGGTATATGACTCGGCTGAACGAAAATCCGCCTATGCCTCTTTTTCTCCCGGACAACCGCAAAAAACTGCAAGACTTGGCATTAAAAATGCCAACTGTGTGCTTAATACAGAAGATGTGAGCGATGATTTTTCTGCAACTTTTGGAGAAGATTCTCCCAAGCCTTTTACAACAAGATCTGTTCTCGGGCGGAGTGCCATGAGTGACGGGGCCATCTCTCCTGAGGGAACACGTGCTTTTACAAAAGGGGCTTATCTTGGAAAATTTCCTATCAATACAGGAGAAGGAAGTCTGACTTCAAACTTTTTTTATACCCATAAATATACAAGAGAGTGTCAATTTTTTCAAATCCAAGAGGGAACTTTCTTTGCAAAAAATATGTATAGAATTGTAAAATTTTTGATCAACCCGGCCACTGCACAAAAGGTATACAAACATATGGTTGTGACAACTCCTGCTCCTGACAGTTATCTTTTTGATAAAACGGAATTGGTCTTTTACCGGGTTAACTGGGATGCGCCAATGAGCACTTTTCCTTCACAGGTGCCTGATGATATGCCTGATATTATTTTTCAGATGGGAAGCGGACTCTACGGTGTGCGGGACAAAGAAGGAAATTTCTGCGAGGAACGCTACCAAAAGACAATGCGTTTTTGTAAAATGACAGAGATTAAAATGGCACAGGGAGCAAAGCAGACCGGAGGGAAACTGCTTGCATCCAAGGTAAGCGAAGAGATCGCCTATTATCGCGGGGTAGAAGCACACAAAAATCTTTTCAGTCCAAATCAGTTTCCTTTTGCACACAGCATAGAAGAGCTTTTTGATTTTACGGGCAGGCTCAAAGCCTTGTCTGAAAAACCGGTAGGCATCAAGCTTGTGATTTCATCCCAGGAGAATTTTACAGAGTATGCAAATCTTATCCAACAGCGCCTTGCTGCCGGTTCAAATGCCTATCCTGATTTTATTACCATAGACGGCGGAGACGGAGGAAGCGGTGCTGCACCACTGGAGATGATGATGAGTGTCGGCATGAATATTGCAAAGGCACTTTATATAGCAGATAGCGAGTTAAGAAGAGTAGGCGCACGACAAAAAGTCAAACTCATTGCAAGCGAAAAAGTACTGACACCTGATGATGCTGTTGTCCTGTTCGGTTTGGGCGCGGACTATGTAGCCATAGCAAGAGCTTTTATGATGAGTGCCGGATGTATCCGAGCACGGGAGTGTTCAGGGGCACACGGTCGTGCCTGTCCTGTCGGTCTGGCAACACAGGACAAGAAAAAAAGAGCCTCCTTCTTGATAGAGAAAAAAGCAAGAAACATTGCATCATATCATGAACAGTTGCTTTTTGGAATACGAAACCTGCTCGCTGTGATGGGCTTACACCATATAAAACAACTTGAAAAAGAGAATCTTATTTTCAGAGACAACAGTGGAAAAACATACATGGATGTTGAACGTTATTTTGAAGAAATGCTGATAAACTAAAAAGGTGTTACACAATTATTACACACTTTTTGAGTATAATAGTTGTAATAATTAAAAAGAAGGAGGCTATGATGTGTATTCCTCACAGTACCGCAGGTACAGTTACACAAACTTTTGTGAAAGAGAAAAAGCCTAAAAAACATATACAAAAACCTTCAAAAGAGATGCTTGAAAAAGGGGATCCTGATTTTGTGGATGAACGGACATCCTCTTATAAACCAAAAAAGAAAGGTTCTTTTTTTGATGACCTTTTCTCGTAGAAAATTTTTACAGGCAAGTTTTCTTTCTGGTGCCGTTTTTTTAATGGACGGATGCACCCTTTTTGGCGTGACAACACCCTTGCAAACCTTCACCCTTTTACACAAAGACCTGTTCCCTCAGGCACAGCATTTAGGGATACAAACTGCTCCGTACATGCAAAAAATATTTCATCACAGCCGTATAAGCGATGCGGATAAAACTTTCTTAAAAAACGGTGTGAAATGGCTGAATGAAGAAGCCATTCAAAGCTATAGACAAGAGTATACAAAGCTTTCGCCAATGCAAAGGCAAAGTATTCTTGAAAATATAACACAAACAGAGTGGGGAGAGAGTTTTGTTTATGATGTGATGAACTATATGTTTGAAGCAATGCTCGGTGACCCTGTATATGGCGGAAACAACAAAGAAGCCGGTTGGCAATGGCTCAATTTCAAAGGCGGACAACCCAGACCGCAAAAGGCTTACATGTAATGGCAAAGATATAATGGTTGATGTATGTATAATCGGCAGCGGAGCAGGCGGTTCTCCCGTAGCGTATGAGCTGGCAAATGCCGGGTTCAGTGTTGTTGTTTTGGAAAAAGGGCAAAACTATACAGAGCGTGATTTTAACAAAGATGAAATAGCCGTCACACGACGTGATATGTTTACCCCGCCGCTGAGTGAACAAAAACATATTATAAATGAGTATAACGCAGACGGTAGTTTTACCCGTTATGACGGGGAAGCATCGGGCTGGAATTTTTGGAACGGCTCTATGGTGGGCGGTTCCTCAAACCTGATGAGCGGATATTTTCACAGACTCAAGCCAAATGATTTTAAACTCAAGAGCGTATACGGCGAGATCAAAGGGGCAAATATTGTTGACTGGGCGATCAGCTATGAGGACTTGGAACCGTATTATGACAAGGTTGAAAAAGTTGTGGGTGTGAGCGGGAAAATTGTCAAACACAAATATCTTGAACCGCGCTCAAGTACAGATCTGCCTTACCCTGAGTTGCAGACAAACGGTGTAACAAAATGGTTTGATCTTGCATGTAAAGAGCTTCATTATACCCCGATACCCACACCGCGTGCCATCTTGTCCCAAAATGCACTTGGACGCAATGCCTGTTACTATTCCAATTTTTGCGGCAGTTACGGCTGTGCAAGCGGAGCAAAGGGAAGCGGTCGTGCCGCTTTGTTGCAAAAATGCAAGGCAAAAATCATTACAGATGCTTTTGTGTACAAACTTCAAAGCAATGATAAAAAAGTGACACGGGCGTACTACTACACAAAACGCGGTATCAGACACTCTGTGCAGGCAAAAATTTTTGTTGTGGCCGCACAGGCGATTGAGACCTCAAGACTCTTGCTTAATTCTAAAAATGAGCATTTTCCAAATGGTTTGGCAAACTCCAGCGGCGAAGTCGGGAAAAATCTTATTTTTTCTGCAGGCGGCAGCGGAAGCGGACGCTTTGTCTTTGAAAAACTGACACCGCAGCAGCAAAAAGAGCTGATGGAAGTCGGTGTTTTTTTCAACCGTTCTTTACAAGACTGGTATGATTTTGAAATGAATGCAAAGATGCAAAAAGGCGGAACGATTGACTTTTTGTTTGAGCATCAAAATATTATTTCCCGTGTGATGCGTGAAGTTTATGATGAAAACGGAAATCTCTTGTGGGGTGATGCCCTTGCCAAGAAAATTAAAAAACGCATAACACGCTCAAGAGTACTGACCTTTGAAGTCTTTAACGACTGGCTGCCCACTGATAAATGCTTTGTGAGTGTGGATGATACAGTCAGAGACAAATACGGTGTACCAGTCGGGGTTATAAATCTCTACGGACATCCGCATGACCTGGAAGTAGGAGAATATTTGGCACAAAAAGCAGTGAAAGTGTTGCAACAGCTTGGGTGTGAAGAGATCGACTATTCCATCTCTTCTGCACCGCCGCCTAACCTTGTTGCGGGCGGATGCAGATTTGGCGAAGATGTCAAAACATCGGTACTGGATAAAAACTGCAAAGCCCATGATTTGGAAAATCTCTATGTCGCGGATGCCTCTTTTATGCCGACAGGCGGGAGTGTTCCCTACACATGGACGATTTACGCAAACGCATTTCGTGTGGCGGATGTTATCAAAGAACAATTAAAGAAGGAAAAGTCATGATAGTCTCAATAGTATTTGCAGCAGGATGTTTTTGGGGTGTTGAGAAACATTTTGAACATATGCAGGGGGTTATCAGTGCCGAATCCGGTTATGCAGGCGGAAATTATCCTAATCCGACCTATGAGAAGGTACTGAAAAACCGTTACACAAAAAACGGCAAAAAAATCATCAACTACACCGAATCGGTCAAAGTCGTTTATGACAATTCTAAAACAGATGCAAAAACACTGATAAAATCTTTTTGGGAACTGCATGACCCGACACAGGCAAACGGGCAGGGCAATGACATCGGAAACAATTACAGAAGCGCTATCTTTTATACAACGCCAAGACAGGAAAAAATTGCGCATCTAACAGAACAAGCCTATCAAAAATTACTTACGAAAAAGGGATACGGCAAAATAACAACACAGATAAAACCGCTCAAACATTTTTATACGGCAGAGACCTACCATCAGGATTATCTGCAAAAACATCCTCATGGGTATTGTCCCAACCATGCTACCGGTGTCAAGTTTCAAAAAGAACAAGCAAAACATGATTTTGTAACACCTTTGGGCGGCAAAGAGATTTTGGTCATTAAAAGTCCTAATTTTTGCCCCTACTGTGAAAAATTTGATGCAGAGGTGGCAAAAAATTACAAAGGTAGAGTGCCGATGCGGACAGTTTTGGCAAGTGATTTGAAAGGCTTTGCAATACAAACAAAACTTTATGCAACGCCTACTGTACTTTTTATAGAAGATGGAAAAGAAATAGCCGGTCATGTCGGTTTTATGAATGAAAAAGAATTTTATAAAGCCCTGGGTGATTTTAAACTGGGTAAAAATTCCGAGAGTTACAAGGTAGCGTTTAATCAGGGCACGGATAACCGCTTTTGCAAACAGTATGATATATTTAAACATACGTCTGAGGGTGTATTTGTAGACAAACTCAGCGGTGAAGTGCTGTTTGACACACGTGACAGGTTTAATTCAGGAACCGGATGGCTCAGTTTTTACAAGGCGGTTGACGGTGCGACAATACAAAAAGAAGATGACAGTTTTGGTATGAAACGCATTGAAATTATTGCGAAAAAAAGCGGTATTCATTTAGGGCATGTTTTTCCTTTGCCTGACGGACGCAAACGGTTTTGTATCAATGCAAGTGTCCTTGAATTTATACCAAGAAAGTAGTTTGGCAGATTTTTAAGAAATATTGGCGTATAATCGTTACATGTAGATTACATGTAAAGGATTTGTGATGGCAACAGTGAGATCGTACGGTGCAACAAAAGAGGTGACAGGTTCGTGTCATGTCCTCAAAATTGATGGCGTGAAAATCATGATAGACTGCGGGATGTTTCAGGGCGAAGATGAAGAGAAAAACGAAGAGGCCTTTTACTTTGAACCCTCGAGTATAGATTATCTTTTGGTGACACATGCCCATCTTGATCATATCGGACGGATTCCCAAACTGGTCAAAGAGGGTTTTAAGGGAAAAATCTATGCTACTGCCGCCACAATGGATTTGGCAGAGATTATTTTGATGGACAGTGCGAAAATAATGAGTGAAGATTTTCAAACAAAGTACAGAAAAGCACTGCGCAAAGGAAGAGAAAAAAAACTTTCAAAACCACTCTACCAGCCTTTGGATGTGGAAAAAACATTTCAAAGTATAGAGTGGGTCAATCCTGAATATGACAAATATTATGATTTATGCGAAGGTGTGAGTTTTGTCTACCGTAATGCAGGGCATATCTTAGGTTCCGCTTTTATCGAACTCTCTTATATGGACAAGAGTGATTCGCATACTATTGTATTTTCAGGTGACATCGGAAATGATAACGGCCTTGTCATGCCAAATTTAAACAAATGTGACAAAACACAAAGTCTGTATGTTGAAACAACCTATGGAGACAGAGACCATCGATCTATTAAGGCAACTATTAAAGAATTTAAAAGGGTCATTGTAAAAACTTTGAACAATCAAGGGAATGTACTCATTCCTTCTTTTGCGATTGAACGTACTCAGGAGCTGCTGTGTATTTTAAGAGAGATGCATGAGAGCGGAGAGTTGCCAAAATGCAAAGTGTTTTTGGATTCTCCCATGGCAACGCGGGCAACGGCTGTATATCGCCAGTATGTCAAGGATTTGACGAAAAAATGCCAGGCAAATATGCAAGAAGACGGAACCGTTTTTAATTTTGATTCGCTTGTCTATACAGAAACACCTGAAGCTTCAAAAAGCATAAATGATACAAAAAGCCGTGCTATCATCATTGCTGGAGCAGGAATGTGCAACGGCGGACGCATTACACACCATTTTAAACACAGAATCTGGGATAAACGCAATGCCGTGATTTTTGTAGGATTTCAGGCTGAGGGAACCTTGGGACGTGAAATCGTCGAGGGAGCAAAATGGATCAATGTTTTGGGAGAAGATATTGTTGTCAAGGCATCTATTCATACAATTAACGGTTTTTCTGCCCATGCGGACAGAGACGGAATATTGGAGTGGATCTCGAGTATGCAAGATTTGAAAAAAGTCTTCTTGGTACATGGAGAACTCAAGAGTCAAAAAGCTTTTAAGAAAATGCTAAATAAAAAACTGCATTTGGATGCGCATATCGTTTCTTTTAAAGAGAAAATAGTTCTCGACTAAGAACTATTTCATGGAACCGCCGCATTTCCCTGCACCGCATTTCATTGTGGGTGCCGGCATGGCTGCACCGCACTTGCCTTCCCCGCATTTGAGTGTCATAATGTGTGTTTTGGGATCTCTTACACAATCATACATTTTTTTTGTACTTTTTGCATTTTTTACACAGTTTTGACGCGGATCATCCTGTCTCATCTGTGCTAAAATATTTTTCTTTTTTTTGACAAGTGCTGCACTGCCGTCAAACATATTTGCGCCGCATTTTCCGGAGCCGCATTTCATCCCCGGCGCCGAAGATTTGGCAACTTTTTTCTCATCGCTGCAGGCACTTATGAAGAGTACAAAAGTGCTGAGCGTCAGTAAAACAATTTTCATTATACCTCCTGATTACAGTTTTACATTTTTTAAACGCAGTGCGTTTGCAATAACAGAAACAGAGCTGAAACTCATAGCTGCTGCGGCAATAATAGGGGAGAGTACAATCCCAAAGAACGGATAGAGTACCCCTGCCGCAATCGGGACGCCGGCGCTGTTGTACACAAAAGCAAAAAAGAGATTTTGTCTGATGTTTTGCATTGTGGCGCGAGAGAGCCGCAGTACTTTTACAATACCCAGCAGATCGCCTTTTATAAGAGTGACTCCCGCACTCTCAATAGCCACATCTGTACCTGTTCCCATGGCAATTCCGACATCTGCCTGTGCCAGTGCCGGAGCATCATTAATGCCGTCACCGGCCATAGCAACGCGTGCTCCATTACTTTGGAGCTCTTTTACAACATCTGCCTTGCCGTCTGGCAGGACATTGGCATATACTTTTGAAATGCCAAGTTTTTTGGCAACAGCATTGGCTGTAAATTCATTGTCTCCACTGAGCATGACAACTGTTATGCCCTCTTTTTCCAATGTATGTACAGCTTCAACAGAAGTCTCTTTTATAGGGTCTTCTATCGCAATAATTGCACAATATTTATCATCTATTGCCATAAAAATAATACCTTTTGCATCATTGCGCATGGCATCTGCTTTTGTCTGGACCTCCTCGATGGAGATACCCTGTTCCTGCAGAAGTTTTTCACTGCCCAGAATTATTTTTTTACCGTCAATTTTGGCAATGACGCCTTTGCCGGGCACCGCTTCAAAATTGTCTACATTGATAAGTGAAATATTTGACTCTTTTGCATAGTCTATAACAGACTGTGCAAGAGGATGCTCACTGGCACGCTCAAGTGAAGCAGCATATTTTATAAGCTCTTGCGTATCATAGCCGGGTGCAGTGAGAAAATCGGTCACTTTTGGTTTTCCAAGCGTCAGTGTTCCTGTTTTGTCTACTACGAGAGTGTCTATTTTTTCCATCGTTTCAAGTGTTTTTGCATCTTTAATCAGTATACCCGAGAGTGCCGCACGACCGGTTGCCACCATAATTGAGATCGGTGTAGCAAGGCCGAGGGCACACGGGCAGGCAATAATTAAAACAGAAACGGCAGCGACAACGGCATACGCCAATTGCGGAGACGGTCCCCAGATATACCAGCCTGTAAAAGCAAGTACCGCTGAAATGACAACTGCAGGTACAAAATAACTTGACACTGTGTCGGCAAGCTGTTGGATCGGTGCACGGGAGCGCTGGGCCTGTGCTACCATCTGGACAATCTGTGCAAGCATCGTATCCGAGCCTACTTTTGTCGCCTGCATAACCAAGGTGCCGTTTTTATTGATGGTAGCCCCTATGAGTGTATCGCCTACTGTTTTTTGCACAAGAACAGGTTCTCCTGTAATCATAGACTCGTCAATATTGCTTTGTCCTTCGATAACAATGCCGTCAACAGGAATTTTTTCTCCAGGTTTGACTCGGAGTTTGTCACCTACATGTACAAGTTCGAGATTTACTTCCTCTTCATTTCCTTCTTCATCTATAATTCTATGCGCTTTTTTTGGCGCAAGATTCAGAAGTGTTTTGATGGCTGTGTTTGTTTTGCTTCTTGCCCGCAGTTCCAGCACCTGTCCTAAAAGAACAAGGGTGGTAATGACGGCTGCTGCTTCAAAGTAAACAGGGACAACACCTTCTTTTGTGTGCATTAAAGGCGGAAAAATTTCAGGAAAGAAAAGAGCCACGACACTGTAAAGATAGGCGGCTCCCACACCCATGGAAATGAGTGTAAACATATTGAGGTTCCATGTTTTTACCGACTGGTAGCCTTTGACATAAAAAGGCCAGCCACCCCAAAGTACAACAGGCGTTGCCAGAACAAATTCAATCCACTGTACTAATTGTGCACTCAGCCAGGAGGGAATATACTGCGGAGTAATGTCATGAACCATTGCCAGGGCAAACAAAGGAATTGACAAAACGGTGCTTATCAAAAAGCGGCGGCTCATATCGTCAAGTTCTTCGTTTTTCTCTTCGGCCTGTACGGTGACAGGTTCAAGATGCATACCGCATATAGGGCAGTTTCCCGGTTCATCACGGATGATTTCGGGATGCATGGGACAGGTGTACTGTGTCTTAATCGTCGGCAGTGCCTCAACCTCTTTTTCAAGGGTCATGCCGCATTTTGGACAGTTTCCAGGATGATTTTGGTGAATCTCAGGGTGCATAGGGCAGGTATAAAATACATTGCCTATTTCACAGGAATCATCAATACAGTATATATTTTCTTCTTCTGTGTTTTCTTCTGTTTTCTTTTCACTCATAATACACCTCCAAATCAGTGTTTCAGCAGTTCTTTTTTTCGTTTATACTCTTCTTCGTCTATTTCGCCGTTTGCATACTTTCTGTCTAAAATATCTCGTGCCGATTCTCTGTCAGTGTTGTTATTGTTGTTGATAAAATAAAAAAGCGCAAAAATTAAAAGCAACGGTATAATCCATCCTAAACCCATTGTAAACCCCCATCCTGTCATTGCATGATCAAACATACTGTTTCCTTTAAAAAGCACTCATAAGAGTACGCAAGTTATTGAAAATTTCGCTCATATGCTGTTTAAAATCTTCGTCTACATCGACTGCATTGAGCATCTCTTCTATGCCGATTGTCGCCAGAACCGTTTTACCGTTTTGTTCGTAAATGGATATTCTGCAGGGAAGATACACGGAAATTTCGGCAATGGCATTGAGTGCCATGTTTGCAGCAGGAGGATTGCAAAGTTCATACACTGTGATTGGTGTTTTAAGTTCAAATCCCTTGCTTTTCAATATCTTTTGAAAATCATAAGACCCCAATACACCAAAACCCAATGTTTTTGCTTTTTTCTCAAGCTGTGCTTTGACTGTTTCAAGAGGAGTGCTCGTTTGTGTTTTGTAAATCATCTTCTATCCTTTTAGAATTTATTTTAGAAAAGTATAGTAAGAGTTTGTGGTGAATTTGTGAGTTTCGTAAAAGATGTCATGCTATGGAGGAGAAAAGTCTATAGCATGACAGAAAAAAAGGAAGTGTTAGAAAACCGCACGTAATGTAAAGTATATTTCATTGCGTTTTTGAGAATTTTGATTAAAGACATAATCAAACTGACATTGCACATTTTCTTTGTAAAAATATTTGACAGCCAGAAGTTGTGCATTGTCTGCAGAGTTTGTATATGCACCGTTGTCTGCCGCCCTGTAGCCTGCTGAGAACATAAGAATATGTGCAACAGGCGCTATTTCACCCATAATGGTAGCTGCTTTTACCTTGTTTGGAGTCTGTGCAAAGAGACTGCCTTGTTTTGCCTGGGCATAGGTGAGAAAAACACTCACAGGAAGTGTATCAACGGATCCCATAGCCTGAAAGTTCAGTGCGAATTTGTCTGTTTTATCTTCTATTTTTGGTAAAGATGTATTCGCATCATCTCTTGAGGCTGTTCCCCACCAGATTTGAGTGCTCATGCCAAGATCCCAGTTGCCGACCTGCGGTGTAAAAGCAAGGGAAGCGTAATGTGCGGGTGTAACACCTGAGACGGTACCGACAGTTGGTACATAGGCAGAGTAAACACCGTACCATAAATCACTTGCAATATAAAAGCCGATACCTTCTGCGGCAGCTTCTTCTCCTGCATTATTGACAATGTAAGACTGCGCAGATGTGACAGAAACAGCTTCAAGTGTCTGCCCGTTTGCTTTGGAACCGGTTGCCAGTGTGTCATAAGAAGCGGCTGCTCCAAATTCACTTGTTCGGTAAAATACAGTTCCGAGTGTATAGTTTGGAAGTTCATAGACAACAGGCACTACCAAAGTAGCGAGTTGAAATACAGGATCATTTCCGTCTTCTGATTCGTAACCGATTTCGGTAAATACACCAATATTGTTGGCAACACGCCCCGCTATCATAAAGCCAAGAGCCTGTGGAAACTGAATTTGGGCTGCTTCGGCAGGATCTTCTCCTTGAACATACCCGATTTTAACATTCAAAGAGAGGTTGAGTGTGTCTGTCAGTGAAAGAAATTTCCCGTTTTGGTCATCATAAATCGACTTTTGTGCACCGACCATTGTGTAGCCGCTTGCCTTAAAGCTTCGTCCGAAACGATTGAGCGCAGGAAATCCGTTTTGTGAATGGCAGGCATTACACGAGATTCCCATCTGTCTTGCAAATGCCGGAATAGCGTAAGCATTTGTTACAAAAGTGACGAGACTGATACCGAGTAAAAAAAACATTTTTAACATAATATACCCCTTATTCTTAAGTTTTAAAATTAGTTTTGAAATGCAAAACAACACTTAAGATATTGATACGGTATCAAAAAAGTGTGATGAGTTTGTGAGGAAATACTGTAAGCCAAAAAAAGCTTACAGGTTTAGTAGCGAATTAAAACCAAAATCGAAGACCAAAAGTCGCATAAGCTTCATTAAGCGGAGAGTAGGTATTTGTTGTCCCAAAGTTTTTTGCCCATTCAATGCCGACATAGGGGGCGAACTGTCTTCTGAATTCATATCGAAGTCTTGCGCCGAGAGTAAGATTTGAGATGCCTGAACCGTAACCCATAGTCGGGGCATCTTTTGCATAGGCATCGAGTGTAAATTTTGGTGTGAGGATGAGTCTTTGGGTGATGAGTGCCTCATATTCCATGTCAATTCTCAGACCAATATTGCCATCGTCACTAAAAAGTAAAGCTGCCCGTGTTTCAAAAAAGTAAGGAGCCAGGCCGGAGAGAGCAAGAACGCCCCATGTTTTGTTGTTTGATCCGGCTATATCGTAACTGATACCGGCCTGCACATCCCAAAAAGGGGCAACCGCACGGGAGTAAAGGAGTTGATTTTCACTGCTTGCATCGCCACTGTTGGGCTTTTCTCCCTCACTGTAGAAGTAGAGTTTGTTGAGATCATAGCCAATGTATCCATAGGTGTCCCAGTAAAGATTTTTTTCGCTGTTTGTCTGGTACTCCAGGTTGTCAGCGGTAAAAGTTGCACGCAGGGTATCACCACCTCCACCGGCAAAAGAGAGCGTTGCCAGAGTCGTTAAAAGTGTTAATTTTGTGAGTATATTTTTCATCATAAATCCTTTAATCAACCACGACTTTTCTAAACATATCTGTCATGTGATAGAGTAAGTGGCAGTGGTACGCCCATGCACCTTTTGCATCCACTGTGACACGAAAGCTTATTTTGGAACCGGGCTGTGAGATAATAGTGTGTTTGCGTACCAAATGATTTTCATCACCGGTTTCAAGATCACTCCATAAGCCATGCAAATGCATTGGATGGTTCATCATAGTGTCATTTATATAAGTGATACGCAGACGTTCGCCGTAATGAAACTCCAAAGGTGCCGCTTCATGATAAGGAATACCGTTAATAGACCACATGTAACGCTCCATATTTCCTGTTAGATGCAAAACGATCTCTCTGTCTGGATATCTGTCTTCTTTTGTAGAGCGCAAAGAGCGTAAATCTGCATAGGTTAATACTTTTCTTCCGTTGTTTCTTAGTCCGACACCCGGGTCATCGAGTCTGTACTGCGGATTCATTGCCCGCATGGTTGTGCCGACATCCCATCGTATTGGCAGTTTTGTAAGGGGAATGGGCTTTTGTAGAGATGGCATTGATTGTTTCTTTGCCATATCCATACTTTTCATCTGTGCCATATCTTTACTCATGCCCATATCAAGCATTGTAAGTGCTTGCGGCGGATCCATTTGCGGCACTTCTGCCAATATATTTGCATCTGTTGAGAGGTTTCCGAGTGCATAGCCTTTTCTTGCTATACTTTGTGCAAAAATAGCATAGGCTTTGTCATTTTCGGGTTCAACTATGACATCATATGTCTCTGCAACACCTATGCGAAACTCATCCACATCCACAGGCTGTATATTATTGCCATCTGCTGCAACAACTTTCATTGTAAGCCCTGGAATGCGAACATCAAAAAATGTCATTGCGGCTGCATTTATAAATCGAAGCCGTACTTTTTCTCCGTTTTGAAAAAGTGCCCTAAAACGTGTTGCCGGATTTTGCCCGTTCATCAAAAAAGTATAGGTGTAGGCTGTTACATCAGAGAGATCTCTGTCTGACATACGCATTTTATTCCACATTTGACGTGCTTTAAAGGCTTCAACAAATCCTTTGTCTTTGACTTCCCAAAAGAAATCGCCGACAGTTCTTCTGTTAAAATTATAATAATCAGGAAAAAGCTTCAGTTTTCGGTAAATAGCTGCGGGTTTTTCATCTGAATAATCGGATAAAAGGACAACATAGTCTTTGTCGTATTCATAGGGATCTTTCTCTTTTGGTTCTATGACAATGGCGCCGTAAACACCTGTCTGTTCCTGAAAAGCAGAATGGGAATGATACCAAAAGGTTCCGCTTTGACGGACGGTAAATGTATAGGTAAATGTCTCTCCCGGCGCGATACCGTCATAGCTGATTCCCGGAACGCCGTCCATTTGGTAGGGTAAAATGATACCGTGCCAGTGAATAGAGGCGGATTCGTTGAGATTGTTGGTTACGTGTAAGGTAATTGTGTCGCCTTCGCGCCATCTGAGTGTAGGACCCTGCAGCATAGCATTGACTGCCGTAGCATATGAGGGTTTTCCTGTTACATTGACAAGAGTTTTGTCTATAGACAGATTAAAAACCGTTCCTGAGAGTTCTTCGGTCTTTTTGCGCTTTTTAACTGTGTCGGTTGAAGCGTTGAGGTTTATTCCGTAAAGCATTGCACCTGAAGCGACAACGCCTTTGACAAAAGTTCTTCTTGATAAAGAGTGTTTATTGTGTTTCATAAGAATGCCTCGTATAATAAATTTATCAAATCATTACATCCAAAGGAGTAGTGATTTGATATTTATTTTTTAGTTTTTGATAAAGTTGTTATGTTTGTCAAATACTAAAACAACTTACAGTTAAAGAGTTGAATGACAGTCATTTTTCCTTATGAGGTGTAATGCCAACTATCTAAGAAAGCATACTGCGTTTAACCTGAGTAACTTACCCATAGGATGCCAGGATGAGTTCTATCTCAATCCTCTATCGTTACGAGGCTGTAAGAAAAAAGTTAAACATACGAAAGGATGTACAGATGCACTATTATGTAGGTATAGATATAGCAAAAGGTTTTCATGTTGCCTGTGTGGTTAATCAAGATGATAAAGTGATAAAGAAGTCACTTAAGTTCAGCAATGATGAGAATGGCTTTAATGAGCTACTTTTACTTTTAAACTCCATTGATGAAGTATCAACCTTTACCATTGGTATGGAAGCCACTGGAATTTTCTTTGAAAATCTCTATCTTTATCTGAGTGAAAAAGGATTTAATGTACTATTACTCAATCCTTATCAAACAAATAGATTTAGAGAGATGGACAGCATGAAGAAAGTAAAAAATGACAACATTGATGCTTTAATGATAGCAGCTCTTATTAAATCAGGCAGATACTCTAAAGCCTATGTAAGTGAAGATACTTATCAGAGTATCAAATCACTCTATAGACATAAGAATAATCTACTTGAAGAGATGAAAAAGCATAAAAGACAAATCTCTACACTCTTAGCTGTGGTATTCCCAGAGATGGAACAAGTGATAAGAGATCCCTTTAATGTGACAGGCTTGGCACTTTTAGAGAAGTATCCAACTGCAAAGCATTATCATCATGCGAGTGTAGAGAGAATACTAAAAACCTTTCGGGGTATCAAAGGCAATAACTTCAATGAAGAAAAAGCTACAAAGCTTTTAGAGTTAGCCAAACACTCTGTTTATCAAGGCAATGGTGTAGATGAGAGAGCTTATGTTATTAAATCTCATATCCGAGTGATTAAGCTTCTACAAGAGGAGCTTAAAGAGCTTGAGAATGAGATGTTAAAGCTTTTTAATCAAACACCGCAACTTGAGAGTAATGAAGAGCAAGAGATTATGAATATTATTGATAATCTTAGAACCATACCAGGTGTGAGTGATAAAACCATCTTTGCTCTTATTAGTGAGTGTGGAGACTTAGCGCGATTCAAAAATAATTCTCACTTCATTGGTTATTTAGGTCTTTATCCTACACTAGAGCAATCAGGTAATAAACTCACCTACGGTGCAATCGCAAAAAGAGGTGCAAAGCTTGCTAAAAAAGCTCTCTATCAAGCCGCTATTGCTGCCATTAGGCATAATGAGCAACTCAACAAGCTTTTTCTTGACAAGGTCTCTCAAGGTAGAGCCAAAAAGGAAGCTGTTGTGATTGTTGCAAGGAAGCTTGCACATATCATTTTAGCTATATATAAAAACAATGTTGCCTATAACCCACAAAGGGTATTTCAAGCATCACTATCCTAAAGTTTAATTCAACTATTTAACAATAAGTTGTTATAGAACTTGATAAACACTATATAGGAAATTATATAAATTGTCCTATACCCTCAAGGGGCACCTAGTACCTTATCATTGTCAACCAAACAGTTTTTAGGTGTTTGATCATTGAAACACTTGAGTCAAATTCTAGATAATGACTTTAATAAAGTGCTTCAAAAATCAAACAATCCCAAGAGTTTTATACTCTTGAAAATGTTCTTTGAGGTTTTATTGTTACTGGGCTATTGTTTTTTTTATTTTTTTACTCCGTTTAAGTTATTCTTTATAGGATTGCTTTTTTGTTATTCTGCATTTAAATCAAGTACATCAAATAATTCTTTTGCACCTTCATAGCCGTAATGTATTGAATCCGTTTGGGGTGTTCCGTCACTCTCTATGAGCAAGAATGCGGGATAGCCGAAAACACCGTATTTTTCTTTAATAGCCAGTGTGTCTTTATTGCTTTTATCAGACAAATCAACCACTAAGGCAATATATTTGTTATTAAGAATTTCAATAATTTTTGGATCTTTGAATGTTGTTTCATCGAGTTTTTTGCAAACCTTGCAATATTTTGAATGAAAATAGACAAATACAGGCTTGTCGGTTTGTTTTGCCAGCGCTAATTTTTCATCCATTGTTTTGAGGTTTGGTACTTCTGTAAAAAGAGAAGGTGTTTTTGTAACCGTCTGCAAACTTGATGTTGATTGTTGTACAGCGTTGCTTTTGAGTGGCATATATATGTTGTCATGCCCCATAGCAGCTCCTGTCAAGCTGATAGTTCCCCAAACAAGACACAGTATTGCCAGAGTTCTTAAAAACCTCTGCCATAGCGTCAAGGACTCATCTGTTGTTGCCAAGGGATATATAAATGCGCCGATTATTATAAAATAAACACCCCACAGATACAAAGAAGAAAAGAGTTCAAGCTCGGAAAATATACTTACAGCAACACCTAAAAGGAGAATACCGAAAAAGTACTTTACATAATCCATCCATGCGCCTGCTTTTGGAATCAGATATCCGGCACCCAGACCAACGAGTAAGAGCGGAACACCCATACCAAGAGAGAGTGCAAACATCATCTCTGCTCCCAAAACAGGATTTGCCTGTGCAATGGCAACACTTAGAAATGAGATAATGACAGGCGAGACACAGGCTCCTAAAATAAGGGCCGAGAGTAAACCGAGCAAAAAAACGGCAAAAAAGGTACCGCCTTTAATATTTCGGGTTTGACTGTCAAGTTTTGACTGAATAAAAGAGGGCATTTGCAGGTTGAAAAAACCAAACATAGAAAGTGCCAGCAGAAAAAAGACAAAGCTCATAATACCAATCGCCCAGATATTTTGAAAGTAGGATTGCAGCTGTTCACCTGTAGCCCCGGCAAGAGCACCCATAAGTGTATAGGTCAGTGCTGTGCCAAGAACATAAGCAACAGAGAGGAGTAAACCGTTTTTCTTGGTAAGCTTTTCACCCTGTCCGGCTATAATACTTGAGAGAATCGGAATCATAGGCAGTACACAGGGAGTAAAAGTAAGCAGTAATCCGGCTCCAAAGGCTCCGAGTAACAATCCTAGAAGCGTGTGTGTTTGGAGACTTTCTGCATTGGCAAACAACGGAATTGTTACTAACAGCAGAAAAAGTAAAATAATCTTTTTTCTCATCTTTTTTGCCTTTTAAAAGTTTAATGTTGTTTTAACACGAGACCTTTTTCCTGTTTTAGGTGTGATAAATATATGCAGTTGCCATGTTCCGCTCATTGCAAGATTGAGTGTTGCTTTGTATTTTCCGTTACCAAGATTTTGGGCATTTGCTTTTGAGCTCATAGCAGGCATCCCCGGCATGGCTGGCATAAAGGCTTTGAGTGCTACTTTTGCATCAGTGACAGGTTTGCCGTTTTTCTTGATAGTGACAATAAGTGTGTTGGAACCGGTAGTAAGCGGTTTGTCTGCGGTGATATGTACTGCTGTTGTTCTGAATTTTGCATCCTTGGAGAATGCGGCTGCCTGAACAAGTGTTGTGCCTAAAAGCAATGCGAAAAAGATTTTTGCCAAAGTTTTCATAAGAAACTCCTTTTTGTTTTGTTAGGAGAAGTATATAACTTTTTTGTGGTGTGTTTGTGTAGCACAGGGACAAAAATGTATGACACAAAGATTACACAGGAAAAATATATAATTGACTTTTTAAAAAGGATAAGTCATGACAGATCTGTTTAGAACAAAAAATGAAGGTGATAACTGCTGTACGCCTCAGCCAAAAGGCAAAGTTGCCTGTCCGATATGTGGAGAAAAAGCCAAAGGGGTGCTGGGCAAAACACTGCAGCATCTTTTAACAGAGGAGGCAAAATCAAAACTTTCCTGTTTTGACGGTTTTTACTACTGTAAAACAGCTGCATGCGAAGCAGTCTATTTTCGGGGCGATGAGATACTGACACAGGATGATATGAGCGTTGTCGTCGGACTCAAAGAAGGAGCAACTCCGGCTACTGTATGCTACTGTTTTGGCTGGAGCAAAGAGAAAATAAAAGCGGAATTAGAGGCAACAGGACAAACAACAGCACTTGAAGACATCAAAGCAAAAATGAAAAATCCCGGCTGTGCCTGTGAAGTGCTGAACCCAAGCGGCGGATGTTGTCTTGGAGATGTAAGCATGGCGATAAAAGAGCTTATAACACAGAGTTAGGATGTTAGTGGCACAGATATGCTATAATCTGTCTTATGAAAGCGACAAAAAACAATATCATAGAGTATCTCAAACAGATAAAACCTGAACTTTACAAAAATGGCATCAGCTCAGTCGCTCTTTTTGGGAGTTTTGCAAAAGAGACACAAACAGTTTACAGTGATATTGACATTGCCATATCCAAAGATGAAAATTTCTTACAGACAAACACATCTTATGATTACTTTGATACAGTAGCAACGATAAAATCAAAAATACGAAAGCAGTTTCATAGAAATATAGATATTTTTGACTTAGACAGCAACAGTCCATTTAAAGAGAGTATCAAAAAGGAGCTTATATATGTTTAGTCAAAAATCTGTAGAGAGAATAAAAGTTATAAAAAAAAAGATTCTCTTTATAGAGGAGATAGTGAAACAAAACGGCTCTATTGAGAAAGCGTTAGAAGACGAACAAAATGCAAGAGCAGCTATACTTATGCATCTTACATCCATTTCAGAACAGTTTGATAAATTACTTCATAACGGTGAACTTGAGATACTTTCAAAGTTTGCAAAAGAGGATATAAAAGGAAGTTACGAACTAAGAAATTTTATAGCGCATGATTATGAAGGTGTGGACCTGTATATAGTGGAAGATGTAATAAAAACAAGATTACCCATCATTAAAAAAACGACTGAAGATATACTTATAAACGAAAAATGAAAATATTACTCCTTGAAGATGACACGGCACTGGCAAACATTTTGGTTGATTTTTTGGAAGACGAATATGAGGTTGTGCAGACTTACAGTATGAAACAGGCACTTGAACTCTCGGAAAATGAAAAATTTGATTTGTATATTTTTGACATTAATGTTCCGGATGGCGACGGTATTTCACTACTGCGGGAACTGAGAGACTTCCATGATGAAACACCGGCTATTTTCATTACCGCTTTTCATGATACAAAGTATCTCAAATCCGCTTTTGAATCAGGCGCGAACGATTTTATAAAAAAACCTTTTGATTTGGAAGAGCTGGCACAGCGTATAGAAAACATTAAGAGACATTTTGGACTGGAAAGTCTGGTGAAACTGGATGAACATATCATATTTGACACAAAAACACATATACTCAAAACGCCAGAAAAAATGATCAAACTGACACATAAAGAGAGTGACTGTCTTCATTACTTTTATAAAAACCGTCATCGTGTGGTAAGTTCTGACGAACTGTTGCAAAATTTTTGGGAGTATGAAGATATGCCGAGTGATGATGCTATTCGTACCATTGTAAAAAATCTGAGAAAATACATCGGCAAAGAACATATTGTCAATATCCGGGGAGAGGGCTACAAATTTGAATGAGTTGGAAAAAAAGTCTTTTTACTCTTTTGTAACGCTCTATCTTGTCTCTTCCTTTTTGTTTGTTTTGCTCTCAGGATACTGGTACTACAGCGCACAGAAAAATTCTTTGGAGAGTGCAACCTATTATAAGCTCAACCATATCGCCGACAAACTTTCAGGACTCATAATTAATGCACAGATGAAAGGGACAACATTACAGCTCCCAAATGAAAAAGGGTATGAATACAGTTTGATTGGTGCAAATGAAGCTGCGGGTTTTAAAACAGGATATTATGAAAAAAACGGTTATAAGGTTCTGGTTTCGGATGCACCGCAGGAACATCTGAATATTGAATATGTCCTTGTCAGAACAAAAGAGTATTTCAAACAGCTCAAGGAGCTGCAAAAAAATGTTCTTTTGGTTATGAGTGTGGGTTTTTTCTTTATTGTCCTCATCTCTGTCATACTGGCCAAACTCTTTATGAAACCTGTGCATCAGAGAATGGAGCAGATAGAGAGCTTCATTCAGGATGTCTCACATGAATTGAATACTCCTATAACCGCTTTGAAAATGAGTGCGAGCCGAGCAATCAAGAAAAAAGTTTATGATAAAAAAATATTGACGAATATCTCTATAAGCACAAAACAGCTTGAGAGTATCTATAAGTCACTGACATTTTTAAATTTTAATCAAAAACAGCAAGAAGCAGAGGATGTGAATCTTAAAAATATTTTGGAGCAGACTATCAGTTACTACAGTGAACTTACAAATGCAAAAAATATAAAAATAGAGAGTCAGCTTGAAGAATGTTATTTTCATATAATTCCCTCACGGGCAGAACTGTTGTTTTCCAACCTGCTCTCAAATGCCATCAAATACTCTCTTCCCCAAACAAAAATAAGCATAAAACTTGATAAAAATGCCTTTGTTATAGCAGATGAGGGTGTCGGTATAGAGCAAAAAAAACTTGATGCAATTTTTGAAATGTATAAACGTGAATCAGATATAGCAGGCGGATTCGGTGTGGGTCTGAGCATTGTGAAACAGATATGTAATGCATATGGTATCACAGTCAATGTTACATCCCAACTTGGAAAAGGAACACAATTCACACTTCTTTTTAAATAATAATAATTTTCTTTTAAGAAGAGTTGCCTTATACTTGAGGTAATTCAAATCAGAGGAGAAGAATATTATGACACGAGGAAATTCGATTATTAAAGGCATAGAACCTGAAACAGTGGTGAAGTTGCTTAACAGAGCCTATGCTGATGAGTGGCTGGCCTATTATCAGTATTTTATAGAAGCAAAAGTGATTAAAGGCATTATGAAAGATGCGGCATTTGCGGAGCTGACACAGCATGCAAACGATGAACTCAGACATGCCAATATGGTTGCCGACAGAATCATACAGCTTGGCGGTACACCGCTTCTGAATCCGCAAGAGTGGTTTACGCATACAAACTGCGGCTATGAAGAGCCAAAAAACTTTGATGTGGTTGCCATCCTTGAAGACTCTATAAAAGGAGAACAGTGTGCAATCAGTACCTATTCGGAACTTGCCAATATTGTCAAAGACAAGGATATCATCACTTACGATATGGTTTCTCAGATATTAGCCGATGAGGTAGAGCATGAAGCAGATTTACAGGATCTGCATGATGACATTACAGAATTTGTTCAAAATATAAAAAGTACGATGCAATAAAAAAGAGGATTAAATATCCTCTTTTTGGGAAAGTTGTCGTTTTGCATAGATTTCAAACAGGATCGGAATGATGACAAGGCTCAAAACAGCTGAACTGACAACTCCGCCAAGCATAGGTGCGGCAATACGCTGCATGACTTCGCTTCCTACTCCGTGGGTATACATAATAGGTGTCAGACCTGCCAAAATAGCAAACACCGTCATAAGTTTTGGACGGACTCTTTGTACAGCTCCTTCATAAATTGCGGCATTGAGTTCTTTGATTCCAAAGTTTTTTCCATATTTTTCTTTATATTCATCCACCGCTTCCTGCAGATAAATTATCATGACGATGGCTGTTTCCGCGGCTACTCCAAGGAGTGCCAAAAATCCGACGATAACGGCTATACTCATGGCAAAGTTGAGGATGTCTATATAGATAAGTCCGCCTAAGAGTGCAAAAGGCAGAGTGAAAAAGACAATAATTGTCGGTCCCGGTTTTTTGAGTGCCATATAGATGAGTAAAAAGATGACAACAAGAACAGCAGGCACAATCCAGATGATACGCTTCATAGCAGAATCAAGATACTCTGACTGTCCCGCCCATTCTATATAGTATCCCGGATCAAATTTGATTTGATTGATGAACTTTTGTGCGCCTATTTTATACTCTGTTGCACTGATACCCTCTTTTGGTGTGATATAAATGAAGGTCACAGGTGCTGCCATTTCGCTTTTTATGACAGAAGCGCTCTGTCTGTAAGCCACTTTTGCAAGTGAACCAAGAGGAACAAAGCCAAGTTTGGTTTTGACCTGTATGTTTCTGATGGACTCAAGGCTTCTTCTCTCATTGTCTTCCAGACGTAGTGCGATAGGATAACGTTCAAGACCTTTGTACATTGTTGAAACTTTCATGCCCCCGATGGCAAAAGCTGTGTACTCCAAGAGCGTATCTTTTGTCATGTTGTATCGGGCAAGTTTCTCCTCATCAGGGATAATGTCAATGTAGTATCCGGCACTTGCCTGATCTGCAAATACGGAGAGGGTTTTGTCATACTCCCGCAGTTTGTCTTCTATCTGTTTGCCGAATTTTTGCAAACCTGCCGCATCCATTCCGTAGAGTTTGATACCGATAGGGGTTCGGATACCGCTTAAAAGCATATCGATACGACCGCGAATCGGGTAGGTCCAGGAATTTGTCAGTCCCGGAATCTGCAAAGCGGCTTCCATGTCTTCACGCAGTTTGTCATAGGTCATGCCTTTGGGCCACTCGGACTTTGGTTTGAGCGTGATGATAGTCTCAAGCATACCAAGAGGAGCAGGATCCGTTGCAGTACCTGCACGCCCGGCTTTGCCAAAAACATTTTCTACTTCGGGAAAACTTTTGATAATCTTGTCTGTTTTTTGCAAAAGCTGTTTTGTCTGGTCTATACTGATACCGTAAGGGGTAACAGGCATATACATGAATGTCTGCTCATTGAGCATAGGCATAAATTCCCATTTCAGACTCTTGTAAAGCGGATACATGTAACCAAGAGAGAGTAGAACAAGAACAATGACAAGATATTTTGCTTTGAGGCCGTAGACAATAATTGGACGATAGAGCCAGATGAAAAATCTGTTCAGTGGATTTTTGCTCTCTGGCAGGATTCTGCCTTTGACAAAAAATATCATCAGTGCAGGGACCAGAGTGATGCTCAGCAGTGCGCCTGCAGCCATTGCAAATGTTTTGGTAAAGGCAAGCGGAGTAAACAACAGTCCCTCTTGACCTGTCAGTGCAAAAATAGGCAGGAATGATACGACAATAAGTGCAAGTGCGAAAAATATCGGACGCCCGACAAGCTGTGAGGACTTGAGTATGATAGCAATGCGCTCTTTTTCTGTCGGGATTCTTCCTTCTTTGTGTTCAAATTTGTGCAGCATTTTGTGGGCATTTTCTATCATGACGATGGAGGCATCAACCATGGCACCTATGGCAATGGCAATACCTCCAAGACTCATAATGTTTGAGCCGATACCAAAGATTTTCATCAGCAAAAAGGTAAAACCGACTGTTAAAGGCAGAACAATAATGACAATAAGCGAAGAGCGAAAATGCATCAAGAAAAGTCCAATAATGATGACAACAATAACGCTCTCCTCAATAAGCGTATCTTTTAAAGTGTCTACCGCTTTGTCAATGAGACCTGAACGGTCATAGACGGTGACAACATCCACACCCTCAACTTTAAGCTCTTTCATTTTTTCCTGAACACGCTTAATCATTGTATAAACATCTTCGCCGTAACGTGCCATAACGATACCGCCGACAACTTCGCCTTCGCCGTTTAAGTCTGCCAGACCGCGACGCGGTGCAGGGGTAAGTTCTACCCGTGCAATATCACCGAGTTTTACAGGTGTACCGGCTTTTGTTGTGACAACAAGTCCTCTGATATCATCAAGGTTTTTAATATAGCCTTTGGCCTGTACCATCCACTCATATCCGTTTTTAATGACGATACGCCCGCCTGTATCATTGTTGTTCTTGGCCAATACTCTTTTGATGTCCTGTATGCTGAGATTGTAGCGAACCAGATTGTCATTGTTTACTGTCACCTGAAAGGTAGGAATAAATCCGCCGATACTCGCTACTTCACTGACACCGTCAACACCCATAAGTGCATATTTATAGTAATAGTCCTGGAGGGTACGCAACTCGGCAAGATTCTTTGTTTTTGATTTGAGGGCATATTCATACACCCAGCCCACACCGCTGGCATCGGGACCAAGGGATACATTCATGTTTGCCGGCAATTGCGACTGAATGGAAGCAAGCTGTTCAAGAACACGGCTTCGTGCCCAGTAGAGATCTGTTCCCTCTTTGAAAATGATGTAGATAAGACCGTTCTCATAGGTAGAGTATCCACGTACCGTATCAATATTGGCAATAGCCAAAAACTGTGCAACAAGCGGATAGGTTCCCTGATCTTCGACAATTTCAGGAGACTGTCCTGCCCAATTGATTTGTACAATGACCTGAGGAGGAGACAAGTCAGGCAAAGCATCCAAAGGCGTGTTTTTCATACTCCAAATAGAAGCACCGACAAGAGCAAAAGCCGCCAAAAGAACAATAAACTTGTTTTTTATACTAAAAGCGATGAGTTTTTCTATCATAATTTGTCCATTTTTTTAGTTTTGAAAATTATAGCACGCTAGTGTGTAGCGTTTGTGAGAAATAGTATGAGACAATCAGGATTTTTAGAGGTTCTCTTAATATATTTTCTTATAGAATTAGGATATGAAAAACAATAATAAAAAATCTATATACTCCTGGGCACTGTATGACTGGGCAAATTCTGCCTATGCAACCACTGTTATGGCTGGGTTTTTCCCTATATTTTTCAAGTCTTATTACAGTGTGGGAACTGAGGTGACTGTGAGTACCGCGCAGCTCGGATTTGCAAATTCAATTTCGAGTTTTGTGGTAGTGCTTCTTGCGCCTTTGCTTGGGGCTGTGGCTGATGCAGGTTCACTCAAGAAGCGTTTTTTGTTTCTTTTTGCATTTTTGGGTATTTTGATGAGTGCCTCACTGGCTCTTGTCGAGCAGGGAAACTGGCAGATGGCGGCACTTGTCTATACGCTGGGAAATATCGGTTTTATGGGATCAAATATTTTTTATGACGCTTTGCTTCCCTCTGTGAGTAATGATAAAAATGTTGACTATGTTTCAGGCCTGGGCTTTGCCCTTGGATATCTCGGAGGCGGTATTTTGTTTGCCTTGAATGTTTTTATGGTACAGGAACCCGCCTTTTTCGGTTTTGAAGACAAGGCTGCGGCGATAAAAGCTTCTTTTGTCAGTGTTGCAGTGTGGTGGGCGGTTTTTTCATTGCCTCTTTTGCTTTTTGTAGAGGAGAAGAAGGGAGACAAAGAGCAGAAAAATATTTTATTGGTTGCAGGGTATCTGCGTTTGAAAAAAACCTTTCAAAGAGTGGCAAGTCTTAAAGGACTTTTGCTTTTTTTGGTGGCATACTGGCTCTATATTGACGGGGTGGACACTATTATCCGTATGGCTGTTGATTACGGAATGGCGCTGGGGTTTGACAGCAGCAAGCTTATAATGGCCTTGCTTATTGTGCAGTTTGTCGGTTTCCCTGCCACACTCATTGTTGCCAAACTTGCCGATATCTGGGATACAAAAAAAGTTATCTATCTTTGTATCGCTGTCTATATATTTATTATTGTTTATGCTGCGATGATGGAAGATGTCTATGAATTTTATATACTGGCAATACTTATTGCATTGGTTCAGGGAGGTATTCAGGCACTGAGCCGTTCCTATTATGCCAAAATGATACCGCAAAAATATGCGGCAGAATTTTTCGGATTTTATGATCTTCTTGGAAAATTTGCAGTTATCATAGGGCCGCTTTTGGTAGCCTTTGTCGCACTCTTTAGCCATAATTCAAGACTCTCGATTGCTTCTGTTGCCATTCTTTTTATTCTCGGCGGACTGCTTCTCTTTTTTGTAGATGAGAAAAAAGTCGCAAAAGATGTGCGCCAGGCAATGGAATGAGATGCAAATTAATATACCTCATCATGTGAACCGATGTCTATAAGAATGATCTGCTCATCTATAATGATAAAATCTATGAGGATTCTGTAATCCATATCAATAGAGACAGAATGATATTCACTTAACGGCCCCTGCAGTTTGTGCAAACGCAGTGAAGGGTGAAAAGGGTTTTTCTGTAAAAGAAGAATAGTTTTTGTGTATTTTCCTTTTAAATTTTGATGCTTTTTAAAAAACTTTTTTACTGTTTTTTCATACTTTTTACTAAAAGTGATTTCATACATCAGCTATCTCTTTTAAATGTTTTGCAATATCTGTATGATAATCTTCATTTTTAATATCCTCCATTACCTCTGTATAAGCACGGTCAAGTTCCAAAGCACGAAGCTCTTTATACCTTTCTATGTCCATAACGACATACTTTTTTTCACCACGAAAATTGATAATAACCTCGTCCCATTTCTCCAAGAGTTCTCCAAAAAGAGAAACGCCTCGTTTTTTTACTTCATTTGCGCTGACTGTCATAAGAATATCCTTAAAAGTACTTTTAAGAGTATTATAACACAGTTTTAATACAAGCCGTTTATCTGCGCATCACTGTCCATCATAAAGAGGGCATTGTTGACAACTTCATCGCCGGCATTGAGTCCGCTTGTTATGATGTATGTTTCATTATTGAGCGGTTTGACATTGACTTCCATCGGTTCATACTCTCCCTCAAATTCTCCGACAACAAAAACATAGTATTTTCCGTCTTTTAAGATAACCGCACTCTGCGGCAGTGTCAGATACTCTTTTGCCTTGTCTTTTGAAATTACATCCGCATACATTCCCGGAAAAAGTGTATGGTCTTTGTTCGCCAAAGTGAGTCGCATAGTGAGCGTTGCCTCTTTTGGACTCAGATTTGGATAAAGAAACTTTGAATGCGTCTCGTATGTTTTATCGGTTGTTTTAAAACTGACACGAAAGTCATTGGCATGTTTGAGCCATTTGACATCATCTTCAAAGACCTTTACCTCAACCCAGACGTCATCAAGATTGACTATCTCAAAAAGATTTGTTTTTGCATTAAAAGCAGATCCTTCATTGATATTTTTCATAAAGATATAACCGCTTTGCGGTGCATAGATTGTTGTGTTCGGTGATACTTTTCTCATCTTTATAACTTGAGAAATCTCATTTGGCGCGACTTCCAGCAAAGAAAGTTTCAGCTTTGCACTCTTGAGCATACCTTTGTTTGGTCTGTTTTTTGTGTAGTTGTACGAGTTGACATAGTCCTCTTTTGCTTTGTATACTTCAGGAGAGTAGACAACTGCCAAAGGCTCGCCTTTTTTGACATATTTGTAAATTTTGTCGGCATAAAGTTTTTCGACAAATCCTCCAAAACGGGGACTCACTTCATACACTCTCGCTTCATTTGCTTTGACAAAACCGTAATTTTTTTTGCTGTGGCTTGTTTTTGTTTTTTGTACCTTGACGGTCTGAACTGAAAAAAGCTGTTCCACCGATGCTTCTTTTGCCGATACCATCAACGGCAGCAAAAGTAGTAATAATTTTAAATTTTTCACTGTAATTCTCCTTTAAGTTGTGCTATTTTGGCTTGTGCCAGGTTGTAGTTTGCGACGGCTTTGATACTTTTTTGTTCCAAATCAAGTTTTTGAAACAGGACATCTATATATTTGAACAAATCAGCCCCGACAGAGATGGAAGAGCTTGAAAGCTCAAACATGTGAGCAACCTGGGGAAGAGCTTCATCTTGAATAATATGATATATTTCATAAGAAGAGAGCATTTGCGCATAATAGGCTTCAAGCTCGGCATTGACAGATATCTGAGTATCTGCTTTTTGGCTTGTAGCGGAGAGAACCAAGGCGCGTGCTTCTTCTTCTTTGTAGTCTTCCGTGCCGTATATAGGCAGGCTCAAGCCGAAACCAAAATTAAAATAGTTGTTGAAATTTTCTCGAAGAGCATAGCCTGCGATGAGATTAATGTCCGGATAGTTGTTGAGATCTGCCATTTTTAACTTTGCATTTTGTTTGAGAATCTCTTTGTCTTTTATTTTAATATCCGGGTTCTCTGCTAAAGATTTTTGCAGTTGTCCCAAATCCGGTTTTTCCCCCATTTGTATATTTATATCCAAATGGTGTACTTTAAATGAGGCCAGATAGGAGAGTCTTGCATAGGCAGCATTGATTTTTTCACGCAAAACACTTTTTTGGATTTGCAGATCTGAGAGGGAGAGTTCCGCTTTCATTATTCCGATATGCTGGTTCTCATCAATACTTGTGTAGGATTCGTACAGATCAATGTTTTGCTGTGTCAGTGTGACATACTCATCAATAATTTTATACAATTCATTCAGTTTCCAAATGGTATAGGCTTCACTCTTTATCTGTGCAACCAGTTTTGTTTTTGCTGCATTTAGTTTTTCCTGCAACAAAGCATCTTCCGCTTCTGCAATTTTTTTGTTGGTTTCACGTTTATTGTAAAAAGGAATTTTTTGTTTGAATGTCACCACAGACTGACTCATCGCCTGCGAAGAATTGAGTGTATTTTTTGTTATGAGCAGTTGGGGGTTTTCAAATTGGTCGGAGACTGCTATATTATATCTGTTTGCCTCAATTCTTTCATTGATAGCTTCCAGCGACGGTTTTTTTGCCAAAGAGATGTCAATAATTTCACTCAGGCTGACTGCCTGTGCTCCGGAGCAAAGTAGGAAAATACCCAGTATCACTGTTTTCATAAATTATTCCTCTGTTTTTTTAGTTTTCAAAGTATAGCATGCTAATGTGTAGTGTTTGTGAGTTTTGTTGCTTATATGTCTACGCTAACTCAGTCAACGAAGCGGTGAGAAAGCCTTTTATTGTTAAGATGTTGTTTTAATAAAAAGGGAAAAAATGAAAGAGATAGAAGAATTACTGCAAAAGTACAACCACTTTAAGCATGAACAACTGCGTTCAATACAACAGCTGCCCGATACAAAAATTGTGACACTTGTGGTGCAGGATGACGAGGGGGAGGATATTCACACTGTTAAAATTACTTTTAGCGGTATCAATGCTTCGAGAATTTTGGAAAACCATGTCCTCTCTTTCTTAGATATGGGCTTTGGGATAACACTTATCAAAGAAAACAACCTCTATGGCTTTGCCCTTGGAAGCGGAAGTACAATGTTACATGTACACAATGCGCCTTTGTACATTGTCGCTTCTGATATCAAGATAGAAGAGAGCTAGCTTTATTCCTTAACATAGCTTTCAGTTTGTTTGCTATAAGCTATTTGTATGAAGAACTCAAAAAATAAATTTTTTATGATTGGGATTACCATTTTGCTTGTATGGGTTTTTATAGAAGCATACTTCTACATGATAGCTGTAGAGGCACAAAAAAACTATACTGACAATTTACTCAAAGATGCACGGGAACATTACGAAGAAATAGAAAATATCCGTAATCTTCCTGCCGAGATTGGAACTTTTTATGTGAAAGAAGGTGATGCCTTTAAAAAAGTTGATCCCAGTCTGCCTGTACAAACCCTCTTGAAACAATACCAAACAAACGATTTTTACTATACAGTGACTCCAAAGGTGCAACAAAAAGCTCTTTATAAGCTTGAGAGCGAAAAAAAAAGGCTTTATTATGTTTATAAAGAGATTGCCATTGATATGGATGCCTCTTTCTATGTAGAGAAGATACAGAGCGTCTGGTTCAAGTTTTTTGCAGTAAGTTTTTTATTTACTGTTTTTACACTTGTCCTTCTTTTTCTCATCAGGTTTTTACAAAAAAAGAGTAGTAGTTATGAAAAGCTAAGCAATACGCTTGAACTCAAAGTTCTCCAGCAGACAAAACTGCTCGAAGCAGAACATGCCAAAAAAGAGATTTATCTGGAGACGCTTTTTGAAAAGAGTCCCAATATCATCATTATCACAACCGGCAACAGTATTACCCGGGCGAATGAGGCATTTTTTAAATTTTTCAAAGAGTATGCTTCTTTGGAAGAGTTTAAAAGAGAGCATGAATGCATTTGTGACTTTTTTTGTGCATCATGCCATGGTGATACCATCAACAGCACAAAAATGCAATGGGTGGAAGATGTTCTGGGTGAGGAAGAGCCAATCATAAAAATCTGTTACCTGGAGCAGGAATACTATTTTTCTGTGTATGCCAAAAAGATATATGAAGAGAATAAAATGCATATGATGGTGACATTAAATGATATAACAGAAATATATAATATTCGGCATAAATTTGAAGATTTGTCCATGCAGGACGCACTGACAAATATTTACAACAGGCGGTACTTTAATGTAGTGTTTCCGCAGGAGCTAAACAGAGCAAAAAGAACCCATGAGAGTTTTTGTTTTGTGATTATGGATGTGGACAATTTTAAACTCTACAATGATAACTACGGGCATGATGCAGGGGATGAGGCACTTCAAAGCATTACTGCAAAAATCACAGAACTGACACAGCGTGCCAATGAGTTCTTTTTCCGTTTGGGCGGAGAAGAGTTTGGCTTTGTCTGCAGTGCCTATACAAAAGAGGAAGCCTTTAGACACCTGCAAAATATATGCAAAGAGGTGCAAAACCTGAAAATTGAGCATCTTTACAATGAAAAGTATGGAGTGCTTACTATATCTATAGGCGTATGTTATCTCTCTGATGCACGCGAGGGTGAAGTGAAATATATTTATAAAAGTGCGGACAATGCCCTCTATAAAGCAAAAGAGAGCGGAAGAAACAAAGTTGTTCTATTTGAAAACTGTTGAGAGCGCTTTTTTTGTCAAAGAAGAGATTGGAGCGCTGTGCAAGGCCTTTGTTTCTACCCAGATGCCATCTTCAAAAGAGTCGAGTGTGTAGAGCTTTACATGTAGGCGGTATTTTGTGTAGGCGTGTTTGAAACTGCCTAAAAAATCTTCTTCTATCGGGTCGACGGCAGGAAGTTCAAGCATGCCTTTGTACATGTTTCCTGTAGCAGGGGTAAGAGCTATTTTTTCATTTTGTATGCAAATACCGTAAAAAAGTTCGAGTGATTCATACTCTTTTTTCTTTGTTTTTGTATATAACTCCGCTTCTGTTTTTCCCTGACAGGTTTTTTGTAGCGGACACTCTTCGCATTTTGGATTTTTGGGCAGGCAGACAAGCGAACCCAAATCCATAAGGGCAAGGTTATGGCTTCTGGTGTCTTTGTGATTAAGGAATTTTTGTGCGTATTCCCAAACTGTTTTGTCCTTTACATGTAAGAGGGCAAAATAACGCTTGAGCACTCTTGCTATGTTTGTATCGACAACAGGAATATTCTGATTGCAGCCGAAACTGCAAACGGCACTTGCGGTGTATTGCCCTATGCCGGGCAGAGAGAGCAGCTCCTTGTAGTCTGTCGGCAGAGATTTTGGTGAAAGTCGGGCTGTTTTATGAAGATTTCTTGCACGCGAATAGTACCCAAGTCCGCTCCATGCCGCTAAAACATCATCCAGCGGTGCATTTGCAAGGCTTTGAAGTGTGGGAAATTTCTCCAAAAACTGGGGGTAGTATTCATCCCGTACACGATTGACCTGTGTTTGTTGGAGCATGATTTCGCTGAGATATACACGGTAGATGTCCTGTGTATTTCGCCAGGGAAGCTCATGCCTGCCTGCTTTTTCATACCATGCCAAAAGTTCTTTCTGTGCCTGTTTTATCTTTTTTATAACAACTGCTCCTTGAGAAATTCGCTGTAGTGCCCTTCTTGTTCTTCAAGTTCTTCATGCGTGCCGCGTTGGACTATTTCGCCTTCATTGAGGACATAAATCATATCGGCATTTTTAACAGTGCTGAGTCTGTGGGCGATGGTAATGACTGTTTTTTTCTCAAGCAGGGGAGCGAGTGCTCTAAAGAGTTTGGCTTCGGTGTGTACATCGAGTGCAGAAGTTGATTCATCAAAAATGACGACACTCGGATTTGCAATTATCATTCTGGCGATGCTGAGTCTTTGTCGTTGCCCGCCTGAAAGGCGTATGCCGTGATGCCCGACGAGGGTGTCAAGTCCGCTTGGCATAGTTTGGAGCATGTCAGAGAGCTGGGCGATTTCAAGAGCTTTGTGGATGGCCTCATCGCTAATGTTTTCATGTCCCATGGTGATGTTAAATCTGAGTGAAGCGTTAAAGAGGATAGGCATCTGCAGGACTAAAAATATTTTTTGGCGCACGGAGTGTTTGTCCAGCTCTTCTGTGGGAATATCATTATATTTGAGTTCGCCGGATGTTTTTTCATAAAAACCGGCAATAATCTGAGCAAGGGTTGTTTTGCCGCTGCCGCTTGCACCGATAAGCGCTGTTTTTGAACCGTATTTGACATCAAAAGTTATCTCTTTAAGAATGAGCTTATCACTTGAGGCATAACTGAAGCATATATTTTTTAAAGAAATATCAACGCTCTTTGTTGTAAGTTTTTTCTCCCCGCTCGTTTCTGTTTTGAGTGTCAGGACTTTGTTGATACGCTCTAAAGCAGCTTTGGCGGAGGCATAACTGTACTGCATGGAGAGGATGTCCTGGACCGGTGTCATGATAAACCAGATGTAGCCAAACATGGCAAACATCATACCGATACTCAGATCACTGTAGGCTACAAGCAAAAGTCCTGAAGCACGAATGAGTTCAAAAACACTTAAAAAGATTGTATAAGAGAGTTTTTCATAGGCGACACTTTTAAAGCTGAATTCATTGGAAGTATCCTGAATTTTTTTTGCCTGTTCTATCGCTTTGCCAAAAAAATGCTGTTCTTTGTTACTGGCCTTTATCTGCCCGAACAGTTCAAGCGTTTCGCCGACATTTTCCTGAAATTCTGCAATTGCCTGGTTCTCTTCTTTTTTGAGTTCTCCCACGCGTGCGGACATTTTCTTGCTGACAAACATGATAAGCGGCTGCACAAAAAGTATGAGTATGCCCAAAACAGGATTGATAACAATCATCACGATACCGACGGCAAGAAGGGTTAAAACAGAGGCAACAAAACGTGAAGCACTGCTCATAATAAATGCATCAAGGGTATTGATGTCGGTGATAAGATTTGCCGTAATAGCACCGCTTCCAAGGGTCTCATAGGCATTCATGGAAGTTTTTTGGAGATGTTTTAAAAGACGTGAACGTATCATAAAAGTGACATATTTTGAAATTTTTGTAAATATTTTTGTGCTGAGTACCCCTAAAAAGTAGTATAAAAAGCGTAAAAATATAACAGCAAAGGCAACAAGCCCAATATAGTAAAAAGCAGAACCGCTCCCTAAAAATTTGTTAATAGTTGGAACAATATACTCCGGCTTGTGCAGCAGGACTTCATCTACCATGACCGGCAGCATCAAAGGAATGGGAACACTGACGATGATAGCCAAAATGGTCAAAATCTGCCCGTTTATCAGAGAAGATTTTTTATGCAGCGCTAATGCAAAGATGGATTTTATAGTGACAGGTTTTTGATTCATAAAAGAATTATATCTCAAAAAAGCAGACTCTAAAGTTAACTTTTTTATGTTTTTAGATATTTCAGGTATAATATATTGTGAAAAAATAGATAAGGACAGGTTATGAAGAAAATATTATTGGCAGTTGTCTTTGCCGGCTTACATGTAATGGTGCTTAACGGGGATGATATTACACAAAAGCATATTCAGCAACAGATACAAAAAGAACAAAAATATGCAAAAGAGCAGAGGTTTTATCAGGGAAAAGATTATAATCTCTCAGCAGTGGAAGTGGACCCAAGTGATTTGGATGCAATCCCTACCATTGAACCGGAAAATGATTTTGATATGACGGATGTCTACAGAGATGATATTTAATGGGGATATTTTGAAAATAGACGGATTTTATAGCTGAATAAGTTCTTTTTAAGCAATAATATCAAATAATTCTTAAAAGATAATATTTTTCTATTAATGAAAGTATGCTCTTTACTAAAAAAAGGATTCTCCGTGAAGAAAATGATTTTTTCATTATCAGTTGTTATATCATCCCTCTATGCTTCAGACACTCTCCTGTTAGAACAGGCAAAACAAAATTTTGCGCTATTGCCAAAAACATTTTCTTCTGCGCAATATACCATGACGCCGGAAAAAATCAGACTTGGAAAGATGCTTTTTCATGAAAAAAGAGTTTCTATAGACGGAACAACGAGTTGTGCAAAATGCCATCCGTTTAGTTATTACGGAGCAGACAATCTTGAAAAATCAAGAGGGAATTTTGGGAAACTGAATCCAAGAAATGCACCAACGGTCCTCAATGCTGCAGGTCAGGTTTCTCAGCATTGGCGCGGAGACAGAAAAGATGTTGAAGAGCAGGCAAGAAAGGCATTGCTCGGAAAAGGCTCTTTTGGTGCACCTTCTAACGAGTGGGTGGAAAAGAAGCTGCAAAGTATTGAACAATACCGTATTTTGTTTAAAAAAGCATTTCCAAATGATACGAAGCCGATAAGCGTTGCCAATTATGCAAAGGCGATTGGAGCATGGGAGCGCACACTTTCAACACCTTCACGGTTTGACGAATTTTTAGAGGGCAAAACAAATGCTTTGACACAAAAAGAAAAAACGGGGCTTAAAACATTTATAAAAACAGGCTGTGCCTCTTGTCATTCAGGAGCACTGCTTGGCGGTACAATGCTGCAAAAATTTGGAGTTGTTGCGCCTTACTGGGAGTATACCAAAAGCAAGAAGATTGATGAAGGTCGCTACAATGTCACGAAAAAAGAAGAAGACAAATATCTCTTTAAGGTACCGCAACTTAGAAATGTTGCAATGACTTCCCCTTATTTTCATGATGGCAGTGTTGCATCATTGCAAGAAGCTGTAAAAATAATGGCAAAGGTGCAGTTAGGGGTAGATTTATCGCAAGAGGAAACAGAAAGTATTTATCTGTTTTTACAATCTTTAACAGGGAAATTATCGCAAGATATAGTGACTGTGCCTATTTTACCGGAGACAAATTAAAACACAGAAGCCATTATATATTGGCTTCTATGGCTCTGGCAATACGAAGGATGGTTTCATCCTTTCCGATGACAGACATAACGACATCAAGTCCCGGACCGCTCATTTTACCCAGCAGTGCCACACGAAGCGGATTGCCGATTTTTCCAAAACCGATTTCCATCTCATTGACAAGGGCTTCCATCACATGATGATAGTCACTTGGCAGGTGCAGCTCTTTTGCTTCATCAAGTTTGTTTGCAAAATGTTCAAGAATTTCAATCGCATTGCCTTTAAAGGCTTTTTTGACCGCTTTTTCATCATATGACTGCGGTGTTGTCACTATCTCATTGATAAGCGTTGCCAGCTCTTTGAGGGTTTTTGCCCGTTCTTTAAGGGCATCAAGCAAAATCTCTTTTTTATCGTGTGAACTTAGTACCACGCCAAAATCAGCGAGCAGTTCCGTCAGTTCTTCATTAGGTGTGTTTTTAATGTAGTGGGCATTGAGCCAGTCGAGTTTTTCCGTATTGTAAATGGAGGCTGATTTGTTGATGTCTTTTGGATCAAACAGCTCTTTCATCTCATCCATAGAAAAAATCTCCTGATCCCCGTGGCTCCAGCCAAGACGCACAAGAAAGTTAAGCAGTGCCTGTGGTAAATATCCCATCTCTTTGTATGCCATGACATCTGTCGCACCGTCACGTTTTGAGAGCTTTTTGCCCTGCGCATTGTGAATCATAGGGACATGGTAAAATTTCGGAACATCAAATCCGAGCGCTTCATAAACGACGATTTGTTTAGGAGTGTTTGAGAGGTGGTCGTCTCCGCGGATAACTTCATTGATACCCATCAAAGCATCGTCTATTGCCACGACAAAGTTATAGGTAGGACTTCCGTCTGCACGGGCAATGACAAAATCATCCAAAATATCTTCTGCCTGAAAGACAATATCGCCTTTGACACCGTCATGCACGACTATTTCACCGCTTAGAGGTGCTTTGATGCGGATGACAGGATCAACACCTTCGGGAGGAGTTCCGCAAAAGTCACGGTATCTGCCATCATATTTTGTCCGTTCTTTGTTTGCCATTTGTTGCTCACGCAAAGCATCAAGTTCCTCTTTGCTCATATAGCATTTGTAGGCTTTGCCCTCATCAAGCAGCTGCTGTATGTATTTTTTGTAAATATCTTCACGTTTGCTTTGGTAGGTGATTTCTCCGTCTGCTTCAAGTCCAAGCCATTCAAATGCTTTTAAAATGGCCTCTGTTGCCTCTTGAGAATTTCTTGCTTTGTCGGTATCTTCAATGCGAAGAAGAAACTTTCCCTTGTTCTTTCTTGCCCACAGATAAGAAAAAAGAGCCGTGCGTAAACCGCCAATATGCAGATAGCCTGTAGGAGATGGAGCAAAACGAGTAACAACCATGATATACCTCTTGTGTTAGTGTTCACTTCTTATGTAAACTTAGCGTGAGGCTCAGACTGGCAAGGAGAATTTGCCCTCTAAGTTAAGGTTACATAAGAAGTTTCTTGCAATTTTAGGCAATTGTTGGTTAAAGGCTGGTAAAATACTCTATTAAAATTAACAAAATGGATTTTTATGTTTAAATTACTCGTATTACTTATGCTTGCAAGCTTAGTAAATGCAGAAGTCTATGACGGTGTCGCAATTGTTGTAGAAGATAAAGCAATTACTCTGCTTGATATTGAAAAAGAGATGCAGCAGGCGCATATAGATGCAAAAAAAGCGTCCGACATCCTTATTCGTAAAAAACTTGAAGAGCTTGAAATTGCCAAAAGAGATATTTCGGTTTCAAGTACGGAAGTGTATGATGATATTAAAAAAATGGCTGAAGCAAACGGATTGACAATCAGTCAGTTGTATGATGCTGTGAGAGAACAAAGCGGTTTGAGTTCTACAGAATTCAAAGAAAAAATAAAACAAAAACTTTTAAGCCAAAAGCTTTATGTTGCCATTGCAATGTCATCACTCTCCGAACCGACTGACGAAGAGATAAAAGAGTATTACGAGCTGCACAAAAAGCAGTTTAACCATCCCGAATCTTTTTCTGTCATCATAAACGAATCAAAAGACAAAAGCCGACTGCAGGAAAAAGTAGACAATCCAATGTTTTATGCACCCGATATCAAGACACAGGAGCAGGTATTGCCTTACAATAAAATTCCGCCACAGCTTGCGGCAATCTTGGAAAAAACACCCCCAGACCATTTCACTCCGGTTTTGCCTGACGGCAGAGGCGGTTTTATGTGTTGTTATGTAAAGTCGACAACAAAATCAAAAAAAGTGGATCTGAAAAAGCTGAAACCGCAGATCATCAATGCGATTATGGCAGAAAAACGTGAAGCGGTTTTGAGTGACTATTTTGCACGGCTTCGTGACAATGCAGATATCAACATTATCAGACTGCCCAAATAAACTATGCTCAGCGATAAAAATTTTATAAACATAGCTTCAGAAATAGCCTCAGCATCCAAATGCGTTTCAAAACAGGTCGGTGCTGTCATTGTCAAAGACGGACGCATCTTAAGCACAGGCTACAACGGAACGCCTGCAGGCTATACGAACTGCTGTGATCACTGGAACGACGAATACACCAAAGAGCACCATGAGTGGAGCAAGACATACGAAATTCATGCAGAGATGAACGCGATTATCTGGGCGGCGAGAAAAGGCATCTCCATTGAGGGCGGAACAATTTACGTCACTTTGGAACCTTGCAGCGAATGCAGCAAAAACTTGATCGCCAGTGGCATCAAACGCATTGTATATGCCAAAGAGTATGAACATACTCACTCCAAAACCATCTCAAAGTTTTTGGAAGATAACGGAGTAAGCATAGAGCAGTTAGCTCTTTAAAAGTTCTTTTGCTTTAGATATAGGAAGACGATTGCCATGCCTTGCGGGTATTTATTTATATCTAAACTACTTAAAAAAATATAAAGGTTGGACACAACAGCAACAGATGTTAGTTGCTTAAGAAAATTTATCATTGTTTTTTGAAAATAAGTTTTAAATTTAATAGAAAAGCATCTATTATTTTGTTAGAATAGTAGTATATGCTTAAAATGGAGTTCATTATGCTAACCTTAAAACAAGAACAACTATTTGAAGAAATAGACATTTTACCGATAGATTTAAAAACTAAAATTGTTGATAAGTTACTGGCAAGTATCACACCTTCAAATGCTGCAATAGATTCTTTATGGATTAAAGAGGTAAATAGACGTAGAGATGAGATAGAAACCAATCAAGTTTCACATGTTAACGGGGATGAAGTTTTTAAAAAAATTTTTCAAAGATTAAACGCATAGTATGATATATTTTTTTCACCCTGATGCAGAAGCTGAACTTAATGCTTCAGTAAATTATTATGAAGAATGTCAAACTCATTTGGGTTTAGAGTTTGCACATGAAATTTACAAAACAATCCAAAGAATTATAGAATTTCCAGATGCTTGGCAAAAGCTTGATAAAGATATTCGAAGATGTTTAACAAATCGTTTTCCCTTTGGTGTAGTTTACTATCAAAAAGATGATGAAATAATAATTTTAGCAGTTATGCAACTTCAAAGAAAACCTAACTATTGGAAATCAAGAAAGACATAGGAATTCCACCCCTGTGAGTAAATCTCCACTTTTAGGGTGTAAAGTAACAAAGATGGCAGTTACTCACCCGAGTCCCCTCTGTAGTAAGAATCTATAGTTTTAAATTTTAAATAAAATTATGATAAATTAAAATGATAAAAATAATTTCAAAAGGTAGCAAAATGACAGCACCAATAATTGAAGCAAAAAAAGTTATTGAAACTTTATTACAAGAGTCATCATATGATGAGATTATAAGAGAATTGGCTTTTGATAGAATGATTAAGAAGGGTTTGCAAGAATCTAAAAAAAGAAAACTTACTATTGAGAGTCTTTTTTAGATTACAAAACTAACTGTGCTTAAATGTCAGCAAAACATACGAGCCAAATGAATGATAAAAGAGTAAGCATAGAGCAGTTAGCTCTTTAAAAACTCTTTTGCTTTTTCTGGCGGACGGGCGATGATTGCCTCTTTGTCATCTTTTATAATGATGGGACGTTCTATCAGTTTTGGATGCTCCGCCATCGCTTCTATAAGTTTGTCCTCATCTTTTTCATTTTGCAAATCAAGTTCTTTGTAAATGGCCTCTTTGGTACGCATCATCTCTCTCGCACTTTGCAGTCCGAGCATTTTTATAATGTTTTTGAGTTGTGCGGCACTCGGACGTTCGTCAAGATACTTGACAACATCGGCAGCAATACCGTTTTCTTCTAATATTTTAAGCGCCTCTCTCGATTTTGAACATCGCGGATTGTGTAAAATAGTGTATTTACTCATTCTCTTTCCTTTTTTTTAGTAGAATTTTACACTATAATAGTTGCAATTGATTAATAAAGAGGGTTTTGGAATGAAATATAAAAACAAATCATTAAAACTTGCCGAGTTTGCAAGGGAGTTGTTGACAAAACATTCTCTTGAAGATGGTCTGCCTCTGATTGCAAAATATGTCAAAGATGTCATAGGTGCCGAGCGGTGTTCTATATTTATATATGATGCTGCTGCAAATGAGGTGTGGACAACCCTGGCGGATGAAGTTAAAAAAATAACACTTCGTGCAGATAAAGGGTTGGTGGGGTATACACTCAAGGCAAAGAAACCTGTTGTAGCAAATGATGCCTATGCCCATCCGGAGTTTTTGCCCGAAATTGATTCGGCGACAGATTATATTACAAAAAATATCATAACAGCACCAATATTCAGTTCCAAAAGAGAGATTATCGGGGTGATGGAACTTTTAAACAAAGAAGAAGGATTTGATGAAGAAGATGTCCGTTTTATGATATTTTTTGCACATTATGTCAGCGGATTTTTAGAACTGCTGCATACGTATTTAGATCAAGAAAAGAGAGTGGATTAATATGAAACAATTAAAGAGAATTGCCGAATTCGGTAAAAAACTGATGACAACCAATGCGATTGATGATGCAATTGTTTTGATAAGTGATGAGGCAAAATCTCTTGCAGAGGCACAAAGATGTTCTATATTTATTGTGGACAGTGATGATGAGATACTCTGGACGACACACAGTGACGGAATGGGAAAAATCGTTGTCAGTGCGGATGCGGGGATAGTTGGCGCCACATATAAAAGCAAGACACCGCAGATAGTGAACAAACCTTATGAAGACGAGCGGTTTTTACAGCACATAGATAAAAAAAGCGGCTATCTGACCGAAAACATGCTGACAGTTCCTGTATTTGATTCAAAGAGAAATGTAATGGGCGTGATGCAGCTGCTTAACAAAGAAACAGACTTTACCCCGCAGGATCTGGAGACACTCACTTTTTTTGCCAATTATGTAAGTGGAAGCCTGGAACTTGTACTGATAACACAGATACAAGGCGGGGAATAAACACCTTGTATTTTCTCGACATTACATTGTAATATTGAGAACTTTGTGTGCTTTACTGATAAGTTCGTGATCAACAGCTCTGTCTGCAGGATCAATGGCTTTCATTGTTTTTGCAAGGGTGACTAAAAGTGCTCCTGCTATTTCCGGAAGTTTGTTTTCAAGCTCAATTTCAAGTGATAAAACCGGTGGATAAAAGCTAAGCGTTTGCGCAACATCTTTTGCATCTGTTTCTGCTTCAAGTTTTTTAAATGCCACCTATGTAGCAAATTATTTAGTTTTTAGTAAAGTGTGAGCATCATAGGCTAATCGAATGACGCCGACGGCATAGTTTGAGGAGTTGTTGTAACGCATAATTTTTTGTACATATTTTCTCATATACTGCAGGTGCTTTTTGCCTTTGCTGAAACATTGGTATGCTTTGCCGCTTTTGCTGCTTTTTTCATAGCAAAACGATGCATTGTCGTATTTGTAGGCATAGGCGTACCACTCTTGTTCTGTTTTTGGAATATCAGGCATTTTTTTCCAGTCAATGAGTGTGTCAAATTTTGCCTTTACATGTAAGAACTTCGCAGCAGAGAGGATGGCGTCTTCCATTTTACTCAAGTCTGCGACTTTGCCTTTGTAGCTGTCCGTGTAGATAAAACTGTTTGGCATAAACTGCGGGATGCCTATGGCACCGGCGTAGGAGCTTGCTAGATTACACTGTTGGGGTTTGACACCTTTTTTGTAGCAGTGTTCTATAATCGAAGCCATATTTGTTTTGCCCATTTTTAAGAGCCACTTGTTTCGGTGGGTATCGGGTTTTGTGCGTGTTACGATAGTGTTGAAAACAATGAAGGCATCATGTGTCGGTTTTATTTTGCCGAGTTTTGTCTCTTTGAGCAAAATGGCGGCAATGATTTCACGGTTGACATGATATTTATTTTCGGCATAGTCGTAAACATCTTTGTATTTTTGAAGATTTTTTACCATTTTTGGAACATATTTTATCAGTACATTGTTTGCCTGTTTCTCTTTTTCTTTATGGTATTTTATTTTTGAAGGCTGTATGTATTTCCAGGTTATTTCATCATACTTTTGTGTTTTAAAATAGGAGAGTAGAAATTGGTTGGCATATTTGTAACTGACGCCGTGTTTGACGACTTTTTTGCAAATATCTTCATAATGTCTGTTTGTAAAATTGCAGTTGTCATATTTTGCAAAAAGTACACTGCCAAGGAGCAGTAAAAATATAAATTTAGTTTTCATTGATTTCTTGAAGCCTTTGTGGTGTGCCTATATCATGCCACATTTTGTTAAATACTTCGCCACTGACAAGATTTTTGTCGATATTTTTTCTCAAAAGCGGAGCGAGCGGGCTTTTTTGTAACGCTTCGTTTTCAAAGAGTTTTGGATGGTAGTAGCCTATGCCGGAAAAGGTGTACATTGTTTTGTCTTTATTTGTTACAAGTCCATTTTTGAGTCCAAAGTCTCCTGTTGGATTGTGTACAGGATTGGGTACCAAAACAAGATGGGCAAACACGTCGATGAGTTTGAAATTCGGATTGAATTCATATTCGCAAAATATATCGCCGTTGACAACCAAAAAAGGAGCATCTCCTAAAAGTGGCAGTGCTTTTTTGATACCGCCGGCACTCTCGAGGGCTCCGCTGTTTTGCTCATTCGAGTAGTGAATTCTGACATGCCACCGTGAGCCGTCTCCGAGAGACTCCTGGATTTTATGGCCAAGATGGGCAATATTGATAACGATCTCCTCAAAACCGTTTTGAGCCAGCTTTTCAATATGCCACTCTATCAGCGCCTTTCCCTTTACATGTAACAAGGGCTTTGGCAGAGTATCGCTCAAAGGACGTATGCGCTCACCCCGACCTGCCGCAAGTATCATCGCTTTCATCATATGCTCTCCTTTTTTTATGGGTTTTAACCTGGCTATTCGTCTTGAAAGACACAAAGCCCGCGCTACAGAAAAAAATTTAGTTTTTTTCTAAGTCATGCTTTAGCATAGAAAGTACGGGTTCCGGGAAAATCATTTAACTTAATGGAACCCAGACTTCAGTCTGGGCTGAGTTGCTGTCAAAGTACAAGGCGAAGCTAAAGCATCGCTTCCGAAGAGTTTAGCACATGTTCTTTGAAACCTAGACTTCAGTTTCAATGACATTAAGTTAAGCGGCTTTTTCGGAACCCAGACTTCAGTCTGGGCTGAGTTGCCGTAAAAGTTTCCCAAACTCTTTGGTCTCCTCATATCGTAAAGCCGTTTCAATCACATAACGCAGTGTCAGCGGAATATTTTTTACATATCCCTCTTTGCCGTCACGCAAATGCAGACGCGAAAAAATCCCCAACACCTTTATATGCCGCTGCAGCCCCATAAAATCAAACCACTTTAAAAACTCTTCATTGCTTACATGTAAACCCTTTTTACGGGCAAACAAAAGTGCCAGCGCCTCGATCTCTTTGCGCTCAAAAGAGATATAACAGTCTTTTAAAAGCGAAACCAGATCATAGGTGAGTGCCCCGCTCATGGCATCCTGATAATCAATTATACCGAGTTCATTTTTGCTTGTGAACATAATATTTCGCGAGTGAAAATCACGATGTACAAAAATGTTTTGCGGCTGAGACAGTACAACACCGGATATCGCCTCAAGGGTAGAAGATATCAGCCTCTTTTGTTCTTTGTTTACATGTAAAGCAAGCTTTTTCTCCAAATACCACTCTTGCATTAAATCCATCTCTGTATGGAGAAATTTTTTGTCATACAGCGGCAGGTTTTTCGTATCGGCACTTTGCATTTGTATTATTGCATCAATGGCTTTTTCATACAGGCTTTTAAAGTTTTCACGCTTGAGTACATCCAGCAGTTGCGTATCACCGAAATCTTCTAAAATAAGATATCCAAGAGAGAGATTTTTTGCAAGAATTTTTGGTGCTTTGACCTTTACATGTAAGAGTCTTGAAGTGATGTTTACAAAGGGTGACAAAGAGTGTTTTTCCAAAGAGGCATCCAGCAAAATAACAGAATGATTTTTATATGAAAGCCGATAATATTTTCTAAAACTTGCATCGGCAGAGGCAATATGTATGTCATAATCTTTATAGGGAGTGGTTTGCAACCATGCTTTAATCTGCTGCATAAATAGCTCCTGCTACGGAATCTTTTTGGGCACCGGTAACTTTGGCGAGGGCAAGCGGCTCTTTGTGCAGGCGTTTCTTTGCAAACCAGGCAAATGCCATGGCTTCTAAAAAATCACTGCTGATCCCGAGGGCATCGCTTGCAATTACTTTGGCGTGGCACAGTGTGCTGAGTCTTTGCATCAAAAAGCTGTTTTTTACGCCGCCGCCGCAAATTATGAGCTGTGTAGCCTGTGTGGCATTGACGTCATTGGCAATGGAGCGGGCGGTAAGTTCGAGCAGGGTTTTTTGTATCTGTGCATCGGATAAATGTGCAAAATTTTGCAGTTGTTGTTCAAGCCATGCGGCATTAAAATACTCTCTGCCCGTACTTTTTGGCGGTTTTTGCCTGAAATAGTCATCGTCAAGCATTGTTTTGAGCAGTTCTTCATCTGCTTCGCCGCTTTTTGCAAATGCTCCCTCTGCATCATAATTTTTCTGTTGAGTTTTTTGCATCCACACATCCATCAAAACATTCCCGCAGCCGACATCCCAACCGCCAAAAGTATCAAAAAGCAAAGAGATATTTGCCATCCCTCCGATGTTTAGCACCGCTCTGTTTTCTTGTGTATCTGCAAATAAAAATTGATGAAAAGCAGGAGCAAAAGGCGCTCCCTGACCGCCGTTGGCTATGTCTTTGCCTCTAAAATCAGCTACAGTCGTGATGCCTGTCTTGGCTGCAACGATGTTTGCGTTGCCTAGCTGCATGGAAAAAGGATACAAAGAATCAGGTTCGTGCCAAAGTGTCTGTCCGTGCAGACCGACGGCAACTATACTCTTTAGATGTAAAGCATTGCTTTTTATAAAATCATTGATACTCTCTGCAAAAAGAAGCCCGAGTCTGCTGTCACATTCTCCGATTTGTTTTAAAGTGGCAGAATTGGCTGCAAGTTTGAGAACTTCTTCTTTTAATTCGTCTGGAAAAGGATACTCCTGTGCCGCAAGGAGTTTGCAGTTTGCAGTATCTATTTCACACAGAGCAATGTCAATGCCGTCAAGACTTGTCCCGCTCATAACACCGATGTAGAGTTCTTTTTTTATCATGTTTTTCCTGTTTCTTTTGATTATTATATCTATTTAGTAATAATTTTTTGTAACCTGGGCTCTAGTTTTGAAAGACACAAAGCCCGCACTACAGAAAAAATTTAGTTTTTTTCCAAGTCATGCTTTAGCATAGAAAGTATGTGTTCCAAAAAAAGCAAAAGAAACGAAAAAAAAGTTTCAATACCATTAGGCTCTCAACGGCTTTTTCGGAACCCGTACTTCAGTGCGGGCTCAAAGTGTTAAAGTGCTGGCAACAGCCGGCACTGAAGTACCGGTTCCAAGACGATACCAAGCTTTTGCTTAAGCTAATGGTTTATCCTTTTAGTTTGGGCTGTACTGCTTGCGAGAGTTGTATGCGAAGTATCTGTCTGCATAATCACAAAAGCAACCAAGGTTCCTAAAATCATCTGCCAGGCAAATCCTATATGAATGCTAAATACATAGGGCTGTAAGGCTAATACACTCACAAAGCCTCCGACAAGGGCAAAAGGAACGGTCGCGGCACTTCCTCTTGTTGTAAAAACCGCCGAGAAAAAGACGCCTAAAAGTCCGGTGTAGGCAAAGGTCATTACCCCCAGGGCAAAACTGACAAGGGAGAGTTCACTTTCTCTTTGCCAAAAATAACTCACAATTGCCATAAAAAAGAGAATAAATGCAAAGATAAGTACGGCATTTCGGGAAGCTTTTAAAAAATGTATTTCTTTCGTATGGGGATCTTTTTGCAATTTCCACGGTCGGTACAAATCTTCAACGGCGACAGAAGCCATGGCACCCAAAACAGAGTTTGTGCTTGAAAGTGCTGCGGCAATGGCACCGACTGTTACAAGCCCTCTCAGTCCTGAGGGCATTTCATTGAGGATGTAATACATAAAAACGGTAATGCTCTCGCCTTGAAAATTCTGACTTACCGTATCCGTCTGGTAATGTACAAAAAGCAGTGCTCCGATGCCAAGAAAAAGCATGACAATGGGAATAGTCAAAACAATGGAGAGAATGAGTGACTGCGCAGCTTCGTTTTTGTTTTTACAGCTGAGTACGCGCTGGGTCATGTCCTGATCAAGTCCGAAAGCGGCTATGTTTAAAAGCAGCCAACCGCTAAAAAGTGCCATCATACTGAACTTCCCATCAAGTGAATTATCTATTACATGTAACTTGTTATGTGCTTGCAGGATTGCTAAAATATCTATATTGTGCAAAGAGAGATACAAATACCAAAAAACTAAAAGACCGGCACCGACATAGGTAAGGGCTTGAATGATATCACTGAAGATGATGGACTTGATACCGCCGAAGTAAGTGTAGGATAAAGCGCCTGCAATTAAAAGAGTGATGGCAACAAGCATATGAAAAAAGCCGATATCCAAAAAAAGTATCATACTCACAGCCAGTGCGCCGATGTAGAGCCGTGCCCCGCTCGCCATAATGCGTCCAAGCAAAAACATGATGCCTGCCTGCTTTTTGGCACGTTCGCCGTAGCGTGTTTGTAAAAGTTCATAGACGGTGACAACTTTGTATTTGTAAAATTTCGGGACAAAAACAAGGCTGATAAATACAACAGCCACCAGCGCAGAAAAATAAAACCCCAAAAAGGTAAAATCATGGACATAGGAAAATTCCGGAACACCCAAAAAAGTTGCAGCAGATTGAGAAGTAGCGATGATTGAGACGGCAACAGCGAACATTGGCATAGTATTTGAGCTGACAAAATAGTCTCTTGAGGAACTGATTTTGAATTGGGAAAAGAGGTAGGAACTGATGGCGAGCACCAGAAAATAAGCACCAAAAACAAACCAGTCAAGAGAAGAAAACCCGCTACTCATCGGCACCTCTGAGATGCAGGTCTGGCACACCTGCTCTTACTTCCTGCATAAAAAGTACCCCGGGATCTGCTTTTTGGGTTCTGTACCCTGCATCATGTTCCAGCCAGAGGGGATTGTTTTGCATTTTTGTGTATTCGTAATGCCCGATGAGGTAGGCAATGTCAGGATATTGTTGTTTGAGATATTTTACAAGGGCAATGTTTGCACGTACCTGCGCATCTGTTAAATCCTCTTTTTTGTTTGCCTCACCGCCGACGTTTTCTATGCCGATACTTGAGTAGTTGAGTCCGATGACATGGCGTGCCATAACATCATCTGGCATCAGCTGGTAAATTGTTCCGTCTCGGTCCACCAAATAGTGTGCCGAGACATTCAATGCCGAGGCGTTTGCTATATCTTTTCTGTCAGAGAGCAGTTTTTGCGGATCAAGTCTGGCAAAACTTTTGTTTGCATCCATCACGGCAGTCCAGTGCAGAACAATTATTTTTGGCTTTATTTTTATCTCCTTTACATGTAAGCCGTAATGTTTTTGAATATATGCCCGCGTTAATGCTTTACGCTCTTTTTCAAATATGACAGGCTTTTGTACAAGTCTGTTTTTGAAATGCAGATTTGTGATTCGTGCATTGGATGCTATAATTTTGCTGAGCGGAATCTTTTTATTTTTGACCTGCTTGAAAATAGTCTCAACTATCTCTTGCGTCGAATTGTGTGCAAGCTGATTGCCAAAGAGTAAAATATTCACCCCTGCATTGATTGCCAGAGTCAGGGCATCTTTGAGTGAATAATTTGCAGAGATAGCCTTCATCTGCATATCATCACTGATGATGACGCCCTGAAAGTGCAATCTGTTGCGTAAAAGTTCTGTATTTATTTTATAAGAGAGTGTTGCCGGATATTTGTCATCCAAATGTGCATTAAAGACATGTGCAGTCATAATTGCATCAGCCTTATGGGCTTTGATGAGGATTTTATAAGGCTCCAGTTCTTTTTTGCTCCAGGTATTTGTGATGTCGACAAACCCTTTATGGGAATCTCCGAGTGAGGAACCGTGCCCGGGAAAATGTTTTAAAACAGAAAGGACATTGTGGCGTGTCTGGGCGTCTATCATTGTCTGTGCATATTTTGCAACCTCTTTGGGATTGCTTCCGTAAGAACGCTCTAAGCCTACTATGACTTTGTTGTCTGGGTTGGTGCTTAAATCGAGTACGGGGGCAAAATTTACATTAATACCGCTGTTTTGGAGCATTTGAGCCTGAGCCTTGTAAATTTGCTGTGCTCTTTGTAAAGGCATACATGAAACGGCAGCAGCAGAGGGGATTTTGACAAAGCCGTATTGTGGTTTGAGCCTGCTGACCTTGCCGCCTTCCTGGTCGACGGCTATAAAAAGTGGTTTGTGTGCAAAATATTGTAAATGCCAGGTAAGTTTTTTCAGCTGATAGGGTGAGAGGATGTTTTTAACTCTTTGTTTGTCTGTATAAAACCGGTCAAAGAGAATCACACCGCCCAAATCATACTTTTGTATATCTGAAACTATTTGGGACGTCGGTTCTACATAACTTTCATCAAAGCCGACAATCAGCATGCGCCCTATCATTTTTTTGAGTTGCGTATCTGTAGGCACTGTGGCATGAAGCGTTATGTAGAGACTTAAAAAAAGTAAAAAGATGCGCATTATAAGTAATCCTGATTTAGATATGCTTTTGCAATACTCTATTTATATCATGAATAACATTAAACAAAAGTGATTTTGTATTTTCTTTTGTAATGGTGTGTGGTGCAAAATGGTCACTGACGACCTTTAAAATATGAAATTTTTCAATGGCAGGATTATGAACAACCGCCTCATAAAAACCAAAACTTTCCATATCAACGGGTGTTTCGTGTTGTATTGCGGCTGCTTCGTCTTTACATGTAAGCGTATGTTTGTCAGCGCAAAAGGGATAAACGGTATTGTGATAGACTACAGTACCTATTTCTAAAAGTTCTCCGATTTTATGCTGCTTTGGTGCACCGCAGATACCGACATTGAGATAAATGTCTTCTTTTGTAATGTCAAAATTGTCAATCAGCGTCTGCGTCGCAAGTCTGGCATTGTCAACCCCGATACCGCTGATAATGAGTCTGATATCTGTGTTTGTAAAAAGTGTATAGTTTTGCAGTTTGTTTTTTTTGAGTCTGTATTTGTCAACGAAGGCCTGAGCTTCAGGTTTGAGAGCGGTTACTATGTAGAGCATAGTTTTTCTTTTTTATTTTTTAAGCCTAAACTATACAATAGGAATTTCTAAAATTTGTCTATGCTTGTGATGAAGGAGCGTTTAATAAAAATTTAAAGCTACCTAATTGGTAGTGTAAATTTTTAATGAATGTTACTTTGTTACAATGATAGATGAAGTTTTTAATTCTCTATTGTATAGTTTAGGCTTTAGGTGCCTCTCTCCAGATGGCTGCGGCACATAGCGTACTAAGGCGTGCTGCTGTATTCCTACCCTGACACATTACCTCAGTGCACCATTGCACAGGTCTAAAGAGAAGCGGTGAAATTATAGCAGATTTTTCTTAATCTTCTCTATATTTTGAAATGCCGCAGGGCTGATTTGGTGTTGGCGGGTGCTCTTTTAGGTAGGTTAAATCTTCTAAAGTCTGGTCAAGTACCCGTTTTTGCTGCAAAATCGGCAGCATCAGATTGTCTTTTTCATTGAGCGGAATACTCCAGTCGAGTAAAATCTTTTGTACTTCGTCATCGAGTTCTTTGAGGGCATTTTTTATATGTTTTATGGAATTATCTATCATCATGGCAGAAGTATAGCAAAATTTTAGAAAAGTTTGGGTATAATTGCACTTCCAAAATTTTACGAAAAGGATTATCGATGCCAAAAATGAAATCGGTAAAAGGCGCTGTAAAGCGTTTTAAAGTGAAGAAGAACGGTCAGATCAAACGCGGAACAGCGTTTAGAAGCCATATTCTTACAAAGCAGGATGCAAAAACTCGTCGTAAGCAACATGCTCCAAAAGTAGTTGCCAAGTCAGATGCAAAAAACATTAAGGAAATGATCGTTAGCTAGGCTAAGAGTATCATTAATCTCCAATTTTCAGTAATTGGGCAAGACCACCCGAGAGTGGCACCCTGACTACATGTAAAGTAGCTGGGTAAAGAAACAAAAGGAAAGATATGCCAAGAGTTAAAACAGGTGTTGTTCGCAGAAGAAGACACAAAAAAATATTAAAATTAGCGAAAGGTTTTTACAGCGGTCGCCGTAAACACTTCAGAAAAGCTAAAGAACAGATAGAACGCTCATTAATGTACGCGTTCCGTGACAGAAAGCAGAAAAAACGTGAATTCCGTAAACTATGGATTATCCGTATCAATGCTGCATGTCGTTTAAACGGTATGAACTACTCAACTTTTATGAACGGACTTCACAAGTCTGGTATCGAACTTGATCGTAAAATTCTTGCTGATATGGCAATGAACGATGCGGCTGCATTTACTGCAGTTGTTAAAGCTTCTAAAGCTGCATTGGCAAAATAACCTTCTATTTCAAAAGCCTTCAGGGCTTTTGTTATTACTTACATATTACTTACAATCTTCTCTACGCTATATTTCAAATCTTAAGTCAGTATAATAAAATATTATATTTTTAAACACTCTGAGTTTTTAATATTGATTACACTTATCAGATACTGTTTAATTTTATTGTATATTGAATTTTTTTTTGATATAATCTTTAACTGTAAAAAAAAAGGATTATTTTATGACAATCAAAACAAAATTAGTATCTGTTGTTATAGCGGTTATTATTGTATTGGCATCAGCTATTACCTACGTATCTATTACAAAGTCCAAAGAGGCTATAGATAAGAGTGAATTTGATAAGCTTAGCAGTGTAGAGGTGTCTAAGCATGGGGAAATTGCAAATTATTTTGATTATCTTGGTGGTCTTCTTACTTCTTTGGCAGGGCAAGAAGGAACAAAAGAAGCTTTTGTTTCTTTAGATAATGGTTTTTATAAGCTTGAAAATGAACTGCACCTGGATATAGAAAAAGTAAAATCTACATTAAAGAAAAATTATAAAAATGAGTATTTGAATGCAGTAAATTATAATGTGCCAAATGCAGCAAAACCCAAACCGCTAGAAGAGTATTTACCGCGTGAAGATGATGCATTGGTTGCACAATATATTTTTATTGTAAAAAATCCTGCGAAATTGGGTGAAAAAAATAAAATGGCTTTTAATCCAAAATATGACAGCAGTTATATGCGCGCCCATAAAAAATACCATACTTCTTTTGATAAGTTTTTAAATTCTTTTAGCCTGTATGATATCTTTTTGGTAAATATGAGAGGAGATGTTGTTTATACAGATTTTAAAGAAAAAGATTTCGCGACAAATCTCAAAAAGGGTGTTTATGCAGATACAGGGCTTGCTAAAGCGTACAAAAAAGCCTTAAGAATGAAAGAAGGTGAAATAGCATTTGATGATTTTTCCCCTTATGAGCCAAGTTACAATTCTCCGGCATCTTTCATAGCAACACCAATTTTTATAAATGGTACCAAAAAAGGTGTCTTGATTTTTCAAATGCCTGTGGATGTTATAAATTCTATTATGCGTTTTAATGATGATTTTGAAAAAGCAGGGTTAGGAAAAAGTGGGGAGTGTTATCTCGTTGGCAGTGATTATTATATGCGAAGTAATTCCAGGTTTCAAAAAGAGATAAAAGATAAAGTAGTACAGGAATTAGGGACTACGATAGGAGTATGGAAAGTAAAAACGCCTTCAACTGAGGCAGTAATAACTGGAGAACGCAAACGCGGGCAATGGATTATAAAAGATTACAGAGGTATTTCGGTTCTTAGCGTTTACGAAGAATTAAGTATTTTTAATGGACAGGGAAAATGGGTAGTTGTGGCTGAGATTGATGAAGCAGAAGCCTTTGCCCCTGCCTACAAGTTAAGAAATTATCTTTTAATTATATCTTTAATTATCATTATTATCTCTGTTGGAATATTACTGTTTATGATCTATAAAATTATTATCAATCCTTTAAATAAAATTGTGCAATATATTCAGCATATATCCAATGGTGAAAATATTGATTTGACAAAAGAGTTGAAAATGAAAGGGGATGATGAAGTTTCGATTATTGCACAAAACCTTTCTCGTGTTATGTCACAGTTAAGAGATTTACTCTCTGAGGTTAAAGTAACATCAGAAGAAAATGCTTCAATTTCACAAGAACTTTCACAAAGGGCTATAAGTGTGGGCAAAAATGTTGAGAGTTCAGTGGCAATAGTAAAAGAAACAACATCAAATGCAAAAGAGATACAAAATGAAATAGCTACGGCAATCACAGAGGCTCAAGAATCGAAAAATGATATTATAAATGCAAATGAAAATTTAGAAATGGCGAAAAACAATATTATTTCTTTAGCATCAAAAATTCAAACAACAGCAGAATCTGAGTCAGATTTAGCACAAAATATGGAGACTCTTTCTCATGATGCGAGTGAAGTGAAAAATGTATTAACTATTATTTCTGATATAGCAGATCAGACAAACTTGCTTGCTTTAAATGCTGCTATAGAAGCAGCACGAGCGGGTGAACATGGACGTGGATTCGCTGTTGTAGCTGATGAAGTCAGAAAACTAGCAGAGAGAACTCAAAAAACACTCTCTGAAATTAATGCTACAATAAATGTTGTTGTCCAGTCTATAATTGATGCTTCAAATAAGATGATTTCCAATTCTGATGAAATTCAGGAGTTGGTAACAATCGCTCAAGATGTGGAAGAAAGAATTAATTCTACTGTCACGACTGTGAATAAGGCGGTGGATGCAAGTGATAGAACGGTTAAAGATTTCGAAGATACAGGTAGAAATGTAGGTGAAATTGTAGGAAAAGTCGAAGAAATTAATGAAATATCATCAACAAATGCGCACAGTGTGGAAGAAATAGCTGCTGCGGCAGAACATCTTAATGTAATGACAGATGAACTTAATATGAAATTAACAACTTTTAAAATTTAATAGAAAAATTGTGAGACCGTTTAAAGTTCTGTGTTAATCTTCCAGGTCCATTTGGGCCTGATTCTCAAAATCACTTCTTTCAACTCTTTTTTATTAAATTTATCTTAGAATGCACAACCTTGTGTTTTTTGGATACGGATTATGACATTACTAGAAAAGCGGAAACGCTGTTTAGCTGTACTTTTTGCAATAAAGATGAAAACAATCCATAGAGTATGCAACAAATGATTGGAAACAGTAAAGCAGAAATTTTGCCAAAATTTGAAGAACAGGAATTTGAAAATCTGATAGGTACCATACAGGATAATTTAAAAATCCTTAAATTTGTACTCAACAGTGTGCCGATAGGTATTTTTATATATCAGCCCAATATTGTCTATGCAAACAACTATACACTGCAGCATTTTAAAATAGACGCAAAAGAGCTTTTTTCCTATACTCCAGAGATGCTTCTTGACAAGAGTACCCCGCAGCATGTTCGCAAAGACCTCATAAGCAAAGATACCGGTATCAAAAACTACGAACTGAGATTAAATCGCCAATTCTAATATCAAGTGCAATTTCCACCTAATTTAACTAGCTAACTTTTTACTCATTTCACTAAAAAACACCTCATATGGAGTTTTGTATCCAGAGATTTTTCTAGGTCGATTGTTAAGTCTGTTCTGAATCATAATGATTTCATCCTTTGAGACATTTAAAAAGGTGCTTTTCTTGGGTAAATACTGCCTGATTAATCCGTTAGTATGCTCATTCAATCCTCTTTCCAAGGAGTGGTGTGGATTAGCAAAGTAAAAATCTGTGTTCAGTGCAGCTACTACTTGTTTATGATATGCGAATTCCTTGCCGTTGTCACTTGTAATTGTATGAGTGATCTTTTTCATTGGTGTGAGCATCTCTATAAGTGCTTGGGTTACTACTTCGGCATGTTTAGTTGGTACATTTTTAATGATAGCAAATTTTGATTTTCTGTCAACTACAGTAACTAAAAATCCTTTATGATCTTTACCAACTACAGTGTCAATTTCCCAATCTCCGATGCGAGACTTTTCCTCTACAATCTTTGGTCTCTTATCTATCATGACACGGTCTATAATAGTACCTCTTGCCATATAGTCATTACTTCGCTTATGATACTTCTTGTTTTTGTGTCGGAGGTACTGGTAAAGTTTACCACCATTCTTTTTGTTGGTATAAATGTAGCGATATATAGTCTCATGAACTACTGATACCCCGGTATCGAGTTTCATACGACCTGATATCTGTTCTGGTGACCAGTCCTGTTTCAGCTTAGCTCTGATATATTTCTCGATAGGTTTAGTGAGTGAGTATCTCTTTCTTTTTTGCATCTCAGTTTTTGTTGAAATAATCTGAGCTAGTTCTGCATTATAGCCTCTTATAGTATCATTATTTCTTCTAAGCTCTCTGCTTATTGTTGATGGGTGCACACCAAGTTCATTTGCAACTTCTTTTTGGTTTAATCCAGCCTTTTGCAAAGCTGAAATATGGTATCGTTTCTCTAGGGTTAATTGTTTATATCTCATGCTACTTCTTATTTTTTAGTTGAAATAGATTAGCAGGTTATCAGTTAACCCTACCTTTCAACTTACTTTTAAAAAATTGCACTTGATATTAGAATTGGCGAATGTAAAAGGTGTCATTTTAGATGTTATTGCCGTTTCGCAGACTATTGTCTACAAAGGCAAACCTGCAGGTATTATCTGGTTTATAGACAATACAAAGTTTAAAGAGATAAAAGAAGAGTTTTCTGAGTTGCTGCACTATTTGCCGATTGTGGCCTATAAAGTACGTATATTTAAAGACAAGAGTTTTCAGATAACTGTTTCAAAGGCTATAAAAAAGTTAACAGGATTTACTCCTGACGATGTCAGATCAAATTTGTTCTGGTGGCAGGAACATATTTATGAGGCAGACAGAGACAAAGTTTTAAAAGTACAGAATACCCTTGCCCAAAACCAGTATTTGCAACACCAGTACCGAATAGTGTGCAAAGACGGCTCTTATATCTGGATTGATGACCGGCTTGTAAATCTGAATCGCGGTGATATGATTCTAGATATTTTAGGTTTTTGGAATGAAATAACCGTACTGAAACTCCATGAATTTGCAAATCAGGCAATAGCTGAAATCAATCAACATTTTATTACACAAAGCGATGAAGAACGGATCCTGTTTTGTATATGCAAACATTTTGTTGAGAGTGAATTTTGTGAGCAGGTTGTTTTAACACGAAAGTCAGGAAAGAAATACCGTTATCCCGAGAATGATATAAAAGATTTTGTCATGCAAAAACATCTGAAAGTTGCTTATGCAGAAGAAGTTTTAAAAATTGTTTTTTATTTTCAAGCCAAAATAACAAAACCGGAAGTTTTTGAAGGTATTTTAAATATGTTTAAAAACAATGTGGAAACCGGGCTGAAGGCTCTTAGGGATGCAAGAAAACTGAATTATCTGACCTACCATGAGTTTCTTTGCGATTATCCTAATGATAACGCGCTTAGAAAAAAACTAAAAAAGTATAAAGAGCCTTTTGCTCTGCTGATTATCAATATACGTTCTTTTTCAAATATTAACCTTCTGTATGGCTTTTCATTCGGAAATAAAGTACTTTGTGCGGTGGCGGATATAATGAAAGAGAGTTTGGCAGTCACCGACTCTGTTTATCATCTTGCAGGTGATAAATTTTGTCTTTTGATTAAAGATGTGAACCAGCTCAAAAAAATTGCCAAGAAAATAGCCAACCAGTGTGCACATAGTATTTTTGTCAAGCAAAGGCACATTCCCGTCAGTTGCAGATTCGGCATAGCAAAATACCCTCAAGACAGTGAAAACAGCTTAGAAGTAAGAGATTTAGCGATGACGGCACTCTCTTATGCAAGCAAACACAAACAAGAGATAGCAGTATATGAGCCTAAAATGAAAGAGACGTTAAGTACATACATTGAGACGGAAACAGTACTCATTGATGCAATAGAAAATAATGCCTTTGCGCTGCATTATCAGCCTGTAATAGATGTAAAAACAGAAAAAATTCTGTACTGTGAAGCACTTATCAGGCTTAAAGATAAAAACAATAAGCAGATAGTGCCGGAGTATATGATACATGTCGCAGAAGAGCTTGGGCTTATTAAAAAAATCACAAAGATTGTTATAACAAATGTTGCAAAGCAGCAGCAGATTTGGCGAAAAAAAGGTTTACATGTAACGGTTGCCGTAAATATTTCTTCTTATGATGTAGAGAGTGAAGAATTTCTGGATTTTTTTGAAGAGACCATGACAAAGTATGGCCTGAACAATAAGAGTATAGCAATTGAAATTACAGAAAGAACAGCGGTACAAAATTATGCGGCAGCAGAAAAATTTCTGCAGATTATGAAACAGCTTGGCATATCTGTAGAGATTGATGATTTTGGAATAGCACACTCTTCACTGTCTCAAATAACGCAAATGGAATTTGATACACTTAAAATAGACAAGTCTTTTATTGATAAAATTATACAAAGCGACAAAGAGCGAGAAATTGTAAAGATTATAATTGAGATGGCAAAGGTTTTAAATGTTACAACTTTGGCAGAAGGTGTTGAGAGCAAAGAGCAACTTGAATGGCTTAAAAAGAATGGCTGTGATATGATACAGGGGTATTATATTTCCAAACCGTTGAGTGCTCAAGATTTTGAAGCATATTTTTCTTTAAGGGGCTAAGATTGAATACAGATCTGCAAAAACAGTATGTTCACAATGAATATATACAGACCTATTTTCGTCTTTTTTTTATTGCTGTATCGGTTATTGCCATTACGTATTATACTTTTGTTGAGCATGCGCTTAGTGTTGAAGTCTATAAGTATATTATGCTGTTTCCTGTTTTGATGCTGAGTTTAATTGCCGTATATATGTTTATAGTTTACAAATATCCCTATTTTCTCCAAAACCAACGAATTGTTTTTATGAGCTTTGTTGAAACAACAGCAACTGGTTATGTTATGTACCTGACAGGACCGCTTTCGGCATATTTTCCTGCTTTGCTGTTATGGTTTTGTATAGGGTACGGAGTACGGTATGGAGAAAAGATAGGATTTGTCACCTATGGTATAGTTTTAATTACCTGGCTTGTTCTGCTCAACACCAGCCCGTTTTGGATACAAAACAGAGCACTCGGTTTTGGCTGGTTTATTGCTTATCTGGTTATTCCTCTGTATTTTTTCAAATTGCTGCAAAAGCTTCATAGCGATGTGGAAACATTCAACTATAAAGCAACACACGACCCCTTAACAGGTCTTCCAAACAGGTTTTTATTTGATGAGGTGCTATATCAATACTTAAAAGGCAAAAACTTTGCGTTGATATTTGTAGATTTGGACGGCTTTAAAGAGATAAATGACTCTTTTGGACACCTCACCGGCGATAAAGTTTTAGTAGAAGCATCCAAAAGAATAGAGCAGATAACTGATTTTACCTCTCGTTTGGGCGGAGATGAATTTGTTTGTATTGTGACATATGAGACAAAAAATGAATTAAAAGACCGATTAGACAAACTTGTTGCAAATCTTCAAAAAAATTGTCCAAATGAGCATATAAATCTTTCTGCAAGTATAGGTGTTTCACTTTATCCGAATGATTCTTTGTCTGCACATGAATTAAAGAAGAAAGCAGATGCGGCAATGTACAAAGCCAAGGAATCCGGAAAAAACAGATATTTTTTATACAGTGAGCTTGCCAGTTAAAAAATATTTACAGAATCTTTTCAGAGAATCTTTCAATAATCTCTTTACATGTAACCGGTCGTGAAAAAAGATAACCCTGTCCAAAATCACAGTTTGCTTCAGCCAGAAACTCTTCCTGATCCTGTGTTTCGATGCCTTCGGCAACTATCATATATTCGAGTGTTTTTGAAAGCGCTATAATTGCTTCGATGATGACATTGTCCGAACTGCCGTTGGCTATGTCATCGACAAAAGATTTGTCTATTTTGATGGTGTCGGTGGGGAGTTGTTTGAGATAGGACATAGAGGAGTACCCTGTACCGAAGTCATCGATTGAAATTTTAAATCCGTAGTTTCTGAAGTTTTGCAAAATATCCATATTGGCAACGGTGTGCTCCATTATGAAGCGTTCAGTGATTTCAATCTCTATCTCATGCGGTTGGACATTGTGTTTTGCCGCTATGGCTAAAAAAGTTTCCAAAAGATTGGCTTCTTTAAACTGCAAACTGGAGACATTGATAGCAATGTAGTGTATGTGAATGTTTGCTTCTTTCATTTGATTAAATGCTTTGCAGGACTCTTCAAAGACGAAGTACCCAAGTGGGATAATCGTACCATTTTCTTCGGCGACAGGAATAAATTTGTCAGGGGTAACATTGCCAAGTTTTGGATTTTTCCATCGGACAAGGGCTTCAACAGAGTGGATGGTTTTTGTTTTGAGTCTGTATTGTGGTTGAAAAACCATAAAAAGTTCATTGTTTTGCAAAGCGTTACGAAGTGCCATGTCAATGTCGAGTCTGTGCTGTATGTTGCGTGAAAGTTCTTGTGTGTAGTAGCGGAAGTTGTTTTTTCCTGACTCTTTGGCAAGATACATCGCACTGTCGGCATGTTTTATGAGTGTCTGGGAATCTTCTCCGTTTTGCGGATAAACGGCTATACCGATACTTGCCGTAGTGATAAGCGAGTGCTCATTTACATGTATGGGTTCTTCAAGGTTTTTTATAATGTTTTGAGCGACTATTGCCGCATCGCTTGCAAGTGTCAGGTTTTCCAAAATTATAACAAATTCGTCACCGCCCCAACGGGAAATAAAGTCACTTTCTCTGAGTGTCGTTTTCAGTCTTGAAGCAACAGTTTTTAAAACTTCATCTCCTATGTCATGCCCGAGTGTATCATTAATGACTTTAAAACGGTCCAGGTCTATAAACAATACAGCCAAAATATCCTTGTTTCTTTTGCTTATTATGAGTGCATGTTGCAAATACTCTTCAAAGTTGACACGATTGGAAAGTCCTGTGAGCGCATCATGATAGGCAAGATAATCCGCTTTTGCCTGTGAAGTCTCTATCTCTCTGAGGTCGGTCTGCACTGCAGTATAGTTGAGAACATCGCCTTTGGAGTTTGTGATTTTTTTAATTGTTGACCAAAGAGGAATCAGTTCACCGTTTTTGGTTTTATTGACAAATTTTCCTTTCCATATACCGTGTTCTATCAGTTGATTCCAAAGATCTTTGTAAAAACTTGTATCCTGTACTCCCGAATGGAGAAACTTGAGACTTTTGCCTTTTACTTCAGCAAAAGAGTAGCCGTATATATTTGTAAAAGCACGGTTGATAGAGATAATTTTTCCCTCTGAATCTGTTATGATGATGGACTCTTCTGTATTTTCAAAAACACTGGCTGCCTGGGCGAGTTGTTTGTTTTTTTCTATATATTCTGTGATGTCAAGCTTAAGCGCAATATAGTTCACCAGTTTTCCCTGAAGAAAAATCGGAACGATGGAAGCCTTTTCGTATAAAAGAGAGCCGTCTTTTCGTTTGTTGATAAACTGTCCCTCCCATTTTTCCCCTTTGGCAAGTTTTGCATTGAGTTCTTCATAGAGAGCCGGGTCCTGAATATCTGATTTTAAGATTCTTGGATTTTGTCCCAGTACTTCTTGTGCTTTGTATTTTGTTGTTTTTTCAAATGTTTCGTTGACATAGACGATATTTCTTTGTGCATCTGTGATGACTACAATGTTGTCACTGTGTTCTATGGCATATTTAAATGCCAAAAGTTCTTTTTTTGTTTTGTTTGACTGAAGATGTGAAAAAATAAGTATAAATAAAATCGAAACAGTTACAAGGAAAAATACTATCATCAGCCATGTCTGGTGCTGCAAGTCTTTTTCATAGTCAAGTGTTATATGACGCTTGAGTGCTTCGAGTTGCCTGTAAAGCGGATTTGTCTGTACTTCTTGTGAAACCTCTTTGAGTGATTGGAGTGTTTGGAGCATTACTTTTGCGTGCATATAAAAAGTATAAAGATATTGACTGTTTTTATTGCGGGCAATTATTTTAAGTTCATGAAGCTTTTTTTGTATGGTTTTTTTATCTATATATTCACTTGAAGCATATCGTAAGATATAAAAAAGAGCCTCATTTGTAAGGTTCTTTGCCTGAAGAGAAATATCAGCTGCATTGGAAATTGTCGTATGCAGACCAAAAAGAAAATGGGAGCTGTTTATAAGAGCAGAGTTTTGTGCTTTGAAGTATTCTAAATCATCAGCTTTTTTTTGAAAGTTTTGTGCAATTTTTTCTAAAAGAGGTGCAGTGTTTTTATTGTATTTTTGCATATCCTGACGCAGGCTTTTTAAAATTTTCTCAAATTGTTTTTTTTGCTGGTCAACTGTATCATAATTTGTGAATTTATTTGCAGTGAATGTAAAGTCATTGAGTTCTCTGTCTATAAGTTGCAGTTGGGTTATTTTATTGCTTTGGAGTGAAAAATGACTCATGTTTTCTTTGATTTTGTAGCCGTTTACAAACATTATAAAAACAAAAAGGATGAAAACAAAGAGAATGAATGTAGTTTTATCGGTATGCTTTAACTTTTCTATCATTCTGGCTCAATATTTTTAGGAAGTTCACCGTTGAGAGACTGTAAAAAAGCAGTTATTTTCGCAATCTCCTCTTTTGTAATGTGACGACCGAGTTGATACTGAGACATAATTTCTACCGCTTTTTTCAAATCATAGGTACGCCCGTCATGGAAATAGGGTGCCGTCCTTGCAATATTTCGAAGCGAGGGGACTTTAAAAAAGTATTTGTCCCGCTCTTTATGGGTAATATTGTATCTTCCCAGCCACTCGGAATTTGATTCATTGAAGATACCAAATTTGTTATAAAGATTGCCGCCAATGTTCTCTCCGTGATGGCAGCTTACACACCCCTTTGACTTAAAAAGTTCGTATCCCTCTTTTTCTTTTTGAGTGAGAGCACTTTTATCACCCCTGAGATATCTGTCAAAGCGGGAGTTTGGCGTGATGAGTGTTTTTTCATATTCCGCGATGGCATCTGTAATATTATTTTTGGTAATACCGTCATTATAAATTGCATCAAAAAGTTTTTTGTATTTGCTTTTTTTGAGTTTTGGTATGATCTCTTCAAAGCTAGAACCCATTTCAACAGGATTTTCAATAGGTCCAATGGCCTGTTCCTGCAGATTTTTTGCCCGACCGTCCCAAAACTGTCGAAAATTAAAAACAGCATTATAAACAGTAGGCGCATTCACTGAGCCTTCTTGCCCTTGAATACCAAAAGAGAATTTTAACCCGTCATCTCCGCCATTGTGCAAATCGTGGCAGCTTGCACAGCTGATAGTATTATCATGCGATAAAATAGGATCAAAAAAGAGCACTTGACCGAGTTTTGCCTTTGCCTGATTGACCTGTACACTTTGCGGTAAAGGTGTAATAGGCTCATTTGCCGTTAGCAAAGTAACATAAAAAGAGAAGATGAGAATTATTATTTTATACATACTGTAATATTATCACAAATAACCTAAAACAATATTTCATTGTCCGTACATATGTTTTTTCGTTTTACTCGTAGCAACAGCTTTAAAAGGATTTTGCGGCCAATAATGCCTTTTGTATTTTCCCCGTAACTCTTTTGCGACCTCGGCATAAGAGTTCTCCCAAAAGCTTTTTAAATCATAAGTGATTTGTATGGGTCGCATAGCGGGTGTGAGGAGATGCATCTGTAAAGGGAGTGTGCCGTTTAACACTTTGGGTGTTTCATGAAGTCCGAACACTTCTTGTATCTTTACATGTAAAGAGGGTTTGTGAACGTCGGTGTAATCTATATGAATACTTGAACCGCTTGGTACTGTAATACTTTGGGGTACCTGGGTGTCCAAAAGCTGCTGCTGTTCCCATGTCAAGAGTGAGCGCAACAGTGCATAAATATCTAAACTTTCCAACTCTTTTATGCTTGCAATGTTGTCAAGATGAGGCTCCAGCCAAAGGTCAAGTCTCTCAAGCAGCGCTGTATCACTAAAGTCTGCAAACTCTTGATGATGGTGTAAAAAATTGACTCTTTCTTTGAATTTTACAGCTTTTTTGCTCCATGTCAAAAGTTCCAGACCCTCTTTTTTTATTAACTCTGTAAGCAGCTTTTGAAAATCTTGCCCTTTTGCAACCTGTATCGGTTTTGCAAAAAGGAGCAGTTTTAAAAAGTAAGTCTCTTCTCTTATGTCAAACTTCTTGTTCTCTTTATTGTAGTTTATTGTTTGTTTGGTGTGCATAAAGGAAGAAAAGTATTGCTCAATCTGCGTCATTGTTACACTCAGTGCCAGATTTATAAGTGAGTCTTTGGCATGTGCATGAAGATTTGCCACAACCAGGTACTCTTCATTGCGCAAAGTGTCTTCGTCATGAAGCATGGCGCCTTTTGCGTTGCTGAGTATGTATTTGTTACTGTTGCTGTCTCGCCGTCTAGCGAGTCTGTCAGGGTAGGCAAAAAGGAGCAGTACCCCGAGTATATCTTTGTCAAGTGAACTGTTTTTTTTGTGTGCCTGTTTGATATATTTGAGTTTTTTATAAAAAAACTCTGCTTCGCGGAGTACTTCTTTGGCTCTGAATGTATGGATATAGCTACTGTTGCAGTCTTGCTCAAAAAGATGTATATATCGCGGCAGTATATCACTCTCTTTTGATGCATCTTTAAAAATATCTTTTTCTCCCAAAAGTGAGGCCAGCAGACAGGCTTCATAGGCAAAGCCCAAATCATTTGCTTTTAAAATCATATAGGAAAATCTTGGATGCAGTCCCAGACTCAGAGCATCTCTGCCAAAAGCGGTGATTTTGAAAGAAGCATCAAGCATTGCGAGCGCCTGTAAAATTTTTTTTGTTTTTTGAGTAGTGTCGGGATGCGGAATATCCAAAAATTTCAGTTCGCAAAAGTCATCAACACCCCATAAAGCCAAATCCAGCATCAGTGAGCTTAAATCCGTCCGGAGTATTTCGGGTTTTGTGGACGGTTGCAGTATTTTTGATGCATGCCACAGCCTGTAGCAGACTCCGTTTGAGAGCCTTCCGGCTCTGCCTGCTCTTTGAACGGCGGCATCTTCTGAGACAAAGGACATTTCCAAATGATTCATCGCATTGGCATGGTTGTAGCGTGAGAGCTTCTCCAGACCCGAGTCTATCACGACTGTCACGCCCTCTATGGTCAGAGATGTCTGTGCAATGTTTGTACTGAGTATGATTTTTCGTTTTGAGGAGGAGGAGAGTGCCCTGTCCTGTTCTTTTTTTGAGAGTGAAGAGTAGAGCGGTACAATGAGGACATCTTTGCTAACGGTATTAAGAAGTGCATTTTGCAAATTTTTTATCTCTTTGACTCCTGGCAAAAAGACTAAAATATCTCCTGTATGCTTTTTTAATGCCTGCAGTGTCGTTTTGAGAAGCAAAGCATTCAAAGAGCGTGCGTCAGGTTGTTTTGTTTTGATGTCAAGATATATATTTTGTACATCATATCTTTTCCCTTTTGAAGTTATCACGGGAACATCACCGAGCAGGGAGGAGATTTCGTTTGCATTGAGTGTGGCGGACATAATCAGGATTTTCAACTCATCACGTAAGAGTTCCTGTACCTGCAAAGACAGCGCAAGGGACAAATCAGTGTGAATACTGCGTTCATGAAACTCATCAAAAACAATCATAGCTACATCATCCAAAGTCTGATTGCTTTGGAGTTTGCGTACTAAAACAGCTTCGGTAACAACCAGAATTTTGGTGTTTTTTGAATAAACACTGTCCATTTTTATCTGATAGCCCACACGCTCTCCAAGTGGTTCACCCAGAAGTTTCGCCATTTGCGAAGCAACCATCCGGGCAGCCACGCGCCGCGGCTCAAGCATAATGATCATTTTGTTTCCAAGCCAGGCTTCATCAAGCAAAGAGATAGGCACAACAGTGCTTTTTCCTGCCCCGGGAGGAGCCTGTAAAACAAGCCTGTTATTATTTTGCAGTGATTTTTTTACATCTTCTAAGACGTCATGTATCGGTAGTTTTATCATATAGAGTATTATAGCATTTTATCCAAATAATTTTTTCTTATTTAAATGTTTATAAAAACTGATACTGCTTTTTCCAGTGTGTAATTTTTACTCACTTTTATTATTAATTTATATTATAACATCAAAAAATTATAAAAATTATATTTTCGTGATACAGTTACGGTAAATTTTTAAAATATGGAGTAAAAATGAACAAAACATCACTTATAGTGGTTGCAGCAACTTTGGCTGTATCACTTGAAGCAGGTACTTTTTCAAACTTTTTTGACAGAGTTTCTAAAAAAGGGCATTCTATAAAAGTTGTAAGGGGTTTGAACCACGATCAAAAAAGTTATAAAGATAATGAGTACGGTCTTGTAAATGCAGACGTTGCTGCAAAGTGGATTAATGACTGGGAAGCAAATAAACCAGCAGGTGTGAACGGGCGCCTGTTTGTGATGCAGGTAGGACTTTTGCCGGGAAGCAAACCATTTGTGAAGCATGACGATGTGCATGTATTTACTTTTGACAGAACAGCAGGGTGTACTACAACAGGCGATATTCGCAATGACGGAATTTCTGATATTCCTATGCCGATTTTTTCAGGCGGTATGACAGGTATGGATGGTGCTTTTTGGGCATACGATATCAATCCGAATGAAGATATGCTTTTGGTTGTAGTCGCATCAGATGATCCTCAGAATATGGCACTGGCATCACGCTTTTTGTGGACAATGAGTTATTGGGGAATGAAAGAGGATCATGTTTCATTAATGAACGGAACGGCAATGTATATGTTTGATCCTGAGCTAAACCCTCGTATAAAAAGAGCGGGTGTAACGAGCAAAGAGTCAATGTTTACAGAGATGGGGTCTGAGTATTTGATGGCTCCGGGCGGAAAACTTGATTTTGGTGACGCAAAAAGCGGTCGTGCACCGGCACAGCGCCAGAACTTTGAATCTATAAAAACACTGCCTACCCAACCAAACTTCTCATTGTTTGCCAGTATGGAAGATATAATGAATGTAGTTGATGCAAACCAAAAATCTGATGTTATTATTGATGGCAGAAGTGCGGCTGAATACAATGCTGAAATCGAAGTTAAAAGAAGCAAAACAGAAACAAAAGAGTGTGGTGTAAATCATGATCAGCAGTGCTATTCCGCGTTTGAAGGACATATCAGAGGTGCTGTTAATCTCGAATACCGCAGTGTTATTAACACTCAAGACTTTGTCAAAGATCTTAATGGTGACGGCATAGTCGATGAGCGTGATGCATCGATGACTTTTCTCTCAAAAAGAGAACTTAAAAGAACATTTAGAAAATTAGGCGTAAAGCGTGACAGTGATGTATATACATACTGCAGAACAGGTACCCGTGCATCGCTTGTGACTTTTGCATCGTATGAGATTTTAGGATACAAAACACACATGTATGACGGTTCATGGATTCAGTGGTCAAAACTTGCAGATGCGGTAGATACTTACGCAAAACAAATGCTTCCGGAAGATTCACCATGGAGAACAGATGTTTCGCGCTATACAGAAAATATAAAATATAACGATTCTGTTGATGTGGGACCGGCTTCTGCAACACTTTATCCTTATGCGCCTGAAGGTTCAGGAAACCGCATTGTAGAAGAAGATGAAGCCTATCGTTTTGACTTCTAGGTTTTAATATGCAATAGGGGAGGGGAGGTCCCTCCTTGTGTCGTTATTTTGCAGTGCGCTTTTTACATCTTTCAGCGTAAAAACTTTGCAACTCTCGGGTTGCGTTTGACTGCTTCCTGTTTTGCTTTTTGTGTCGCATTAATAATATTTTTGATAACAAATGGATTGAGTTTCACTGCTTCTAATTGCACTTTTTCTGAAGGGTAAGTGATAAATTTAATGATTTGCGGATTATGTCTTACTGCGACTATTTGTGCTTCTTCGTCAAATGATTCAATCAGTTTTGTTAATGCTATGTTAAAGCTGCCGTTTTTCATAATCTTGTTTACTGCAAGAATCTGAATCTCTTTCGTTGGATTTTCAATCTCTTCAATAGCTCTTGGAGAGGTTTCCAGTGCTGCTTTTTGTACCTTATACGAAGGGGCTTTTATAAATTGTATTTTCCACCAGTATTGTGTAACCGCTTTGATTTGTTCTTCTTCACTGAGTGAAGAGTAATACTTTGTTCTTTCTTTTATCTGTTGTGCATAGGAAAGGTTTTTTGGCTGGGCACATCCGGTAAGAAGTACAAATAAAGCAAGTGCACTGAAAGTAAAAAATTTCATTAAAGGTGCCATAAGTAGTTTTCCTCTTCCTGCCAGCCGTCAATCTCATCAATAATCTGTCCACTGGGTGCATCTATAATATAGGTAACCGGTGAAAAAGGTCTGATAAGTTTTTTGGGAATATTTTTATCTGTATCGCGATTTATTATAAGCTTTATATACTTTTTGTTGATATAGTCTCGTATATCTTTTTTTATTAAAATAGTATCTACCAGACGATGACAAAAAGGACATCCGTCACTTACCAGAATTACAAGAAGGTCTTTATTCTCTTTTTTGGCAATGTTAACAGCTTTGTTGTAATCTCTTTCGTATCCCATATACTCTGCAAAAAGATTGTAATCATCCCAATAGTTGGCATACAGAGAAATTGACAGTAAGGGCAATAATAATAGTTTCTTATAAAAATTCATGTTTTTATTTTAGCATAAAATGATAAATAAGGAATTTGATGGACAAAACGAATATGTGGTGGTGGAGCATAGCGGGATCGAACCGCTGACCTCTTCGCTGCCAGCGAAGCGCTCTCCCAGCTGAGCTAATGCCCCATATATATTTGTAAGTATCGTAAATGTTTTTTGATTTTATAAATGGTGGACCCTCAGGGATTCGAACCCTGGGAGGTGTTACCCTCGCCGGTTTTCAAGACCGGTGCATTCGACCAACTCTGCCAAAGATCCACATTTGTAGTTATGATTAAAAAACTGGAGGTGCCACCCAGATTTGAACTGGGGATAGCAGCTTTGCAGGCTGCGGCCTTACCACTTGGCGATGGCACCAGTTTCAGTTAATTATCAGTGGTGCCCGGGGCCGGACTTGAACCGGCACAGTATTGCTACCGGGGGATTTTAAGTCCCCTGCGTCTACCGATTTCGCCACCCGGGCAATATATTGAGTGTACCACAGTTTAACAATCTTAAATTAAATGGAGCGGGAAACGAGGTTCGAACTCGCGACCCCAACCTTGGCAAGGTTGTGCTCTACCACTGAGCTATTCCCGCAATTTCAGTTTACAATTTGTAAGTGAGCCGGAATTATAGCTTTTTTTTTTTGCTTTGTAAAGAGTTTTTAGTTAAAAATAGTAAAAAAGTGCTATAATCGCATTCATATTTTAAGATGTAAACTACTATACAGGGATTTTTTATGAGAAGTGATATAATCAAAAAGGGCTTTGATAAGGCGCCTCACCGTTCATTGTTGCGTGCTACCGGTCTAAAAGATGAAGATTTTGACAAACCGTTTATCGGAATTGCAAACTCTTATATTGACATTATTCCAGGACACTTTTTCTTGCATGAATATGGTGAAATAGTAAAAGAGGCCATCCGTGAAGCAGGCGGTGTGCCATTTGTATTTAACACAATCGGTGTTGATGACGGTATTGCCATGGGGCATGACGGTATGCTTTACTCTTTGCCGTCACGTGAAATTATTGCGGATTCTATTGAAACTGTTATGAATGCGCACAAACTTGATGCGATGATTTGTATCCCTAACTGTGACAAAATTGTTCCGGGTATGATTATAGGGGCACTCCGTGTGAATGTTCCTACTATTTTTGTCTCCGGTGGGCCTATGGCTGCGGGACACAAAAAAGACGGTACGCCGATTGACCTTGCAACTGCATTTGAGGCAGTCGGTCAGCATGCCGAGGGTAATATGACGGATGAGGAGCTGTATGAGATAGAGTGTGAAGCTTGTCCTTCCGGCGGAAGCTGTTCGGGTATGTTTACAGCAAACTCTATGAATACTCTCTGTGAGGCGATGGGTATAGCACTTCCTGGTAACGGAACTGTTTTAGCCATGACACCTGAGCGGATTGCAATGGTGAAAAAAGCGGCAAAACGTATTGTCGAGCTTGCAAAAATGGAAAATAACGAAAAATACAATTTTAAAAATATTTTGAATGAAAAAGCGGTGCATAATGCATTTACCGTAGATATGGCTATGGGCGGAAGTTCAAATACCGTACTGCATATGCTTGCCATTGCCAAAGAGGCAGATGTTGATTTTAAAATAGAAAATATTAATGCAATTGCAGAAAAAGTTGCACACATTGCAAAGATTTCTCCGTCATTAACAACTGTTCACATGAAAGATATAGATGATGCGGGCGGCGTCAATGCGGTAATGAAAGAGGTTTCCAACAGAGGCAATGATGTCTTGCAGCTTGATGCACTGACTGTTACCGGTGAAACTATCGGCGAGAGAATTAAAGATGCCGAGATAAAAGATACAAACATTATTCATACAAATGAAAATGCCTACTCTCCTGTTGGCGGGCTCTCGATTTTATTTGGAAATCTTGCGACTGAGGGTGCGGTTATTAAAGCAGCCGGCATTGTAGACTCTATGAGACACTTTAAAGGTACGGCTATCTGTTTTAATTCACAGCAAGAAGCAATAGACGGAATTATGGCGCACAAAGTCAAACCCGGCAATATTGTAGTGATTCGCTATGAGGGTCCAAAAGGCGGTCCCGGTATGCAGGAGATGCTTGCCCCGACGGCACTTATTCAGGGTATGGGGCTTGGCGAGAGTGTTGCGCTTATTACCGACGGGCGTTTTTCTGGCGCTACCAAAGGGGCTTCCATCGGGCATGTTTCTCCTGAAGCTGCCGAGGGCGGACTGATCGCATTGATAGAAGACGGTGATGAGATAGAACTTGATGTTGACAAACACATCTTACAGTTAAATGTAGACGGCGAAGAACTTGCAAGAAGAAAAGACCATTATGTTCCTTATAAAAATGAAGTAAAATCAAAATGGCTGAAACGTTATCAGTTGCTCGTCTCTAACGCATCAAACGGTGCTGTATTAAAAACAGAATTATAAGAAGGAAAATATATTTTGAATGAAATTGCTATAAAAAGAGACGGTGAAATTATAGATACACAGACAGCAAAAGAGCTGGGCTTTGAGGGTGAGCAGATTCACCTTGACAACTCTCCTGAGTCTTTGGAAGTTCTGCGTCACTCAACGGCACACCTTATGGCTCAGGCTATTAAGTCACTTTATCCTGATGCTGAATTTTATGTGGGACCGGTTGTCAAAGAGGGCTTTTATTATGACTTTAAAACTTCTGCTGAAATCGGCGAGGCTGATTTAAAGAAAATCGAGAAGCAGATGCTCTCTTTTGCAAAGAAAAAGTACCCGATAGAAAAGTATGAAATTACAAAAGAAGAAGCGATAGAGAAGTTTAAAAACGACCATTTAAAGCTTGAAGTCATGAAAAGAATTCCGAGTGATACAGTCAGTATTTACAAGCAGGGTGAGTTTGAAGACCTTTGCCGCGGACCGCACCTGCCAAATATCGGTCTTATCCGATACTTTAAACTGACAAAAATCTCCGGTGCCTATCTTGGCGGAGATTCCAAAAACGAAATGCTTACACGTATATACGGTATAGCATTTGCAACAAAAGAGGCCCTCAAAGAGCATATGACAATGCTGGCCGAAGCTGAAAAACGGGACCACCGCAAGCTCGGCAACGAGATGAAACTGTTTACCTTTCGTGAAGAAGTCGGTGCCGGTTTTCCTATCTGGCTGCCTGCCGGTGGACGCCTGCGCGCAAGACTGGAGTCTTTACTTTTTAAAGCGCACAGAAAACGCGGATACGAGCCTGTACGCGGTCCTGAAATGCTCCGTTCTGATTTATGGAAAACATCAGGGCATTATCAAAACTACGGTGAAAACATGTACTTTACCCATATAGATGAGCTTGAATTTGGGGTAAAACCGATGAACTGTGTCGGGCATATCAAAGTATATGAAGATGAACTGCACTCTTACCGTGATTTACCGATTAAATACTTTGAATACGGCGTTGTGCATCGTCATGAGGCAAGCGGGGCTTTGCACGGGCTTTTCCGTGTACGTGAATTTACACAGGATGATGCGCACATTTTCTGTCGTGCAGATCAGATTGAAGAACAAATCATTGAAGTAGTTGATTTTGTGGATAAAATTATGTCTACTTTTGAATTTGACTATAAAATGATGATTTCTACAAAACCTGAAAAAGCGGTCGGGAGTGATGAAGTGTGGGAAATTTCTACACAGGCACTAAAAAATGCAATGGATAAAAACGAACTGGCTTATGAAATAGACGAAGGCGGCGGAGCATTTTACGGTCCTAAAATTGACATCAAAATCACCGATGCCATCGGACGTGAGTGGCAGTGTGGAACAATTCAGCTTGATTTTAATCTTCCTGAGCGGTTTAAACTTGAATATAACGGCGAAGAGAATGATAAAATTCAGCCGGTAATGATTCACCGTGCCATTTTAGGCTCATTTGAACGCTTTATAGGGATTTTGACAGAGCATTATGCCGGAGAATTTCCGATGTTTATCGCCCCTACACAGGTAGCAATTGTTCCTGTTGCAGAAACACATAAAGAATATGCTAAGCTTTTATCAGATAAACTTATCGATATTAATGCCGATAGTGAAATCTATGCGAAAAATGATTCTTTAAACAAAAGAATCAGAACTGCAGAAAAAACCCGTGTTCCTATGATAGTTGTCATCGGGGATGAAGAGATTAAAAACAAAACTGTAGCCATTCGCGACAGACGAACTAGAGAGCAGTACAACTTAAGTGAAGAGGAATTCTTGAAACTTATACAAACTAAAATAAATGAGGTAAATTTTTGAGTAAAAACAAAGACCGCGTTATCATGAATGATGACATCCGTGTTCCAGAGGTGAGATGTAATGTAGATGGAGGTGAATCTTTAGGCGTCATCTCTACTGATGAAGCTATGACGAAAGCAAATGAATTGGGCTTAGACCTTGTGCTGATTGCTCCAAATGCCAAGCCGCCTGTTGCGAAAATCATGGATTATGGCAAGTTTAGATACCAAGAAGAGAAAAAGCTTAAAGAGCAGCGAAAAAATCAGGTAAAAATTGTTGTCAAAGAGATTAAACTTTCGGTGAAAATTGCAGAAAATGACATTGCCTACAAGGTCAAGCATGCAAGAGAGTTCCTTGAAAAAGGCTATCATGTAAAATTCAGAGTCTTTTTGCGTGGTCGTGAAATGGCACATCCTGAAGCTGCAAAAGAGGTACTTATGCAGGTATGGCCTATGGTTGAAGACATCGCCGTAATGGAAAAACCGCCAAAATTTGAAGGACGTTATTACAATATGTATGTCGTTCCGAAGAAGTAACTTTTTTTCAATTTTCTTCTATAATAAAGCCTAAAGGCTTTATTATTTTCTTCTCTTATCAGTAAGATAACAATCAATTAACAAAAATAGTATTATAATTACATGTAATTTATTATATAAGGATTATTATGATTAGACGTATGCCGTGGTGGTTAGCCGGAATCTTAATGGCGTTATTGGTACTGTTTACATTTTCAGTATTTGGAGCAAACAGGCCTTTTGGAGCATCAACCTATGTGCCTTATTTCGCAGGGATACTTTTTGATTTAAGTCCCGAAAAATACCCTTATCTCAAAGAGGTACATTTTGCCGGTGCCTGGGAAGGGGTAATGCTTTTGGGTGCTCTGACAGGCGGTTTTTTGACCTCTGTCTTTGTCACAAAAACTTTTCGTTTGAGTATTATGCCCACAGGCTGGAAAAAATATAAAAACTCTTCAGTCATATCACGGCTTGTTTGGAGTTTTATCAGCGGTTTTTTTCTTATAATAGGTGCACGCCTGGCAGGCGGATGTACAAGCGGGCATTTTTTAAGCGGGATGGCACAGACGGCTATAAGCAGTATGATTTTTGGCGGAGTAGTTCTTTTAAGTCTGATTATTACAGGAAAAGTATTTTATAAAAGTGAGGCAAATGATGTTTGATAGAATCTTAAACATGTTTACGACTGTCTCCAATGAATCCCACGGTTCGGTATTTGTCGTTTTTATGATAGGGCTTGTGTTTGGTGTACTGATTCAGTACAGCAGGGTGGACAAGTTTGAAAAAATTGCCGGTTTTGCAATGCTCAGAGATACAGTGGTGCCTAAAATGCTCTTTTTGGCAATAGGTTTAGCCTCTATAGGACTCTATTTTATGGTGGAAGCGGGATATGCATCGTACCATCCAAAGCCGATCATCTTAGGCGGACTGATTATAGGCGGTACGATTTTTGGTATTTCTATGGCAATACTGGGAAAATGTCCGGGAACCGGTCCCGTATCTATTGCAGAAGGGCGCATTGATGTTCTTGTGGGAGCCATCGGCGGAATATTCGGCGGGCTGGTCTTTACTGTTTATTTCGATTTTTTTAAAAAAATCATGGGTGAGAGTCTTGGAAAAACAACCTTGGTATCCTACTTTCAGGGACATGAAAATTTAAGTGTCTTTATTTTTGGTATTGTTCTTATTATTGTGAGTATTGTTATTCCTCTTCGCCAAGAGTTTGATGAAGCGGATCTGCAACAGCTGCAAGAATAATATTTATTGATAAATATCATCTTTTCACCGGATTTTCTTCTGTATAATATTCCTTAAAAAAGGAAATAGATATGCAGCAGATACAGAGAATAGCAATACTGTTTGGAGTTTTATTCCAGTTTGCAATAGCGCAAACACCAGAATTGGATACACAGGAATTTCCTTTAGAAGAATTGAAAAAACAAAATATTCAAATTGCTGCGCTCGCGGCAAAAGAGATGTCCAAAACACTGCCTCAAAAAGTCGACAGATATACTACTGTCACAAGTATCATTAATGACAAGAACACGCTGGTATATACATTTGTTATCGATACCGGCAAAAAAAGTGATGCAACTGTTCAAAAAGAAGACCACAGCAGAATGCAAAAAGCAATCACGACAGGTGTCTGTAAAACTTCAGAAAAATTTTTGCTTGCCGGAATTGATACTCTTTATGTTTACAAAAGCGAAAAAACAGGCAGGGTATTGTTCAGGTTTAAAATCACTCAAGAGAAATGCCCAAATCTAACCAGTCGATAAGTCTCTTATGCCGATTAAAAATATCATACGGTCTCAGAATTTTTTTTCCTCTTTGGAAGATGAAGACCTGGAGCGACTTGCATCCATATCCTTGCTGCATCATTATAAAAAAGAGTATATGCTTCAGTATGAAAATGAAGAGTGTAATGAACTGTTTTTTCTGTGCGAGGGTATGGCAAAAGCCTATAAAATTGACAAACACAATAATGAAGTTGTGCTGCACTACATATATGCAGATTCAATGATATCGGAGATTTCGGATACTGATGCTGAAAAACTCCGGTCCTTTTCAAATATTCAGCTGATTGAAGATTCCCAGGTTTTAAGTATAAATTATCAAAAATTCAAGAAGTATTTTTTAGAAACACATCTGTTGCAAAAGGAATTTACGGGTGAGATTGTAAAAAGATCATTACAATTACAATCTTTAATCAATCGGGAATTTATCTTTGATGCTGTTTCGAAGGTCAGCATGATGCTTTATGATGATTTGCAAATGTTTAACAAACTCAAGCGCCATGAGATATCCCTGATGCTGCATATTCAGCCGGCAACACTTTCACGTGTTCTTAACAGATTAAAACGAAACAATATTATTGATATAATACACGGGCAGGTAAAAATCATCAGTCAAAGAGGTTTGCAAAATATATACAAGGATAAAATTGATGACTAAAATAAAATTTCTAGGGGCATTGATTTTTTTTCTTTCCATAGTGCTTGCCCTGTACTCCAAACATATTGCTGCGCATAATGAAGCAAATTTGCGACTTTTGAAAGTGATTAATGAACAAAAAGCATTTACACAGGAGATTGCGAAAAATATCTTTTTTATGTATAAAAACAAAGATGCTTCAGTAGAAGAGTTGGACAAATATATACAGTCTTTTGTTGAAAATATGAACAACAAAGATGAGATACTCGATAAGATATTTTCAAAAGATATCAAACAGGAGTCGGAAAAAATTATTTCCCTGTGGAATAACTTTTATCTGCTTGTGCAAAAATTCAGAGATGCCTCCCGGATACACAACGGTTATACAAACATTGTAATTGACAAACTGGTCAAAGATATCTATGATACAAATCTGCAGCTTGTAGTAGAATTCAACAAACTGATAAAAATGCATAAAAAATATTTTGACACACTGCAGCATAAAAATAAAACTATTCAAGTTACGCTGTTTGTTGTTTTGCTTCTTTTGCTTTTATACCTTTTTTCCCAATTAAAATCTTTGCTTGGATTTATTCAGAAATTTCTCCATACTTCTAAAAAAATTGTGCAAAAATCAACGGTACTTGGTGTGGAGCCGATAGAAGAAAAGAGCAGTATTGCTGATGTGACACAGGCAGCGGATGCTTTTAATTTTCTTGTTCAAAAGATAGACAAATCAATTGAAAATTCGAGCAAGTCCATCCAGGCTGCTTCTAAATCACTCGAAGAGACAGAAAAAAGTATAGAGGATTTGCTGGAATTAATTGCTGTGATGGATGAAGAAAACAGACTTGACAAAAATTTGGTAAAAAAAGAGGATATCCTTATCGAATCTTTGGAAGAACTCACTACATCTCTGCAGAAACTCCATTCTCTGAAAATACATTTGGACAACTTTAAAAAATAAAACTAATTGAATAATTTGACCAAGGTCAAATTATTAGATGCCTTTGTGTATTAAGATTTTTCTATCATTTGGGAAAATTTCTCAAAATGAAAGAAAAAAGGAGAATACAATGGCTACTCATTTAAGTAAGCTGACTTCACTTATTTTAGGCACTTCACTGATGGCGACTGTTGCGTCGGCAGCTATCGGCGGTGAACTGCAAAAAGTAATGAAGGCAAGGGGACTTACGGAAAACGATATTATTCATGCTGCAAAAACATACACACCAAGCGGTGGCAGAGATGAATTTATTGTATTTAGTTCTGGTGGACAGTCCGGACAGATAATTGTCTACGGTGTTCCATCTATGAAAATATTAAAATATATTGCCGTATTTACGCCGGAACCATGGCAGGGCTACGGATATGACGAGGATTCCAAAAAAATCCTGGCACAAGGAAAAATCCGGGGAAAATCAATCACCTGGGGAGATACGCACCACCCGGCACTCTCTGAGACAAAAGGGGTGTATGACGGAAAATGGCTTATTATCAACGATAAGGCAAATCCTCGTCTGGCTGTAATTGATTTAAATGATTTTGAAACCAAACAGATTGTTGTGAATCCTGTTTTCAAATCAGAACACGGCGGCTCTTTCTTTACGCCAAACTCAAAACATATTTTAGAAGCATGTCAGTACGCTGCGCCGTATGACAATAACTATCACCCGATAGAAGAGTACAAAGAGACATATCGGGGCGGTGTGACTGTATGGAGTTTTGATCCAAAAATCGGTCGTATCAAACCAAAAGATTCATTTACGATTGAGATGCCTCCTTATATGCAGGATTTGAGTGATGCCGGAAAAGGCGCCTCTTTTGGATGGGGTTTTACAAACTCTTTCAATACAGAGATGTACACAGGCGGTATAGAAGTCGGAATGCCACCGTTTGAGGCAGGAATGTCAAGAAATGATACTGACTTTTTACATGTATACAACTGGAAAAAACTCTACCAGCTTTCTAAAAACAAAAAAAATGTAAAAGTTGTCAACGGAATGAAGGTTATTCCTATGAGTGTGGCAGTGGCCAACAATGCACTGTTTTTAATTCCTGAACCGAAATCTCCGCACGGTGTTGATGTCTCTCCTGATGGTGAATACATCACTATCTGTGGAAAACTTGATACACATGCTTCTGTTTTTAAATGGAGTAAAATCAAAAAACTGATTGATAACCATGAATATGCAGGAAAAGATCCTTACGGGATTCCTATTTTGGATATGAAAAAATCTTTACACGGTCAGGTAGAGTTGGGTCTTGGGCCATTGCACAACCAGTATGGCAAAAACTGGAAAGACGGTGAAATCTATACGTCACTTTATGTGGATTCACAAATTGTAAAATGGAACTACAAAACACTGAAAGTCCTTGACAAAGTCAATGTGCATTATAATGTTGGACACCTGTGTAGTATGGAAGGAAAATCGGCTGATCCGCAGGGAAAATATGTAATTTCTTTGAACAAACTTGCTATTGACAGATTTAATCCGGTTGGTCCTCTGCATCCGCAAAATCACCAGCTGATTGATATCAGAGGCAAAAAAATGGACCTTTTGTATGATATGCCGATTCCGTTGGGTGAACCACACCAGGCGGTTGCAATTCGTGCGAGTAAACTGCATACTGAAGTACGCTACAAAATGGGTACAAATCCGAAAACGGGTAAAATGCATGTAGGAAAAACGCTTGCAGGACAGGAAAGAATTGTAAGAAAAGGCAATAAAGTATATATTTACGGTACATTGGTCCGTTCCCATATTAATCCTGAACGGATTACTGTGAACAAAGGAGATACTGTAATCTTTTATCTGACAAATCTTGAAAGAGCAGAAGATGAGACACACGGTTTTACAGTAGATAACTACAATGTACACGGATCATTGGAACCGGGAGAGACTGTAGAACTTAAATTCAAAGCGGACAGAGAGGGTGTCTTCCCTTACTACTGTACAGAGTTTTGTTCTGCCCTTCACTTAGAAATGATGGGTTATCTGATGGTCAAAGATCCAAACAAAAAATATGTCAGCGCACAAAAGCTTAAAATGAAAAAAATGTCAAAAGCTGAGCTTAAAGCCGAGTATGAAAAGACTGTAGCTGTGAACAATGCAACAGATGCGGTTATTCAGTCTGTTGTCAAGTTCCTAAAAGAAAATCATTACGAAAAATATCCTACAGTCAAAGCACTTGTAGAAGATGCACTTGACCAGTACGGAAAAATTCCGGAACAAAAGAAAAAAGCTGATGAAGCCGTCAAAAAAGGCGACTATGAAAAAGCAATTCTTTTTGAAAATATGATTTGGCAGTATATGGTCAAGACGGCAGATGTCGGTATCCGTGCCAAAGATTTGTTAGTGAAAAAAGTTGCAACAAAACAGTCTCCTGCTGCTGCTGCCGGTGAACGGGCATTTGGCGAAGGCGGATGTGGCGGTTGTCATGTTATCGGTAAAGTATCTTCTGGGCCAGACCTCACAGGTGTTTTACTCCGTCATGAAAATGCTGAGAAATGGGTCAAAGACTTCATTATGGATCCTGCATCCAAATATGATGATCCGTATGTGAAAAGTATGATAGATTACTTTAATCTAAAAATGCCGAATCAGCATATGAATGAAAAAGAAGTCAAAAATATCATTGAATACCTGAAATGGGTCGATGAGAATGCAAATCTGTTTTAAACACAACAGTATGTCAACAGGGAGGAGGAATGCTTTTTTTCCTCCTCCACAATGAAAAATTGATATATATCATTAAATTTACCCCAAACAATTAGATACAATTAACTAAGTCTATATTTAAGTTTATAATCACTTATAGTAAAGGAATAAAATATGCATCCAAGTCTCATAAAAGCCAAAATATTTGCCACAATAGCTTTACTGATTTTAACATTTTCATTTACACTGCCAATGATAGCTTTTCACGGAACCTTGAATAAAATAGAAGAAGGGAAGGCAAATGAAGTCTCATCGGTCAGTAAAAGTGTATGGAATCTATACAACAAAGGAAGATATAAAAGCGTTGCAACACCTAAAGATGCCAGAAACAATTTAGAGAAGATGATAGAAGAAGGGGCTGAAATCGGTCCGGCATCTCTGCCTATCTGGGCGGTTTCTCTGGAAGCTCCAAATTATCCGAAAGAGGCATTTCCGGAAGGGATACCTGTCTTTTTCCATTTTGACGGATACAGTGGAGAAGTACATGAAATGAACACAATCAACCACTATGTGGGTATGGACCCTATGTGGGCAGGCGGTCATATAGAACGTGCAATCGGAATTTATGCTCTTTTATTTCTTTCTTTGGGAATTATTTTGTTTATTGCCTATGATAAAAAAATCTTTAATTACATTATGCTGATTCCTGCCGCACTGCCGCTTATCTTTATAGCTGATTACTCCTACTGGCTGTATCATTTTGGGCACAGTCTGCATGACTGGGGTGCTTTTAAAATCAAGCCTTTTATGCCGACTGTTTTTGGTGACGGAAAAATAGCACAGTTTACAACACACTCCTACCCAACCATTGGTTTTTACATGCTGTTGCTTATCAGTTTTTTCAGTATTTTGGCTTTTTTCGCAAAACAGAAAGCTTTTAAAGAGATGGAAGAGAAATAAAATGCTTCTAAGAATATTTGTATTGCTTTTGTATTGTAACGGATTAAATGCAAATATTCTGCAAGAGGCTATAGACAAAGCTCCTGCAGGCTCAATTTTAAAACTCCCAAAAGGTATATACAAAGGCTCTGTTGTCATTAACAAACCGCTCTCAATCATAGGGCAGGAAGCAGGTGTAATTATTGACGGAGAGAATAACGGAACGGTCATAACAAGCAAAAGCTCGTATGTGACATTAAGAAATCTGACGATCATCAACAGTGGTGACAGGCATGAGAATGTTGATGCGGCTATTGCAATGAGTGAGTCCAAACAGTGCGAGATAAGCAACTGTACAATCAAAAACTGTCTGTTTGGCATAGATCTGCAAATGGTCGACAATTCTATCATTCAAAACAATACCATCAGTTCAAAACCTTTTGCTTTGGGGCTTAGAGGAGATGGCTTAAAGCTGTGGTATTCCAATGACAATATTGTCCGGGGCAACAGACTGATCAAATCACGGGATATGGTTGTCTGGTACTCCCACGGAAATCTGATTGAGGAGAACTTTGGAAAAGACGGCAGATACTCTTTGCATTTTATGTATGCGGGAAAAAACATTATAAAAAACAATTACTACGAGCTCAATTCTGTGGGTATATTTTTTATGTATTCGCAAGACTCCATAGCCGTGGGCAATGTGATTAAAAGCTCTCAGGGTGCCACAGGAATGGGCATAGGCTTAAAAGATGCATCCAATTTTACGATAAAAGACAATACGGTCATCTACTGTGCGCAGGGACTTTATATAGACAGATCCCCTTTTGAGCCGGGAACACACAATACAATAGTGGGCAATAAGATTTTATACAATGCCGAGGCAATGCATTTTCACTCCCTGAGTGAGAATAATATTATTAAAAACAATATCATACAGGGAAATATAGAGGATATTGTCAATGACAGCAGAGGCAGCAAGACAAACGAAAATGAAATATCGGGAAATTACTGGGACAAATATGAAGGTTTTGATAAAAATCACGACGGCATAGGCGATACACCGCATAAAGTGTATCAGTATGCTGACCAACTATGGGTTTATAACTCTAATGTGAAATTTTTTTATGCTTCACCGGTTATCTCACTTCTTAATTTTTTGGCAAAACTGGCACCTTTTACGAAACCGCTTTTTTTGATGGAAGACAAGAAACCAAGAGTGGTAAAACCATTATGACTCAAGTTAACAAAAAAGGAACACTATGGCAAAGCAAGTAAAAACAGACAGAAGAGAATTTATAAAGTACTCTACATTGGGTGTTTTGGGACTGGTTCTGGGAGGCGGTATTGTTTTGAGCCCGTATTTGCAGGCAAAAGAGAATCGGCTTCGTCCGCCGGGGGCGGTTCCTGAAAAAGAGTTTTTAGGTTTATGCATTAAATGCGGGCAGTGTCTGCAGGTGTGCCCTTACCACTCTATAAAACTGGCAGATATTGCCAAGGGAGTAGGCGAAGGGACGCCTTACATAGATGCAAATATCCGGGGATGTTATGCCTGTGATGCCGTTCCCTGTGTGCTGGCCTGTCCAAGCGGTGCTTTGGACCACAGTTGCTCAAAACCCGAAGATATTCAGATGGGAGTTGCCGTACTGGAATTTCCCGATACCTGTCTGGCAATGACAAATACTCTGGTACCAAAAGGCTACAATGATAAAATGAAAGCCTTTACCGCCTCTGTCAACAATGTGACAAGTCAGGAATTGCAGCTTCTTGAAAAATTTGACGGGTATGAGGGAAAAGAGTGTACGCTGTGTGCCGATATGTGCCCGGTTCCCAATCCTTTAAGTGCCATCGCTATGGTTCCGGATGCGCAGGGAGGGAAGCGCCCTGAAATATATGACGGGTGTATAGGATGCGGAGCCTGTCAGGAGGTCTGCCCGACGCAAAAACCGTCGATAGTCGTCAAACCAAGAGTAACATACGAACAGTATTATGAAAAAACAACATAGGAAATCCCATGAAAACAGATAAAAGAAAAAAGAGTATGAAGGGTTTTGTTCTTACTTCGTCGTTGGTCTTGCTGACACTTTTAAGCGCATGCAGTGACTCAAAAGAGGACAGATCACAAAAAGAGCAATCTCTGTCTGCTAAAAATCAAAAGAGCAGTCCAAAGATTGAAATAGTTGAAAATAAAAATGCGCATGCGGTGAAAGTGGCCCGGCAGGAGAATGGAAAAACACAGAATAACTCGTTTTATTATGATTACGGAGAGAAAGAGAGTGTGCAGGAAGTCAATACAAAAAAGCGTACTGACATTGATGCCAATTTACATGTACGCAGCCCCTATGAACAGATTCAGGTCACGATGCTAGTAAAAAAACTAAGCAAAAACTTTATCGTCAGATGTGCACCTTGTCACAATGATTATGCAAACGGGGTTATCGGGCCGTCGCTTCTGGAGAGAAAAGCGGACTATATATACAATAGAATTCAGGATTTTAAAACCGGAAAGAAGTCCAATCCTTTGATGAATGACCTTATCCAGATGATGAGTGACGAACAGATTAGAGCTATGGCAGATGAAATATATGCCTTTAATAAAGAGATTAACAAGATGAGGGGCAGAGAATGAAAAATATAATTGTAGGAATCTTAACACTTGTAATTTTTGGACTGATGGCGTGGACGGCTATGAACGGAGGTGCATACAACGGAGGCGAACACGGAAAAATTATTGCAGATATCGGCAACAGAACGGCTGCTGTGCAAGAGAGCCAACCACAGGAAAAGAGTGACAGAGAAAAAGAGAACGAAGCATTAAGTGCATTGCGAGAGAAGGCCGGCAATGTTGCAGGTTTTAAAGTAAGTGATGCGTACAAAAGCAAATGTGCTTCCTGTCACGGTGTAGACGGCAGCGGTATGCAGTACGGGAAAAAACTGATGGGACCGAAGCTCTTCGGACAAAGTGCGGAGACAATTTACAAAAAACTTGAAGACTTTAAATCGGGAAGAAAAGAAAACCTGGTGATGAAAGGGCTTTTAATTCATATGACACAAGAGGATTTACGCAGGTTTGCCAATGAAATAGGTGAGTTTCCGGCAAGAGCACAAGCAGTGAAACAGGAATAAAAATGGATAAGTATCATAATAGAGAGACGATAAAAAGAACAACTTTCTGGTCAACATTCTATAACACAACAAAAGAGGGGAAAAAGGTTCTGAGCTACAGAGCCAAAAGATGGATTCTTGTTATAGTAATTCATCTGATGTTCTTTTTATCTTTTGCTGTGGATATTCAAATGCTTGAAGGAACATTAAACGGTTCACGTTTTTTAGGCTTTCACCTGATTGATCCTTTTACGACTTTAGAGATGCTGATGGCAGAGCACCATCTGCATATAAACATCATTATCGGTGTGAGTACGATTGTGCTGTTTTATATTTTGGTTGGGGGCAGGAGCTATTGTGCCTGGGTCTGTCCTTATGGAATATTGAGCGAAATAGGCGAAAAATGGCATGATACGCTGGTGCATAAAAAAATTATAAAAGAGAGAAGGTTTGATCATCGAATCCGTTATGCTTTTTGGGTGATTTTTCTTATACTCTCATTTACAAGCGGCTATCTTGTTTTTGAAACATTTAATGTCGTGGGAATACTCTCCCGTGCAATTGCGTACGGCTGGAGTCTGGCACTTGTCTGGGTTTTGGTGGTGCTGGCTTTTGAGGTCTTTTTTTCACGCCGGGCCTGGTGTACATATATCTGTCCGATAGGCACAACCTATGGTATGATAGGAAAAGTTTCCGCATTGCGTGTTGAATGGAATGACAACTGTGACCACTGTATGGTCTGTCATGATGTCTGTTTTGAAAATCAGGTTTTGGAAATCACAAAGGCAAAATATGACAAACAGAGAGAAGAAGAAGGCATCACAAGAGAGTACATTACGGGTGCGGACTGTACTTTATGCGGAAGATGTATAGATGTTTGCCATGAAGATGCGCTCAATTTCGATTTTCGATTAAAAAGTTTGGTGTAAATTATGATTCAGATATCCCATGTAACAAAAAAATTCGGACAGAATATTTCCCTTGACAATGTCAGCTGTGAATTTAGGAAAAACGAATCCATAGCACTTATGGGCGCAAACGGTGCAGGAAAAACAACACTCATCCGTTCGATTTTGGGATATTACCATCCTGATGCCGGAGAGGTGCTGATTAACGGATTGAATCCCGTAAAAAAGAGAGTCGATGTTTTGTCCCATATCAGTTTTGTGCCGCAGCTTCCTCCGCCTATCAAGCTCAGTATTGACGAACTGATACAGTATGTCTGTGTGAGTGCCGAGGTGGACAAAGAGTTGGTGAAACATTATGCGAATGAAATGAAACTCGATATAAATGCCAATTTGAACAAATCATTTTTCAAACTCAGCGGAGGAATGAAACAGAAGCTTCTTATCGCAATCTCTTTGGCAAAGAAGAGTGACATTATCATATATGATGAACCGACGGCAAACCTTGATCCAAAAGCCAGAGATGATTTTTACAGACTGCTCAGGCAAAATGAGCAGGAGAAGGTTTTGCTCTTTGTAACGCACAGGCTTGAAGAGGTAAGAGAGTTGGTCAACAGGCAGATCTATATGGATATGGGAAAAATTGTATCAGATGAGAGATTTTAAATGAAAAATTTATATTTAATTGCATACTTGGATTTAAAAGAGTCAATCCGGGCGAAATGGTTTTTAGTCTATTCCCTTGTGTTTGGCGGTCTGATTGCCCTGTTTTTTATTGCAGGGGTGACGGAATCGCAGGTAATGGGATTCAGCGGGCTGAGCCGTCTGCTGTTGATGTATATTCAGATAACGATTGTTATTTTGCCTATATTTATTTTGATTACTACGGTTCGTTCCATCTCGGGGGACAGAGACAGTCATATTTTGGAGTATATGCTCTCTTTTCCTATCTCTTTAAAGCAGTATTACTGGGGGAAGATTATCGGGCGTTTTATTACCGTCTATCTGCCTGTTGTTTTTGCGATGGTGATTGCCGTTGTCTACGGTGCTTTTAAGGGAGCCGAAATTCCCTGGGGTATTTTCTTTTTGTATACCGGGCTTTTGTTTGCGATGAGTGCCACATTTTTGGGCATTGCTTTTTTTATCTCCTCTTTTGTAAAATCTTCCGAAGTGGCTTTGGGTATCGCATTTTTTATTTGGATATTTTTACTGGCATTTATAGACATTGCCCTTATATCACTGATGATGCAGGAGCGTTTTAGTGAAGGTTTGATTATCACCATAGCACTGTTAAACCCTATGGAGATTTTCCGGGTGGCAGCCATATCACTGTTTGATCCACAGTTGACAGTGATGGGCCCGGTTGCCTATTATATACTTGACTCTGTAAGTCAGACAACTTTTGTACTGCTTGCTATTGGGTATCCTCTTGTTTTGGGGATTGGGTTTGCGTATCTTGGATATAAAATATTTGAGAAAAAAGATTTGGTCTAGGAGCTGTTATGAAAAAAATTATGAGTATGGTCCTGTTTACAACACTGTTGTTTTCGTATGAGATGAATTATGACAAAAATACGACAGGGCTGATAAGACAGATGAAAGTCTATAAATATCCGACATGGGTCGCGAAGATAGAACTGGCAAGCGGAAAGAAAATATTTTTTGTTTCTCCAAAATCCATGTTTGAATTTTATTTTCGGCCTGCCGCATGGCCTGAATACGGCATAAAACAGGAGAGTGATTTCAAAAACATCTATGTGACTGATTTTGCAACGGCAGAACCTATCAAAGCCAAAGGTGCCTTTTATGTGTACGGAAGTGATACGACCTCTCCTTCGGGTGATGACCTGGTGCCTTTTGACTCATATAAAAGAGCGGAAGAGTTTGCAAAAAGGCACAAGGGAAAACGCATTCTCGGATTCAGAGAGATTAACAGAGGACTTATCAACTGGCTCAACGACAGCCTGTAGGAGAAAAAAATGACAAAACCGACACCAATAGATGAAGAGATTCAGCTGGATCCGAAACGATACATCGTCAGTGAAACAGACGAAAAAGGAAAGATCACTTATGCCAATGATTATTTTCAGGAAGTTTCAGGGTATACGGAAGAAGAACTGTTGGGACAGCCTCACAGTATTGTGCGCCATCCGGATATGCCAAAAGTAGTATTTAAACTGTTATGGGAGACGATAAAACAGGGAAAAAACATTAATGCTGTTGTGAAAAATCTGGCAAAAGACGGGCGCTACTATTGGATATTTACCGAGTTTGAAATCAGAAAAGACACAGACACCGGGAAAATCATAGGGTATCATGCTTCAAGAAAGACCATATCAAGGCATGTTATTGAAATCATAGCGGACCTGTATGCCAGACTTTTGGAAATAGAGAAAAAAGAGGGTCTTGCAGCAAGCGAAAAATATCTTATCTCGTTTTTAAAAGAAAAAGGCGAAACAATAGAATTTGCAGATATTATGGAAGAGATTCACAAGTTTTACTGATGTTGAGGTACAAAACAGAATGAAATTCCTCATACTTTTTGTAATTTTTATCTCCTCTCTTTTTGCAAACTCCTTGCAGGAAGCTGTTGATCAGGCATCCGCGGGTGCCGTCATTAAGCTTCAAAACGGTATTTATCATGGAAATATTCTTATTAAGAAACCGCTGACAATTATCGGGGTTGGCAATCAGGTTGAAATCAGGGGAGAAGGAAGAGGTTCTGTTGTCAGGATACAAAGCGCACATGTACGTTTAAAAAACATAATTATCACAAACAGCGGAAAAAACATGCGCTCTATTGATGCAGCAATTAGCCTGAAACAGGTAAAGTACTGTGAAATCAGCCACTGTACACTGAAAAATGTATTGTATGGAATTGACATGGATATGGTGCAAAACTCTTTGGTTTTGCAAAATGATATCACTGTTGCAAAAAATGATATTGCCTTGCGCGGAAATGCTTTGAAGCTGTACTATTCGCACTACAACACCATTGAAGCAAACAACATTCATGATGCACGGGATGTGACACTGCGCTATTCGCATCATAATCTTTTTCAGAAAAATAAATTTGCACATAACAGGTTTGCAACACATCTCGAACTCAGTAATGCAAATATATTTAAAAACAACAGCTACATGTATAATTCTGTGGGCATGATGTTTATGGGTGCAAAAGATACGCAGGTTATTGCAAATAAAATTTACAGTTCAACAGGAGCAGCCGGAATCGGCGTGATGATAGGCAGTGTTTCCAATTTTGTATTTACAGGCAACAGTGTGCGTTATAACGCAAAAGGTATTTATATTCAAGGGGCTGAAAAAGCGCGGGGAATGAAACGCTTTTTTAAAAACAATGAAATAGCCTATAATGCCGAAGCACTGCATTTTCACGCCTCTATCAGAGACAACATGATTGTACATAATAAATTTTTTGGAAATATTGATGATGTGCTCAAGGATATCGGAGGTGATTTTGATGCTTCCAATGTTGTGGAGTATAATTACTGGGACAGGTATGACGGTTTTGATGCAAACAGTGACGGTATAGGCGATACACCCTACCGTGTCTACCAGCATGCTGATCTGCTGTGGCAGGAGAACAACAAAGTCAAGTTCTTTTACGCGGCTCCGGTGATGAGTCTGCTTGATTTTTTGCTCAAACTTGCTCCTTTTATCGAGCCGGATTTAATTATGGAGGACAAAAAACCTATCTTCCGATCTTTTTGACACGTCTGAGCACTTCATTGAAATCTATAATCTCCTGATCTTTTGCTATATCATTTTTGGAAGCATGAGCAGAAAATCCGTATGCCATTGGGGTAATGTTTTCAGTGTCATAGTAGGCAGTTCTTGCATTAATCCATTTTCCTGTTTTTGCATCTGTCACCCAGATAACAGCTTTGTCCTTCCAGGGAATCTGTTCATCATGAAACCAAAGAACCATGCAGCCAATATCATCAAAGGGGTAATATTTTCCGTTTGAGGGGTTGATGACCTGGACCGTGTTTTTCCGGTCACTGACAACCATTGCACAGCGTGCACACATATCTCTGTCAAAATGGACTTCGTGGGCCTGTACGGCAGACTTTTTTTCACATCCGGTTATACTCAGCAGGCCCAAAACAAGCGTGACTGATAAGAAGAATAATCGCATAGGCAAATCCCTTTTTGATTATTCTAACTTATTCCTGTTCTTTAGAAGATGATATATGTCAAGTATTATTTAATTATCTGTGCTTTGAGAGTCTCTTCTTCGAGTTTTTCCGTTGCATATTTTATGACGACGACATGCTCTGTTTCATTGATGAACCACTCTGCAATATGTTCGCTTTCCAGGGCATTGAGTTTATCAAAGTCCACTTCATTTTGTGGAATAATCAAATGAGAATATCTTGTAGGATTTTTCATTTTCAAGAGTGTCCACAGAAGCCATAAAAGACCAATGGCACCGATGGTGAGTCCCAAAGTCTCTCTGGAGCTGACATCAAGATAGAGTCCGGCAAAGGTACCGCCCAAAAAGGTTGCAAAATATGCCGCAGAGTTTGCTATACCCAAAGCGGCACCTTTTTGGTGTACTTTGGCAAACTTGCTGATCATAGACTGCACAAGCGGTTCCATCATATTAAAGGCTACAAAAAAGAAGATAACGGCAGTAATAAATACGGCACTTGAAGTTGTTGTTCCCATCATCACAAATGAAGCGATAAACAGGATGATAGAGAGTAAAAAGATCTGTTTTGGAATATTTCTTTTTTCTCCAAATACAGCAGCCGGTCCCATCGCAACAAGTCCTGCGATCATTGCAGGCACATAGACCATCCACAGATCACTCTTTTCCCAGCCAAAACCGTATTCCGGCTTGGTCAAAAAGACGGGAATAATGACAAATGCGGCAGTCATCAGACCTTTTTGCATTGCATTGATGATAATCATACTTAAGAGATTCGGATCTTTAAGTATATCTGCAGTTTTTGTTTTTCCGTGGTAGATATGTTTTATCTTTGGCGGTGTCGGTACTTTGACAAATAGAATAACAATGGCAACAAGTGATAAAATCGCCGTAATAACGAAGATAACACTGATGCCGAATTCTGCGGCGATAACCGGACCGAGTGCCATAGCAGCAGCAAAACTCATAGCGATAAACCCGCCCATGATCGCCATGGCATGGCCACGCTGCTTCTCTTCAACCAAATCGGCAATCATAGCAGTGACAACAGAACCGATAGCGCCGGCTCCCTGCAAAAAACGCCCAAACATCAAGGTGTATATATCTGTTGAGTAGGCACAGATAAGCGAACCGACCAAAAAGATGATCAGACCGAAGAGTATCGTCGGTTTTCTTCCGATTTTATCACTCATGCTTCCAAAAGGAACCTGAAAAACAGCCTGTGTCAGGGCATAGCCGCCGACAACAACACCGACAAGAAAAGGTGTGGCCCCTTCCAGGTCAAGAGCATAAACGGAAAGAACCGGTAAAACGAGAAAAAGTCCTAAAAATCTGAGAAAAAGAATACTGGAGAGTGGTAAAACTTTTTTGAACATAAAAATCCTTTTGTTTTAGTGTATAATTTTGTAATTATAGAGCAACTATTATTTATAATTGATTTGCAAAAGATAAATAATATAATTTAAAAGATAATTTAAGGAAAGAAATTGAAACAACTGGTTTTAGCAACATCAAACAAGGGAAAAGTCAGAGAGATCAAAGAACTTTGCAGTGAATATGAAGTAGTGCCCTATACAGATTTAATCGATGCTTTTGAAATTATAGAAGATGCCGATACTTTTCAGGAGAATGCACTGATTAAAGCACGTGCGGTTTATAAGGCTTTGGGTAATGAAAATGCAATTGTACTGGCTGATGACAGTGGCATAAGTGTGGATGTGCTTGAAGGTGCACCGGGAATTTACAGTGCCAGATACGGAGGAGAAGGGGCAGATGACAAAGAGAACCTGCACAAGCTTATGCAGGATATCAAAGCAAAAGGTGTGACGAACTCTCCTGCACATTATACGGCAGCCATTGCCATTGTAACAAAAGGCATTGAAAAAACAGTACACGGATGGATGCACGGAGAGGCGATTACTGAGGCAAAAGGGGAAGGCGGTTTTGGATATGACCCGATGTTTGTACCGCTGGGGTATGAAAAAACACTGGGCGAGTTGGATGAAAAAGTCAAAAAAGAGCTTTCTCACCGCTCCCAGGCTTTAAAACTGGCGGGTAAAATTTTAAAAAGCTTATAAGAATTTACGGCTTGCCAGATAGAATGTTTTTTCTAATTTACTGAGTAATACATGTAAGTGATCGCTGTATCGGCTGATTCTTTGCATGATATCTCCTTATAGATTTAAAATGTCTCACAGGAGAGACTCAGCAAAAAGTGTACCATTAGTTAAATAGCGTTAAAAGTATCACACCAAAAAGAATTCTGTATACACCAAAGGCAACAAAGGTGAATTTTTCCAAAAATTTCAAAAAGAGCTTGATTGTCAGATAGGCAACAGCAAAAGCAACAACAAAGCCGACCGCCAAAGCTTCGATGTTTGCAGAAGAAAATTCATGATAATGTTTGAGCAGATCATATCCACTCACGGCACTCATTACGGGAAAAGCAAGCAAAAAACTGAATTCCGCACTGGCCTTTCTGTTCAAACCGACCAGTAAGGCCCCGATGATTGTTGCTCCCGCACGTGAAGTTCCGGGGATGAGTGCAAAAATCTGTGCAATACCAATCCACAAAGACTGCCTGAGTGTAATATCTTCGACATCTTCTGTAAGTTTTTTTTCTTTGGGAATATAAAATTTTTCGACAATCAAAAATATAATTCCGCCTGTGATAAACATAATCGCAACAATATTGATACTGAAAAGTGCTTTGATCTGGTGTGAAAAAATGAAACCGACAATACCGATAGGCAAAAAGGCAAGAAAAACTTTTGTCCATAATGAAATATGTTTGAATGTAAATTTTTCTCTGTAGTTGAGAACAACAGCCAAAATAGCTGCAAACTGGATGATAACTTCATACGCTTTGGTGACATTTGTCTGGTCTATACCCAAAAATTGACTCGCTACAATCAGATGACCGGTTGAAGATATGGGAAGAAATTCGGTAAAACCTTCAATTATACCTAGTAAAACAGAGTCAGACAATGTCATGAAAGAACCTTCTTTTTTAAAATTTAAACTTATTTCGATATAATACGAGGTTTTATTTTTAAACAACCTAAAACTCACAGGAAATTACATATGTTACTTTTTACACCCGGTCCTACACCAGTACCGCAAAATGTTAGAAATGCCATGGCTGATGAGACAATGCACCATCGTACCCCTGAATTTGAAGCTATTTTTGAAAAAACACGAAAACATCTTTTTGAACTTTTTGCTACTGATGAAGTTGTTATGATTGCATCAAGCGGAACAGGCGCTATGGAAGCAACAGTAGTCAACCTGTGTAAAAATACAATTTTAAGTGTCAATTCAGGAAAATTCGGCGAGCGTTTTGGAAAAATTGCCAAAGCACACGGACTCAAAAATATTGAGATAAAAAATGAGTGGGACACACCTGTCAGTGTTGAAGATGTTGTTGCCGCTGTAAAATCCAACAGCGACATTGATGCTGTGGCTGTGCAGATTTCTGAGAGTGCGGGCGGACTGAGGCATCCCGTGGAAGAGATAGCAGAGGCGCTCAAGGCAATCAATCCGGATATTATGATTATTGCGGACGGGATTACCGCTGTCGGTGTTGAACGTATAGATGTGACAAATATTGATGCGTTGATTGCAGGCAGTCAAAAAGCACTTATGCTGCCTCCTGGACTTGCCATTATCGGACTCAGCAATGCCGCGATAGATAAAATCGGCGAGGGCAAAGGCTACTATTTTAACCTTGCGTCCGAAATCAAAAAACAGCGCCAGAACACGACAGCCTATACTGCTGCTACGACACTTGTTATCGGTCTTTTGGAAGTTTTGGAGACAATAAAAAAAGAGGGCGGATTCGGCGTGCTGTATTGCAATACAGCCAGACGTGCCAAAGCGACAAGAGCGGCACTCGAAGCGATAGGTTTGCACTCTTACCCCAAAGTGCCTGCTAAAAGTATGACAACCATTGATGACAAAGATGCGGCAAAAATCCGCTCCGCTTTAAAAGAGGAGTACGGGGTAAATGTAGCCGGCGGACAGGACCATTTAAAAGGTAAAATATTCCGTATAAACCAGATGGGCTTGATTGCACCGCATGAATCTCTCTGGGTTGTCAATGCGATAGAGTTGATCTTGCACCGTTTGGGACGTTTGGAGTATGCGGGCATTGCTTCAAAAGTCTATAATGAGGTTTATTTTAAAACCGCATTAGAAAAAAAAGAGGTATAAATGATACTTGAACATGAAATACCCAATGGTTCAAAGCTTTATTTTGGCAAATCCGCCAAGATAAAACGCCAGATAGAAAAAACTGCAAGTGATATTCTTGATGCAAATGGCTACGAAGAGATAGTAACTCCTGTGTTTTCCTACCATCAGCATCAGAGTATTGCAGATCAAAGAGAGCTGATTCGTATAAATGATGAAAAGAACAATGCGCTTTCTTTACGTGCAGACTCGACAATAGATGTTGTACGCATTATAAAAAAAAGACTCGGAAGCAATACGAAACAGAAAAAGTGGTTTTATATCCAACCTGTGTTTACCTACCCGACAAACGAACAGTATCAGGTCGGTGTGGAATTTATGGGGGAGAAAAAACTCTCTTGTGTGGCAACACTGGCAATAGAGATTTTTGAACGCTTACATGTAAAGCCTCTGATGCAGATTTCCAATATTAAGATACCCGAGTTGCTGGTTGCAATGTTTGATGAACTGACTATAGATGATTTCAGACATATCAACATTGACAAGTTTTTGAATCTCAAAGTCGAATGGCTGAGCGAACTTGTTTATCTGCAGTATGTGGAGCAGATAGATGATGTGCTTCACAAGGTACCCGAAGCAATCAAAAAAGAACTCTTGAAGATGAAAGAACTGTGCGCGGAAATTGCCTGTGAAAATGCTGTTTTGGCACCAATGTATTATGCAAAAATGCTTTATTATGATGAGCTGTTTTTCAGATGCATAGTAGGCAATGAAGTCTATGCACGGGGCGGAAGATATAAAGATTCAGATTTAACATCTGTAGGGTTTGCAATTTATACAGATACTTTGTGTGAAGCATTAGAGCAATAGAAAAAGAGGAAAAGAAAATATGTATACAAATAAAGCAGATGTGATCGTCGGAATCCAGTGGGGAGACGAAGGCAAAGGCAAGATTGTTGATAAACTTGCAATGGAATATGATATGGTTTGTCGCTCCCAGGGCGGGCACAATGCGGGACATACGATTTGGGTGGACGGAGTCAAATATGCACTGCATCTCATTCCTTCGGGTGTTTTGAATCCAAAAGCCGTCAATGTAGTGGGTAACGGTGTTGTTCTCTCTCCTGTTTCTATTATCAAAGAGATGGAGCAGTTTGAAAATCTTGAGGGACGTCTTTATATTTCAGATAAAGCACATCTCAATCTTGCATACCATGCAGAGATTGACCAGGCAAAAGAGAAGCTCAAAGGCGATAAAGCAATTGGAACAACAGGAAAAGGGATAGGACCTGCCTACTCTGACAAAATCAACCGCATCGGACATCGTGTGGGCGAACTGCTGGATCCTGAGAAGTTGTGTCAGACTATTTTGGACTATTTTGCGCTTAACAAGCCTATTTTTGATGTTATGGATCTGCATGCACCGAAAAAAGAGGAACTTTTGGCAGAGCTTAAAGGCTATAAAGAAAAGTTGGCACCTTATATTACGGATACAACACAGATGGTATGGCGGGCTCTGGACAGTGAAGGCAAACGTGTGTTGCTTGAGGGTGCACAGGGAACAATGCTTGATATTGACCACGGAACCTATCCGTATGTGACCTCTTCGTCTACCGTAAGTGCGGGAGCATGTACAGGTCTGGGTTTAAATGCAAAAGATATCGGTAAAGTGACAGGGATAGTCAAAGCCTATTGTACCCGTGTGGGTAACGGGCCTTTTCCGAGTGAAGACCTTGGTGAAGCCGGTAGACGTCTTGGTGAACAAGGGAATGAGTTTGGAACGACTACAGGCCGGGCAAGACGCTGTGGCTGGTTTGATGCGGTTGCAACCCGTTATGCAAGCCGTCTGAACGGATGTGACGAACTTGCACTGATGAAACTTGATGTTCTTGACGGTTTTGATGAGGTAAAAGTCTGCGTTGCCTATGAATATAAGGGCAAGACTATAGATTATGTACCGATTGATCTGGAAAATGTCAAACCGGTTTACAAAACTTTTAAAGGCTGGGACAATTCAGTGGGCGTGAGAACTTTTGAAGAGTTGCCGGCATCTGCGCAGGATTATGTGAAACTTATTGAAGAGATAAGTAAAACAAAAGTCGGTATAATTTCTACATCACCGGAAAGAGAAGATACAATAATTTTATAAGGATACGCCGTGAAAACACGTTTTACCTCTTTGGTACATGTAAAGAAAAACATTATGCAAAAGAGTGAACGTGTTTTGCAAGAGGCAAATACAAACCTGCAAAAAGCAAAAAAAGCGCTGGAAGACTCTCTGGCGTTTTTGCAGGAAATTTCTCTCCCCTCACATGGAAAAATAGCAGAATTTATGGCAGGAAGGGCACTTTTGGATGCACAAAGAGCCGTGATACAGCATAACCAGGAATGGTTGCAATATGCAAAAAACGAAGTAGAACAGGCAAAAGAGGCATTGAAAAAAAACATGACAGAGTATGAAAAGTATAAATATTTAGAATATGAAGAGATAAAAAAAGCACTCAAAAAAATAAAAATCAAAGAGGCAAAAGATTTGGATGAAATTGCTCTAATGACCTATACAAACAAAAGCAAGGAAGCCTCTTGAGATATCTTTTACTTACAGCATTTCTCTGCTCTTCACTTTTTTCGATACAAAACAGTGACAAACTTTTTGAATGCACACAAATATTCAACGAAAGAAAAAATGAACTTTTGGTTGAACTTGAACGTATAGATGAGCAAAAACAGGCATTAAATGCCTTGAAAACGGCTACTGAAGAGTTATTGAAACAAAAAGAGGCAAAACTTTCTTTGAAAGAAGAGGAAGTGAATGCCAAACTGGAGCAGATCAGCGAAAAAGAGAAGAAAATAAAAGCAATGCTTGAAAAAGATGCGCAAATTCTCAAAGAGCTGAAATCGACAAAGATGAATAAAATATCGCAAACATTTGCAAAAATGAAAGCAGGGGCTGCGGCAAATGTACTCTCGGACATGGACGAAATAGAAGCAGTGGCTATTTTGCAGTCTCTCAAACCAAAAGTAGTAGGAAAAATATTAACCAAGATGGATCCAAAAAAAGCATCAAAGTTAACGCAACTATTAGCTAAATAATTGTAAAATACTTAAATTTAATTTATAAGCAGGCTGAATCTATGAAAATATCTCTTAAAACTATTCCCCATATCGCAAATAAAATTGCTGTTGATTTAAACAAAAGCGGTGCTGTTACAATGACAAAAGGGCTTGAAAATGTCGCACTTGAGGCACAGAAAGTATTGGAAGAGAATGTCAAGCAGGAGATGGCTCTTGAGAAAAAAGTAGATGAGATCTGTATGGACAATGAAGAAGAGATTGAGTTTATGCTTGCAGACGAGAGACAGCTTTTCTTTATGATTAAGAAAAAACTGGCTCCCGAATACGGGGTGATTTTAGATTATGAGGAGCGGTACTCGGATATATCGCACAAAATTCTTGATGAACTTTATGAAGAAGATTTGATTCATTTTGAAGTAACGGAAAATCGTATTAAAAATATTATTTACAATGCCATTACTTCTTTTATTGCGGATGCGTCGGAAATTGAAGATGCCGTAATGGACAAAATTCGTTCGTACAAGAGAAAATTTATTCCCGGAACAGATGAGTTTGACATCTTGCATGAAAAACTTTACAGAGAAGAATTAATGAAAAGAGGAATGGAGTAAGCGTATGAGTTATTCATTGAAAAAAGCCTGGATATATTTGGAGAACGGTACTTTTTTGGAAGCAAACAGTTTTGGTGCAGACAAAACAGAGGTCGGCGAAATCGTTTTTAATACCTCAATGAGCGGCTATCAGGAGATAATGAGTGATCCCTCGTATGCCGGACAGTTTGTTACTTTTACAATGCCGGAGATCGGAAATGTCGGTGTGAATGAGCAGGATATGGAGAGCGCCAAGGCGCATGCCAAGGGAATGATAGTGCGAAAGTACCAGGGGCGTTATTCAAATTTTCGTGCACAAAACTCCTTGCATGATTTTTTGATTGAGAACAGTGTGATGGGTATTTGTGATATTGACACACGCTATCTGACAAAAATGCTCAGAAGCGAAGGTTCCATGATGATGGTTGCTTCAACATTAATAAGCGACAAAGAAGAGCTGAAACAGATTCTCCAAAACGCTTCCCGCATTGAAGATGTAAACTATATAGAACAGGTCAGCACAAAAGAGCCGTATCAGCATACTTCAAGCACTTTTTCATACAGAGCATTCAAGTATGACGAAGCACCAAAAGCAGAGGCAAAAATCGTTGTCATTGACTTTGGTGTCAAGCGTAATATTTTAAATGAACTTGTGAGTGCAGGCATCGAGGCAGAAGTCATCCCAAATGATTTTATAGCCGAAGACCTGATAGAAAAATATCATGCAAAATTAATTGACGGCGTCTTTTTGTCAAACGGTCCCGGTGATCCGCTGGTACTTAAACGCGAACAGGAGCAGATTAAAAAGCTTATAGATGCAAAAGTGCCGATGTTCGGAATATGTCTGGGGCATCAACTGCTCTCAATTGCTCACGGATATGATACTTTTAAATTAAAGTTCGGACATCACGGTGGCAACCATCCTGTCAAAAACGAAAAAACCGGACTGGTTGAGATTACAGCACAAAATCATAACTATAACGTTCCGGACACTATTACAGAGATTGCAGAGGTGACACATACAAATCTTTTTGACGGAACCATTGAAGGCTTACGTTATCATGAAGCGCCTGTATTTTCAGTCCAGCATCACCCGGAAGCTTCCCCCGGTCCCAAAGAGAGCCGCTATATATTCAGTGAGTTTTTATCTTTGATAAGAAGATAAAACTCTCTCTTTTTTCGTAATTTTCTTATAGCAAACACATAATTCCTAATTAATTGCTTCCTTTTAGAATGATATTAAAAAAAGTGTCATTTTTATGTCACTTTTAAGATAGATTAAACAAATCTATTGTTAATATACAAATGTTGATTAGTCTTTTGAGTGTATTTATACATTTAAAGACTTAATTGCTTTGAATCTTAAGGAGGCTATATATGGAGAATCGTCCATTAGAGTACGACTATACGGTTGCAAAGATGTTCATGTTGACAACAATTGTTTTAGGAATTGTTGGTATGAGTATCGGTGTATTTATTGCATTTGAACTTGCATTCCCTGGATTGAATACAATCTTTGGTGCAGGTTTGGCTGAATATACAAACTTTAGTCGTCTTCGTCCATTGCATACTGACGCAGTTGCATTTGGTTTTACGTTAAGTGGTATTTTTGCTACGTGGTATTATGTTGGTCAGAGGGTACTGAAAGTATCTATGGCAGAATCTAAATTTCTGATGTTTATCGGTAAACTTCAATTTTGGTTATATGTTATCGGTGTTGCGGCAGTTGTTGTTTCACTGTTTATGGGAATTACTACCTCAAAAGAGTACGCTGAATTCGAATGGCCTATTGATATAGCCATTGTTGTTGTATGGGTACTGTGGGGTGTAAGTATCTTCGGTCTTATCGGTATTCGCCGTGAGAAATCATTATATATTTCTATCTGGTATTATATTGCTACTTTCTTGGGTGTGGCTATGTTGTATCTGTTTAACAATATGGAAATTCCTACAATGCTGGCAACTTCTGCAGCAGGTGAGACAGGAATCGGTGCATGGTATCACTCTATTTCTATGTATGCAGGTACTAATGATGCGCTAGTACAGTGGTGGTATGGACACAATGCGGTTGCATTTGTATTTACTGTGCCTATTATTGCTATGATTTATTACTTTTTGCCAAAAGAGTCCGGACAGGCGATTTACTCTTATAAATTGTCTTTACTTGCATTCTGGGGTTTAATGTTTGTATATCTTTGGGCCGGTGGTCACCACCTTCTTTACTCAACTGTTCCTGACTGGATGCAGACTATGGGTTCTGTTTTCTCGGTAATTCTTATTTTACCGTCATGGGGTTCAGCGATCAATATGCTTTTGACAATGAAGGGTGAATGGCAACAGGTTGCAGCATCTCCATTGATTAAGTTTATGGTTCTTGCTTCAACTTTCTATATGTTCTCAACTTTGGAAGGACCTATCCAGGCGATTAAATCTGTTAATGCTATTGCACACTTTACTGACTGGATTGTCGGTCACGTACATGACGGTACTCTTGGTTGGGTCGGATTTATGATTATTGCTGCGCTTTACCATATGGCTCCGCGTGTATTCAAACGTGAACTGTATTCTAAAAGTCTTATGGCTGCACAATTCTGGATTCAAACTTTAGGTATCGTTTTATACTTTACTTCTATGTGGATTGCAGGTATCACTCAAGGTATGATGTGGCGTGCTCACGATGAGTTTGGAAACCTGGCATATTCATTTATGGATACTGTTGATGTATTGCATCCTTACTATGCTTTACGTGGTACAGGTGGATTGTTATATCTTATCGGTTTCTTTATGTTTGCTTATAATATTTACAAAACTATGTCGTCTCGTCCTGTGGAAGAGTCTGAATTACAAAATGCTTCGCCTATGGGCGCTTAAGAAAGGGAGGATTATATTATGTTTCATTGGTTAGAAAAACACCCGTTCTTTTTTGCGGTAGGTGTATTTGTAGTAATTGCGTTTGCGGGTTTGATTGAAATCGTTCCAAACTTTGCACAGGCTTCTCGTCCTGTTATCGGAACTAAACCGATAAGTCTGTTAGAACAGGCCGGTCGTGATGTTTATATCAAAAACAGCTGTAATGCCTGTCATTCACAGCTTATTCGTCCGTTTAAAGCGGAGACTGACCGTTACGGTCACTACTCTTTAAGTGGAGAGTATGCGTATGACAGACCATTCCTTTGGGGCTCAAAAAGAACAGGTCCGGATTTACACAGAGTAGGAAATTACAGAACTACCGAGTGGCATGAAAACCACATGAAAGATCCAAAGTCTGTAATGCCATCAAGTATTATGCCTGGTTATCCGTGGATGTTTACAAACAGTGCAGATATAGACACTGCATATGCGACACAGTTGACAAATGCACAGTTCTTTGGTGTACCGTATAACAAGCCTGTTCCTATGAAAGACGGCTCAACTACAGTAGTTAAAATGGCAGATTCTGTTGCTCAAGCACATGCTATGGCACTGGAAGAAGCGAAAAAAATTACAGCGAAAATGAAAGATCAAGACGTTAAAGATGCAGTGGCTGCAGGTAAAATACCTGAAATAGTTGCTTTAATTGCATATTTAAACAGTCTTAAATAGAAAAGGTGTTGATAGTGGATTTTAATGAATTTGCCGCGTATGCGTATTTCTTTTTAATAGTTTTTTTGGTGGTTGCAACATATTCGTATGTGTATCATCTTTATACAAAAAAGAAAGATGCTACCGGAGTTGATTATGAACACTATAGTAATATGGCACTGAAGGATGATATAGGGGATACTCCGGTAAAACCTGTATCAAAGACAGAAGAAAAATAGGAGAGATATATGAATAAGCTTTATCTTTGGGGAATTATCATAACGGCTGCAATGTTGGCTGCAACATATGCAACAGTTGGATACCAAAAAGGCGGTCTCAATGATGATATCGTCAATATGCTTGCAATTGCAGGGGCTGTGGCACTTGTAATAATTACAGTATTTGTGGTTATCAAGTATGTTCGTCAGATGCAGGTTGATCAGGCAACTGGTGAATTGGCAGATGAGTCATGGGACAACATAGGTGAATATAAAAACCCGGTACCTTTTGGTTGGGCAATTATGTTTTTAGGTACAATGATTTGGGGTATGTGGTATTTTACAATCGGGTATCCAGTAAATGCATTTTCTCAAATCGGTCAGTACAATGAAGAAGTAAAAGAAAAAGATGCTGACTTTGAGAAAAAATATGCAAACATCAAAGGTGAACAACTTGTAAACATGGGTGAATCTGTGTATCTGGTTGAGTGTGTTGCCTGTCACGGTCTCAATGCTGACGGCAATAATGAAGTTGATGCGGCAGATTTAAACCGCAGAATATCTGCTAAAAGTGTGAAGTATGTTATCAATCACGGTTCAAACAACAAACTTTTAGGAACAGAGATGCCGATGCCTGATAGAAACGGTCTTTTCAATGCAGCAACCGGTGCATTGATTACAGATAAAGAGATAGATGAAGTGGCTGATTATGTTGCAGGCGGATTAAAAGATGCAAACAGCGCAGGTGCGGCAGTATTTGCAAATGTATGTGCCGCATGTCACGGTCCTGACGGAAAAGGCATGGCATATGTTGCTCCGGATATTGCAACTTGGAACCAACAACTGATCATCAATGTTCTTGATAACGGTAAAATAGGGGCTATTGGTAAAATGCCAGCAATGGACAGACTGAACCCTAAACAAAAAGAAGCTATTGCAGCATATGTGATGAGCTTAAGTAAAGGAGAGTAGCATGAATGAAAATAGAAGTGTTTTTGCTCTTGATGGTGTAACGGGTATGCTGATTGCAACTGTTTTACTGCTCAGCATATTGGTTTTTTTAACTGTTAATGCCTTAAGCGTACAACATGCAAATGCTGAAAACTTTTATCAGATAAAAGATGAAAAATCAATTAAGATGTTTAGTACCGAAAATGCTAAGCATGTTGTTGATGTGAAGTAAGGAGTTTAGAATGGAAAAAATTATTTCTTGGGGCCTTGTAATTATGGCTGCATATACTCTTTGGGCTGTTGTAACTCCAAATCATCTTTATGTTGGTTAGGAAGTTTATTTGAAACTTTTAAGAAGAGGGCTTTATGCCCTCACCCTCATACTGTTATTTCAAACACATTTATTTGCAGAGTATTTATATAAAGATGAAGTGATACACAACCCAAAATTCACGGAAGAGGTGGAAACCTTAGGGAGTACGCTTTATAAGAAAACAGGGATTTCTTTACGCCTGATGATGCTTAAAGAACTGCCAAAGAATATGACGATGTACGAATATGAAAAAAAAATATTATCGCAGTTTCAGGAACCGACAATATTGTTGACATTCTCTGAAATGAATTCGCAGGTAGATATAGAAGCAAATGATCAGTCTTTATATAAATATTTTGACAAAAAACAGGTACTGAGTCCGGTTACGTCCTATGTACAGGCTTTTATGATGGCAGCCTTTTATGCAAAAAGCTGGGATGACTTTGTCAGCATTATGAGCAATACCGGAGGGACTATTTTGCCTCTTTTAGGCGGAAAAGCAAAAAAAGGAATGGTCGCAGACAAATATTCTGCGGCAATGTTTAACGGTTACCTGGATATAGCGCAGCAGATAGCAAAAGCCAAGGGTGTCAAGTTGGGACATGGATTTGACAGTGATGCAAATCAAACGTCTTTGTTTTATGTAAGAGTATTATTCTATGGTTTTATTTTATATGGTATAGTTATGCTTTTTAAAAGAAAAATTTATAAAATGAGGCATAAAAATGAGCATTATAAAAAGTGGTAGACTCTGGCCTTATGCAATAGGGCTGGCAATTACAGGTGTTTTTGGCTTATGCGTATGGACAATTATAGAAACAAGCAAGGCTGACATACAGCCGAGTGATGATTATATGACAAAATACCAGGATGCAGATGCAAATGCAAACAAACTTATCAAACAGAGAATAGCTTTTGACAAAGCATATAAACTGAAATTTGTTTCAGACAGAATTTCAGAAAATGGTTCGGATGTAAAGTATGCCCTCACTACAAAAGAGGGCAAAGCGGTCAAAGGCGCAAAAATGATTTTGGAAATCAGCCGTCCTGAAGTTGACACCTACACAAAAACGCTCAAAGATCCTGTGTTTGAAGAGGGTCTTTATGTATTTCATGATGTGAAATTTCCAAAAAAAGGTGTTTGGAATCTGTTGTTAAAAGTAGATGTCGGTGACAAGAGCAGATTTTATGCCATCAAAACTGATACCCGCATCATAAACGACAGAAGCATCCAGGAAGCTTCGCAGTACTAAATATGGAAGAGACAACCATAGTCCTTCCGACTGCCCGTGCTATTCGTCACGAGCAGCTTGCTGCACAAGAACAGACACTCTTTTTACCCAACTACATTACTATGAGCGATTTTATCGCCAGACTCACGCTTGTAAAAGGCTATAAATTTATAGATGATGAGAGCAGAATACTGCTTTTGCTTGAAGCGTCAGATTTTAAAGGCTTTGCAAACCTTCAGATCGAGCGGAATTTTTTTACCTTTACCAAAAATTCTTCGTATATCTTTAAATTTTACGAAGAACTGAGTGCAGAACTTTATGATATCAATCTACTCAGCAGTGCCGATGTTTATGCAGAGTATGAAGAGCATATTGCCATTTTGCAAGAACTTTACAAACGTTATGAAAAACTGTGCAATGAAAAAAAACTGCTTGACAGAATATTTTTGCCAAAGCTTTACGAATTTAACGAAGCGTATGCAAAAACACATCAAAATGTGACGATTTATTTAGACGGGCATCTGACAAACTTTGAGCTTGAACTGTTGCAAAAGGCAAAGTCGTTTATGTCTATAAAACTCCGTTTCTGGGCGACGCGCTTTAATGAAAAGATGCAAAACAAACTGGGCGAACTCGGGTTTGAACTGGAAGCCGGATTTATATATGAACTTGACTTTAACAACATAAAAACGCTCACAAAAGAAAAAATACCTACAGATTACAAGCTTACATGTAACAGTTTCAGCGAATCTCTTTTGCAGGTTGCCTTTGTACAGCAGAAAATCTATGAATTTGTACAAAAAGGATATAATCCCCAAAACATTGCTGTCATTTTGCCCAATGAAACCGCAGCACCGATACTTAAAAGCTTTGATGAAAAGTGCAATCTGAACTTTGCAATGGGGGAGTCTTTTCGTCACTCCGGAGTTTATAAAAAAATCGAAGCAACATTAAATGCGATAGAACAGGACTCAAAAGAGAATGAGGCACGTATACAAAGAGTGGGAGATGAGCTCTTTTTACTTTTGCACGGACTCTACTATAAAAAAGTTTCAGAGATTGATTTTATACAAAAAATGCAGGAAGTGGCTGCTTTTTTTACCAATAGACAGGAGAAGAAAATATTGAACGAGGAGTTGCATAAAATAGAAAAACTTTTGCCTTTTATGCAGGATATGAGTGTAAAATCACTCTTGAATATTTTTATGCAGCGTCTGGCTTTGAGAACTGTGGATGATGTCCGTGGGGGCAAAGTGACGGTAATGGGAGTACTTGAGACAAGAAGTGTTCATTTTGATGCAGTAATTATTATAGATTTTGATGACAAAAATGTTCCAAAACGCAGTGATAAAGATATGTTTTTAAATACACAGATACGAAAAGCTGCCTCTTTGCCAACGATGGGAGACAGGGAAAGCCTGCAGAAACATTACTACCAAATGCTGATTTCACGCTCAAAAGAGGTGGCAATCGCCTATGTCAACTCAAGTGAGAGCAGCGGTTCAAGGTTTTTAAAACAACTCGGCATTACACAAAAAAATGAGCACAGAGAACTGGACTACGCTGAAATTCTCTTTCAAAAAAGAGAGGCAGGTTTTCAAAAAGAAGAAGAGATAATAGAGGAGTACAGTTTTAAAAATGTAGCGCTCTCTGCCAGCAGGCTCAAAACCTTCCTTACATGTAAGCGTAAATATTACTATAAATATATCCAACATATAAAAAACCATGAAATACCAAAAGATATGCCTCAGGAGTATGAAATAGGCAATGTCGTGCACAGTGCATTAAAAGCAGTCTATGAAAAGCAGAATTTTTATACGGATACCGAAAAGCTCAAAAAAGATATCAACAAAGCTCTGGATGATTTTTGCGGAGAGAGTGAGCTTGACAAGTATCTCGTTGAAATGCAAAAAAAACGTCTGGAGGCTTTTGCGGAGGCTGAAATAGAGCGGTTTAAAAAAGGCTGGAAAGTATTCAAAACAGAAGAACTTTTAGAAACGAATTTTGCAGGCATGAAAATTGTCGGTCAAATAGACAGAATAGATAAAAAAGAAAATCTTATCGAGGTGCTTGACTATAAAACAGGTGCCTACATGCTTTACAATAAAAACAACTACACAGAGGCAACGGACTTTCAGCTTGAATTTTACGCTCTTTTGGCCGGCGGTTTTGGAAACGTTGAGCGTTGCGGTTTTTATGATTTGAAAGAGTCTCAAATCATCCCGGAAGCATTTTTGCAAGAAAAAACAGAAATATTAAAATCTCATATCAAAGATCTCCTTTCCATAGAGTCCGTCAACTTTGAAAAATGTGAAGAGACAAAGCCCTGCCAGTTTTGTGAATATGCCATCATGTGTAATAGAGATTAATTGTAAGTATAATGCAAAATATTATTTATGAATACAGTAAAATTGAAAATAAAGGTCTGAAAAGCCATATCATCAACACGCCTAAACTATATAAATATTTTAAACTTGATTGGAATGTTTTATAATCACGACAGTATTGTGGGATATTGAATTTTGGGGCATTATACATTTGTAAAAGAGTATTTTTATGCCGATGAAAAAAGTGCAGATGAAATAACGGAAGAGGTCTTGAGAGAAAATAATGGCTAAGTTTGTTATTTACAGAAATGCTATAATACACTTAAGAAAGCAAAAAAGAGGTATATTATTATGACAAAACGTGATGTACTTAATTATTTAAAAGAGCATTACCCCGAGTTCCATAAACAATATGCGGTTGAAAAAATTGGATTGTTCGGAAGTTATGCAAGAGATGAAGCAACACCGCAGAGTGATATAGATATTTTTGTAAAAATGAGACCTAATATGTTTGATATGATTGCAATAAAAGAGCAGATAGAAGAAGATTTGCATATAAAAGTGGATATTGTGCGTGAACATAAAAATATGAAACCTTTTTTCCTGGAAATGATTCAAAAAGATTTGATTTATGCTTAATGATAAACAAAGAATGATTTTATCCACACTTGATGATATACGAATATCATTAGAACTCATTATTCAAAGATGCCAAAAAATAAATTCGAGTGATGATTTTTTAGAAAACGATGAGGGACTTTTAAAACTTGATAGTATCTCAATGCGACTAATTGCTATTGGAGAGGGTTTTAAAAATATTGATAAATTGTCTGAGGGAAAAATATTGCCTCAGTATCCAAATATTCCGTGGAGACAGGTAAAGGGAGTGCGAGATGTTTTATCTCATCACTATTTTGATTTGGATGCGGAGGTAATATTTGAAATTTGTCAAAATGATATACACAATCTTTTAGAAGCAACTGTTGAAATAATAAAAGATCTTCATGTCTAAGTTTAAAAATAATCTTGCCTACGAAGCGAGTGCGGGGAGCGGGAAGACTTTTATGCTTGTTGTGCGCTATCTTTCTCTACTTTTTAAAGGTGCGGAGCCTGCGAAGGTTTTGGCTCTTACTTTTACAAATAAAGCGGCTGCCGAGATGAGTGAGCGGATTGTCGAGACACTGCAGGCATTGGAATCACGTATGGAATTGCATGAAATTGCCAAAGAGTGTGGGATGTCTGACAAAGAGATTTTGGCAAAACGGTCGCAGATTTTGGCCGAGTTTTTAAATGCACATACGAAGATTATGACGATAGACAGCTTTTTCGCTCAGATTTTGAGAAAATTTTCTCTGTATGCCTTTTTGATGCCCGATTTTTCAACGGCGAATGCCCAGCATGAAGTCAAACTGATGTCTCGTTTTTTAAAAGAAGTCAGTGTTGCCAACAAACGCAAGACACTTATCAGTCTCTCTTTGGAATCAAACAAACGTGTCAGTGACATTTTTGCGCTGCTGGATGATTTTTATCTTAAAAAAGAGGAACTTTCTCATCTGAAGTTTCAAAAAAAATCGATACAGGCGTATGAAGAGGAGGCGATGCAAGGGCTCTCTCTTTTGCAAAATATTGTAAAAAACTGCAAAGAGGCATCGGTGACACTGCAAAAAGCCGTTGTTGCCCAAAATTTTGAAGCACTCAAAGCAAAAACATGGGTATATAAAGAGAGCCTGAACTACTGGGTCTTTAAAAAATGCTTCAGCCCTGCAATGGATGCGGCTCTGTTGCAAATTCAGCGTGCCGTACAGTCGCATGCAAAGGCAAAAGAGCAGAATTTTTTCTATGCCCTGAATGAACTTGTTACACTTTACAAAAAGGCAAAAAAAGCACTCTATGTAGATGAGGGAGAACTCAGTTTTTCGGATGTGACGCTTCTGGTGTATGAGATTTTGCACCGTCTCAATGAGAGCGAATTTCTGTACTTTCGCCTCGATGCAACGATAGAACATATGCTGCTTGATGAATTCCAAGATACCAGCATATTGCAGTATGAGATTTTAAAACCGCTTATCACAGAGATAACTTCGGGTGTGGGTGTCTGCAGCGAGGGAAGTTTTTTCTTTGTGGGGGATGTTAAACAGTCTATTTACCGTTTTAGGGGAGGTGTGTCGGCTCTTTTTGGGGAGGTGGCAAAAGAGCACCGCACCGAGGTAAAAAAACTTTTGACAAACTACCGTTCGCAAAAAGAGGTTATAGCGTTTGTCAACAGAGTCTTTGCGGATAAAATAAAAAACTACACTCCTCAGCTTGTTCGCAAAGAGGCACAGGGCGGTTTTGTCGAAGTGATTGCAGATGAGGAACTTTTGGATGCACTGGTTGAGCAGGTAAAGCGCTTGATAGATCTTGGCGCAGATGTGAATGACATTGCCGTTTTATGTGCGACTAACAGTGACGGACAGGTCATTAAAAACGTACTTGACGAACAAAATATAGAGGTTGTGACTGAGACAACCACAAAGCTTATCAACCAAAGAAGTGTCAAGGCTGTTTTGGAGTATTTGAAATATCTCTATTTCAGAGAAGAGATTTACAGACAGAACTTTTTTGCTTTGATAAATCAGGAGGTCAGGGCTGTTGCCACTGTAGATTTTAACAGTGTCAAGCTTGTAGATGTTGTGAAGAGATGTATAGAAGAGTACAGACTTTTTCAAGATGATTTTCACCTGATTCGCTTTTTGAATGCTGTATCCAAATATGCAGATATTGAAGCGCTTTTGTTTGAGTATGAAAGACTTGATACTTCTGCAGCGGCGGCTGATATCAGTGGAGTGAGGGTTTTAACGGTACATAAATCAAAAGGCCTGGAGTATGAGCATGTGATTGTCATGGACAGACTGAAAAAGGCTCCTGCCCCAAGAGATGCCATTATTTACAATTATGACGGCATCAAACTGCAAAATCTTTATCTGAGAACAAAAAACAGAGAGCTTATTGACCATGATTATGCCTATGCTCTTTCCAAAGAAAAAGAGCTTATACGAGAAGACAGTTTGAATGCCCTGTATGTTGCTTTTACAAGAGCAAGAGAAAACTTGATCATCCTTGCAAAACCAAAAGATTCCATATTTGCATTGCTGGATTTACAACCTCAAAGCTTCGGAGAACTGCGCTCTACATGTAAAGCCAAAAACATACCGCAGGCATATAAAAAACTTTCGTTTGAAAATATCTATTACGGAACACAGAGTGATTTGTTGGCATTAGAAAAACACAATGAAGAAGATTTGCAAGCCATTAATTTTGGAATTGCTTTGCACTATACTCTGGAGATGATGCAGGAGTTTACACAAGAAGCGCTTGCTTGTGCCAAAGATATGATGCTGAACAAATATGGCTTTATGCTCACAGAGCCAGAGATAGATGATATACAGCAGAGAATAGAGCGGCTTGTTGCTGCACCGGAGTTTTTGACTTTGACCCGGGGAGTATGCTATAAAGAAAAGGCTCTGCGCTATAAGAACAATCTGCGTTATCTTGATTTGTTGGTCAAACATGAAAAGGGAGAGTGGAGTGTGATAGACTACAAAAGTGCGATGCATTTTACCGAGGAGCATCGCAAGCAGGTTCGATACTATGTAAAAGCAGTGAAAGAGATAACGGGAGATGAAGTGCGTGGCTATATCTGCTATATCTTGGAAGATGCCGTTAAAATAGAGACCGTTTAAACGGGTAGAAGAGGTATTAAAAACAGGTTCTTGTGCAGAACCTGTTTTGCAGTTTAGACGATGACTGTTTTGATTTTTGCAATCAAATCGTCATTGCGTATAGGTTTCATTAAAAATCCATTTGCGCCGCACTCCAAAGCTTCTGCTTTTTTTGTTTCATCTGTTGTAAGAACCAAAATAGGAAGTTGACGCAGACTTTCATCGGCACGCACGACTTTAAGCATATCGATACCACCCATGATAGGCATAATGATATCCAAGAGTATCAAGTCAATATCATCACGGCTTTTTAAAACACCTATGGCATCTGAGCCGTTTTTTGCTTCGACAACCTCTTTTACATTTCCGCTTTTCATCAGCATAGATTTTAAAAGCTTCAAATTAATGAGATCATCATCAACTGCAAGCACAACCAAATCAGTTTTTTTCATAGTTATTTCCTTAAATAAATTTTTCTATAACAAGTCTCAGCAAGTCTTTGTTTATAATATTTTTAATCGTTTCATCTACATATTTTGAATCTTCTTCACTTACAGGTACAGCCGGATCTACAATCAATACCAGGTAGGTGGAGAGATTGTTTTTTTGACTTTTCTCTTTGACTGACCGGGCGAAATCTTTCAAGTCTAAAGTTTCTGTCTCTTTGTCAAACAATATAAGTTTATAGCTCTCCTCTTCAATTTTCTTTTGCAATTCATCTATATTGTCTATGACTTCGTAAGTATATCCAAGTGAACTGAGAATTTTTGTAAAAAGCTTTGTTTCAAAGGGACTTTTTTTAGCAAGAAGAATATCAGCTTTGTATTTTGCCGGAACTTGTTCCGGTACTGCTTTTTCTTCTTTTTCCGGTACTGCTTTTTCTTCTTCTTTTGCTTCTTCTTCCTGCTGTTGTGCTTTTTCTGTTTTCTTTTCTTCTGTCTTTGCATCATTGACATCCACAATGTGGTCTGCTAAAAAATGATTCAGCAGTGTTATGATCTCTTCACGTACTAATGGTTTTGTTGTATATTCATCAAGTCCGGCTGCTAAAAATCTTTCACGATCACCCTTGAGTGCATTTGCTGTTAAAGCGATTATTGGAACATGGGGCTGGTTGTATACCTCTTCATATTCAAGAATCTCCTGCGTCGCTTCTATACCATCAAGGAAAGGCATTTGGATATCCATAAAAATCAGATCATAGTTATTGTCTTTGCGTTTTTGAAATGCTTCAAGTCCATTGGATGCGATATCAACAGTGAGTCCCAAGTCTTCAAGTGTCCGTTTTATCAGTTTTTGGTTGATTATATTGTCTTCTGCAACAAGTACTTTTGCTGCAAATTTAGACGAACCGACTGTAAAGACTTTGTTTGAAGTTGTTTTTAATTTTGGTGCTGTAAAATTTTGACTTTGGTAATTTTCAAGGGCTGCTTTTAATTTGGTATTATTTAATGGCTCATATATGGTCTTAAATATCTCAATACCCATAGAGTCGATTTTTCTCATAAAATAAGATTTTGTAAGAAGTATCAGCTTTTGCGGAAGAGTGCTGTATGCTTTTAATTCTTCTTCGGTTGCATATTCATAATCTACAAAAAGCATATCATAATTTATTTGTCGCTGGAGTGTTTCACTTTCATTTTTGTTTTTAAATGTTGTATAGCTTACGCCGTAAAAATCAAGATACTCTTTGAGATAGGTGTCTTGTCTCTTTGTTTTATGAGCAGACTCTAAAATTAAAGCATTGATTCCCATATATTGTTCTTTGGCACTTTCGCTGATAACTTCTATCTCTTCAAAATCAAGTGTAAAGAAGAAAGTTGTTCCTTCTCCCGGTTCACTGTGCAGATCAAGTTGTCCGCCCATCAGTTCAATAAAACGCGCAGAAATTGTAAGACCAAGACCTGTACCGCCGTATTTACGTGTAATGGATGTGTCTGCCTGTGAAAAAGCTTCAAAAATTCTGGATTTTTGCTCGCTTGTAACACCGATACCGCTGTCTTGCACTTCAAATCTGATACGTGTTGTTCCTTCCTGAGGTGATTGCAGTTTTCTGATATCGACATTGATAGCTCCGGAACTGCTTGTAAACTTCACAGCATTAGAGAGCAGGTTAATAAGAACTTCTTTAATTTTTGTCGGGTCACCTTTGAGCGGCTGTTCAAGTTCAGGGTCAATAAAACATCCCAGATCAATGTGCTTTTCACTTGCACGGACAGCATATACATCAACGGCACTTTCAAACTCTTCTATAGGATTAAAGATTACATCTTCAATTTCAAGTTTATTGCTCTCGATTTTTGAAAGGTCAAGAATATTGTTGATAATTTCAAGCAGATTTTCTGAAGATTTTTCAATAATTTCAACAAACTCCTGTTGCTCTTCTTTGAGTCCTGTATCTTTAAGAAGTTCCGTAAAGCCAACAATTCCGTTGAGCGGTGTACGAATTTCATGGGACATATTTGCAAGAAACATCGATTTTGCTTCACTCGCTTCCTGTGCTGCTTCTTTATCCCGTTTTGTCTGTTCAATGATTTTTTCCAAAAGACTGTAGGCTTCTTCTGTCCCTTTGGCTGTATGAAGATTGATCTCAACTGCTTTGTCGCTTTCATTCGTGTCTTCTGCAACTTTTCTGAGGACACCTTCAAGGTTGTGAATATTTCTGGCAATTTCATTAGAGAGCAAAAAGCCCAAAACTGCCAATATGATTGAAATCAGCCAAATTGTCAATGTAATGGTCAAAAACTGTAAAGCTTCTGTTTTTACCTGAACGGCTCTGGTGTCCATGGCACTCAGGACAACATTTTCTCCCTCTGAAATAAGGTTGCTTTTTTCTGAAAGCATGGCAAACCAGACACCCGGGTTTGTTTCATACTCTCCGCTTGCTGCAGCAATTAAAATAGAAGCACGTTCTGAGTTAAGGTCATCAAAGAGCTCAAGAGCATCATCACTTTTAAATAGTTCATCAAGCTTTTTCTCAAGATTTTTGTCTTTGAGGTTATAGAAGTTGATAGCATCGGCTTTTGCGATTAATGAGAGCCATTGATTTATCTCTTCTTCTTCCATTTCTGTTGAACGGGCAAGGGTATAAGAGATAAAGTCACGTTCATCTGCAGTATAGGCATTTGCACGTACCAGCGAAATATAAACAGAAGCATAAGTGTTGATTTTACTGTCAAGCTGGTGCGACGTAATCGTTTCAAGCTGCTTGATAATTATTTTTTCTGCTTTACCGTATACCTTATTGTATATATCTTCAAAGTTTATTTTATGTGTATCAACCAATGTTCTGGCATGTTTTATACTTTGCATCGCATTTTTTAATGCCGTGTCTTTTTGTGAAAGTGCCTGTAGCTTTTGAAAATAGAGTTTTTCCTGTTTGTCAACGATCTTTCTCTGCTTTAAGAGTGATTTTAATGTATTTGGTGAGGAATTACCAAGGTACATTACGGTCATACCTCTTTCCCGGGAAACATTTCTCAGAAGGTTGTTGAGTTGCCTGTTTGTGGAAAGTTTATCCTGAAGAAGTTGTGCTGCTTTATAGTTTTCGTATGAGTTATATACAAAATAACTTGTAATAGAAATTAAAATAATAATCGGTAATAAACTAATAAGTCGAAGTCTGTTTTTTAGTCCTATTTGCATTGCCTATTCCTCTTCTTTTGAAATTGCTGTAAGTATATTTTCTATCTCTTTTACAGTTTGTGTCAGCGTCTCTTTATCTGTAGAGTGTGTGAGTGTTTCAAGTTCATTTGTAAAAGTGTGCATTCTCATATTGTCACTCATTCCTTTTAATTTTAAGGCCTGCCGCTTCAGTGCAGGGTAGTCTTGGGTGGCGAGAGCATCATTTATTTTTGCAATTATAGCATGTGCTTCTTTTATAAAGTCTTCAAAGAGTTCATTGAAACTCTCTAAATCCAGGCCTATCTCATTGGCAATTTTTTCTTTAGAATATTTTTTCTCATTTTCTGATTCTTCCTGCGTTTCTGTCTCTTCCTGCGTCTCTGTCTCTTCCTGCGTCTCTGTCTCTTCCTGAATTTCCTGTTCTTCTTGAATCTCCGGCTCTTCTTTAAATTCCAAAGTCAGTTCAGGTTCATCATCTTTAAAAGTGAGAATTTCTTCAGATTCCTGTGGTGCAACAAAATCATCATCATAAAGTTCCGGAATTTCAATTTTTTGAGGCACTTCATCATCTTTTATGGTGGCAAGATCTTCTTCACCGGCTAATTTTGCAATAATTCTGTAAAAATCATCCAGGTTTGTCTGTATGATATCGACATCAGAAGTAGCATTTATAATTGAAAGTACTTCATGTGCATCTTCAATACGAAGATTCGCTGCGACTCCTTTAAGCTTGTGCGAAAGAGTTTTAACATTATCAATATTTCCTTCTTCAAGTGATTTGTAAAGTTCATCTTTAAAGTCGTTTGCCTGGGTTATAAAATCCTGTATAAACTCTTCAATCAAATCAAGTGGCAAACCAAGCTCTTTTGATGCGATATTGGGGTCAAAAACATAGGTGCTTTTCGGTTTTTGAGGAGATTCCTGAACGAAAGGCTCTGTCTTTGTTACTTCCGGGGTTTCGATGCTTAAGTCACCTACATCCAGCATTGCATCAAGGTCTTCTTTCTCTTGTGTCTCCACATGTAACGGAGTGTCATACTCATCTTGTATGACTGTTGGTTCTTCTGTTGTCTTAAGGATTGGTTGTGACTGCTGTGGAGATACTGTTTCCGGTATTGTTCTTTGCGTAATATCTCCTGAAATAGCATCATACTCCTGCGCTGTAAGTGTTCGCAGATTGTTTAAGTGTACTATATAGGCTTTTTGAGTCGGATTGTCTACAAGGTAGGCATTTGTAATTGTAATTATTGCTTTGTAGTTTTTTGAATTGGCATTAATGATGACTTTGGATTCTTCATTAGACTCTGCACATGTTATATAGTCAATCCAGTGCACATGCTGAAAATTATGTATATATCCTGGTGTTTTTACAAACAAATCTGCGAAATCTGTCACTTCTGCGCGCAGATCAGCCAAATCTTTATATCCCAGTGTATGCAGGTTTTTTTCGTCAATACCCAAAAACTCTTTTTGAAAATTATAAATTAGCATTCTTCCATCCCTTATTCCTCTTCTGTCTCAAGCATCTTTTTATATGTTTCTTCTGTTTCTTGAATATCTTTGCGAGAGGCTGCTTTTCTGGCAGCAATATAACCTGTTATATTTTCATCATTATCTCTGATTGGCAGAATTTCTGTCTCTACCCAGTAGTACAGACCGTCTTTTCTAAGGTTTTTTACAAGTCCGTTCCAAGCCTGTCCACTTTGAATAGTTTCCCACATTTTTGCAAATATGCTGCGCGGCATATCCGGATGTCTGAGTATGTTGTGGGGTTGTCCTACCAGTTCATCGGCTTTATAACCGGATACACTGCAAAATAGTTTGTTTGCATAGGTAATAACACCTTTTAAATCTGTCTGAGAAATAATGACATTTCCGTCAAAAAAATACTCTTCGTCTACAGGGATAATTTTGCTCATTAAAAAACCTTATAATTAGTGATTCACTTGAATTCTCACAAATATATCATAAAGGAGTGAAAAAAAAACTTATTTATAAAAATTTTTGATGGTTTTTGCATCTTTTGTATTTAAAAGTGAACGAATATCATCAAATGTGGCACTTTTGAGTGCTTCAAAGGTGCCATAATGATTGAGCAGTTTTTGAATTTTTGCAGCCGATATTCCATGTAAACTTAAAAGTCTGCTCTCCTGGTCAAGTTTGAGTTTTGTTTTTTTGTGAAATGTGATCGCTGCTCTGTGTGCTTCATCCCGTAAATTTTGAACCCACTGCAGACGTTTGTCACTTGTTTTGAGTCTGAAAATTTTCTCTTTTGTATAGAGAATATCCTGAGCATTTCCTTTGGCCCGGTGTGCCTTGGCATCAACTTTTTCTTTTGAAATGGCTATGACATCAAGGGCGATACCGTTGGATTCAAGTATGTCAAGTGCAAGTTTAAGCAGTGTTGCTCCTCCGTCGAGTATCCACAGGTCCGGCGGTGAATTTTTAGAAAAACTCTCTACTCTTTTTGTAAGTGTTTCGCGCATTTGGGAGTACTCGTCTTTTGCCTCCAGATGATAGGTTCTGTAGGATTTCTTGTCAAACTTTGCATTTTCATATACGACCATAGCTCCGACTGTTGCAACACCGGACATATGGGAATTGTCAAATATTTCCACTCTGTTTGGAATTTTTTGCAATTGACACAGTTCCTGGAGTTCTTCGAGTATTTTGACATTAAGTGTTTCTTTGTCTTTTTTCAATAACTCCGCTGCATTTAATTTTGCCAAAGCAATCAAGTCTTTTTTCTTTCCTCTTTGAGGGATGAGAATGTGTGCTTTTTGACCAAATACTTTTGTGAGGTGATGCGCTATAAGTTCTTTGTCCTCAAAACTCTGAGGAAGAAGAATCGGAGCAACGATGGGAGGCTTTTCATCTTTGTAAAATCCAAGCAGTGCTCTTGAATAGAGCTCATTCAAATCCAAGCCTTCATGAAGCTGCAGATACTCATGAGAAGAAGAGATTATTTTGCCGTGTCGCATAAATATTTTTACAACTACCGCTCTTTTTTCAGAATTTTCTATTGCAAAAATATCATAATGTTCATTTGTGGCAAAATCAATTTCGCTTTTAATCTGGGACCGTTCTATTCTCTCTATGGTGTCTCTGAGCTCGGCGGCTTCTTCAAAGCGCAACTCCTGGGCATAAAACTCCATTTTTTCTTCCAGTTTGCCAAGAAGCAGTTTTTTGTTTTTAATCAGCTGCGATGCAAGTGTTACTTCCTGCTGATAACGCTCTTTGCTGATTGGCAGTTCACAGGGACCGAGACATTTGTCTATCTGATAGTAGAGACAAAGTTTTTTTGACTTCAGACAGGATTTTTTCTGTACAAGTTTGCAAATATCATAAATGGAGTTGAGAATATCTCTCGCACCGACAGAGTAGGGACCATAGTAGGTGATATCTTTGGAGTTAATCACCTTTCTTGTAATGTCGAACCGAGGGTACTCCTGAGAGTTGTCTATATAAATGTAGGGGTAGGTTTTGTCATCACGGAGCAAAATATTGTATTTCGGACCCAGCTGTTTGATCAGTGAATTTTCAAGTATGAGCGCATCATGTTCGGAATTTACAATGATATAATCCATGGAAACGGTTTGGTTTATCATTTTTGAGATGCGCAAAGAGAGCTGCGGATTTGCACAAAGTTCGGGAGTAAACTGCCAGTAGCTTTTTACACGCTTGGCAAGGTTCTTGGCTTTGCCCACATACAGGAGATGGCCGTTTTTGTCAAAATACTGATAGACTCCCGGGTTGTTCGGCAGTTGTTGGATTTTTTCTTTAAGTGTCATTTTTTTCTTTTATAATTTTTTGGATAGAGAGAATAAGTTCTCTGAGTTTTTCATCATGAACAGGAATGTCAAAGTTTCCCGTTGCTCTTTCCCTGTAGGATACAATTTTTCTGGGTTGTGTCAATGCTGTTGTGTCTCCATGTAAAGCAGGTTTATGTGTAACAAAAGCTTTTATATCTGTTATAGTTTCATTTTCACATTCTGCGGGAGTGTGAAACTTTAAAGCACTTTTAATGCTTTGTATACTATTATCAAATTCTTGTTTGGCACCGGGATGATTGAGAACGAAAAAAAGTATTTTATTTTTTATATATGAAAACTTAATCATCTTTTGTAAAGGGGGACTGAATGCCGATTGTATTTTATGAATGCATTTGTATTGAGACAGTTTGGAAAATTGAGGTTTATTTTGAAGAGAGTTGAGAATATCACTGCTGTTTTTCATAGGCTAATTATAGCAAGCTTTTTATTAAGCGTAAGCGGGTGCGGCTATAAAGCACCCCCTTATTATGAACAGAGTGTACCAAAAGAGGATAAAAATGTGAAGTTTATTATTCAAAAGAAAGAGTTTAATAATGATACGAATGAAAGCTGTGCACCGTAATGACTGAATATGATGTAGTAATAATAGGCGCAGGTGTGGCAGGACTCTATGCAAGTATGAATATCCCTGCTGAGAAAAAAGTGCTTATTATCAATAAGCGGGAAACTTTTAAATGCAATACATTCTATGCCCAGGGCGGAGTAGCGCTGGCTCGTGATGAAGCGGATATTCCGGTACATATAAAAGATACGCTTGCCGCCGGTGACGGGCTGTGTGATCCGGAAGCGGTGGATGTGCTGAGCCAGAATTCACGTCAGGCGATTGATGACCTGATAGAACAGGGGTTTCGTTTTGACACCAATGAAGAGGGGGAACTTCTTTATACAAAAGAGGCGGCACATTCCTGCGAACGGATACTGCATGCAGGCGGTGATGCGACGGGGAGATATCTGCACCATTTTCTTCTTGAACATACTGCCCATGCGATGCTCAGTGATGCAAGAGTCGTTGATCTGCTGATTGATAATGGCGAATGTTATGGCGTTACCGTACTTGATCACAGACAGCGCAGAAACATATATGCAAAAAATGTCATTATAGCGAGCGGAGGCGTAGGTTCTTTGTATGAATACCATACAAATGCACCCTGTATCAGTGCTGATATACAGGGACTTTGTGTGATGAAAGGCATAGCCCTTGACAGAATGGAAATGTTGCAGTTTCATCCCACTGTATTTGTAAATTCCAACAATGCCCAAAAAATGCTCTTGACAGAAGCTCTCCGTGGAGAAGGGGCAACCATAGAGGATGAAACCGGAAAAAGATTCCTGTTTGATTATGATGAGAGAGGCGAGCTGGCTTCACGCGATATTGTCAGCAAGGCAATATATAAATATAAAAAGAAGACAGGTATGCATGTGTATCTCAACTGTGAAAATTTTGATAAAGAGTATTTTGAACACAGGTTTCCAAATATTTGCAAGAACCTAAGGGAACTGGGCTTTAATGTTCCTGCGCAAAGGGTTCCGATATCGCCTGCTTTTCATTATGCCATCGGTGGTATTCGCACCGATTTGAATGCCAGAGTGCCAAATGTAAAAAATTTGTATGCTGTTGGCGAAGTTGCTTCAACAAGGGTGCATGGAGCAAACAGACTGGCATCGAACTCACTGTTGGAGGGTTTGGTTTTTGCAAAAAGGGCAGTGGATGATATTTTAAAAAATATTGACACTCCTAAAAGTATGAAAACATTTGAACTCCATGATGAGGTGATGAGTCTCAAAGAGGACAAGGCGAAAAAAGACCAGCTCAGACGAATAATGTGGGAAAATGTTTCTATAATTCGTACAAAAAGCGGATTAAACGATGCTTTATCCACAATTAATGCACTTTTAAATGAAAATATTGGTAAACTACTAAAATTTCGTTTACTGACGGCAAAAGAGATAGTAATATCTGCATTAAACAGGCATGAATCCATAGGGGTTCATACAATACAAGAGGAGAATTAATGGAACACGAAGCAATAAATCTTGCAACAACCTGGGTAGGATGGCTGAGCTTAGCTGTCTTTGTTATAGCGTATTATTTTATCGCTACAGAAGAAAAATATGAGATAAACAAAGCAAAACCGGCACTGTTTGCCGGTACATTTATGTTTATGCTTATCGGTATTTATTATGCTATTAACGGGATGAATCCTGATCCGCTGCATGATGAACTGGAAAAACTGATTTTGGAAATAGCCGAAATTTTCTTTTTCCTGCTTGTTGCAATGACTTTTATTGAGACGCTTTTAGAACGCGGTGTTTTTGATCTGTTAAAGTATAAACTTGTCTCAAAAGGGTATACCTATAAAAAACTCTTTTGGCTGACCGGTCTGCTGGCATTTTTTATCTCCCCTGTCGCAGACAACCTGACAACTGCTTTGATCCTTTCCACCGTGCTTTTTACGATTGACAAGAAAAATCTTGCATTTTTGGTTCCGGGAGCTATAAATATTGTCGTAGCTGCCAATGCAGGCGGCGCATGGTCTCCGTTTGGTGACATTACAACACTCATGGCATGGACTGCCGGCAAAGGAGAGTTTGTGGACTTTCTTTTCCTCTTTCCTGCTTCTGTTGTCGGCTGGGTTGTTACAGCATTTTTACTCTCTTTGTCCGTTCCCTCGGGAGAACCGCCGTTTGATGCAGCGACAGAAAAGAAACCCAAAGTACTTGATGGTGGAATAACCGTTGCCTATTTGGGAGTATTGACCATTGCAATTGCTGTTCTCGGGCATACATTTTTTCATTTTCCGGCAATGTGGGGTATGATGTTCGGTCTGGCTATTTTAAAACTTTATGCGTTCCAGCTTGAAAGAACAGGAAAGAACAGTTTTAACATTTATGTCAATATGGAAAAGGTAGAGAACGATACGCTTCTTTTCTTCTTCGGTATTCTTTCGGCTGTCGGAGCATTGCACTTTTTAGGCTTTTTGGAATACATCCATCATCTGTATGAGTTGCTTGGTTCAACCACAGCCAATATCGGTGTCGGATTCCTTTCTGCAATTGTAGACAATGTACCGGTAATGAGTGCAATTTTAAAATCTTCTCCAAACATGGGAATAGACCAGTGGATGCTTGTAACCATGACAGCGGGTATAGGCGGCAGTCTGATCTCTTTTGGTTCGGCAGCCGGTGTCGGAGTTATGGGAAAACTTCGCGGAATCTATACTTTCGGTTCACACATGAAGCATTCATGGACTATTTTAGTGGGATATGCGGTCTCTATTATAATCTGGTACGTTCAGTTTGAAATTATGGGACTTTATTAAAAATCCAAATTTCGGAACCCGCACTTTATGTGCGGGCTTTGTCTCTAATGGCTAAGACTTGGATTTCCAAGAACAAATCAAACATTAATCTTATTTATTGTATCCTTTCATAACTTAAATTCTTTTCAACTTTTCTTTTCTCAAAAAACATTGTTTTTTGTAGCTTTAGGGGGTTGTAGGGACGCAGAGTCCCTGCTGTAAAATGGGCTTTTGCTCATTTTATATATAAATTTATCAAAAGGCATTTCAATGACAAATGTTAGCATTATAGTTTTAGACTTTGGTTCTCAATACACACAACTCATCGCTCGTCGTCTTCGTGAAGATAAAATATACTGTGAAATCCTTCCTTTTCATACAAAAGCCCAGGATATTGCAGCGAAAAATCCTCAGGGTATCATACTCAGCGGAGGTCCCTCTTCTGTATACAACAAAGATGCCTATGAAGTTGACAAAGAGGTTTATAAAATGGGCATTCCGATTCTTGGTATCTGTTATGGAATGCAAAGGATTGCGGTAGATTTTGGCGGTTCGGTTATACGTTCTGACCACCATGAATACGGAAAAGCAGAACTTGACATAGTCGGCTACCCTGACAATGTTTCTCCTCTTTTTAAAGATTGTGACAATCACACTGTAGTATGGATGAGCCACTCGGACAGAGTAGAAACACTTCCTGAGGGTTTTAAGGTAATTGCCACATCTGACAATTCACCGTATGCGGCCATTGCAAATGATGAAAAACGTGTCTATGCGCTTCAGTTTCATCCGGAAGTACAGCACTCTGAAGAAGGGTACCTGATGCTTCGCAACTTTGCAAAAAATATCTGTGGCGTCACAGAAAAATGGAAAATGGAGCATTTTCTCAAGCAGCAGATTGAATCCATTCGCGAACGTGTCGGTGACGCCAAAGTGCTTTGCGGACTGAGCGGCGGTGTTGACAGTTCTGTTGTGGCAGCAATGCTGTATGAAGCAATCGGTGATCAGCTTATTCCTGTGTTTGTAGATAACGGACTGTTACGCAAAGGTGAGAGAGAGCAGGTTGAAGAAGTTTTCAAAGTAAATCTCAAAGCGCCTCTTGTTACTGTGGATGCAGCGGATAACTTCTTAACAAAACTGGCAGGAGTGAGCGACCCTGAACAAAAACGCAAAATTATCGGGCATACTTTTATAGAAGAGTTTGAAAAAGAGGCGAAAAAACATGACGGTATTAAGTTTTTGGCACAGGGAACACTCTATCCGGATGTCATTGAATCTATCTCTGTCAACGGCCCCTCAGAAGTGATTAAATCTCACCATAATGTCGGCGGTCTTCCTGACTGGATGGATTTTGAACTGATTGAGCCGCTGCGTGAACTTTTTAAAGACGAAGTACGTAAAATCGGACTGGAACTGGGACTTCCGGAGAGTATGATTAACCGTCATCCTTTTCCCGGACCTGGTCTTGCTATTAGAATCATGGGGGATGTCAATGTTCCTGATTTGGATCTTTTACGCGAAGCAGATGTTATTTTGCTCGATGAACTCAAAGCAAGCGGATATTATGCAAAAACATGGCAGGCTTTTGCCGTGCTTTTAAATGTAAAATCAGTAGGGGTTATGGGTGACAACCGTACCTATGACAACACGGTATGTATCAGAGTTGTAGAAGCAGTTGATGGTATGACAGCAACATTCGCACATCTGCCGCATGACCTGCTTGAGAGAATTTCAAGAAGAATCATTAATGAGGTTGATGGAATAAACCGCGTAGTTTATGATATATCATCTAAGCCGCCCGCAACAATAGAGTGGGAATAAAATTGAGAAAAATTTCGGCTCATCTTGAAAGGATTGAGGAATCAGCATAGTTTAACTATGCCTTAACCTCAAAACATTCCAATCTGAACCAAACTTTTTACGATTTCCATAAACGAGGAAATTTCAATGCATAACAAGCCCATTTACCTTTTTTCTGTCTCTTCTCATCCTGATGCTCACCATGTAAACTCTTTGGATATTACTTTTTTTCAGCCTGATATTGATTTTTCCAAATATGATTATCTGATAATTACCTCAAAGCAGGCATCAAAAGCGTTGCAACAGTATGAGAAAAAAGAGTATATAAAGAAGCAGGCGCTGTGTATCTCAAAACAGAGTGCAAAAAGTTTTGAAGATTTAGGGGGTCAGGTCCTGGCTGTCGGTAAGGGGTACGGCGATACTCTTGCGGAAAAAATAAAACAATACCCAAAAGAGACAAAATGGCTTTATTTGCGTGCTGAACTTGTTGCTTCTGATTTTGTCCTTACATGTAAAGAAGAGGGATACTGTATAGATGAAAAAATTGTCTATGCAAGCAAGTGCAGTGAAGAGTTGTTACATGTAACAGTGCCGCAGGAGGCTATACTTATTTTCACCTCTCCTTCAAGTGTAGAGTGTTTTTTAAGCAGGCATTCTTTGCTGCACACACATAAAATAATCGTTATAGGCAAAACAACGGCAAAAGCACTGCCAAAAAACTGCTCCTGTATTCTCTCTGATGAGACAACTATTGAGAGTTGTATGCAAATAGCGCATTCCCTAAAATAAAAACAAGCATATTTTTAGTATAATTATCTTGTTAATCTGAGTAGTTCGTGTCAGCACATATATGCGGGTTCTACATATTCAACCTGTGAATCAGTAGGGTTGTCGTGTGTCGGTGGTTTCGCTTGAGGTATGTTCACTCTGCCGATGAAATTGCCGCCGTCAGGCAACCCTCTCTTCACCCAAATTCGGCTTTTAGAACCAAGCCAGTAGTGCGACGGCTGCTCGGGTTAATGCAAAAAAAGTTTATTTATTTCATCAGGGTGGGCTAAATAAATTTTTTAATTATATGGAGATACAAATGAAAATATTGATCTTGGGGAGCGGTGGACGAGAATACTCTATTGCCCGTGCTATAAAAAATGAAGAAGAGGAACATGAACTTTTTTTTCAGCCTGGAAACGGTGCAACAAACAATCTGGGAACAAACCTCGATATCAAAGATTACAATGATTTGGCAGCATTTGCAAAAAAAAATGAGATTGATTTGACTATAGTAGGTCCTGAAGCGCCTCTGGTGGATGGTGTTGTTGACATATTTAAAGCACAGGGACTGACAATTTTCGGACCGGGTAAAGAGGCTGCTCAGCTTGAAGGCTCAAAAGTCTACATGAAAAACTTTTTGGCAAAATACAATATTCCTACAGCAAAATATATAGAGAGTGATTCGATAGAAGAGCTGTTTAGGTTTACAAACACCCTGCAGGCACCTATCGTTGTAAAAGCAGATGGTCTGTGTGGCGGAAAGGGTGTTATCATCGCACAATCCCATGATGAGGCAAAAAAAGCAATTTCTGAAATGCTCAGCGGAAAAAGTTTCGGTGATGCGGGTAAAAAAGTAATCGTGGAAGAGTTTTTAGACGGATATGAACTTTCTATGTTTGCAGTATGTGACGGGAAAGATTATATCTTGCTTCCGGCTGCACAGGATCACAAACGCCTGCTTGACGGTGACAAAGGTCCAAATACAGGAGGAATGGGTGCCTATGCCCCGACTCCGCTTGTAGATGAAACACTGTACCAAAAAGTACGAGAGCGTATTATCCGCCCTACACTTGAGGGTATGCAACAAGAGGGTGCACCTTTTGAGGGTGTACTTTTTATCGGTATTATGGTGGTAAACGGTGAGCCGATTACTCTGGAATTTAATGTACGTTTTGGAGATCCTGAATGTGAAATTCTTATGCCGTTAATGACTTCAAGCGTATCTGACATGTTTTACAAAGCGGCAACAAACCGTTTGGGCGAAATCAAAGTAGAATTTTCAGACCAGTATGCTGTCGGTGTGGTTATGGCGAGTGAAAACTATCCGTACGGACCATCAACGCCTGCTGAAATTATTTTAGATGATGTCAAGCATAAAGAAATAGAAGAAAATACACATATATCTTTTGCCGGTGTTGCAATGGAAGACGGGAAGCTCTACGCAACGGGTGGACGTGTTTTGGTATGTGTCGGTTTGGGTGAGAGTATCAAAGAGGCACGTGACAGAGCCTATATGAGATGTGGACAGGTTCATTTTGCAGGAAAAAAACTTCGTACAGATATCGCCTACCAAGCTCTTTAGGAATTTGAATTTTGAATGAAGAGATTGAAAAACTTCTCAACCGAGAACATTTACAGCTCGCCTCTGTTAAAAAAAGGGCAATGGCATTTTTTATAGATGAAATGCTGCTCTCTTTTTTACTTATTATCGCGATGTCTGATTCATTTGCCAATGCGCAGACGGTTGAAGATATTATTATACTGACAAATACCTATGTATTGCAGTATATTGCGATGAAAATAGTCTATCAGACTTTTTTTGTAATGCAGTACGGGGCTACTTTAGGGAAGCTGGCAATGAAAATAAAAGTTATTGATGTACGTACACTGGACAATCCGAACTTTGCAGCAGCACTCAACAGGGCAGTTTTCAGAATTATAAGTGAAATGATTTTTTATCTTGGTTTTTTATGGGGAATGTTTGATCCGCAGCGCCAGGCATGGCATGATAAAACCGCAAAAACTTTGGTGATAGATGCTTAAATATTTTCTTTTTTTCCTTCTCGCCTGTATGGGTATTCTGATTGCAGATGACAAGATTGAAATATATGCATCCTCTGTTAAATCAAAAAACAATATTGTGTATGCGGACGGAGGAGTCAGTGTTGTTTACAAAGATTATTTTTTAACTGCTCAAAGAGCGGTGTATAACCAAAAGACGCAAGATTTGGAACTCTTTGGGAAGGTACGGCTCAACCATAACAAAAAGTACAAGATACTCGGAAAATATGCAAAACTCAATTTGGCAAAAAAAGAGCGGTATTTTAAACCGCTTTATCTGCTTGAGAACAAATCTGATGTCTGGATCAGTGCAAATGAAGGTGAATCAAAAGGAGTGCTGCTGGATATCACTTCAGGTTCAGTCAGTGGATGTGATCCTGTAGACCCTTTATGGACAATGGAGTTTTCTTCATCGGAATACAATACAGATTCCAAATGGATTAATTTATACAATGCACGGCTTTATATTTACGATATACCGGTATTTTATACACCCTATTTTGGCTACTCTCTTGATACGACACGGCGTACCGGTCTTTTGAAGCCGTCTTTTGGAATATCCTCAACCGAAGGGTTTTATTATGAACAGCCGATTTACATTGCCGAACAAAACTGGTGGGATTTAGAAATCAATCCACAGATCAGAACCACAAGAGGAAAAGGACTTTATACTACTTTCAGATTTGTGGATTCTGCTGTTTCACACGGAGAATTCAAAGCAGGATATTTTAAAGAAAACGAGGAGTATTATTTAAAATATAATCTGCAAAATCAATCCCATTACGGATTTAATTTTAAGTATGACAATACAAATCCTCTGAATCAATGGCTTGGACTGAACTTGCCAGGACAGTCCGGAATATATGCAGATATTAACCATATGAATGATGTTGACTACATTAACCTTGCACAAAACAACAATGCACTGCAGCAGGCAACTGCAACACAGGTACTTTCACGAGTAAACCTTTTTTATAATACAAATGACAACTATATAGGTGCCTATTTTAAATATTATGAAGATTTGACACTCCAGACAAATGACAATACACTGCAAAAACTCCCAACTGTTCAATACCATCATTATGTAGATACTTTTTTGAAAGATCATTTGCTGTACTCCTTTGATGTGCAGAGTAATAATATTCAAAGAATCATAAACAAAAAAGTAATTCAAACAGATGTAAATCTGCCTGTAACACTTCAGGCGCCATTGTTTAGTGAATATGTCAATCTTTCATACAAGGCAAATCTGTATCTGCAACATTCTCAATTTAGCGGGCATGAACAAAATCCAATTCCGGGTTTTGAATATCATGACGGCTTTTATGCAAGCAACTACAATACTGTTACTGTTTCAACACAGTTAACAAAGGCATATGCAAATTTTAGTCATGTTGTAGGCTTTGACGTGAGTTATAATGCGAAAGGCTGGAGTAAGAAAGACGGTTTTTATCAGGACAATATGGACTACTGTTCAGATTTTACAAATAAGGCAGATCCAAATTTTGCACAAAGATGTGAGTTTTATAATATAGCAACAATTCAAAATGATACACAGCTAAACTTTCAGCAATATTTTTATGACAGTACCGCACAGGAGATTATCTATCACAGACTTTCCCAAAACATCTCTTACGAAAATACAAAAGAACGCTATGGTGACCTGGAAAATGAGCTTGACTATAAGATAACGAGTTTTTTGTCCTATTACAATAACATGTTTTATAATTATAAGGAAAAAAAGTTTTCAAAGATTTTGAATCAGGTGTCATTCAACAGGAATGGCGTGAAAATTGCACTCTCACATCTCTATAAAAATACCTTTTTACCAAAAACAGCCACTTATACGCCCTATACAAGTTATCTCACATCAAATGTAAAATATACTTACAACAAACACTATTCTTACAATACAAGCTATAATTATGATTTAGAATCAAAAGAGAGAAAAAGTTTTTCTTTCGGATTTTTGTACACAAAGCGATGTTGGGATTTTGGAGTGCAGTATACCGAAAACAACAGACCTGTCTTGACTACAGTCGGGAGTACAAGTTCCTCTGTGTATGACAGGTTTATATACTTGACTATTGTATTAAAACCGTTAATGAAAGCAAATGCCGGCAGCTCTTTTTTATCGTATAAATTGCCGGATGATACAAAATAGGATGCAAAAAGATGCAAAAGTATAAGCATATTTTACAAGACAGGGAAGATGCAGCACAAAAGCTTCGTGATGTACTGCCTATGCAAAAATTAAAAGAAGAAGCGTGGAATATTGTTGCAGTGTCAAAAGGCGGACTTGAATTGGCTTCACTGATAAAAGGCAAGTTGAAAAATAACCTGGAAATTCTTTTTTTAGAAGCAATTATGGCGCCAAACAATCCTGAATGTGAAGTTGCCAGAGTCAGTGAGACAGAGGAGATTGTCCTCAATGAAGAGTTGATTAATGCCTTTGGAATACAGTATGATTATATCTACGGAGAAGCTCACAGAAAGCATGAAGAGGATATACTTAGCTATATATACAAGTATCGCAAAGGAAGACCGTTTCCTCCTATGAAAAACAAGATTGTTTTACTTGTAGATGAGGGAAGTGAGACAGGAAGCAAGTTTATGACTGCACTCAAAACAGTTTTGGCCCAGAAACCAAAAGCAGTTTATATTGCCAGTCCTGTACTGCCAAGAGATGTTTTAGAATTGTTAGAAACATTCGTAGATGACATATTTTTTCTGTATGACATAGATGACTATGTAGAAACATCATTGTATTATAAGAATTTAACAATAATGGACGATGAAGAAATAGAAGAAATACTCAGTAAAGATTTAAAGGATAACAGATGACGTATGATGTAAAATTAGAATTAGAAAACAGAGTAGAAGAATACTCCTTTGGTGATGTTGCCAAACAGGCAAACGGTTCGGCATGGCTTAAATCAGGTAAAACTGTAATACTGGCGACGGTAGTAATTGATGAGACTGAGGTTGTCAAAGATGACTTTTTGCCTTTGACTGTACAGTATATAGAAAAAACATATGCAGCCGGAAAAATTCCGGGAGGGTTTTTCAAACGTGAAACAAAGCCGAGTGATTTTGAGACTCTGACATCACGAATAGTAGACAGAAGTCTGCGTCCCTTGTTTCCGAAAGGATTCGGGCACCCGACACAAATTACCATTATGGTATTTTCGGCAGATGCTGAGTCTGATATGCAGCTTCTTGCGCTTAATGCCGCTTCGGCTGCACTTTTTACTTCGGACATAGATATAAACAGCAGTGTATGTGCGGTTCGCGCAGCTAAAGTAGACGGAGAGCTTGTACTGAACCCAACACTTTCACAGTTGAAGAACTCTACACTGGATTTGTATCTTTCAGGAACGAAGAAAGATTTACTGATGATAGAGATGCGTTCCATCGGCAGTGAAAAGGTTGAAGTCGAAGAGACCTACGAGCCGATGCTTGACCCGATGATGGATCCGAGTCTTGGTACAATAGTGGTAGATACACATGTATCCAATGCAATGAGTGAAGATGAACTGATAGAAGTACTTGATAAAACAGAAAAAATTCTTTTTGCTTCAAATGTTGAATATGAAGTGGCCTTTGGACCGTATCAAAAAGAGATAAAACCTCTGGAACTCAAAACAGACGGTTTAAATGAAGAGATGGTGGCTTTTGTGAAAGAACGTCATATGCAAGATATCATAGATGCCATGAATCAAATGGCAAAGTCTGAACGCTCAACTGCCTTAAGAAACCTCAGAAAAAGAATTCTTACCAATAATCTGGAGTGGGATGAACTTGAACTCAAAGCGGCAATAGAAGCGGTTAAAAGAGAGCAGGTGCGTGCACAGATACTCAATGAAAAAGTAAGAGCCGACGGACGTACACTGACAGAAATACGTCCTATCAGTATTGATACAAATGTATTGCCGGCTGCGCATGCCTCTTGTCTCTTCACCCGTGGACAGACACAGGCTCTTGTGGTCTTAACGATGGGCGGACCCAAAGATGCGCAAATGTTTGAAGGTTTGACAGATTCCGGCACTCAAAATGAAAACTTTATGGTGCATTATAACTTTCCGGGATTTTCGGTAGGGGAAGCTTCTCCTATTATGGGAACAAAAAGACGTGAACTCGGACACGGAAATTTAGCAAAACGTGCGCTTGAACCGATACTCAACCTTGATGGACAGACAGTCCGTCTGGTGTCTGAAATACTGGAGTCAAACGGTTCTTCTTCAATGGCAACTGTGTGTGGCGGGTATCTTGCACTTAAAGCTGCAGGGCTTGAGACAAGTGATACGGTTGCTGGTATTGCCATGGGTATGATAAGTGACGGAGAGCGTTATGCAATTCTTTCTGACATTATGGGTCTTGAAGATCATGATGGTGATATGGATTTCAAGGTTACCGGTTCGAAAGAGGGTATTACCGCTATGCAGATGGATATCAAACTCGGCGGTGTGAGTCTGAACATTTTAAAAGAAGCATTGTATCAGGCAAAAGAAGGACGTGCGCATATTATTGACATTATGCTTGATGCAGAGGCTAAAATAGAATTTAATGACGGCGTACTTCCTGTTACAGAATTTTTTCATATTGATCCGGGATTTATCGGTGAAATTATAGGTCAGGCAGGAAAGACAATCCGTGAAATGATAGAAAAGTTTGAAGTGGCGATAGATATAGATAAAAAAGAGGGAAAAGTTAAAATTACCGGTAAAAACAAAAATGGTGTAGAGGGAGCAAAAGAGCATATTCAAAAAATTGTCAATGCACCGAAAAAAGAAAAAATAAAATATGAAGTAGGCGGAAAATACGAAGGGACTGTAAAGAAAATCGTTGACTTTGGTGCTTTTATAGAGTTGCCTGACGGAACAGACGGCCTGTTGCACATATCCAAACTTTCAAAAGACAAACGTGTGGAGAATGTAAGTGATATTTTAAGCGAAGGCGATAAAGTAAAGGTGGAAATTTTAGAATTTAAAGGAAATAAAATTTCTTTAGGTCTTGCATAAGAGAATATTTAGCAAAACTTTCATATAATGCGCTTATCAATTTCTAGTAGGGAAATCTGGGCATTTATGTTCAGGTTGCTTCATTACATGTAATGAGGTTACGCTATCCGAACGGATTGTAATTATTTCAAGGAATATATTATGAAAAAAATTCTTTTTCTTTTAGTAGCTTTTTCTGCTGCTGCATTCGCAAATGACGGTGAGGTTGCCAACCAAACTCTTAAAGCATACTCAATGATCGCTGCCGGTCTCGGTCTTGGTCTTGCTGCATTAGGTGGAGCTATCGGTATGGGTCATACTGCTGCTGCAACTATTGCCGGTACTGCACGTAACCCTGGTCTTGGTGCTAAACTTATGACTACAATGTTCATCGCTCTTGCAATGATCGAAGCACAGGTTATTTATGCACTGGTAATTGCGTTAATCGCACTTTACGCTAACCCATATTTAGGATAATCTTTAGAGATTACTAAATATACCTCAGACCTGGCTCCCAAAGAGTCAGGTCACTTTTATACCACACAAATGCGCAGGTGGTGGAACGGTAGACACGCAACGTTGAGGTCGTTGTGCCTTCGGGTGTGGGGGTTCAAATCCCCCTCTGCGCACCATAACCCCCTATTTTCGAACTTTCAAAGCAATATTTAAAAACCGGCATCGATACTATATAAAAGACAACGGAAGATGAAGTGCGTGGACATATATGCTATATTTTGGCAGATACCGTTAAGATAGTTCAGGCTTAGGTTCCGATATTTCATAACCCTGGGCATAATCTATCCCCATTTTTTTTACATAATCATAAACTTCCAAAGAACAGACAAATTCGGCAATGACCGGAATGTTTTTCTGGTGCGCATAGTCGAGTATTGTTTTTGCGGTAATCTGGGAGTTTCTGTCTGCAACGATATTTTTTATAAAGACCCCGTCTATTTTTATAAAATCAATTTTTAGGTTGTTGAGCTGTCCGAAATTTGAACACTCAGCGCCAAAGTCATCAATGGCAAGTTTACACCCGAGGTCATGCAAAATATTAAGCGTTTTTTGAATCTCTTTGTGTTTTGCGATACTGTTGTTTTCTAAAATTTCAAAGGTCAGTCGTTCCGGACTGATACTGTATTTTTCGATATTTTTTTTCACAACTGCCATAAACTGCGGATGTTTCAGGTCATAGTCACTGATGTTGACGGTAAAATTATAAACACTGGTCTGAATTTTTTTACAGGCCTCTTCAAGAATTATTTTAAATATTTCAAAGAGCTGTCCGCTGTAGCGGGCGGCATCCAAAAAATGGTAGGGAGAATAGATTTCACCTTCATACTCTATGCGGACCAGACTTTCATATTTTTCAATTTTATCTGTTTTGAGATTTTTTATAGGCTGAAAATAGGTCAGAATTCTATGCTCACTCAGGGCATCGCGTATTCTTCCTGTCCACAAAGAGTTTGAATGGATGGTTCGCAGAATCGTCAAATCATCACTGTATTTCTTTAGATTGTTTTTTCCATACAGACGGGCTTCTTTTAAGGCAAATTCTGCTTTTTGTATAATGTTTCCATAGTCATCGATGACAACACCAATGCTGGCAGTCAAATGTATTTTAATACCGTTGATGGAGAAAAGATGGTTGTAAATGTCATCCTTTACCTTTGTAATTCTCTGCTCGGTTGTGAGCGTGTCTCCCTGTGTATAGAGCATGGCAAAAACATCTGCTTCAAGGTGAAAAACCTGGGCATCCTGTGTATATTTTTCCAATAAAAAACGGGAAAAAGCCCGCAGAACTTTGTCTCCAAAATCAAATCCGTTGTGGTTGTTAATAACACTGAAATCATCAATATTGATAAGTATGAGAGATTTCTTGCCGCTACTGCTGAGATTTTCAGAGAGTTTGAGCCGATTTGGCAGTTTTGTCACCTCATTTGTAGTCATCTTAGTGTAAATTTCATCTTTTTTGTCTTGAATGTCTTTAAACTGCTGGTACTGTTTGATAGCTGCACGCACAGTCAGAAAGAATTTTTGAGACTCTATGCAGGCGCGTGACCTGTAGTCATTTATATCATAATGCTCAAGAATTTCATCAGTGGGAACAGCTGAGTCTACACTGTCTATAATGACTATGCGCATTGTAGTACTGATTTGTGCCCGAATGTAGTTGATTAATTGCAGTCCGCCGCTTAGTTTTTCTATATTGATATCTATAAAGGCAACAGCGATATCTTTATTGTTTTGAATGATTTTTCGTGCTTCTTCTGCGTTGTGTGCATGAAGTACTTTGAGCTTTTTATGGAAAATGACGGCATCTCCCAACTTTTCCTTTAAAATATCGTGGACAAAAGCATCATTGCCAACCAGTAGTATTTCCCAAAATTTTGTAGACATTATGAACTCCATGCGTTAGTAACTATTATATATCGCTGCTCATAAAACTTTTATTAATCAATTAAATGAGGATTCTCAGAAGGAAAGGCTTTTTATCTGTACTAAGGAGACAAGAAGTCTAATTCCTGCAAATCAGGTTTCGGTTCTGCAATCTCATACCCCTGCACATACTCCACGCCCAAAGCCTTTACATAATCATACACCTCTTTGGAGCAGACATATTCTGCAATGACCGGAATCCCTTTTTTGTGGGCAAAGTCAATAATGGTAGTCGTGACTATCTGAGAGTTTTCATCTGTTATGATATTTTTGATGTAGGCTCCGTCAATTTTAATGAAATCTATGGGCAGGTTGTTAAGCTGTCCAAAGTTTGAACACTGGGCACCAAAGTCATCTATGGCAAGCCGAAAGCCCTCTGCATGGAGTTCATTCAGCAGTGCCTGAATATTTTTGTTGTGGGCAATGCTGTCATTTTCCAGAATTTCAAAAGTAATACGGGAATGGGGCAGGTTATATTTCTTTACTATCTTTTTGACTGTCGGAAGAAAATCAGGATACTGCATATCGTACTGGCTGATATTTACCGTAAACAAGTAAGTGTTTTGGACAGCCTTTTTGCAGGCCTCTTCCAAAACAAACTGAAATATTTTAAATATCTGTCCGCTGTAGAGTGCCGCATCCAAAAAATGAAAAGGGGAGTAGATCTCATTTTCGTATTCCAGTCTGACAAGGGCTTCGTATTTAATGATTTTACCGGTTTTTACTTCTAAAATAGGCTGAAAATAGGTATGCATTTTATGGTTGTGCAGGGCATCACGTACTCTTGTACTCCATAGTGAATTGGTATGAATCGTCCGGAGTATGTTCAAATCATCTGTATACTTTTGAATACTGTTCTTGCCGTAACGGCGTGCCTCTTTGAGGGCAAACTCCGCTTTTTGGATGATATTTCCGCGTTCGTACAGTGCAATGCCTATACTTGCTGTCAGGCGTGTTTTTATACCGTTGACGTTAAAAATATATTTTGCAATATCGTCTTTGATGCGTAAAATATTATCTTCGGTTGTTTCATTTTCGAGTTTGACACACAAGAGTACGAAATTATCGGAGTGCAGATGAAAAACCTGGGCATATCTGCCATATTTTTTCTCCAAAAATTTTGCAAAAGCACGCAGTACTTCATTGCCAAAGTCAAACCCGTTATGTTCATTGATGAGGCTGAAGTCGTCTATATTAATGAGTATAAGAGATTTTTCTCCCATTGTGTCCAGATATTCTGAGAGTTTGATTCTGTTTGGCAGATTGGTTACATTATTGGTCGTCATCTTTTTATAGATTTCATCTCTGCTGGATTTGATCTCTTTGTACTGTTCATACTGCTTAAGTGCATTGCGGATGATAAAATAAAATTTACCGCTTACAATTTCTTCTCTTTCTTTGTAGCCGTTAATATCATAATGGTCAAAAATTTTATCAGGAGGAACCGGCGAGTTTCCGCTGTCTATCATGACAATTCTTATGTTGCTGTTGTGCAAAACATTTCTTATATGTTCAACAAGCTTCAAGCCTGCGTCGGGTGTTTCCATAGATATGTCAATAAAAGCAATAGCAGTATCAGCATTGTTTTTTAAGAGTTCTTTCGCCTCTTGTGCATTGTGTGCATGGAGGATTTTTACGGGTTTGTTTTGAATAAAGATATTTTGCAGTTCTTTCTTAATGACATTATGCACAGCAACATCATCATCAACGACTAAAATTTCCCAATATTTTTCAGACATCATTATATTTCCTAGTAGTATTAACCATAGACTAGCATGAAAAAGATTAATATTTGTTTATAATAAACGGGGGGGGGAATACCGTTAAGCCAATAAAAAGCTTTAGTTTTGTGTGACAGTCGGAGCAAAAGCCTTTGTACTGAGTCTGACACTTTGTCCGATTTGGAGATTCTTGGCTTCTGCGGAGCTGACGACAACCTCGACGAGTTGCTGTCCTATGGCTACAACAGCGATGTAGATGACATCTGCTTTTTTAATATCGAGCAGTTCTCCCTCAAAAGAAAATTTTTGACTGCCCTGCGTTTTGAGCAAAACCTCTTTTGGTGCGCCGTCATTGATTATTTTTCCGTTTTGTAAAATGATGACACGAGAGGCAAGACGGTATATTTCGCTCGGGTCGTGACTGACCATAATGGTTGTCGTGCCAAACTCTTTATGCAGCACAAGCAGTTCGTTTTGCAGTTTTGTCCGCATAGCAGGGTCAAGTGCCGAGAGGGGTTCGTCAAGCAGTAGTATTTTTGGTTTTTTCATCAAGGCACGGCAGATGCTGACTCTCTGTTTCTGCCCGCCGCTGAGGCTGTTTGGATAGCGTTCTTTGAGACTGGAGAGTTCACTCAGTTCCAAAAGATGCTCGGCTAATTTTTTGTCATTGTTGACAAAAAGCAGATTTTTTTCTACACTCATATTTTCAAAAAGGGCATACTCCTGAAAAACAAAACCGATGGCTCTTTTTTGAACAGACAGGGCCCCTTTTGCATCAAGCCAGACGCTGTTTTGTACAGTGATGCTCCCTTTGGCCTCTTCAAGCCCTGCTAAAATTCTCAAAAGTGTGGTCTTTCCGCTGCCGCTTTTCCCACTGAGGGCTACAAACTCGCCCTCTTTAATATTGAGCTTTACATGTAAAGGCATAACGCCCTGGGCTCCGTGAAGTTTTTTTGTGACATCTATATGTATCATAATCCAAACCTTCTGTTGTGTCTGGCATTAAAGATGTAGACGCTCAGAAGTACTGCAAAAGAGATGCCCACCATTATGGCGCTGTAGATATGAGCGGCAGTGTAGTCCATATTTTCCACCATTTCATAAATGGCTACAGAGGCCACCTTTGTCTCACCCGGTATGCTGCCGCCTACCATTAAAACTACGCCGAATTCTCCGACTGTATGGGCAAAAGTGACAATGACGGCAGTGAGTACCGCCGGTTTCATATTTGGCAGGGCGACAAAAAACAGAGTCTGGAGTTTGCTTTTGCCGGCAATGTAACTCGCCTCAAGCATATTTTTGTTGAGACTCTCAAACCCGTTTTGAAGAGGCTGCACCATAAATGGCAAAGAGTAAAAACAACTTGCCACAACAAGTCCCGTAAAAGAAAAAACAAGTTTGACATCAAAAGTCTCTTCAAAAAAGTGACCGATTGGGGAGCTGTATGCAAATGCCCAAAGCAGATAAAACCCCAAAACAGAAGGGGGCAGAACAATTGGCAAAGCTGTAAGGGCTTCTAAAAAAGGTTTTGTTTGTGATTTTGTCTGTGAGAGAAACCATGCAAGCGGCAGGGCGATACAAAAGAGAATAAAAGCTGTCAACGCCGCAAGTTTGAAGGAGAGCACAAAGGGTTCAAAACTCATGAAACTATCTCCTTGAGTGACAAATCACTTGATTTTATCAGTGCGATGACAGATTCCCCTACATGCAACTGCATTCTTTGCAAAGAATCGCTTGTGATGATGGACTCCAAAACATTGTCATAAAACTGTAACTCTACAACAGACAAGAGCTCTCCGACTTCTATAGAACGCACCGTTACATGTAACTGGTTTGCATGGCTCAGTTCTCCCTGAAGATTTTTTGCTATGGCAATGGCTGTGGGTTTACATGTAAGGAGAACTTCTGTGTTTTGTGTGAGTGTTTGGGGCAATTCAAGGCTCATCATGCCCAGCGTGCTCTCATTACATGTAAAGTGTACTACATGTAAGTTTTGCACTGTTTGGATTGTCTCTGCTTTTGCTGGAATTGTATTCATTGTACACTGTATCCGTACGCTTTGAAAATCTCTTTTGCCGGTTGTGAGAGTAAAAAGGTGTAAAAAGAGTGTGCGTCTGCATTGTCTGTGGCATGTTTGAGCAAAACAATACCCTGTGCAATGGGTGTGTAGAGTTTTGGATCAACATCTTTAAAATTGACGCCTTCTTTATACTGTTTCATTTTAGGCGAAAAGAGTGCTGACTTGGCGATAAAACCCAAATCAGCTGCCGTGACTGCATAGGCAACAGTCTGTCCGACAGACTCTCCGTACACAAGTTTCTTTTTGATTTTTTTATACAAAGAGGCATTTTGCAATGCCTGACGCGCTGCTATTCCGTAAGGTGCGGTTTGCGGATTGGCTATGGCTATTGTTCTGATATTTTTGTCAAGAACGAGAGCTGTTCCCTGCTGAAACTCTCTTTTTTTTGTGCTAAAAAGAGCAAGCGCGCCCCGGGCATACACAACCGGTTTGGTCAGAGCAAAGCCTTTTTCGTATAATTTTTTTGGATAGGCCATATTTGCAGAGAGAAAAATGTCATAAGGTGCGCCGTGCATTATCTGTGCTGTGAGTTTTCCACTGCTGCCTATAGTCATTTGTATTTTTGTTTGCGGATTGTTTTTCTGAAATTCTTTTATCAGTCGGGGAAGGGCATAACTGACATTTGCCGCGGTTGCAATGTTGAGAGTACCCGCCAAAACAGTTGTAAAGGAGAATAAAAGTATAATAAGATAATTTTTCATTACAAGATTATAGCAGAGAAACCCTAATCGGCAAAACTTACAAATAACTTAAATTCAGTTGTTTATAAGTTTATACGGCTATACTTCCATCAAATAAAATTACTTGAAGGGTTCGAGAATGAAATTTACAAAAATTGCAACTCCTGAACAAATCGATCAAAAATGGGTTTTGATTGATGCTGAGGGTAAAACATTCGGTCGTATGATCACTGAAGTAGCTACTATACTTCGTGGGAAAAACAAACCGTGTTTTACTCCTAATATCGACTGTGGTGACTACGTAGTTATCATCAACGCTTCTAAGGCAAAATTTAACGGTCTTGGAAAAATAGCAAACAAAGAATATTTTTCTCACTCTGGGTACTTCGGTAGTACAAAGAGCGTTAAAATGACTGAGCTTTTAGAAAAGAACCCTGAGAAACTGTATAAGTTGGCAACTCGCGGTATGCTTCCTAAAACAAAGCTTGGTGCTAAAATGCTTAAAAAATTAAAAATTTATGCAGGTGCTGAACATCCTCACACTGCACAAATTGCTAAATAAGGACTGATTATATGGCAAATAAAATATATGCAACAGGTCGTCGTAAAGCCTCTGTAGCAAAAGTATGGTTAACTCCAGGAACCGGTAAAATCACTATCAACGGTCTTTCGTTAGACGCATGGTTGGGCGGACTTGAAGCGAAAAAACTTCGTGTAAAACAGCCATTGGTAGTAACAAAACAAGAAACAAATGTTGATATCGTTGCTACTACTTTAGGCGGTGGTTTCGGTGGTCAGGCAGATGCACTTCGTCACGGAATTTCCCGTGCTTTGGTAGCATACAACCCGGAATTAAAAGCAATGCTTAAACCTGAAGGTATGATGACTCGTGACTCACGTGTTGTTGAACGTAAGAAGCCAGGTAAGCGTAAAGCTCGTCGTTCTCGCCAGTTCTCTAAACGTTAATCGTTTGGAATTTTTATCAATGCCTTTTGCATTGGTAAAATTCTTTTTTATCTCCTCTTTGCAAAGTACACAATAAATTAACTCTATTAGTATATAATGTCTGTTCCATAAAAAAGCAGGTATTTATATGAAAAAAACAACGCTCATTCTCACACTGTTTACCATACTCATAATGCTTCTTTTTCCGTTTTTCGGCAACAGTTTCATGCAAAAACTTATAGATGAAAATATTCAGGTTTTGCAGTCACAGGGTCTGGTACTTAAAAAGAGTACAAAAGAGAGCGGTTATCTTAACACAAAACAGCATTTTGAATTTGTTTTGCAAGATACACAGGCACTGCAAAACTATTTACGTTCTTACACAAAATCAGCAGTGCCGCCGGCTGTAGAGAAAGTTTTTCAAGGTGCGACAATAGGCGCAGATGTTGCCTACAGCAATATTCCCTTTTCAAAGGCTGTGACTGTAGAGGTATATCCTTTGCAGCTTGCAAATACACTTATGCAGGAGATGAAAAAAAACAATCCGCAAGCCTACAGATATTTTACTGACTTTCTTGATGCAAAAGGGCTTTTGTATCATGTAGAGTACAATGTGCTCAGTAGTGATTTTAACGGCTTTGTCAAAGATATAGATACGCATTACAGTGTAAAAAAGAATGCAAATGTGCGTATGCAGTTAGAAGGTGTCAGGTTCAGCGGAGAGGGAAGCCTTTTTGCAGCAGAAAATATGACTTTTCATATACAAACAATGAAGCTCGCTTTGGAAGATGCTGCAAATGCACTCTCTTTTGAGATAAATAATTTGCAAAACAGGAGTGAATTTGCATCTTTTTCCCACTATACAACGGATACTAAAGTATTTCAAATCAAGTTTTTGATGAAAAATTCTCAGGATGATATCAATATATCTCTTGGTAATGTGGATATGGCTTCCTCTTCTTCTGAAAAAGACGGCAAAGTGGCATTGCATTCAAAAAGCTTTATAGATACTTTGATATTTCACGCAAATAAATTAAATTTTTCTCTCAAAGCATTCAACAGCGATATCTCTATTGAGGACCTGGACAAACAAAGCTATGAAAAATTTTCGCAGTTACTCACACAGTCAAAACAGATAAAACAGCAGGCCTTGCTTGCCATGCTTGCTCACGGTTTACATGTAAAGGTATCGGACCTCTCCTTTGAAAATATAACACTCAACAGGATTGAAGAACTTGGCAGTATGAAAATTCAAAGTGATTTGAAAATAGCACAGGACAAAGATTTTGCCAAAAAACTCAAGATGTCACCTCTGTTGCTGCTTGCAAATGCACAGATGAATATGAAAATAAAAGTCGCAAAAGCACTCTATCTCAAAATGATAGAAGATACACCTGCGGCAGCAGTGATTGTATCCTATGCAAAAGAGGATGCGCAGAGTGTCTATTTTGATATAGCATTTACAGACAGCAGACTTACAGTAAACGGTAAAGTTGTACAGTAATGGCAAAGACGGTTTTTTTTCTTTTTTTTTCCTGGAGTTTCTTCTTGGGCTCTCTCAACGGAGCCACTTTGCATCTGGCTACATCGTCAAATCCTTCAAGACTCAATCCTGTTTTGGCAACAGATTCTTCTTCCTCGGAAATCAGCTCTTTTATATTTAACGGGCTTGTCAAATATGACAAAGATTCCAAAGAGATTATAGGGGATTTGGCAGAGAAATTTTATTTTAAAGACAATAAAACACTTGTTTTTGAACTGAAAAAAAATGTTTTGTGGCATGACGGCAAAAAATTCAGTGCCAAGGATGTACTCTTTACCTATAAAACACTTCTCTCAGATAAAATAGTTTCCCCTTACAGTTCAGATTTTCGTTTTGTCAAAAGCGTCAGGATTATCAATGACTACAAGATAGAAGTACGATACACAAAACCTTACTTTAAGGCACTTGAGACATGGATGATGGGGGTACTCCCCGAACATGTTTTAAAAAACGAAAAAAACCTGATGAACGCCTCTTTTAATACACATCCGACAGGGACAGGTCCCTATAAACTGACGCGTCTTGAATACTCAAAAAATATAGAGCTCTCTGCTTTTGATGCGTATTTCGAGGGCAGACCAAAGATAGATACTGTTTCTTTCCATGTTATCGGTGATGCAATGACAAGATTTCTGATGCTTAAATCAGGACAACTGGATATCGGCAGTGTAGAGCCTTTCGTCTATGAAAGACAGCTTACTCAGAAATTTTTTGAAAACTTCAATATATATGAAAAAATCACTCTCTCCTATACATATCTCGGATTTAATCTGCGAAAAAAGAAGTTTCAAAATCCGAAAGTCAGACGCGCACTCTCTTTGGCGATTGACAGGCAGGAACTCATCGACATCCTTTTTTTAAAACATGCAAAGGTCTGCACGGGTCCGTTTCTGCCGGGAACAATTGCCTTTAATCCTGATGTCAAAGCTCCGACACAAAATATTGGGGAGGCAAAAAGACTGCTTAAAGAGGCAGGTTATGACGAGCAGCACCCTTTTACTTTTGAAATAGCCACATCAAACGCCAGCTCGATTCGCCCCTATGCGGCAGAAATCCTGCAGTATCAGCTCAAAAAAGTCGGTGTAATTGTCAAGCTGAGAGTCATGGAGTGGCAGGCCTTTTTAAATATGGTGGTTTTTCCGCATAAATTTGACACGGTTCTTTTGGGCTGGGGACTCTCACCTACACCCGACCCCTATATGTTCTGGCACTCAAAAAGCGATAAACCGGGCGGTTTTAACCTTGTAGGCTATCACAACAGTGAAATAGACGCAATGATAGAAAAATCACAGGCGACAATTGACAGAAAAAAACTGGGAGAGCTGTGGAGAAAGATGTTTAAAATCATTGCAGAGGACAACCCTTATCTTTTTTTGTATATTCCAAATTCCATCACGGCCGTGAACAAAAAGATAAAGCATATTCAACCGGCACAAAGCGGTATATGGCACAACTACATACAATGGGAGAAAAACTGACGTGATAATATTATTTGATTTGGACGGCACACTTATAGACTCGACAGAGGCAATTTTGGAGAGTTTTCACAACTCTTTTGCAGTGCACGGCTTCTCTGTACCCGATGATGCACAGATAAAGGCGCTTATCGGCCATCCTTTGGATGTAATGTACAGAGAACTCGGGGTGGATGAAGCGCTTGTTTTGGATTTTGTCACTACCTACAAAGAGCATTACAGAGAAATTTCCACGCAAAAAACAAAACTCCTGCCCAATGCCAAAGAGGCCGTAGAAGCGGCAGCAGCATTTGCTTCTTTGGGAATAGTGACAACAAAAACAGGAAAATATTCCCGGATTTTAATGGAACATTTCGGATTAATGGATAAATTTGAGGTCCTTGTAGGCAGAGAACATGTGCAAAATCCCAAACCGCATGCGGAACCGATTTTAAAAGCTCTGCAGAGTTTTGATACAAAAAACAAAGAGATATGGATGATCGGAGATACACAGATGGATCTGTTGTCGGCAAAAAATGCCGGTGTCAATTCCATCGGTGTTTTGAGTGGATATGAAGAGAAAAAAAGTTTAAAAAAGTTTTCTGACATTATATTTAATGATTCTTTGGATGCAATCGGTTACCTGAAAAGTAGAAAAACCGCACACTTTATAGTATAAGTTAATCTTAATCATATTATCAAGCTAACTTTAAGTGGGTCTGTTCTAAAATAGAGCTTAAGAATTGACAAAAATTGTTAAAGTAAGTTTCTTGAAAATTGAAGGAGAATTTATGCTAGAGATTAGATGGCATAGTCGTGCTGGCCAAGGTGCTGTTACAGGTGCCAAGGGTTTGGCAGACGTTATTTCTACAACTGGTAAACATGTACAGGCATTTGCGTTTTACGGTTCTGCAAAACGTGGAGCTGCAATGACAGCATATAATCGTGTGGATGATAAAGTAATCATGAATCATGAAAAATATATGGAGCCTGATTATGTCTTTGTCATAGATCCCGCTTTGGTATACACAACAGATGTTACGGTAAACGGGAAAGACAATACAAAATACATCATTACAACGCATATGAGTACAGAAGAACTTGTCGCCTCTCAGCCAAAACTTGAGGGCAAAGATGTTTACACGGTTGACTGTATTAAAATTGCGCAAGAAACGATTGGGCGTCCTATTCCTAATACACCGATGCTTGGTGCTTTTATGAAGGTATCGGGTATGTATGATATTGAATTCTTTAAAGAGAATATGATGAGAATATTAGATAAACTGCCTAAGAAAATTGTTGATGCAAATATGATCGCCATACAGCGCGCATATGATGAAGTAAAATAAGGAGCTATAGATGGCAAATACAGGTTGGGACGAATTTGAAATCGGAGCAATGCTTCGTACATTTGATGGTGCAGTAGAAGATATTGCGGGTACACTCCAAGAAGACCGTCCGTATTCACAAAACAGCTCTTTTTCTGCAAGTGTTGCTGACTGGAGAATTGAAAAACCGGTTTTTAATAAAGATTTTTGTATTGATTGCCAATTTTGCTGGGTCTACTGTCCGGATATTTCAATTATTTCAAGAGACAAAAAGGTTGTGGGCGTAGATATGGATCACTGTAAAGGATGCGGAATTTGTGTTGAGGTTTGTCCTACAAACCCAAAATCACTTTTAATGTTTCCGGAACAGGCAGACGAAGAGACAGAAATAGCAAATTGGCCTGCTAAAGAGACAAAGGAGAAATAGATGGCATTTGATAAAATGGAATTAAGAGATATCGAAGTATGGGATGGAAACTTTGCAGCTGCGCAGGCAATGAGACAGTGTCAAATTGATGTTGTTTCCGCATACCCGATTACGCCGTCAACTCCTATAGTTGAGGGATATGCAAAATTTTTGGCAGACAACTATGTCGAGGGTGAATTCGTAATGGTTGAGTCTGAACATGCGGCAATGTCGGGATGTATCGGTGCTGCAGCTGCCGGCGGGCGTGTTGCTACCGCAACATCTTCACAGGGTTTTGCTTTAATGGTTGAAACGCTTTATCAGGCTTCCGGTATGCGTTTGCCGATTGTCTTAAATGTCGTAAACCGTGCATTGGCTGCACCGCTGAACGTAAATGGTGACCATTCAGATATGTATCTTGGACGCGACTGCGGTTGGATACAGCTTGATGCATACTGCCCTCAGGATGCGTATGACTTGAACTTTATCGCTTTTAAAGTGGCTGAAGATCATGATGTGAGACTGCCGTGTATGGTACATCAGGATGGTTTCATGACTTCACATACAGCACAGGGTGTGCATACACTCGATGATGATACCGCATACAGTTTTGTAGGTGATTTCAAGCCTATGAACGATATGCTTGATTTTGAACACCCGGTAACACACGGAGTACAAACAGAAGAAGACTGGCATTTTGAACATAAAGCACGCCAGCATAATGACCTTATGACAAAAGTAATGCCAAAGATTCAAGCAGCCTTTGATGAGTTCGAGAAACTCTCAGGACGCAAATACAATATCGTTGAAAAATATGATATGGATGATGCGGATGTGTGTGTTGTATGTATGGGTACTTCAGTGGAAACTGCCCGTGAAGTGGCAAGCGAGATGAGAGAAAAGGGTGTTAAGGCCGGTGTTGTCGGACTTCGTGTTATTCGGCCGTTTCCGTTTTTTGAAATTCAAGAAGCGCTTAAAGATGTAAAAGCTATAGCAGCACTTGACCGTTCGTCTCCAAACGGAGCGCCGGGTATGCTCTTTAATGAAATTGCGGGTGCACTTTTTAACACAGATACAAAAGCCTTACTTTCGGGTTACATTTATGGTCTTGGCGGGAGAGATTTAACAAAAAGACATCTCACAGACCTGTATACTGAACTGCAGGCAAATGCTGATGCCGGCAAGGTGCTTACTCCACTACAACAATTTATCGGTGTTCGTGGACCGAAATTACAATTTTTATAGGAAAAAACGATGAGTGAAATGAAAAAAATTAAAAACTTAAAAGAGTTTTCTACATCAGCAGACCGTTTTGAAGGGGCAAACCTTCTTTGCCCTGGTTGTGCACACTCTATCATTGTTCGTGAAGTTTTAAATGCAACGAATGATGACCTGGTTCTTTCAGCATCTACCGGATGTTTAGAAGTTTGTACAGCAGTGTATCCTTATACTTCATGGGATGCTTCATGGATTCACATCGGTTTTGAAAACGGCTCAACTGCTGTTGCAGGAGCTGAAGCCATGTATAATGCATTAAAACGCAAAGGCCGTCTCAAGCAGCCTGACCGTAACCCTAAATTCGTATCTTTTGCCGGCGACGGTGCTTCTTACGATATCGGTTTTCAGTGGATTTCAGGCTGTATGGAGCGTGGGCACAATATGATGCATGTTGTTTTAGATAATGAAGTATATGCAAATACGGGCGGACAGCGTTCCTCTTCAACACCGATCGGTTCAAGCACAACAACTGCACCGGCAGGTCGTGTAAGCTACGGTGAGAAGAAAAACAAAAAAGACATGGTAAGCATTATGGCAAGCCACGGTATTCCGTATGCGGCGCAGGTAGCTCCAAACAAATGGAAAGATATGGTGAAAAAAATCCAACACGGTATGGCAGTGGAGGGGCCTGTATTTATCAATGCAGTTTCTCCTTGTACGACTGAGTGGAAATTTGACCCAAAAGATACGATGCTGTTAACGGACCTTGCGACTGATTCGTTGGTATTTCCGCTTTATGAAATCATTGACGGGCATGAGTTAAACATAACATACAGACCAAAAAGCGTTATTCCTGTTGAAGAATATTTAGCTGCACAGGGACGTTTCAAGCATCTTTTTAAAGATGAATACAAACATCTTATTAAAGAGTGGCAAGAGCGTGTCGATGCAAACTGGGAGTATCTAAACCGCCGAGAAGAAGCTCGCGTTTAAGAAGTTTCATCTTCACCGCATTTTGCACAAAAGTCAGAAACGGCAGGCTGTTAGCCTAGCCTTTTTCTGACTTTGGCACAAACTACAGTAAATCTAAAACTTCTTTATTTTTCGGAACCCGGACTTCAGTCCGGGCTGAGAGTGCCAAGACTATTCCAACAGCCGGCACTGAAGTCATAAGTATCTACACAACTTAAAACTCCATCTGCATAAAGTCATTGAGTTCTTTTTTAATGCTATGGAGTTCTTCAATATCATAAAGTTCAAGCATATCCATAGCAGAGAAGAAGTTCCATAAACCTGCTAACAGAGCCGGAGAGGTAGATATCTTCTTTCTTGCTACCAATCTCCCGCTTAATCGAACTAAAAACTTTCTAATTGCCAGCATGTTTTTACTATTTGTATGTTCAATTTCCCATACAAGCAAACAGGCATAAGAGGCAACAAACAAGCGTTTAAATATAGCCTGTGCACTCTCTTGCTGCCATTTTTCCAAATTAAACCCTGAGCTTTTTAACAGTTTAAAATACGTTTCTATATTCCATCTGTAATAATACCACAATCCTATCCTTGTTATATCAACATCTTCACGGTAATTCAAGTTTAATAACCAGTTAAATAAACTAGAACAAAATTTGCTTACTCCTATAAAAATTAGGAGGAGCAGATGCAAGTATTATTGGAAGAGTTTAGACAACTACCAGATTATAGAAAAAATAAAGTGCGATACACACATCCAGGAGAGATATTATTTTTATCACTTTTGGCTCTCCTTTCAGGTGCCGGGAGCTATGAAGATATTGCAACATGGATGAAAGAGAGAAAAAGAGAACTCTCTAAATTTTTGGGTCGTGCTTTTAAAGCTCCGGCATATACAACAATAAGAAATACATTTTTGGGAATTGATACACAAGCAGTAGAGAAGATGCAACAAAAATGGATTCATCAACTTTCAAATACTCCAAAAGATTCACAAACATTGACAATAGTTGCAACAGATGGGAAAACCATGAGAGGTTCTGCAAATAAAGAGATGAGTGAGAAAGCCAGACATATAGTTTCGCTCTTTCTAACAGAATCTAAACTTACATTGGCACAAGCCCAGGTACAAGAGAAAACAAACGAGATTCCCGCACTTGTTGAACTATTAGATGCTTTAAACCTCACAAATTGTGTGATTACCATGGATGCTATGCATACTCAAAAAAAACATTGAATAAAATAGTAAAGTGTGGACATGATTATATTGCACAGGTAAAATCGAATCAGAAAGAGCTTTTAAAATGGGTAATATTCAATACCTCTCTTGAAGATGCTAAGCCAATAGATACTTATGCCCATTATGAGCATAACACTCATGGGAGATATGAAGAGAGGGTTTGTGAAGTCTATGATGACCTCTATCAAATCAAAAAGAGTTGGTTATCTGTAAAAAGGGTTGTAAAGATTACAGCAACAACACTATCGTATGGAAAACATACGACAGAGTATCATTACTATATTTCAAGTCTTGATGTAGATGCAAAAACTTTTGCACATATTATCAGGAGCCATTGGAAAATTGAGAACTCTTTACACTATGTAAAAGATGTCAGTTTCGATGAGGATAGCTCAAGAGTTCGCACAGGTCAAGCACCTTTAATCTCTACAATGTTAAGAAGTCTTGCCATAAATATCATGAATATTAACAAAATCTCCAATATTAAAAAAGCCAGAAAGGTTTTTGGATGGAGTCCTCATAAGCTTTTCAGTCTTAGTAGTAGACTTGGGTGAGTATTAAACTTGAATTACCGTGCAACATCTTTTGGAAGATTGCTTAACAGAAGCCAGGTAGCAACTGTATTGTTCTTCTCATCTATGAGTCTTTGGACTATAAATCTGTTTTTTATTGGCTTGCCTTTTACTTTTTGTTTTATTGTTTTACCTTGTGGCGTATCTGTCTTTTGATAGCTGTCTCTTGTTATAAGTATATCTACCGTATTAACATAAATTTTTACTTTTTTATTTTGATACTGTATAGTTTTTACATATTTGCCTTTATCCATTTTTTTGGACAACTCTTTTTGGGTAATATCTTCATCTTCATACCTGACTTTGACATTGTCTAATGCTCGTACTATATATAAATCCTCTTTTTGCAGTCCTCTGAAAAACCCCGCACTGTCTGCTTCTCTGTCAATTACATGTACAATTTTCTTTTGTATGTTGAGGGATTGATTGATATAAGCTATTCTTTGTGTTAATTCACCGAGATGGGTAAGATGACTCTTCATTGTAGGATTATAGCTTGAGAGCACTTTATCTTGTGTCTTTAGGTTCTGTACCAAGGGAAGGATTGGTTTGCCGCTGCTGCTCTCAATTGCAAGGGAACTTTGCAACTCATATCCTCTTGATGAAGCATTATTTACATTGCTTCTGCGTTTTCGTATACAATCTGTTTTTGCCGTATGGTTTTTATAATTTATGAGTGACCAGTCATGGGCTACAAGTATATATTCATCACTGCTTTTATTAATAGTTTTAATCCCTCTTGTAAGCATTGGCTCATTGAGTGACTCTATATCTACATGCTCATTATTGTAAAATCTCCAAGCACTTTGTGCTTGTGAAAATCCTTCAGTCTTTTGTAGCAGGTTTAATCCATTGGTACTGTGTTGTTTATGATTCATATGACTTTTTACCAGTCTCATATATCTTTTTTTTTAAACGCTCTTCCATTGCATAAACTCTCTTGTTTTTTAAAATCTTATGCAATATCTATTCCGCTTTCTTTGCTTTTTTGAGTTGTGTAGATACTTATGACTGAAGTACCGCTTCCGAGAAAGCATTATTTTCTTAACTTAACGGCATAGAGACTTCAGTCCGGGCTAAAATTCATGCCTGCTTTCATCCTTCAATTTATCATCAATTTTTTTCGCTAAAATACATATAATATAAACTAAGGAATAGACTCATGCCATTATTAGACTCATTTACCGTTGACCACACAATTATGCCGGCACCTGCAGTGCGTAAAGCAAAAGTTATGAAAACACCGTGCGGAGACAAAATTACAGTTTTTGACTTGCGTTTTTACAAACCAAACGAAGAGAAAATGGACGGACGGGGAATTCATACCTTGGAACACCTTTTTGCAGGATTTATGCGCAATCATTTAAATTCGAAAAATGTTGAAATTATAGACCTCTCGCCGATGGGATGCCGTACAGGATTCTATATGTCGGTAATTGGAACTCCTGATGAAAAAAGAGTGGCAAAGGCCTGGAAAAAATCTATGGAAGATGTCTTACATGTAAAGAGCAAAAAAGATATTCCTGAACTCAATATTTATCAGTGCGGAACCTATAAAATGCACTCTCTTAAAAATGCCAAAAAAATTGCCAGTGACATTCTTTCGCATAAAATAGGCGTGATGGATAACAAAAAACTGCAACTGAGTAAAAAGAAACTTAAAGAGATAAACAGCTAATGTTGGTTTTAGTACCGATGAACACTGCAGATGTGCAAGAAGCCGAGATTACACCGGTTTTAGAAGCAAAAACATGGGCACAGCTTCGTATAGAAGAGGGTGAACTTGTAGAGGTACTGCATTGTGACACATACGACGGTTTTGAGAACTGGTCTGAAGCCGTTGTTGTAAACAGCGATGGTGAACCTGTTATGGACTTTATGAATATGTCCATGATGGTACTCGTTGCACATACGCAAAAAACGATTGATGAGATTGTAGAAGCGTATTTATTTCGAGAACTGCATGATCTTGCATATTAGGAAAAACAATGGAGTTAAAACAGTTTTTAGAACTTTTTAACCCTCTGCCGGGAAATCACTATATTCAGATTACCGACAAAATTGATGCAACGACCCTTGCTTTGCAAAAAATGATTGCAGCAGTTGAGGGTGAGTTTCATCTGGCTCTTTATACAGAAAAAAAGCTGCAAATTCCCGATGCCCTCAAAGAGATTAAAATAGAGTATATACCAAATTTTTCAAAACCTTTTCGTGCATTGCCCAGAGATCATGACATCGTAATTTTCAAAGATGTTTTTTTTAAGCATCAAAACCCGGAGTTGCTCCTCAGAATTGCCTACACAACACTTGCAAATACGGCAAATGTGATAATTATGCAAAAAAAAGGAACAATGGATATAGAAAAGACAAAAGAGCTGTTGGAAAAATTTGAATTTCGCGCTCCCAATGCCATAGACATACTGCCTGAATATGATCTGGTCATGGCAAAAAAAATGCACATGTGGGGTAACGGGTTATAATTTTTCTCAAACTTCACCTGCCCCTTTTGCAGTTCGTTTGACACAGGAGATGATTCCTTTTGATGAGCTAAAAGAAGTGTTTCATCAAAAAATCATCAAATAATTTTATAAAACATCAAACCTGTCTAAATTCATCACTTTATCCCATGCCGAAATGAAGTCATCTACGAACTGTTCCTGTTTGTCATCTTGGGCATAAAATTCTGTTTGTGCTCGCAGTTGCGAGTTTGCACCAAAAATCAAATCTGCGCGTGTGGCTCTGTATCGAATTTCGCCGTTGTGGTGGCCCTCAAACAAGCTGTGTGTTTCATCTGCCGGTGACCATGATAAATTCATATCTGCCAAATTGACAAAAAAATCATTACTGAGACTCTCTTTTTTATCGCTGAGCACTCCATAATCACTTTGGCTATAATTGATCCCGAGCACTCTCAGCCCACCGATGAGCACTGTCATTTCAGGAACACTCAGTGTCAATTGTTGTGCTTTGTCGAGTAAAAGACGTTCAGCAGCTACCTGAGACTCTTTTGGAAGATAATTTCTAAAGGCATCTCCCTCTTTTGGTTCAAGGTATGCAAAGCTGTGAACATCGGTCTGCTCCTGTGTTGCATCAACTCTTCCCGGCAGGAAAGGAACTTTTTTTGCATAGCCGCCATTGTGTACAGCTTTTTCAAGTGCCGCTGCTCCTCCAAGGATAATCATGTCCGCAAGTGAAATTTTATTTTTATGATTTTCATTGAAATTCTCTCGAATTTCTTGCAAAGCAGATAATACTTTTTGCAGCTGTATCGGATCGTTCACCTGCCAGTTTATTTGTGGTTCCAGAGCAATTCTTGCACCATTGGCACCGCCTCTTTTATCTGAATCTCTGTAGCTTGCAGCAGATGACCAGGCGGTATACAGCAGCTCGGAGATTTGCAGGGAGCTTTGTAAAATCTCTTCTTTAAGAGCTTCTGTCTCATCGTCATTTATCAGCGTATCCTCATTAACAGCAGGAAGCGGATCTTGCCATAAGAAGTCATCTTGCGGTACTTCCGGCCCAAGATAACGTGATTTTGGACCCATGTCCCGGTGTGTCAGTTTAAACCATGCTTTTGCAAAACTTTGGGCAAATAATTCCGGATTTTCTAAAAAAGAGCGGGAAACTTTTTCAAATTCAGGATCCATTCGCAGTGCCAAATCTGTTGTAAACATAATTGTTTTGTCTTTTTTCCCTTCTATATGTGCATCAGGGGCCAAATCTTCTGCATCAGGATTGACAGGGACCCATTGCCACGCACCTGCAGGGCTTTTTTCAAGATTCCATTCATATTTAAACAGGATTTCAAGATAGCTGTTGTCCCATTTTGTAGGAGTCGGTGTCCAGGCACCTTCCAAGCCGCTTGAAATAGTATCGGCTCCTTTGCCGCTTTTATAGCTGTTTTTCCAACCAAAGCCCTGTTGTTCCAATGGGGCTGCTTCAGGTTCGGGACCTACATACTTTTGAGGATCAGCGGCTCCATGGCTTTTGCCAAAGGTATGTCCGCCTGCAATAAGCGCAATTGTTTCTGCATCATTCATTCCCATTCGACGAAAACTTACCCGTATGTCCTCAGCGGCAGCCAAAACATTCGGTTCTCCGTTAGGGCCTTCAGGATTCACATAGATAAGTCCCATCTGTACAGCAGCTAATGGGTTTTGAAGCTTTTTGTCCTCTGAATGGCGCTTGTCTGCAAGCCACTCCTCTTCCTCTCCCCAGTAAATGTCTTCTTCTGTCTGCCAGATATCTTCACGGCCGCCGCCAAAACCGTAAGTCTGTAGACCCATAGATTCCATCGCAACAGTTCCGGCAAGTATCATTAAATCCGCCCAGGAAATTTTTTCTCCATATTTCTTTTTCAGAGGCCATAACAAACGGCGGGCTTTGTCCAGGTTGACATTATCGGGCCAGCTGTTAAGCGGGGCAAAGCGCTGGTTGCCTGTTGCTGCGCCGCCGCGTCCGTCTGTGATTCGATAAGTTCCGGCGCTGTGCCATGCCATACGAATAAAAAAAGGACCGTAATGCCCATAATCGGCAGGCCACCAGGAAACGGAAGTCGTCATAAGCGAAATAAGATCTTTTTTGAGTTCTTCATAGGGGAGTGTCCCAAAAGCTTTTTTGTAAGAAAACTCTGATGTTGCAGGCGTCAGACGCGGATTGTTCTGTGTAAGTATTTTAAGATTAAGCTGATTTGGCCACCATTTTGCGATTTCATCACCATCTACAATGGTATGTTTGTATGATTGCATAATAAATCCTTTAAAGAACTATTTTCTTAATGGAAAATAATTATCCTTTATTATTGCAGAACTAAACTTAAACGATTATTTATTATTAGAAATTTTTACAATTTGTTTCTCTGTGCAATATTTTGAGTAACACAATGGTAAAATAGCATCATGAAAAAAGATACAGACAGATTCGACACAGATATGCATACCTTGGAACTTACAAAAGACGGAAGCTATACGGCCTACTCAAAAGAGTATGCCCAGCACTATCATTCAACAAGAGACGGTGCTCTGCATGAGTCCTTGAAAAAGCATATACTCCCTGCTTCTTTACATGTAAAGGAGAAAAAAGAGGTAGCTATTTTAGATATTTGTTACGGACTCGGGTTTAATACTCTGGCAACAGTATTGCATTACAAAAAATATGCACCGCAGATAAAACTGCATATATATTCTCCGGAGTCGGATGCAAAACTGGTGCAATCCCTGCCTTCTTTTCACTATCCGGAGGAATTTAAAATACTGCACGAGGTAATAACAGCACTCAGTACACAGGGAAGATATGAGGATGAGACGCTTTGCATAGAACTTTTTTTAGGGGATGCACGGGAGTATGTAAACAAATTTGAAAACAAATTTGACATTGTCTATCAGGATGCTTTCTCGCCTGACGCAAATCCGATGCTCTGGACACAGGAGTATTTCAGTGATATAAAAAAGAGTATGAAAAAAGATGCGATTTTGACAACATACTCTACAGCACTCAAAACCCGTCTGGCCTTACATGTAAACGGGTTTTATATCTATTTAAACAAAGGAGAGGATTTCAGAGCTGCAACGGTGGCATCTCTGAGGGAGTTAAGCAACTTTGAACCGGTGAATATGCAACACAAGATTACATGTAACCCTGACGTACAACCCTTGCGAGACAGTGAACTGAATTTTTTGTCACCTGTTTAGTCATTGATAACATCCAAAAACTCTTTTCCAAACTGTGCGAATTTCTTTTCTCCCACACCGTTTACTTCAAGCATCTCTTCTTTGTTGGTCGGCATGTCATTGGCAAGGTGTTTGAGTGTTTTATCTCCAAAAATGATGTAGGCAGGTACCCCCATTTCACTTGCGAGTTCGGCTCTTTTTGCCCGAAGTTTTTCAAATAACTCTTCATCATAATCAAACTCTTTTGCCTGTTTGATCTTTTTCTCTTTTATGTTTATCTGGAGTCTGGAAGATTTGATATCTACAAGTTTTTGTGATTTGAGTACGGCTATGGCATCATTTGTGAGTTTTAAAACGCTGAAATCACCCAGCAGTAAGATTTTTAATTCCAAAAGGCGTTCAATGATGACAAACCACTCTTTTTTGCTTAGTTCCAAACCGATGCCATAGACTGAAAGCTTGTCAGCACCGTTGGCAAGCAGCTTTTGTTCAGTGGAACCGCGAAGAATATCTATGATGTAGTTTTTTCCAAAACCCTGATTGGTCTTGTAGATTGTACTGAGAATCATTTGTGCCTCTTTGGTGATATCCTGGCGTTTGTCATCGGATGTCAGACAGTTGTCGCAGCGTTCTTTACAGGCATCAAGAGTGTCGTTAAAGTATTCGGCAAGCTGTTTGTGAAAGCAGATCTCGCTGGTGGCATATTTGTATATTTTGTCTATTTTTGTATCAAGATGGGCTTTGTACTCTTCATTTTCGATGTCTGCCAGAAACCTTTTATGCTGTGCCATATCGCCTGCATTAAACAGCAACAGCACTTCGCTGTCTTCACCGTCACGTCCCGCACGTCCGATTTCCTGATAGTAGTTCTCCTGTGACTTTGGCAGGCTCATATGCACGACAAAACGGATGTCGCTTTTGTCTATGCCCATGCCAAAGGCGATGGTCGCTACCATAATGTTGATCTTGTCGTTGACAAAGATTTTAAAATTCTGTTCTCTTACATGTTGAGGCAGGCCTGCATGGTAGGCAAGAGATTTGTAGCCGTTGACATTTAAAAAAGTGCTGAGTTCTTCGGCTTTTTTTCGCGAACTCACATATATGATTCCGCTTTCGTCTTGGTGTCTTGCCAAAAAGTTTTTAAGCTGTGCATGGCCGTTGCTTATGCGTCTTTGCGCGGAAATAAAAATATTTTTGCGAAATACTTTTCCTTTGAGCAAAAGAGGGTTTTCAAGACGCAGTTCTCTTAAAATATCCTGTGTGACATTGTCTGTTGAAGTTGCGGTAAAAGCGGCGATTGTCGTATGTGGAAAGTTGTGTTTGAGATTTCCCAAGGCACGATAATCATCACGAAACTCATGTCCCCACTGCGAAATACAGTGTGCCTCGTCAATCACAAAAAAGTTTACATGTAAACCGTGCAGCAGTTCAATGGTATGTCCGTTGTTTAAGCGTTCGGGAGAGAGATACAAAAACTTTAAAGCACCGCTGTATGCCTGTGATATAATATCCTGCACCTCTTCATAACTTTGTGCCGAGCTTATCATTTGTGCAGATATGTTTTGTGCCTGCAGTGCGCGTACCTGATCCTGCATCAGGGCGATAAGAGGAGAGATGACAATAGTAATGCCCTCCATCATCATCGTCGGGAGCTGATAAACAAGAGACTTTCCGCCGCCGGTTGGCAGTATCATCAGTAAATCCTGCCCCTTTAAGATGGCATCCACACCCTCTTCCTGGAGTTCTCTAAAGCTGTTATGTCCGAAATTGTCTTTTAATATCTGATTTTTGATTTGTACTCCATTAGTTGTCAACTTTTTTTCTGCACAGCTGATTGTTGTTGCTTTGACTCTCAGCCCACCCTGAAGGATGGGTTCCTGGCATTTATTTTCCCGGAATCGGTACTTCAGTGCCGACTGCCACAACTTTCCTGCCGTTTTCAGCCCGCACTACAGAAAAAAATTAATAATTTGCACTTATTCGATCTACTTCATCCCATGAGAGTGAAGTTGATTTTTGATGTTTGATGATATGTGCGACGTACCGGGCAAACATATCTGTCTCGACATTGACACGACTGCCTTTTTTGTAGTTCTTAAAAAGTGTCTCTTTCATTGTATGCGGAATGATAGTCAGACGAAAACTGTTTTCGTCGACATCATTGACCGTAAGGCTGACCCCGTCAATGGTAATGGAGCCTTTTGGCACAATATAGGGAATAAATTTCTTCTCTACTGTTATAAAAACATCATAAGAGTTGCCGTTGTTTTTGATCTCTTTAATGGTGCCTACAGTATCAACATGTCCCTGAACGATATGCCCCTCAAACCGGTCACCCATTTTCATAGCAGGTTCTATATGCACCTCGTTTTTATAATTTTCAATGGCCAAAAGTTTTTGGCTCTCAGGAGAGAGTTCTACGGCAAAGCCGTCTGGATTTACTTTTACTACGGTTAAACAGGCACCGTTTACGGCAATTGAATCACCGATACCGGCTTTGTATGTTGCTCTGATACTGAGAGTGGAACCCACAAAGCTTTTCACTGTTGCAACTTCTCTGATTAGTCCTGTAAACATATATCTGTTTCTCCTCTGCCTCATGAGAGGCTAGCGCAGTTAATCGGGACGTGTTCCGATTCACGTGTTAAAAAACTAGAAGACGATTTTACCGTCTTCTTGAAGACCCTTAATGATAGCTTTGGCTTTTTCATGTCCTTGATAGGCAGCTTTTCGGCACAGGTCAAGGGCTTTGTCATGATCCTCTTCACAGCCTATTCCCTGATCATACAGGAGTCCAAGATTATACAGCCCTTCTGTGAGTCCGCCATCAGCTGCACGCTTGAAACAGATAAAAGCTTTTGCATCGTTCTGTATCACGCCATGGCCCTCTTTGTAGAGTGCGCCAAGATTGTTAAATGCCTGCAAATGTCCGCGTTTTGCCGCCTCTTCATACCAAAATGCGGCTTCTGAGTAGTTTTGCATACAGCCAAGCCCGCGCTCAAGCATAAGCGCAACTTCATACATGGCAGGCGGAACGCCTCTTGTTGCCGCTTCCATATGCAGCTCATATGCTTTGAACATGTCATGTTTGACACCGCCAATACCGTTTTCATATAAAATAGCGAGATTAAAAAGGGCATAAGGCTGTTTTGCCTCGGCTGCCTTTGTGTAGAGCTCCAGTGTTTTTGCCTCATCCTTTTCACACCCCTGTGCCATTTGGTGCATATAGCCCAAAGAGGTTTGTGCATCGGCATTGCCTTCTTGGGCAAGCTGTGTATAAAGTTTGTATGCAGTTTCAAAATCACCGGAATTATAGGCTTCGTTTGCTTTTTGTATCATTATTCTTCATTCTCCGTACGAATTGGTTGTCTAAAAGTTGTTGTATTGCCTTTGGCGGCTGCTTTTGCTTTTCTTACTTTTTCTAATAATTTTTCTTTGCTGCTGAGATGTTCGTCCCGTATTTTATGCTTGTAACTGCCGTCAATTTCTGGGTCATAAACCAGTATTTCGGGTACATAATCTTGAAATAAATCTGTACGCATCTTAAAAACCTCAGGTAATTTACTTTATATTATGCAAATGATACTGAAAAATGATAAAATTCGCATTAATAAAGTAAGTTTATATAAGTAATTTAAGGGCATCTCTAAAAACCCTGATATCCCTCAAAGCCAAAAAGAGGAGTGAGATTGTGCAAAACTTTTCTTGAAGCATAGCCGTAGCTACGGTGATCGAAAATTTTGTGCAAGATTGCTTCTCTTTTTGGCTCCGGCAGGGCATTATAGCAAAAGCACTACTGCTTCGTTAAAACCACTTGAAGCTACTCGTAGCTCCTGCGTAGTTTTGCCTTGCATTAGTACCTTCGCTATAATGTTGAGATATATCAGGGTTTTTAGAGGTGCCCTTAATTAGCCCATTCTCAAAAAATTAAACTACTTATATAAACAAGCTATGCTAACAGGATGTATAAATGAATTATGATGTAATAGTAGTAGGCGGTGGACATGCCGGTATAGAGGCTTCTTTGGCGGCAGCTCGAATGGGGAACAAAACACTGATGATTTCCATGCTTGCGGAAAATGTCGGGGCAACTTCCTGTAATCCTGCCGTAGGCGGACTCGCAAAAGGGCATTTGGTACGTGAGCTTGATGCACTCGGCGGCGAAATGGGACTCATTACCGATGAAGCGGGCATACAGTTTCGCATACTCAATCAGACAAAAGGGCCTGCAGTTCGCGGAAGCCGTGCACAGATAGATATGGACAAGTACCGTGTAATCGCCAGAAATGTTGTACTCAATACGCCTAATCTTGATTTGGCACAGGATACGGTTGAATCATTAATCATAGAAGAAGATGAGGTAAAAGGTGTCCGCACAGCATTGTTAAATGAGTACAGAGCCAAAAAAATCATCATTACTTCGGGGACATTTCTCAACGGTATAATCCATATAGGCGAGGTGCAGCAAGAGGGCGGACGTTTTGGAGAACCACGAAGCGTCGGACTTTCTGCTTCGCTTAAAAATGATGCAGGGCTGAGTATGGCACGCCTCAAAACCGGTACCTGTGCGCGTATTGACAGTTCAAGTATTGATTTTTCTGTCATGGAAGAACAGGATGGGGATGCCTTGCCGAATCCTTTCAGTTTCAGAACAGACAGAGAAAAATTCCGTGTGACAAAAAAACAGTTGCCGTGCTATATCGCCTATACAAATGAAACGACACACAAAATCATTGAGAGCAATTTTTACAGAGCCCCTCTTTTTACGGGTCAGATTGCAGGAAAAAGTCCAAGATACTGTCCTTCTATCGAAGATAAAATAGACAAGTTCCCTGATAAAGAGCGACACCATCTCTTTTTGGAACCGCAAACCATGGACAATACAGAGATCTATGTCAACGGGCTCAGTACCTCTTTGCCTCCTGAAGTGCAAAGAGAAATGATTCATTCGGTTAAAGGAATGGAAAATGCAAAAATTGTCCGTTACGGCTATGCCATAGAGTATGATTTTGTCGATCCGCGTGAACTGAAGCACTCGCTTGAAACCAAAAAAATCAAAGGTCTGTATCTTGCCGGACAGATAAACGGGACAACAGGCTATGAAGAGGCGGCAGCACAGGGAATTATGGCGGGAATCAATGCCTCTTTGGCATTGCAAAACAAAGAACCGCTTATTTTACGTCGTGATGAGGCATACATCGGTGTACTGATTGATGATCTGGTCACAAAAGGAACGAACGAACCCTACAGAATGTTTACTTCGCGTGCAGAGTACAGACTCCTTTTGCGTGAAGAATCAGCGGATGTACGACTGGGAAAATACGGACATGAACTTGGACTCATCTCCGATGAACAGTATGAAAAAATCAAAATAAAAGCCCAGCAGATACAAGAGGGTGCCAAACTTTTGGAAGAGACAAAATTTACACCAAACAAAGAGTTTAATGCACTGTTGGCATCTATGGACGAACAGCCGCTCAAGGATGTCTCAACTGCACAGCAGCTTATTGCCCGTAAAACATTTGATGTGCAGAAGATGGTCACGATTGTGCCGGAACTTGACAAGTATGATGACTATATAAAAGAAGAAATTTTGGTGGAGGGAAAATATGCCCGTTACGTTGACAAACAGAGCCAGGAAATAGAACGTATGAAAAAATATTTGAAAGTCAAAATACCCGAAGGGTTTGATTTTACGGGTGTGAGCGGGCTCTCCAAAGAGGTACAGGAAAAACTGGCGGCTTTTTCTCCTCCGACACTCCAGGCAGCGATGAATATCAGCGGAATTACACCCGCAGCAATTGAGATACTGCATATATATATCAGAATGGCTGCAAAAAAACTATGAGAACTTTTTATTATGTGCATACGGGGCACAGAATAGGCCTGGACAGATTTCGCAGGGCAGTGGCGATATTCAATGCTTTAAAAGATGAAGATATTACACTGTTGACAAGTGATTATCGCATTGCACAGGCGGCACGTGATTTTGGCATACAAAAGAGTGTGGGGATTGATGTTGTCAGAAATATCCCCCAAATTGCCCATAACGGCGACAAGCTGATTTTTGATTCTGCAGAGGCAAATCCTGTCATGCTTGAGGATATGCGAAACTATTTTTCAAGATTTGTGAGAATCAGCGATAAGCCTGATGAGGTAAAAGCGGAGAGTGAATTTTTGCTCTCTCCCTATTTGGAAGATGAAGGTATCTGCAAAGCCGTGGTTGTAGCTGACAAATACTTTACATGTAAAGAAAAGACAGTACCACTCTCCTATTTTTTCGGAGATGATGATTATGAAAAAGATTTGGAAAAACATTTAGATTTTATAGAAGATTTACGTCCACATTTGCAGCTTGGATTTTATTATTTTCTAGATTATGAAGAAATGTTAAAAACAAGATTCGTTCATTATTTCGAATTTGAAGAGTATGATGAAATGATAATGCAGAGTGAAGTTTTAGTTACAGCTTCGCCACAGGCAGTGCTGGATTCTTTAGCCTCTGGCGGGAAACCTGTTTATATACAGAGAGAAGATTACACACGGGATTTTATTCCTCTGTTTGAAAGCTTAAATATTCCTGTCGTTTATAATTATGATAAAAATCACTTAAATGTGATATTAGAGACTGTTTTTACGAGAAATTATGAAATAATTGAAAAAAATAGTAACAAAACAGCAAACTTTCTAAAGGAAAGCTTAAATTTATAAATAATTAAAACTTATTTGGTATATAATAAGGATTGAAAATTGAATAAAGAAGAGAGAAAACATGAAAAATAATAGCCGTAGAGGTTTTATGGGCAAAGCGTTTGGTGCTGTTGCCGGTGTGGGTGCTGTCGCTTCATTGTACGCGATGAAGAGATCATGGGATCCTTTACCGAGCGTCAAAGCAGCCGGATTTACTACTCTTGATATGTCGCAGTATAAAGAGAATGAGTTGGTAACAGAAAAATGGAGAGGGAAGCCTATTTTCGTTTTAAAGCAAACTGCAGAGATGGTTAAAAAAGCAGAAAAAAATCCTAAAGATTTAGAGAGACTTATTAAAATTGGAAATGATTACTTTTTAGTATGTCTTGGTCTTTGTACACATCTTGGTTGTATCCCTGGGTACAATCCTGACGAAAAAAGCTTTTTGTGTGCATGTCATGGTGGTATGTATGACTTTACAGGGGAGGTGACAAAAGCTCCGCCACCGCGTGGGCTTGATATTCCTCCATTTAAAATTGATGGAGATAAACTGGTTTTAGGTGAAGAAGGACCTGAATATAAGAAGATGCTTGAAAATGGCATAACATTAAAAGCATAAGCAAAGGAAGATAAATGGCACATTTTACAAAAGCAAAAAATTTGCACGATTGGCTTAATCAACGACTTGCGATTGATACGCTTAACCGTGTTTTAGCTACGGAGTATTGGATTCCTAAAAATATTAACTTTTTATGGGCAATGGGTATGATACTTGCGATTACATTCGGACTGTTATTGATATCGGGTATCTTTTTACTGATGTATTATCAACCGAATATTGATTTGGCATTTGACAGTGTAAACTACACGATAATGCAGGAAGTCGGTTACGGTTGGTTATGGAGACATGTTCACGGTGTAGCGGCATCTGTAGTGTTCCTGATAATCTACATTCATATGTTCACAGGGATATATTACGGTTCATATAAGAACGGTCGTGAAATGATTTGGATTTCAGGGATGCTTTTATTTGTTGCGTTTTCAGCAGAAGCATTTTCAGGATACATGCTCCCATGGGGTCAAATGTCTTATTGGGCTGGTATGGTTATTACAAATCTTTTTGCTGGTGGTAGTTTACATGCTGATGGCTTAGTTGAGTGGATACGCGGAGATTATATTCCTGCTCAAGCATTTTTAAATCGTTTCTTTATGTTACATGTATTGTTGATTCCTTTGGCAATTATCGGTCTTATCGGATTACACTTCGGTGCGCTTCGTATTCCACATGTAAACAACCAGGACGGTGAAGAGATTGACTTTGATGCTGAAGCGAAAAAATATTTGGCCGGCGACAAAGCAAATTCAAAAGTAATTCGTTTTATGAATGACTTTTTGGCAAAAGATATGATGGTTGTGGGAATTTTCCTCATTCTTTTCTTTTATCTTGTCTTTTATCATTATGATTTTGCAATGGACCCTGTAAACTTTGACCCTGCAAACGGTCTGAAGACGCCTGCGCATATTTATCCTGAGTGGTATTTCTTATGGTCTTATGAGATTTTACGTCCATTTTCAACAGATGTTGGACTGATTGCATTTGCTTTTGCACAGGTAATTTTCTTTCTGTTACCATTTTTAGACAGAAGCCCAAATGCAGTGCCTGCGTCACGTCGAGGTCTGTTCAAATACTGGTTCTGGGCAATGTTGATTGACATGATTATACTGACGGCAATGGGTAAAGTTCCGCCAGAAGGTGTATTTAGCGCTATCGGTTTTTACGCGGCTATAACGTTTATCGGTTTATGGATTATACTTCCATTTATCACAAAATTTGAAAAAAAAGTTTAAGGAGTAAACAGTGAAAGAATTATTTATATTAGTGGTCGTAACTGTATTTACTCTTGTGACATACTATTTGGTTGAACCGTTTGCACATTCGCAAATGCACAAACACATAGAAAGTGAAGGGTTTACATACAAAGATTTACCGGCATTGACAAAAAAAGGTGATGCTGCACGTGGAAAAGACCTGGTCATGGGTGCAGGTGCCTGTGTTGGTTGTCACAGTATTGAGGTTGCCGGTATGCCGGCTCCGATGGATCCTGTAACTGCAGCACAAAGCTACGGTGTAAACCCACCGGATTTATCAAATGCAGGGGTTGTTTTCGATGCTAAATTTTTAGCAGCACTCATTAAAAACCCTGCACATGCTTTAATGCTTGAGCATAAATACAATGAAAAAAGCGGTAAATCTTATCCGATGCCACAGTTCTACGGAGCCGGCGGAGATATGGATCAGGAAGTGGCTGACATGGTTGCCTACTTACAGTCAATTGCAGTACCGCAAGAGAAATTAACGCCAAATATGGCATTTGAAGTTGCTTGTGGACGATGTCATGCAATTCATTATCAGTATAATTTAGACGGAAAGCTTCATGCACCGTGGACACAAATCGGAGAAAAACCGACATTCAAACACAAACAGGATGAGTTGGCATTTGAAACAAAAGTGCTTGATTATCAAGACGCTTTAACAAAATATCTCGGTACCTTGCCACCGGATTTAAGTATGTATATCCGTTCTCGCGGAGAGCACTACATCAAAACTTTTGTTGAAGATCCTCAAGCGTATCTTAAAGGAACTGCGATGCCTCGTGTAGGTGTGACTGCAGAAGCTGCTGATAAAGTGATTGAGCATCTTGAAAATGTCGGAGATTCCAAACGTCACAAAAGAGAAGAAATCGGTAAATATGTTATGATATATATTATTATCTTTGCAATATTTGCTATTCTTTGGAAAAAAGAAGTGTGGAGAGACTTGCACTAGTCTTTTTCTTTGGGTTTCCATACTTTGTGTGGGAATCCATTCCTTGGTTATTACAATCAATGTTATTAAGTTAAGCGACTTTTGAGAACCCGTACTTCAGTGCGGGCTGAGAGTGGCAAGAATATTGCAACAGCCGGTACTGAAGTACAGGTTCCGAAAAAGTATTAATTTTTTTAACTTAATAACACTGCGCTATTACCCCTCCTAAAGTTAAGCTTTGATATAATCTTTTTTATGAGATTTAGAGATATCAAAAAAAACACAAAACATCAAAAACAACAACAAAAGAGACCTCACATACGTTATGCGCGTTATCCGGATAGAATAAAAGCACTCATTACCGACTTGTTTATGATATATGCACCTATTTTATATATTATTGCTTATATTGTTATGGGAAGCAAAGAAGCATTTCAGTCTTCGCAATGGGCACCATTTTTCGGGGTAGCAACATATGGATTGATTTACGCCGTTCTTCTGGCAAAATTTGGACAGACTCCGGGAAAAAAAGCCTATAAAATTAAAGTAGTTGACGATAAAACATATAAAAATATAGGATTTTTTCGGGCTTTGTGCCGTTTTACAGTTTTTTTGTTTTCTGCAACAATTCTTTTAGGATTAGCAATTCCATTTTACAGAAAAGACAAAAAAGCATTGCATGATATAATATGCGCAACTGTAGAAATTGAAGTTGATTAAGAAGTGCATCAACTCTAAAAGATATAATGACAAGAATTAAAATTAGGAAATATAATGCTTATTGATAGCTATGACAGAGTGGTAGATTATTTAAGAGTTTCTGTAACCGAACGATGTAATTTTAGATGTCAGTACTGTATGCCCGAAAAACCGTTTTCATGGGTTCCAAAAGAAAACTTATTGAGCTTTGAAGAGCTGTTTGAATTTATGAAAGTGGCTATTGACGAGGGTGTGAAAAAGATTCGCATTACAGGCGGAGAACCGCTTTTGCGCGAAGATCTGGACAAATTTATTCAAATGATTTATGATTATGAACCTGCGATAGATTTGGCAATGACAACCAATGCTTTTTTGCTCAAAGGCACGGCACAGCGGCTTAAAGATGCAGGGCTTAAACGCATTAATGTCAGTATTGATACTCTTAAACCGGAAGTGGCACAGGCTATAGCGGGAAAAGATGTTTTGAAAAATGTACTTGAAGGCGTGGATGAGGCACTCAAAGTAGGGCTGAAAGTCAAAGTAAACATGGTACCTATGAAAAACATGAATGCTGATGAGATTGTGGATGTGCTGGAGTATTGCAAAGAGCGTGATATGAGTGTGCGTTTTATAGAGTATATGGAAAACAAATTTGCCAAAGCGGATATTTCAGGGCTGAAATCATCAGAGCTTCTGGAAATTCTCAGAGAAAAATATGAATTTGAAGATGAAGGTTTTGACGGTGCCTCGCCATCGCATTATTACAGAATGAAAGACGGATACCGGTTTGGTATTATTGAACCCTACGGAGATGATTTTTGCAAGCAGTGCAACCGAATAAGACTGACTGCCGAGGGTAATCTGATACCGTGCCTGTATTTTGATGAGGCAATGAGCATTGCGGAGTCGATTAAAAAGGGTGATATCAAAGGGGCGGCAGCTGTTTTAAAAGAAGTAGTACGCACAAAACCGGAAAAAAATCGCTGGGGCGGAGAAGATGATGAAGTTTCCAACCGGGCTTTTTACGAGACGGGTGGATGATCTACCTCGTTGAGCATTTTTACTCTATTCAGGGGGAGGGCAAGTATGTAGGCACGCCTTCTCTTTTTTTCCGTTTCGGCGGCTGCAATATGAAGTGCGAAGGTTTCGGGTGTAAAGAGACAGCAAACGACGGTACAGAAGTTGTCGGCTGTGATACTGTTTATGCCGTCAATAAAGAGCATTTTTTACAGAGTTGGGTGCCTGTTTATAAAGTAGAAGAACTGCTCAATATTCTCTCTTTGTATGATTTGCCCGAAGCGGTAGACATTGTTTTGACAGGCGGTGAGCCTCTGATTTATGCCAACGATACACTCTTTGTTGCTTTTTTGGAAGCCTTGGTGGCAAAGGGACATCAGATAACTTTTGAAACAAACGGTTCTTTAGCGGTTGATTTTGAAAAATATCCTGTATACAAAGAGTGTGTGTTTGCTCTGTCAGTGAAGCTTTTTAATTCTGGGGAATCCCTGAGTAAACGTCTGCGCGGTGATGTGATTTACAATATTGCCGCAAATGCAAAAGATGCTTTTTTTAAATTTTCCATTGACAAAGAGTCTATAAATATAGCTCTGGAAGAGGAGATACAAAGAGTCACCATACATTCCCCTCAGACCAAGGTTTACTGTATGCCTGTAGCAGGAAGCAAAAAAGAGTTGGAAGAAAATACCGAAGCGCTGATAGAGTTCTGCAAGGCAAAGGGGTACAATTTCAGTGACAGACTGCACATAAGAATCTGGGATGCCAACAAAGGTGTATAGCATCAAGGCAGTTTCATATGTTTTGTCGGAATCCGTACTTTAATGCTCAAACATGATTTGAGAGAAAAACTAAATTTTTTTCTGCAGTCCGGGCTGAGAGTGGCAAGGCTATTGCAACAGCCGGCACTGAAGTGCCGGCTTTGTGTCTTTAAAAATAGGTGAACAAGAGGGATTTATCATGATTATCAGAAAACTTTTTAAATTTGAAAATGCACATATTGTACGGGGATGCTCAACTGTAAAATGCAGAAGTTCGATTCACGGGCACTCTTACAAAGTGGAACTGCTTTTTGCATCCAACTTTTTGGATAACGGACAGATGGTCTATGATTTTGGACTGATGAAGCAAAACATGAAAGATCTCGTGGAGAGTTTTGATCATGCGATTGCTCTGTGGCGTGATGATGATCCGGAGTTTGTCCGTGATATGAAAAAACACTCTGCGCGATGGGTCCAATTGCCGGTGTCGCCTTCTGCAGAGCAGTTTTCACGCGTCATTTTTGTGATGATAGAGAGACTTTTGTCGCTTACATCAACACAAAACGGAGAAAAAGAAGTACGCCTTGAGAGCGTCATAGTGCATGAAACAGCCACAGGTTATGCACAATGTTTTCGTGAAGATGCCCACTCAAAAAACATGGGTGAAATCAAGCTTGAAGAGATTGTTTTTTCTGTGCAGGTTTTAGAGGATTTTAAAGATAAAGACCTATTTGAAAAGATAAAAAGAGGAGAAACTTTTTTAAATCCTGCAAGTGTCTGAGCCCTCTTAATATTTTTTAATAATAGAGTGCTATACTTAAAGCAAACAAAAATATAAAACACTGTTCTTTTGGTATAAAAGGAGAAGAGATATGGCACAGGAAGAGATTAACAAAGCTGTCTCGGGCGAGTATAAACTCGGATTTGAGATAGATATAGAACAGGACACACTGCCTCCCGGGTTAAATGAAACAACCGTTCGTTTCATTTCCCAAAAGAAAAATGAACCGGAGTGGATGACGCAGTGGCGCTTAAATGCTCTTGAAAAATGGCAGAAAATGCAAGAGCCCCACTGGGCACATGTAACTTACGAACCTATAGACTACCAATCAATTTCTTATTTTTCGGCTCCAAAAAAGGGAGCAAATTCTCTTGATGAAGTTGATCCAAAAATTCTTGAAGCCTATAAAAAACTCGGCATTCCTTTGGATGAACAAAAACAGCTGCAGGGGATTGCCGTAGATGCCGTTGTGGATTCTGTTTCTGTAAAAACCACATTTTCTGAGGAGTTGAAAAAGCACGGGATTATCTTTTGTTCTATTTCTGAGGCCCTGCAGGATTATCCTGAACTTGTTAAAAAGTATATGTTCAGTGTCGTACCGATGAATGACAACTATTATGCAGCCCTGAATGCTGCTGTTTTTACAGACGGCACCTTTGTCTACATTCCAAAAGGGGTTCGCTGTCCGATGGAGTTGAGTACCTACTTTCGTATCAATGCACTCAACACAGGACAGTTTGAGAGAACACTGATTGTTGCAGACGAAGGAAGTTATGTAAGCTACAATGAAGGCTGTTCCGCACCAATGCGGGATGATTCACAGCTGCATGCCGCAGTTGTGGAACTGATTGCGATGAGGGATGCGGAAATCAAATATTCTACCATTCAAAACTGGTATCCCGGTGACAAAGAGGGCAAAGGCGGCATTTACAACTTTGTTACCAAACGCGGTCTTTGCAAGGGAGACAATGCGAAAATTTCCTGGACGCAGGTGGAGACCGGTTCCGTCATCACCTGGAAGTATCCAAGCTGTATTTTGCAGGGAGACAACAGTGTGGGTGAGTTTTATTCAGTTGCCGTGACAACGCTTGCACAGCAGGCAGATACAGGAACAAAGATGATTCACCTGGGAAAAAATACAAGTTCTACCATCATCTCAAAAGGAATTTCTGCGATGCGGGGACAGAACAGTTATCGCGGACTAGTCAAAATGGCGGCCAAAGCTGAAGGTGCACACAATCGAAGCGAATGTGATTCCCTGCTTATAGGAAGCGAGTGCGGGGCACATACATTTCCTTATTTGGAGAACAAAAGTGCCCATGCCAAGGTTGAACATGAGGCAACAACAACAAAAATCAGCGACGAACAGCTTTTTTATCTGCGTCAACGGGGTATCAGCGAAGAGGATGCTGTGAGCATGATAGTACACGGATTTTGTAAAGAGGTGTTTAACCAACTGCCGATGGAGTACGCGGTAGAAGCCAAAGCGCTCTTAGAATTAACATTGGAGGGAAGTGTAGGATGAGTACAATGATGGAAATAAAAAATTTGCATGCAAATATAGGTGAAAAAAATATTTTAAAAGGATTGAATCTTTCACTCGAAACAGGGAAAGTTCATGTCATTATGGGGCCAAACGGTGCAGGGAAGTCGACACTCTCCAAAGCCATTGTCGGGCATTATGATATCAGTGTCGGTGAGGGCGATATTGTTTACAAAGGAGAAAGTATTGTTGAAGAAGCACCGGAAATGCGTGCGCTCAAAGGTATATTTTTAAGTTTTCAAAATCCTGTAGAGATTCCGGGTGTGAGCAATGCCTATTTTTTACGAACAGCGGTGAATGCAAAAAGAAAGTTTGAAGGCAAAGAAGAGCTTAACGCTGCAGAATTTTTACGCGAAGCAAAGCGTCTGGCAACGGAACTCGGAATGAAACCTGAGCTCATTACCCGTTCACTCAACGAGGGTTTTTCGGGCGGCGAGAAAAAACGAAACGAAACACTGCAGATGCTGATGCTTGAACCTGATTTTATTATTTTGGATGAGATTGATTCCGGACTTGATATTGATGCTCTGCGGGCAGTAAGTGAGGGGATTAACAAAATCAGAGATGAGAAAAGAACCTTTTTGATTATCACACATTACAGCAGAATTCTTGAGTATGTGAAACCTGACTATGTGCATGTTCTCAAAGACGGCAGAATTGTTAAAACTGCGGGTCCTGAACTTGTGGCAGAGTTGGAAGAGAAGGGATATACAACTCTTGAGGAGTTTTAAAATGAAACAGATAGTTTTGGCAAATATTTTAGCAAATCTTTCTTCTGTGGTCTCACAAGAAACAGCAGCTGCGGCATCCCGTCTGCAACTACTCGGACTGCCTACGAAAAAAACAGAGCAGTACCGGTATTTTCCTATTGAAAAACTCCTCAATGCAGAGTACAGAGCAATCGCAAAAAAAGAGTCTGAAATTGAAGAAGCTGATTTTGTGGAGATAGTTGATGGTGTTGTAGTACGTGCGCCAAAGGGCTTGAAAATCGGCTATACAAAGAGGCGTACTATTGCTGAAGAACATTTTGACCCGCTCTATTATCTTGGGCATCTGCTCTCTTTGGAAGTCATTGAAATCAATTTTGAAAATGACAGCAGCATAAAGATTTTACACAGATATACCCAGGAAAATGCGCTTATTGCCTACAGGGTAGTTGTGCAGACTGCACCAAATATAAAAGTGACACTTTCTGAATCTTTTATAGGCTGTGATGCAAAAGAGAGTTTGGTGCTCTACGGCTGTGATATCCGCCTTCAAAGAGATACGCGATTCACTTTTATAAAAGATGAAACACTCGTTGAGGGTATCTATATACCGGTCCATTCACATTATATAGAGCTGGCAGAACAAAGCAGTGCAGACTTTTTCAGTTTTGATTTTGGCAATGCCGACGGGCTTCAGTTAATACAGGCAAAACTGATGCACTCAAGTGATTTCAGGGCACATCATCTTTTATATACAAAGGGAGAGAGCAAAAGAGGCACAGTTTCCCAGATTGTGCATGCGGCAAGGGAGGCAAAAAGTTCCCAAAAAGCAAAAACAATTTTAGGAGAGAGCGGACGGGGAATTTTTGATGCGCTCATTAAAATCAAAGCAGAAGGGAGCGGTACAAAAGCCTACCAAAACTCCCAGGCCGTTTTACTCAATGACGGGGCCTACATGGCGAGTAAACCACAGTTGGAAATTTATATAGATGATGTGGAAGCCAGTCACGGTTCAACGATAGGGGAGCTTGATGCACAACAGCTTTTTTATCTTCGCTCACGTGGTATTATGCTTGAAGAGGCCAGAAAAATGTTGATTTTGGCTTTTGCAAATGAAATCATTGATGCGATAGAAGATGAAAAAACAAGAGAAAATGTGCACCTTTCTTTTGAAAAGGTTTATTACGGTCATGGACAGTTGGAGTGTATAGCCACCTGCCATCACTGCTGTGAGACTGTGTTTGGAGAAGAGTTGTGAGTGTTAGGGACAAAGTAAATTATTACAAAGAAGATCTGGAGATGTTTGAAACACCAAACGAAAAGTTTGAATATATTTTTGATTTGGGAAAAAAACACACTGTCTTGCCTGAAGAAGAAAAAAATGAAGCAACATTTATAGAAGGCTGTTCTTCTCCTGCCTGGCTTGTCGGTGAGTGTAAAGATGGTAAGCTTGTTTTAAGAGGTGAGGGCAGCAGTGAAATGGCAAAGGGAATGCTGAGTCTGCTTTTAGATATTTTCAGCGGACAGGAGGTGGATGATATTCTTGCCTTTGATTCCAAAGAGCTTGAAAAACTGGGAATAGTCGAGCACCTTTCTCCTGTACGTCAACAGAGTTTAGAGGCTTTTTTAAACAAAGTATACAGTTATGCAAAAAGATGCAAAGAGGAGGAAAAATGAGCGATATAAGAGATATAAGTCCGCAAGAGAGCGAAGCACGGGTTATTGAAGAATTAAAGAAGATATATGATCCTGAACTTCCGGTAGATATTTACAATCTTGGTCTGATTTATGATGTCAAGTGTGAAAAAGATCCGGTGAGCAAATTAAACAGATGCAAAGTTGTCATGACGCTTACCGCACCAACCTGTTCGATGAGCCAGGTCATTATAGATATGGTGAAAAATATTGCCAATACGATAGAAGACGGTTCCGTTGAAGAACTTGATGTTGAGGTCGTGTATGATCCGCCATGGGATCAAAGCAAGATGAGCGAAGAGGCAAAACTTGCTATGGGGATGCTGTAAAATTACGCTGCTAACTTAAAGGTATAAAGTCTGCACTGCAGAAGCTGAACTTTGTACTGATTGTCTTTACCGGGGTTTCTTTTGGAATTTCTGTACAGTTTTCATCAGTGATGATAAAACTGTTCGCCTCTGCGAGAGGAGAAATCATTCCCGGAGCATACTGCTCACAAACCGTAAAATATTCACCGTCAAAATAGCCGGGAATGACTGTTCTTCTTCCTGCGCGCAGTGTGACATCATTTTTCATTTTGGCAGTAATGGGGTTGATGTATTTGTCTTTTTGTCCGCTCATTGCATAAATAATGCTTCTTCCGAAAAGCTCAAAATTTAGAGCTGCTGCGAGCGGATTTCCAGGCAGATTCAAGATGACTTTGTTTCCGATTTTTCCAAAAGTAGTCGGTTTTCCAGGTTTGATGGCTACTTTGTCAAAAAGAATTTCATACCCGAAGGCGCCAAACGCCTCTTTTGTAAAGTCGGCATCTCCGACACTTACTCCGCCGCTTGTAATGATAAAATCACAGTCAAGTGCACTCCTTATGTGTGTATGAATATCTTCGAGGGTATCTGCGGCAGTACCGATAAACTCCACTTCACAGCCGAGTTCTTTGACACGGGAGAGGAGAGTCGGTGTATTTGTATTGTAGAGTTGATACTCTGTAATCTGCTCAAAGTGCATTTTCAGTTCATTCCCTGAAGCAAACAGAGCGACACGGGGCTTTTTGTACACTTTGACATGGCTGATGCCCTGGGATGCGAGCAGTGTAATCTGATGCGCATCGATTTTGTCACCGACACAGAGCAAGAGAGTCTCTTTTTTGATATCTTCACCGCTGAGACGGATATGCTTTGAGATGACAAGATTGTCGGGAAGTTTGACACCGTTTTGGCACTCCTGTGTATCTTCAACCGGTACGATACACTGGGTTCCAAGCGGAATTCTTGCTCCTGTCATGATTTTGATGGCTTCTCCGTGTCTGAGTTCACCCTGAAAATCATCCCCTGCAAAAATTGTACAAGACACCGTAACACATTTGTCAGAGTCTTCTATCTTTACCGCATACCCGTCCATCGCGGAATTGTCATAAGGCGGGAGATTGTGTGTTGCTGTAATATTTTCGGCAAGTACATAGCCCAAAGCTTCTTCAATGGGCAGTATTTTGAGCGATTTTCGTTTCGTATTTGTATAAATCAGTTCGAGTGCTTTTTCAATGCTTACAGTCATAATAGTATATCCTTTGTGCAGACTCTTTGTTTAATGGACATATTATAATATAATTTCGTTATGAATGAAATGTATAATATGGGTTTAAGCCTACATAGTTGGTCTGCGGTTGTAATTTTGGTGATGATTTTTGTAAATCTTTTTTTTCTGATAAGTTCTCAGGAGCTTGCCAGATACAAAAGGGTCAACTCTTTGTATTTGACACCTTTGACAATGACAATACTTGGTTCGCTTTTGTTTACCGGTATTGTGATGATGGCGGCAAAGCACCTGCACTTCAGTATAGAAAATATTGCTATGATTTTTTTAGGTGTTGTATTGATTGTTTTGGAAACAAAAAGGTTAAAAGCCCTGAAATATCTGAGTATGAAAAAAGAGCATGCTTTTAACGCATACAAACCGTTTGCAAGAACAATTTTGCAGGCAGAATTTGTTTTGGTGCTTTTGATGTCACTGTGGATGTGGTTTTTGTAAAATGGTATATCTTTTCAATGCAGAAGCAGGCAAAGACTCTTTACATGTAAAGAGCGAAGATTTTAAATATCTTATAAAAGTACGCCGCCACAAAGTCGGTGACGAACTGGGTTTTCGCAATAAAGAAGATATAGAGAGGCTGCATATATACAGGTTGCAGAAAATCGAACCAAGAACGGCAGTGTTTGAGCGTATTTCTTCAGAAATCCTGAGAGTCAAAGCAGAAAAAGAGTTGCATATCGGCTGGTGTGTCATTGACAACAGGTCTGTTGAAAAAGTACTGGCAAGTCTGAACGAAACAGGGGTGAAAAAGATTACTTTCATCTACTGCGAGCGCAGTCAGAAAAACTTTAAGCCTGATTTCAAGCGGTTTGAACGGATTTTGCAGGCTTCAAATCAGCAGTGCGGGCGTACAGAGTTTATGGAATTTGCTACATGTAAAGGGCTTGAAACATTTATCAAAGAAAATCCGGATACAAAAGTTTTTGATTTTACAGACAAAATACTGGAGTGTGAGAGTGATTTTACAACAGTACTGATAGGCTGTGAGGGCGGGTTTTCAGCCAAAGAAAAAGAGTTTTTGAAAAATCAGGAAGTGTTCCGGCTGGATACACCTATGATTCTTCGTTCTGAGAGTGCAGTTTTAGCAGTTGCAAGCAAAATATTGCTTTAAGAGAAGCGTGATATAATTTTTGAATGAAGAGTTATAATATAATTTATAAAGATGAAAAAACATTTCAAAAATTTGTAAAAAAGTATAAACTGAAAGAGGAAAAGGCACTTCTTGTTCAGGTATTGAGCGGGATTACAGAGGAAGAGTTCTGTCTCTCTCTTGCACAGTTTATCAAAAAAGAACTCCCCTATGCAAATATCATCGGTACCACAACGGCCGGCGGCATAGCGAATGCTGTCATGTATGACAAAGAAGTTGTGCTCTCTTTGAGTCTCTTTAAAAAAAGTACAGTCGCTTCGAAACTTTACTCTTTTGAAGATGATTTTAATGTTGCAATGATGCAAAAAGCGCTGGTACGGGAAAATACAAAAGCGATGATAATTTTCAGTGACGGATTTAAAAGTAACGCTGAAGCATTGATAGAAAATATTCACAGGACCATGCCAGATATTGTCATTGCAGGAGGAAGAGCCGGTGATGAATTTTTTCAAAAAACATTTGTTTTTGACGAGAAAAATTACAGTGACAACGGATGTGTGATAGCAACATTAAGCGGTGAGGAACTGCATGCCAAGAGTGATTATATTCTTGCCTGGACCCCTATCGGCAAAGAGATGATAGTGACAAAAGCACAAGAGACAGTTTTGTATGAACTTGACGGAATCCCTGTTTTGGACATATACAAGAGATACCTGGGCAAGCATATTTTGGAAAAAATTCCTGAAGCATGTGCTCCTTTTCCTTTGTTGCTGAAAAAAGGAGACATTACTGTAGCGCGGGATCCTATTGCTGTGACGCAAGAGGGCTTTTTGCAGTATGCAGGCAGATTTGAAGTAGGCGATGTTGTGCGGTTTGGTTTTGCCGACATTGAAGATTTGACAGATCATCTTGATGAACTCTACGGTGCTTTGAGCCGGCACTGCGCAGAAACAATCTTTATATATTCCTGTGTCGCACGAAAAGCACTTTTAGGAGAAAAACTCGAAGATGAACTGGGTGTTTTGGAAGCCATTGCACCGACAGGCGGTTTTTTTACTTTTGGTGAATTCTTTCAATCTTCTGAGATGGCAGAGTTGTTAAATGTCACGACAACAGCGCTCTTCTTGTCAGAATCAGACTATACAGAGTGCGAGAAAAAAAGTTTTGCACCAAAGCATACTTTTGACTCTATAAAAAAATCATTAACCCATCTGGTCAAGATGACATCCCAGGAGTTGGAAACCCTGACCATTCATGATCCTCTGACTGCCTTGTATAACCGACAGGAGTATATCCGTATAGTTACAAAGAAGATAAAAAGTGCAAAACGGTATGGCGAAGTGTTTGGCATGATGATGATTGATATAGACTTTTTTAAACTGGTCAATGACAATTACGGACACGATGTCGGAGATCATGTCTTGAAAAAAATTGCACAAATTTTGCTGAAAAATGTACGTGAGGATGATTTCGTTGCACGATGGGGCGGCGAAGAATTTATTATTGTGAAAAACGCCAAAGTAGAAGCTTTGGAAAAAGTAGCACAGAAGATTCAGAAAAAAATGCTTCAGGAATCTTTTGCGCCGGTGCCAAAGGTGACGCTTTCCTTCGGATTAACGCTTTACTGTGAGGGAGATGATGAGGATGCACTCTTTAAACGTGTAGACAATGCACTCTACAGAGCAAAAGAGAATGGAAGAAATCAGTATATCATCGGATAAATTTTGTATTAAGAAAAAATTTGGTTATAATTCCATTCAGAAAATCTGCCCCCATACGGATTTAAAAAATATATAGATATTCGTACTTCGACGAGTATCAAAAGGTAAAAAGATGAAAAAAGGTATTCACCCTCAGTTAGTTGACTGTACTGTAACATGTGCATGTGGAAATAGTTTTGTAACAAAAAGCCAAAAGCCGGAAATGAGAATTGATATTTGTAATGAATGTCACCCGTTCTTTACAGGCGAAGAGCGTATGGTTGATACGGCTGGTCGTATCGAGAAATTTAACGCACGTTACAATAAAAAATAATTTTTTAACTTGCTGACTCTTGTTCCAACTCCGATTGGAAACATCGGCGATATTTCACTCAGAGCGATTGATGCTCTGAGAAATGCCGATACACTTTTATGCGAAGACACCCGCGTTACCAAAAAACTCATCCATATTCTTAAAGAACGCTATAATACAGAATTTAAAGAGAACCAAAAGTTTATTGCTCTGCATTCTCATAATGAACAAAGTTTTGTTGAAAAACTTTCTCCCTCTTTTTTTGAGCAAAATATTGTCTATGTCAGTGATGCCGGCATGCCCGGTGTGAGTGATCCCGGACAGGCCTTGGTTGCCTATTGTCTGGAACATGATATTTCCTATGATGTGCTTCCTGGTGCCAATGCCGTGCTTACTGCTTTTGTTGCCAGTGGATTTTGTGAAACAAAAATGCTGTTTTTAGGATTTTTGGACCATAAAGGAAGCAGTCGCAGTGAAGGTTTGCAGCGTGCTTTGCACAGTGGCTATACAACAGTTTTATATGAGTCCCCCCACCGTTTGGAAAAACTGCTTTTAGAAATTGCAAAAGAAGCACCTGAAAGAGAAATATTTCTGTGTAAAGAGCTGAGTAAGAAATATCAAAGATACCTGCGTGGCACTGCAGCTGAAATAGTTGTAAAACTTGATGGAAATTTTCGTGGCGAATGGGTTGTGGTGATTCAGGCAGCCAATGAACAAAACAGTTCTGCCGTTAGTGAAAACGATATACTGGCACTGGACTTGCCTAAAAAAGTGCAGGCAAAACTTATCAGTAAAATTACAGGTGAAAATACAAAAGAGATCTATCAAAGATTAATGTAAATTTATGAAAAAATTTTAAATAAACACTTTTTTGGATAAAATACTCTCATGTTAATTTATGCCAAACAACCAATATATTATCTTATCAACAACTATCCGCAAAAAATAAAGACTCTGTATCTTGCAAAAGAACTTGAGAAAAAAGAGTACTCCCGCCTTATGAAAATGGATTTTGCAATTAAACGCATTCCAAATGAAGCAGCCGTTAAAATGAGTAAAAATGCCAATCACCAGGGATTTTTGGCTGAAGTTGAAGATTACAAACTCCATAATTACCAGACATTTTTAGACAAAGAGTTTGTAGTTGTTTTGGCAGGGCTCACAGATGTCGGCAATATTGGCGCCATTGTACGAAGTGCTTATGCCTTGGGTGTGGATGCGATTATTGTCAGCGGGATCAAACATCTTGCTGTTGAACCATTGCTCCGTACAAGTACCGGTGCACTTTTTGATATGCCTTTGGCTGTTGAAAATAACATACATAACTTATTGAATGATTTTAAGATGTCCGGTTTTGTCAGCTATGGTGCTGATATGGGCGGTATTGATATCAGAGAAGCAAAAATTGCGAAAAAAAGGCTTTTGGTCCTGGGCAATGAAGGAGAAGGTCTGACCGCAAGAGTAAGCGCAAAATTAGACAATATAGTCAGTATAAAAATGGCACATGATTTTGATTCACTGAATGTAAGTGTTGCCGGAGCTATTTTAATGGACAGGATGAGATATGAACAATGACGGGTTGCAAAAATTAAAAGATATCGGCGCACAGAAAATTTATGAAGATACACACATACCGGTAGGACATATACAGGCAATTTTACATGCAAGTTTTGACGGTTTGAACAAAATTCAGTTTATTGGTTTTATTTCGATACTCCAAAGAGAGTACAACATTGATTTGAGTGAATTGAAAAATGCCGGAACTGCCTACTATAATGAAAAAAATCCTGTTGAGACAACCACTGAAGACGGGATTTTTATAGCACCGAAAAAAAAGAAAAACTTCACACTTTTATATATTTTACTTACAATGGTTGCTCTGCTTGCTGCTTTGTATTATACAGTGGAATATACAGATGAAGAGATAAAGACTCCTTCTCCAAAACAAAGCAATATTCAGATTTTATCTGTTGATACAAATGTCAGTCAGAAAAAAGATGAAAACAAGACACTCAAAGATGCAAACACGACACAGGAAACTGCAATAAAAAAAGAAAAAGCCGTAGAGAAAAGTTTTAAAATTATTGCAAGATCAAAAGTCTGGATGGGTTATATTGATGTTGCAACAAACAAGAAATATCAAAAGACATTTACGGGAGAGTTTGATCTTGATCCAGACAAAGAGTGGCTTTTGATTTTTGGGCATGGCTACATAGATGTTGTCACGGATACAGAGAAAAAGGAATTTAATTCGAAAAAAACATTAAGACTCCTGTATAAAGAGGGTGCAGTGAAGGAGTTGACTTTTGAGGAATTTAAAAGACTCAACAGAGGTAGTGCATGGTAAAAGTCTTTGTTCTCATGGCACTCTTTTTTGGTTTTGCAAATTGTGCTGATATAACACAAGACTCATTGGATGTGAAAATTAAAAGCTTTTTAGGTGAGAAATCCTATAAGACAAACAAAGATTTTATCAATGTGATTTTTGAACCGAAATCCTCTTTTTATGTCAAAGACAGGGTCAATGCGGTAAAAGTCATACAGACACTCAAAGACAATGGTCTGTTAAATCTTTTTTTTCGTTCACCACAGGATTTTCGGCTCAATTTTAAAACAAGCGGGTATCCTCTCTTTTTTGTAAAAATTATGGAAGACACGCTGCAAAACCTGGGCTATTTCAGATATGTGACAACAGCATCAAATTTTGACAGTTCAGAATTTTCCTGGAGTATTAATCTCACATCAGAGTATGCAACCGACCCTTTGATACTGCAAAACGAACTGCAAAAAAGCGGTTGCAGGATTGTTGATGTAGAAAAAAATTCTCTCAAAGAGTGGACATACACCATTGACATAAGCAACGGATATCTCAATGTCGTGCAGCTGCATACAGGCGAAGAGATGAAACTAAAACGCTCTTTGTATGCCCACTGGCTTGATATTTCAAAGATCAGAAGTCTGACGATCAAAAGTTCAAGAAGAAACAGATGGTATCCGTATATTGCTTATTATGATGCCTCTTTGCATCTTTTAAAACTTTTTAAAAAAAATAAAATTTATAAAAAACTGACACTTATCATGCCCAAAAATGCGAAATATATCAAAATATCGGATATGCATACACTCAAAAATGTCAAAGATTCTCTTGTTTTATATCCAAAGGGCAAAAGATAATTTACAGACCGTAACTTTATTCTAATAATTTTTCGCTAAAATAGCACTAAATATTTCATGTTATAGGGTAAACAATGTTTGATGAGTTTAATTTTAATAGAGTTGAGAGACTTCCAAAGTATGTATTTGCGGAAGTTAATGATATAAAAATGGCAGAACGCCGTGCCGGTAAAGATGTGATAGATTTTTCTATGGGAAATCCTGACGGACCGACGCCGGAGCATATACGAAACAAACTTGTCGAATCAGCCCAAAAGACAAAAACACACGGATACTCTTCTTCAAAAGGGATTCCGAAACTCCTCAAAGCAATTGCAGACTGGTATGAACGCCGTTATGACTGCAAGCTTGATCCTGAAACAGAGTGTGTGGCGACAATGGGTTCCAAAGAGGGGTATGCACACCTTACCTATGCCATTACAAACATAGGAGATGTGGCGGTTGTACCTGATCCTACCTACCCGATTCACGAATACTCTTTTATTCTGGCCGGAGGCAATGTTATCAAATTCGGTATAGAATTTGATGAGCATTACCGGGTAAATGAAGATCACTTTTTTGAGAGTCTGGAAAAGGTTTTCAAAGAGAGCTCCCCGAAACCAAAATATGTTTTGGTCAATTTTCCGCACAATCCGACAACGGCAACGGTTACGCCTGAGTTTTATGAACGTTTGGTTGCAATGGCAAAAGAGAAAAGATTTTATGTGATTTCCGATATTGCCTACGGTGACATTACCTTTGACGGCTATAAAACACCTTCTATTATGAGCGTAGAGGGTGCAAAAGATGTGGCAGTCGAGTCGTTTACGCTTTCAAAATCGTACAATATGGCAGGTTGGCGTGTAGGCTTTTTTGTAGGAAACAAAAAACTCATAGGTGCCTTGCAAAAAATCAAATCATGGTTGGATTACGGTATGTTTACACCTATTCAGGTGGCGGCGACGGTTGCACTGAACGGCGATCAGACCTGTGTGAGCGAGATTACCCAAAAATACAATCACCGCCAGGAGGTGCTTATAGAAGCATTCGGGCGTGCAGGCTGGCATATACAAAAGAATGAGGCAACAATGTTTTCCTGGGCAAAAATTCCTGAGTGTGTCGCACATCTCGGTTCTTTGGAGTTTTCGAAACGTCTGTTGATTGAAGCAGGTGTTGCCGTGGCTCCGGGAATCGGTTTTGGAGAATACGGTGAGGGCTATGTTCGTATAGCACTCATTGAAAATGACAACAGGATTCGTCAGGCTGCCAGAAATATAAAAGAATTTTTAAAACAGTTTGACGGCTGTAAAAAAGAGAGTAAAAAGTAATGATAAAAGTCGGAATAATCGGTGTCGGAACAGTCGGAACAAGTGTAGCACAAATTTTAAAAGAGAATGCGGATGTGATTTCTGCCCGTGCGGGTGTTGATATTGTCGTCAAAAGCGGTATCGTGAAAAATCTCAAAAAAGAGCGGGGTCTGGACATTGTATTAACAGATAATGTAGATGATATTTTAAATGATGAAGAAATAGATATTGTCGTAGAATTGATGGGCGGAGTAGAAGAGGCATTTGAAGTGGTAAAACGCGCACTCAAAGCCGGTAAGTCTGTTGTAACTGCAAACAAAGCGCTGCTGGCATACCATCGTTATGAATTGCAGGAGATTGCAAAAGACAAAGCCTTTGAATTTGAAGCGAGTGTTGCCGGAGGTATTCCAATCATAACGGCACTTCGTGACGGTTTGTCAGCCAATCATATAGAGTCGATTATGGGTATTATGAACGGTACATGTAACTATATGATGACAAAGATGACGAATGAGGGTGTGGCATACGATGACATTTTAAAAGAGTCTCAGGAACTCGGCTATGCCGAAGCTGACCCGACTTTTGATGTGGGCGGATATGATGCTGCGCACAAGCTGCTTATTTTGGCTTCCATTGCCTACGGCATTGATGCAAAACCCGAGGATATTCTGATAGAGGGCATTGAAAATGTGACGCAGGACGATATTGCATTTGCCAAAGAGTTCGGTTATGCCATCAAACTTTTAGGGATTGCAAAAAAAGACAAAAATGAAGTGGAACTGCGAGTACATGCCTGTTTGATTAAACAAGAAGAGATGATAGCAAAAATAGACGGCGTGATGAACGGTATATCTGTTGTCGGCGACAAAGTCGGCGAAACACTCTACTATGGTCCGGGTGCAGGCGGCGATGCAACGGCTTCGGCAGTTGTGGCAAACATCATAGATATAGCAAGAAGCGGAAAATCGACGCCGATGCTTGGATTTAACCGACCGATGGAAGGCAATCAGCTGACACTCAAACCAACGGAAAAAATCGAGTCCAAATACTATTTGAGAGTCAATGTCTCAGACAGAACCGGTGTTTTGGCAAGACTGACAAAAATATTTGAAACACACAATATCTCTATAGAAACCATGCTGCAGCGTCCAAGTGACAATGAAAGTGCAAACCTGTTGATATCAACACATACAGCCGTGGAAAAAGATATACAAAATATGATAGGCGAACTTGAAGCACTTGATTTTATAAATGCAAAACCTTCTATGATCAGGATAGTGTAACTTTTAAGATGAAAATCCTGATTACAGGGGCAAGCTCCGGTCTTGGTGCGGAATTTGCACGTCAATATGCGAACAAAGATACTGAACTTATTTTGTTGGCACGCAGAGAGCAAAAACTGCAAAGCCTGCAAAAAGAACTCGCTCCAAAATGTAAAAGTATTACTTTGCTTGTTGTGGATGTAACTGATTTTGTTCAACTTCAGAAAAAAGTCAGGTCAGTCGGAGCAGTTGATTTGCTTCTGTTAAATGCAGGAATATCGCTTGGACATACGCAAACTATTCCAACGATACATGATTTTCAAAATCTTTACAATGTCAATGTGCTGGCAAATCATGCGATTTTAGAAGTGCTTTTACCGCAACTGCAGGCACAAAAAAGCGGTCATATTGTATTTGTTTCATCGCTTTCGTCACTTTTTACTATGCCGAGTGCAAAAGTGTATGCTTCGTCCAAACGTGCTTTAAATGCCTATGCGGAGGGTATATTTTACAAGTATGCAAAAGACGGTTTACATGTAAGCATACTTTTGCCGGGATTTGTCAAAAGTGAAATGACTGACAAAAATGAATTTAAGATGCCGTTTTTGCTGGATACTGCAGAGGGAGTCAAACGTATGAAAAAGGCAATAGAAAAAAGAAAAAAGTTTTATGCCTTTCCTCTTAGATTTTATTTAATCATTCGTTTTATGAATTTACTTCCATCAGCTTTAAGTCAAAGAATTGTAAACTACCTTTCATAGTTGTAAATTGCAGATTTTTTAAAAAACATATCTTAGAAGGCAAATCCTCGCTTTGCTCTGAGCTTCACGATATGCTTTTTAAAAAATCTTACTGAAAATACGGTAGTAGTTGAGGGTGGAAAATGGAAAATATAAAAACAATTGACAGTGTGTGCGCATACTGTGGCGTAGGCTGTGACATTGCCGCACATGTTGATGTCAAAGAGAACAAAATCAAGAAGATATTCGCACATCCCGACGGTGCTACATCAGAGGGAAAGCTTTGTATCAAAGGAACATACGGTTTTGACTTTGTTGATGCAAAAGAGCGTATTAAAAATCCCCGTATCCGAAAAAGCTTTTTGGAAAAGAATCCTCATATCAAAGCTGTTATAGCTGATTCGCTTCATTCTCTGGATGAAAAATGGTATGAAACAAATTTGGAGAGTGCAACAACAGCCGGTGCAATGAAGCTCAAAGATATTCAGGCAAAATATGGCGACAAATCTGTCTGTTCGCTTGGCGGGGCAAGAAGCTCTTGTGAGAGTGCCTACTATTTTCAGAAATTTACGCGTTATACACTGAACTCTCCACATGTGGACAACTGTGCGAGAGTCTGCCATTCCCCATCACTAAAAGGCATGCGTCTTACTATAGGCGAAGGGGCTGCCTCGAATCCTTTTGATGATATATACAAAACAGAATTTATGATCGTAATGGGCTCAAATACTACAGAAGCTCATCCTATTGTCGGAAACCGTATGATAAAAGCGGCACAAAAGGGCACGCCTATTGCATGTTTTGATGTTCGTGAGATAAAACTGCACAAGTTTTCAAAGTATAAAGCGGTAACACCGCATGAATCAAATCTGCTTGTTTTAAATATGATAGCCTACACTATCATCAAAGAAGAGCTTTACTGTAAAGATTTTATCAAAAACAGAACAAAGAACTGGGAACATTTCAAGGAAAACATATTAGCCGACCCGTATGCAAATCCGGAGTTTTTCAGAGATGTAGAAGGGTATGAGTATCTTGCGGATATGCTTCCTGAAATTGCCCGTGAGTATGCGGCCAAAAAGTCTTTGATTCTCTGGGGTCTCGGGATTACCGAACATGTGGACGGTTCCTATGCTGTTATGGCCATAGTGCATTTGGCACTAATGACCGGAAATATAGGTAAAGACGGAGCCGGTGTTATGCCGCTTCGCGGACAGACCAATGTACAGGGTGTCTGTGACATGGGAATGCTTCCGTATTATGCGCCTGATTATACAGCTCCAAAAGAGGTAGGGCTAATGACACCCCAACTGGTTGACGGAATGCTTGACGGCAGTATAAAAGGTGTTCTCAACATTGGTGAGGATCTGACACACATTCATCCGAATCTTAACAAGATTACGAAAGCCTTTGAAAATTTGGAACTGATATTTGTGCAAGAGCTTTTTATGACAGATATTGCCGAACGTGCCGATATAGTGGTAGGTGTAAAATCAGCCTACGAAAAAACAGGTGTTTATATCAATGCCATGAGAAAAGTACATCTTTCAAGACCTTTGGTAGAGTGTGATTTACCTGATGACTGGGAAGTGATCAAACTGCTTGATGAAAAGATGGGCGGCGGTTTTGGTTTTGACTCGTCCGAAGCAATATGGGAAGATGTCAGAAAAACAGCGACAAACAGATTTAAAGGCGCTTCTTACAAAGTGCTCAGAGAAAATGAAAAAAAAGGCATTTCCTGGCCGATAACCGAAGAGGGAGAGGGCACTCCTGTACTGCATCGCGAAGATTTCAGAACACGTGACGGCATTGGTGCTTTTAGATACCACGGATACAAACTCTCAGGGATGGTAGAAGAGATTTTAAACAAAAATCTCAAAGGATACCATCTTACAACAGGCCGTGCTATGGCACATTACAACAACTCTGCACAAACAAAATATACCGAAAAACTGATGAAACGCTATACAGAGGATCTCTTGTTGGTACATGAAGAGGATGCGGCAGACTTTGTGAGCGAAAAGGTGATTCTAAAAACAGAGTTTGGTCAGACAAATCCTCTTCGTGTAAAGTTTACCAACAAAGTCCGTCCAAAAACGCTTTATACAACATTTCATCATGCAGATTCAAAACTGAACAATATATTTGGAGACAAGAGTGATGAGCTGATTATGACAGCGGCATTTAAGTCTATACAAGTTGAAATAATAAACTGCTAAGCAAACACCAGCCCAGGTTAAAACCTGGGTTCCGAATAAATATAAGCATGTCAAGATATCGAGGAACCAAGACTTCAGTCTGGGCTGAGAGTTGCTTTGAAAATTGCCAAGAAAGGACATAAACCCATGAGCAGAGCAAAAGGAAATATAGCAGAAGAAAAGGCTGCTCTATTCCTGCAAGAACATGGGTATACTATTTTAGAAAAGAATTTTTATTCCCGTTTTGGCGAATTGGACATTATTGCCTTCAAAGATAATATCCTGCATTTCATAGAAGTAAAAAGCGGTGAAAATTATGAACTAGCCATTCAAAACATAACACCGGCAAAACTCTCCCGTCTTATAAAAACCGCACAGGTCTATATGAAAAAAAATACTCTGGATCCTGAGTATATGTTTGATGCACTGATAGTCACCCCGAAAAACATAGAAATATTGGAAAATATTACAATTTAATTTAATTTTTGCTAAACTGTAGAAAGTGATATTTTTTTTACAGGTTTTTTTATGAAAAATAATTTTTTGAATGACACAATGAATAAAGACTATTTGCTCAAAACATTTGACAGAGATGTCATTTTTTCTGCAACTGATTTGCAGGGAAAAATTGTATATGCCAGTGAGGCATTTTGCAGAATAAGCAAATATTCAAAAGAAGAACTTTTAGGAAAAAACCATAATATTTTAAGACATAAAGATATGCCAAAAGAGCTGTTTGCAGATTTGTGGGCTACTCTCAAAGCCGGAAAAGAATGGTATGGCGAGATAAAAAACAGGGCCAAAGACGGCAGTTTTTATTGGGTGTATGCGCATATCGGACCATATACCAATGAGAGCGGAGAAGTTGTCGGCTACCATGCATTGAGAGAAAACATTACAGACAAAAAAGCTTTGCAGGAGCTGCAGAAAAATATGGAAAATATGAATGAGTATCTCAAAGAAGAGGTACACCGCAGAATCAAAGATATTGTAGCACTCAACAAAGATATACGCGAAACACAAAAAGAGATCATATTTACAATGGGCACAATCGGTGAGAGCCGTTCCAAAGAGACAGGAAATCATGTAAGGCGGGTTGCAGAGTATTCCCGCTTGTTGGCGGAGTACAGTGGTATGGATAAATTTCATGCGCAGATGTTAAAAGAAGCAAGTCCAATGCATGACATAGGAAAAGTAGGCATACCCGATGCTATACTCAACAAACCCGCAAGACATACAGCCCAGGAGACTGAAATTATGAAGACACATACTACTCTGGGGTATGATATGCTTAGACACAGCGACAAAGAACTTTTACAGATTGCAGCTACGATTGCGTATGAGCATCATGAAAAATATGACGGCTCTGGATATCCCAGAGGTTTGGCAGGAGAAGAGATAAGCATATATGCAAGAATTACCGCTGTAGCAGATGTATTTGATGCGCTTGGAAGCGAGAGAGTGTATAAAAAAGCCTGGAAGGATGAAGATATTGTTGCAATGTTTCAAGAAGAAAAAGGAAGACACTTTGACCCTCTGCTTGTTGATATATTTTTAAATAATATTGCGGACTTTAAGAAAATAAGAGACCGATATTGTGATGTTGCCTGCTCTTAGTTATTTGTATTTAAATCGGCTTCGTCTAAAAGGGTAAAAAAGCCTGCGGGCTCAAGCACTCCGAAACTTTCAAATAAAATTTTTCCCTGTGAATTAAGAAAATAGTGTCTTGGAACGCCGAATCTTTGGAATTTTTTTGGAATGAAGTGCCGGTCACGTGAGAGATATACAAGAATATAGTCTTGACGAAGCCTCTGTATGACTTTTTTTTGAGAGAGTGTTACTTCTTTAAATCTTTTGCAAAAATGGCATCTGTCCGCTCCGACAAAGAGGTAAATGTTTTTGTGCGCTTTTTGTGCTTGATTTACTGCCGTATTGTAATCATGCAGCCATTTGTCTGTTTCAAATCCAAAAAGAGAAGATGCTAAAAATAGGATAGTTATAAATGTTTTCATAATCAAATTGTATTAGGATTACAATTAAAATGATATAATTTTCCTAATATAAAATGATATCTTAGGAAAAATGATGAAAGAAGCAAAAATATTTTTCGGTTCTAAAGAAGCAGAAAAAGCAGAAGTAAGCCAAAGAAAATCGCCTTACAGCGGGGAAGTGGTTTCAACTGCTCCTGTATGCAGTGAAGAGGATGCAAAAAAAGCATTGCAGATTGCCAAAGATGCCGCTGTATTTGCCAAAAAAAGTACTTTGGCACAGCGTTGCGCATGGCTGCTTGATGTTGCCAAAAAACTTCAAGAAAACAAAGAAGATTTGGCAAAAACCATTACGGATGAAGTAGGGAAGCCTATCTCTTTTTCACGTATAGAAGTTGAACGTTGTATTGAAACCATAACGCTTTCAGCAGAGACAATGCGGACAATGCACGGTGAAACGATCAACACTGATGCCATGCCCAGCGGAAAAAAAACGCTTAGCTTTTTTCGACGCGAACCTGCCGGTGTTGTTGTGGCAATTACGCCTTTTAATTTTCCTTTAAATCTCGTGGCACATAAACTCGGACCGGCACTTGTCGCAGGTAATGCCGTAGTGCTTAAACCGACACCCGAAGCACCTCTGACCGCATACAAGTTTGCAAAGCTTTTTATAGAGAGTGATTATGCCGTACCTGATGCATTAAGTGTTGTTTACGGTGATGCAGAAGTTGGTAATGCACTAATTACAAGCGATATTCCCCGTGTTATCAGTTTTACAGGCAGTGTTCCTGTCGGCAATATTATTACAAAGAATGCCGGTATCAAAAAAATAGGACTTGAACTCGGAGGCAATGCCGCGACATTCATAGAAAAATCGGCTGATCTGGCCTATGCTGCAACGAAATGCGCCATGGGTGCTTTTGTCAATTCGGGACAGGTGTGTATATCGCTGCAGCGTATTTATGTGCAAGAAGATATATATGATGAATTTGCAGAACTTATGGCAGCGGCTACAAAAAAACTCAAAGTCGGCAGCCCTTATGATGAGGAGACATTTATGGGACCGCTCATAGACGATGAATCATGCCAGCGTGCTATGGGTTGGGTTGATGCCGCTATAAAAGAGGGTGCAATTCCTTTACTGGTTCCGCGTTTGGAAGGCAGAACATTTTATCCCTGTGTCATGGCAAATGTAAGGGATGATATGGCAATTGTCTGCGAAGAGGTCTTTGCACCGATAGTTTCGCTGGTAAAAGTGATGGATTTTGATGATGCTGCCCTAAGAATGAATGACTCGCCTTACGGTTTGCAGTTTTCGATTTTTACGAACGATTTAAGCATTGCAAACCGTGCAATAGAGGAGCTTGATGCGGGCGGAATAGTTATAAACGATATGCCGACACTTCGTTTTGACATACAGCCCTACGGCGGGGTGAAACTCAGCGGAGTAGGACGCGAAGGTCCGCGTTTTGCCATAGAAGAGATGACGGAGTTGAAGTCTATTGTCATTTGTTAAATGACAAGTGAAATTTAGACTTTTGTACCCTAAGAGTCGGCACTAAAGTACCGATTCCGATGAAAGAGCTTTTGGGAACCCGTACTTTTAACGCTAAAGCGTAACTTAGAAAAAACTAAATTTTTTTCTGCAGTGCGGGTTTTGTTTTTTACAAGAGAGGGCTGTATGAAAAAAAAAGTAATCGTTTCTGCCTGTTTACTCGGTGAGTGTTGCCGTTATGACGGTAAAACAAAAAAGACAGATGTGGTAGAAGAGGCTTTAAAGGAGTATGAAATCATTCCTTTCTGCCCTGAAGCACCGCTTTTTGGAACGCCGAGAGAACGTATCAATGTTTTGGAAATACACGGAAAAAAGAGAATCGTGACAGATGAGACAAACAAAGACGTTACACAGCTTTTGGAAGACGAAACAAACGCTTTTATGAAACTGCATCCAAAGGTTGAGCGTATCATTCTCAAATCAAAGTCACCAAGCTGCGGATATGGTACGACTCCTGTTTTGAATGAGAAAAAAGAGACTGTGAAACTCGGCAACGGAATCGCTGCAGAGCTTATGAGCAAATATTACAAAAATATCAAAATCGAAGATGAATTAAATTTTATGAAACATAATCCAAACGAGTCAGGTTGACATACCAGTCATCTCTGTAATAATGGCGTGACGGTTTCAGATAGACTTTAAAAGCATCCTCAAAACACTCGATTTTTTTGATAAAATTCTCAGGGATTCCAAGCGTGTTTTCGCAAATGCTTTTGGCGCAGGCATCATCCAGATCATAAAAAAACTCTAACTCGGGATTGTTCGCATCTATCGTAAACTCTCTCTCATGCATTTTGTTTTTCTCCATTTTCAGTGGGTTTGAAAATTGTAGTATTTTTTTATTCCATTTTGGTTACAAAGAGTGACACATATTCTCTGTTAATCTCCTACAGGAATATAGGCAAAACCGTCATTTTGTTTGTTGATAAGTCCTATGGTAGAGTTTGGAATAATTTTTACAAAAGGAACAATGTCATCTTTTGTAAGCCTGTTGCGGTCCATTGCCGCTCCACACATTAGAAATTCCACATCGTAGGTGTCAGCCATTGTGGCGATACGCTGCTTGAGCTCTTTGTAGGCTTTTTGAAGTTTTTGATCATTTTTAAAGATGGTAGTGTCCAGATTTTTTACAAAAAACCTGTAGGCTCCTCCATGGATAACAACGGCCACATCAAGCTCTTTGAGCTGGTTTGCATAGAGTGTTTTGTTGAAAACAATTCCTTTGAGTATATTTCTTTCAAATTTTGCCAAATTTTTTGTTGTCAAATCATACACTGCCTTTGCATTTTCATCTTCGGCCTGAACCAGACTAAGAAGTAAGGTTAAAATCAGTATCACTTTTTTCATTTATACATTCCTTTTGAATTAATGGCATTGGAGATGCCCTTATATTATCCCAGATAAGTAAAATTTATGTAAAATCACTTTTCTTTTTTTAGTACAACTTCACCCAGACCTGTTTTTACAGGGTATCCTGCTTTTACCCAGCCTTTGAGCCCGCCTTTGAGCGTGGTTACATTTTTGTAACCCATTTTTTTCAACACTTCGGCTGCCAATGCCCCTCTGCCTCCGCTTCGACAATATGTTACTATCAGGACATCAGGATCTTTGATCTTTTTCGCCGCTTCCCATTCCAGATTGCCGCGTGTAATGGCTACAAAGTTTTCTTTGTTGAACTCATCATAGGGAATACTTCCCTCGGCTCGCTGTTCACTCTCTCTTACATCCAGAACAATGACGTCTTCACCCTCATCAAGCAAAGCTTTAAGCTGTTTTGCAGGCATCTCTCCCACACTTTTTCTGGCTTCTTTGATAAGCACCATTTTATTTGCAATATCTGCCATAAGCAGGTTGGTACTCAACAATGCAATGATCAACAACAATTTTTTCATTGTTATTCCTCGTATAATAAATTTATCAAATCATTACATCCAAAGGAGTAGTGATTTGATATTTATTTTTTAGTTTTTGATAAAGTTGTTATGTTTGTCAAATACTAAAACAACTTACAGTTAAAGAGTTGAATGACAGTCATTTTTCCTTATGAGGTGTAATGCCAACTATCTAAGAAAGCATACTGCGTTTAACCTGAGTAACTTACCCATAGGATGCCAGGATGAGTTCTATCTCAATCCTCTATCGTTACGAGGCTGTAAGAAAAAAGTTAAACATACGAAAGGATGTACAGATGCACTATTATGTAGGTATAGATATAGCAAAAGGTTTTCATGTTGCCTGTGTGGTTAATCAAGATGATAAAGTGATAAAGAAGTCACTTAAGTTCAGCAATGATGAGAATGGCTTTAATGAGCTACTTTTACTTTTAAACTCCATTGATGAAGTATCAACCTTTACCATTGGTATGGAAGCCACTGGAATTTTCTTTGAAAATCTCTATCTTTATCTGAGTGAAAAAGGATTTAATGTACTATTACTCAATCCTTATCAAACAAATAGATTTAGAGAGATGGACAGCATGAAGAAAGTAAAAAATGACAACATTGATGCTTTAATGATAGCAGCTCTTATTAAATCAGGCAGATACTCTAAAGCCTATGTAAGTGAAGATACTTATCAGAGTATCAAATCACTCTATAGACATAAGAATAATCTACTTGAAGAGATGAAAAAGCATAAAAGACAAATCTCTACACTCTTAGCTGTGGTATTCCCAGAGATGGAACAAGTGATAAGAGATCCCTTTAATGTGACAGGCTTGGCACTTTTAGAGAAGTATCCAACTGCAAAGCATTATCATCATGCGAGTGTAGAGAGAATACTAAAAACCTTTCGGGGTATCAAAGGCAATAACTTCAATGAAGAAAAAGCTACAAAGCTTTTAGAGTTAGCCAAACACTCTGTTTATCAAGGCAATGGTGTAGATGAGAGAGCTTATGTTATTAAATCTCATATCCGAGTGATTAAGCTTCTACAAGAGGAGCTTAAAGAGCTTGAGAATGAGATGTTAAAGCTTTTTAATCAAACACCGCAACTTGAGAGTAATGAAGAGCAAGAGATTATGAATATTATTGATAATCTTAGAACCATACCAGGTGTGAGTGATAAAACCATCTTTGCTCTTATTAGTGAGTGTGGAGACTTAGCGCGATTCAAAAATAATTCTCACTTCATTGGTTATTTAGGTCTTTATCCTACACTAGAGCAATCAGGTAATAAACTCACCTACGGTGCAATCGCAAAAAGAGGTGCAAAGCTTGCTAAAAAAGCTCTCTATCAAGCCGCTATTGCTGCCATTAGGCATAATGAGCAACTCAACAAGCTTTTTCTTGACAAGGTCTCTCAAGGTAGAGCCAAAAAGGAAGCTGTTGTGATTGTTGCAAGGAAGCTTGCACATATCATTTTAGCTATATATAAAAACAATGTTGCCTATAACCCACAAAGGGTATTTCAAGCATCACTATCCTAAAGTTTAATTCAACTATTTAACAATAAGTTGTTATAGAACTTGATAAACACTATATAGGAAATTATATAAATTGTCCTATACCCTCAAGGGGCACCTAGTACCTTATCATTGTCAACCAAACAGTTTTTAGGTGTTTGATCATTGAAACACTTGAGTCAAATTCTAGATAATGACTTTAATAAAGTGCTTCAAAAATCAAACAATCCCAAGAGTTTTATACTCTTGAAAATGTTCTTTGAGGTTTTATTGTTACTGGGCTATTGTTTTTTTTATTTTTTTACTCCGTTTAAGTTATTCTTTATAGGATTCCTTTGTTTTGAAATAACCTAATAGTTAAATGCTTAATTAGGCATTTAACTAAATAGATGAGAGTATGGTATAATTTTATAATTAAAATGTCAAGGACAACAATGCTGGATATGCAACAAAAAATCAAGATATTCAAGGCGCTTGGGAATGAAACACGTTTTTTAATTTTTAAAAATGTTTTTACGGGCGGATATACATGTTCTCTTGATAAAAAAGATCCAAAGGTCAAGGTCAGTCCCCATGCAACCTGTGTAAGCACCATTGCCGAGCATTTTGATTTTTCACTGCCTACGATCTCAAAACATTTAAAAGAACTTCGAGAAGCCGGTATCATCACAATGGAAAAAAAATCAAATAAAATCTATATAGAACCGAATATGGAAACAATCCGGGAACTAGGGGGCTGTTTCAATACTTTGGTTGAAAATTTTGAAGCCAACCGGGAACTTTTTTTCACATAAGACAAAGCGTGTAAAATTACAACTTTTGAAGTTTCTTCTTCCTGTCAAGATAAAAAACATCAAAATCAGCGGCAACAAAACATTCCCCTTTATAGGCAAACTTTATCTCCCTGCAAATCATTTCTGCATCGCAGGAACTTCCCCGTGAATATCTTGGACTGATGTGGGTAGCTATAAGATTTTTTATGTGATGTTTCTGTGCCGCTTCACCCAGTTTTTTTGCTGTAGTATGAAGAAATTTTGTCTTTAATGCATCGTATACTTTCTGTGTGTAGGTACTTTCATGCACCAGCAGATCAAGATTCTCCAGATAAGCGCCTAAAATATCAGGTTCACTGTTGTCTCCGGCTATTATGAGGCTTCTTCCCGGCAGGGGAGACAGCATATAGTCCTTTGAGAGAAACTCTTTTCCTTTGTGCATAATGCTGTTTCCGCGTTTAAGCTCTCCATAAAGAGGCGAAGGCTCGAGTCCCGCCAGGCGCAGCTTTTGCTCATCAAGTTTGTCTGTTGTGTCATGCTCTTGTATAAAATAGGCAAAACTTTCCATAGAGTGTACAAGCGGGAGAACACGGAGGATGAATTTGTCAAAGATTATTCTGCTGTTTGCTTCTGTCTCAACTATTTTGAGCGTATATCCCAGATGCTCTTGGGAAGTGTCTGTAACACATTCAATGAAATGTTTGATTCCTTTTGGTCCATATATCGTCAGAGGAGAAAAGGCTTTGTCGAGTTTTTTTGAAGAGAGCAGTCCGGGAAGCCCGTAGCAATGGTCGCCGTGGAGATGGGTGATGAAGACTGTAGAGAGTTTTCCAATGCAAAGAGAGGTTCTGAGTATCTGATGCTGCGTAGCTTCCCCGCAGTCAAAAAGATACCATTTGTTGTCCTGGTCAAATTCGAGTGCAAGGGCTGTGACATTTCTCTCTTTTGTCGGTTTTCCGGCACTTGTTCCTAAAAAAGTAAGTTTCAATGCGTATTCCTTATATTTGCCCTATAATGATAATAGTGAAATTTTATACAAAGGATACCCAATCATGAATAATTATCAAAGAGTCCATCCGCACAAACCCGCAGGTATTGAAAACAAACGAGCTTTTTTGATTGGTTCGGGGATAGCTTCTTTGGCTGCTGCCGAGTATTTAATGCGTGACGGATATATGCAGGGTCATCAAATAACGATATTTGAAGAGAGCAGTGTGGCCGGTGGTGCGCTTGATGGCGCAGGCAATCCCCAAACGGGCTTTGTAGCGCGCGGAGGACGGGAGATGGAAGAGCATTATGAGTGTTTGTGGGATTTGTATGCCGGGGTCCCATCTCTGGAGGAGGAGGGAAGAACTGTTCTTGATGAGTTTAAAGAACTCAATGACATTGATCCGAATTTTTCAAAGGTACGCGTAATATACAACAGGGGAGAAAAACAGCGTTCAACAGGTTTGGGACTGGAAGAGAAACACATAAAAGAGTTGACAAAACTGCTTTTGAAAAAGGAAGAGGATTTGGGAACTATGAGTGTTGAAGAGTATTTTGAGGCATCCTATTTTGAGACAGACATGTGGCTGTACTGGAGAAGCATGTTTGCTTTTGAGCCGTGGCACAGTGTTGTCGAGATGAAGCGCTATATGCACCGTTTTATGCATCTTTTGCCGGGAATGAGTACGATGAGGGGCCTGGTGTTTACCAAGTATAACCAATACGATTCTTTGACCCTTCCGCTGAAAAAACTTTTAGAGGACAAAGGTGTCAATTTTGTTTTTAACACCAAAGTAAGTGATCTGGAAGTAGATATTCAGGAAGAGAAAAAGACGATAACCGCCATTCATCTGCTGCAAAACTCCAAAGAAGAAGTTATTGAGACATGTGAAAATGATTTGGTATTTTTTACCAACGGCTCAATGGTGGAAAACTCCTCTTTTGGAGATATGAAGAGGGCTCCTGTTTTAAATAGAAAAGAGGGTGCCTGCTGGGCTTTGTGGAAAAAACTGGCACAAAAAGATGCGTCTTTCGGCAAACCGGAAGTTTTTTGCAGTGATATAGACAAAACAAAATGGGAATCGTTTACGATAACTGCCAGGGGACCAAAAATGCGTAAACTTTTGGAGAGTTTTGCCGAGAGAAAATTTTTGCCGCACAAAACGGCAACGGGCGGAATTATTACCATTAAAGATTCGAACTGGCTTATGAGTGTTACGGTAAACAGGCAGCCGCAGTATAAAAACCAGCCATTTGAGTATACGGTTGCCTGGGCATATGCACTCTATCCGGACAACAAAGGCGACTTTATCGACAAGAAGATGAGCGGATGTTCCGGAGAAGAATTGTTAAAGGAACTGTTATACCATTTTGGAATAGATGACAAGGATATGCAGGAATATGTTGAGGAGTGCATCGTGATTCCTGTGATGATGCCTTATATAACAAGCCAGTTTATGCCAAGGCTTCAAGGCGACAGACCGGAAGTTGTACCAAAAGGGAGTGTGAATCTGGCTTTTTTGGGGCAGTTCTGTGAGATTAAAGATGATTGCGTCTTTACTGTTGAATACTCTGTCCGTTCTGCAATTACCGCTGTGTATACACTATTGAAACTCAATAAAAATGTACCGGAGATATATCCGGGCCAGTATGATATTCGTGTGTTGGCAAGTGCTGTCAAAACGATGAAAAGTGAGCATGAAGGCTTGATAATGCGTTTGATTGAGAGTGTTGTCAAAAAGAAATTAAAAAATACCATTTTTGAAAAGTTGCTTTAAGGCACCCCGTAAAGGCTCCGGACAAGAGATACCTGATGAGAAATCAAAAGTATCAATTGTCACGCAAAAGAGCTTATTACTGAAAAAGAGATGTAAAGTAGTCTTCAATATCTCCAGGTGTGCCTGAGATTGACATAAACTCACCCATGCTGAGGTTTGGATAGGCAATAGCAAGATAGTATTTCGGGTGTAGGATTTTTGCTGTGTCTCCTTCAACCATTACCATATAAGGTAAAAATGCACTGTGTTTTTCTCCTTTTATTTCAGAAACATAGTATTTTTCACCTTTCTTAGTCGGCATTGCTATACCATAAAGCGTTGCACTCCCGGTTTCTAATGTAAAAACAATGTTTTTTGCTGCATTTTTTTCCAGTTTCTCTTTGAGTTTTTCTCCTTTTGCAACTTCTATCATATCTTCATAATACGGCATAGCCATCATAAAGTGATACCCTGCAATATCGTCATCATCAAGAGCATCGTCTGAATTTTTGAGTGTGCCAAAAGCATTTGCAAGCTTGGTGTTTACTTTTTTTGCATGTGCTTTTTGAAAATCATCCTGCATAAAAGCATGTAAAAAATATTGTGGATTTGTAAGCACGAGTTCATTGTCTTTAGTGTTTACGAGCACTTTTTGCACACCGGCAAATGCCCTGTCTTTTTTAGAAGCATCTTTTGTCAATGCAGGACATGTATAGGCTATGACATGATAATTTGGGTCCTGCATAGCATCATATTCGCCAACAACCTGTAAACCGTTTTTTGTAAGTGCCGTTTTTACATCATTTGCATTTTGAAATGCCGCATATTCATATGTGCTTACTTTTTCAGCCAAAAGATTTGCTCCTATTATCATTGTTACCAAGCCTGTTACTACTGTTTTTTTCATTTTCTCTCCGTGAATTAAATTGAAAAATATTATAATTTATTATAGTTAAGAGGCACATTAATTTTAAAAAATTTGTTTAATTTGTAGAAAAAAGAGAATAAATTCAAAAAATTTAGCTCCTTTTGGATATAATCGCGTAATTTTATAAAAGAGAAACAACCATGGATATTAGAGAAGAGTATTTAAAATTTTTTGAATCAAAACAACATACAAGAGTTCCCTCAGCGCCTTTGGTGCCTGAAGATGCGACTCTGCTTTTTAACAACGCAGGCATGGTGCCTTTTAAGTCGATTTTTACAGGGGAGGTTCCTCGTCCCAAAAATCCTCGTGCCACATCCTGCCAGACTTGTATCCGTGCGGGTGGAAAACACAATGACCTGGAAAATGTCGGACATACAGCGCGTCATCATACTTTCTTTGAAATGCTGGGAAATTTCAGTTTCGGAGACTACTTCAAGGAAGAGGCAATTGCCTATGCCTGGGAGTTTATCACTGAGATATTGCATCTGGACAAAGACAAACTCTGGGTAACAGTGCATGAAAGTGATGATGAGGCTGAAGAAATCTGGAAAAAGCACATTGCGCCTGAGCGGATTATGCGTCTTGGAGACAAAGACAACTTCTGGTCTATGGGTGATACGGGACCGTGCGGACCGTGTTCTGAAATCTTTTATGATCAGGGAGCAGAACATTTTAGCGGTCCCGAGGATTATATGGGCGGTGAAGGCGACAGATTTTTGGAAATCTGGAACCTTGTTTTTATGCAGTATGAAGTCAAAGAAAAAGGCGGAGAGAGAATTCCTCTTGCACATCCATCCATAGATACAGGAATGGGGCTGGAGCGTGTTGTAGCCATTAAAGAGGGTGCCATTTCCAATTATGGATCCTCTTTGTTTATGCCGATTATCCGAAAAGTCGAAGATTTGACAGGCAAAGAGTATGTGTACGCTACGGGTGCATCGTACCGTGTTATAGCAGATCATATCAGAACCGCAGTATTTTTACTCTCTCAGGGTGTAAATTTTTCTAATGAGGGACGCGGGTACGTGCTTCGAAGAATCCTGCGCCGTGCTGTGCGTCACGGATATCTTCTTGGATTCCGTGAGCCTTTTATGTATAAACTTGTCGATACTTTGGTTGATATTATGGGTGGTGAGTATGAGTATCTTCAGACCAAAGCAGAGGTTGTCAAAGAACAGATAGAGCTTGAAGAGGCACGATTTTTCAAGACAATAGAATCAGGCATAGCACTTTTTAATATGGAACTGCAAAATACCAAAGACAAGGCGAATGCCGAAGGCAGAGAAGGTGCCCTGGGGTATGTGTTTTCGGGTGAAGTGGCTTTTAAACTCTATGATACCTACGGCTTTCCGCTTGACTTGACAGAAGATATGCTCAAAGAAAAAAACCTCTCACTGGATACGGCAACATTTGAGAGCCTGATGAATGAGCAGAGAAGACGTGCCAAAGCTGCCTGGAAAGGGAGTGGGGATGATGCCATCAGCGGTGACTTTAAAACACTGCTTGAGGAGTTTGGTGAAAACAGATTTGTCGGATATGAAACTATGCATCATGCAAGCAAAGTGCTGGCACTTTTAGATGAAAAGTATGTGCGTGTGGAAGAACTGCAAGCCGGAGAAAAAGGATGGGTATTTTTAGATATTACACCTTTTTATGCTGAGAGTGGCGGACAGTGTGGTGATATTGGAGAACTTGAAGGCATTGCACAGGTAGTTGATACGAAAAAATTCTTTGGTTTGAATCTTTCGAAGATAGAGTTGCATGCCTCTCTCAAAGTCGGACAGCAGGTAGATGCAAAAGTGGATATTTCCAGAAATGAGATAACAAAACATCACTCGGCAACACACCTGTTGCATGCGGTACTTTTTGATGTGCTTGGAGAACATATTTCACAGGCGGGTTCTTTGGTTGAGGCAAATCGTCTGCGATTTGATTTTTCTCATCCAAAAGCGCTCAGTGAAGAGGAATTACATGTAATAGAAGAGCGTGTAAATGTTGAAATAATGCGTGCAATTCCTGCCCAAACCGAGGTACTGCCTATAGAAGAGGCAAAAAAATCAGGTGCGAAGAGCCAGTTTGGCGAGAAGTATGGAGATGAGGTGCGTGTTGTTAAATTTGCAGACGCTTCTGTTGAGTTTTGTGGCGGAATACATGTAGACAATACGGCAAATATCGGTTCGTTTATCATTACTAAAGAGAGCGGTGTGAGTGCCGGTGTGCGACGTATTGAAGCTGTGTGCGGCAATGCGGCGTATAAATACTTTTGTGAGCAAAGAGCACTTGTAAAAGAGGCGCAGAGTGAAGTGAAAAATCTTGATCTGCTTGCAGGAATCAGCAGGCTCAAATCAAATATAGCTGCTTTGAAAGATGAACTCAAAGAGGCACACGAAGCTGCAAAAGTTGAAATTAAAGCAGATGAGATAAACGGTGTGCCAGTAGTTGTGGATGAACTGCCTAACGGGGATATCAAAGAAAAGATAGATGAGCTGAAAAATCAAAATGACAAACTCTGTGCAATGCTTTTCCAGGTCAAAGGTGATAAAGTGCTCATAGCCGCAGGTGTCAAAGGGTGCGATGCGAAAGCGGGTGATTGGATCAAAAAAATAGCACCGCTTCTTGGCGGAGGCGGTGGCGGTCGTCCTGACTTTGCCCAAGCCGGAGGAAAAGATGCTTCAAAACTGCCTGAGGCAAAAGAAGCAGCACTGAAATTTATTACAGAGGTATTGGATTGATGAAAGATTTTATGATTGAACTTTTTGCAGATTACAGAACACAGATAGTCTTTTTACATGTAATCTCTGCCGTTGTTTGGGTCGGAGGGATGATTGCCATGAAATTTGCAGCGCATCCTTCATTTATACAAATTGAATCGCCCTTACACAGACTCGAACGAATTTCACAGGCACTCAACAGGCTCTTTATGATTGTTTTGCCTTTTGTTGCTATACTAATCATTACAGCAGTCATCATGGCTGTCGGACTTGGTTTTCGTGCGGCTGCCGTTGATGCAGGCGGCAATGTGATAGATGAGTATGCGATGCATATATATAATCTTGTGCATGTAAAAGAGGTGATCTGGATGATTATGGCGGCTAATCTTGCGGCTATGATTTTCAGACGCAACAAAGCACAGAAACTTTTACAAAAAGGTGATACAGCAGGTGCAAAAAAAGCGTTAGAGCTTATTGGAAAATATATGGTTCCCATCAATATCACACTTGGAATTATTGCAATTTATCTGGGAGTGACTCTGCGAAATGCCTATTAGACTCTGCTCATCATCTCAGACACGCGCCATGCTTTTAAAAAAAGCAGGCATTGATTTTATTCAAGAGAGTGTTGATTTTGATGAAGAGAGTATTGTCGCAAACAGCCCGAAAAACTTTGTTTATCAGGCAACTTTGGGCAAGTATGAAGCAAATCTCAGAGTATTTGGCTATGAAGAGTATCCGCTGTTGGTAGCCGATACTGTTGTTACAAGCCAGGGACATATTTTAAGAAAGGCACGCTGCAAAGATGATGCCCGTAATATTTTAATGACGCAGAGCGGAAATATTACGAGTATCATTACATGTATGATATATCATGCAAAACAGCAAAAGATAATAGATATTTCAAAGACAGACTATCTGTTTGAACCATTTAATACACAAGATTTGGAACGTTACTTAGAGAGCGGAGAGTGGCGAGGCAAGGCTGGTGCCTGTATGGTAGAAGGGTTTTGCAAGCCCTACATCAAAGAAGTCAGAGGCTATGAGAGTACGGCAATGGGACTTTGTGTCGAAGTGCTGGAAACTTTTATGGAGCAAAACTGATGTATTTTTATAAAAGATACAGTTTTTTTATTAATATACTGCTGGCATATCTCCTCGTACTTTTTGTCACATTGCAATTAAGTCTGGTTTGGAATGTTATTCTTGTCACACTTTTGTTTATGGGTATCAGTATTCTGTTTTATCGCTATGCCAAGCAAAAACACTATTATAAAAGTATCATTGACAACTCTACAAATATTGTCATTGTCAGTAATGAAAAAAAGCTTGTTTCTGCAAATAAAACTTTTTTTAAATATTTCAAAGGCTATAAAAATATAGAAGAGTTCTCACAAAAACACCATTGTATATGTGAATTTTTTGAAGAAGAAGAAGGATATATCGGCGCTGTAAACAATGGTCTGGGTTGGATAGAATATATTGTCAAAAATTCTGAGGTATATCACAAAACCAAAGTCAGGATTTACGACAAAGAGTACTATTTTGCTATTTCTGCTTCGGTTCTTGACAAAAAAGACAATCTGTACGGAATTATACTGTCCGATATAACCGAACAGGAAAACTATAAAAAAGAGCTGGAGATTCTGGCTGTAAAAGATTCACTGACAAAGATCGGCAACCGGCGTTTTTTTCATAAAAAACTGGATGAACAGATTTTGCTGACACAGCGCTATCACCATCCGTTTTCGCTGATTATTTTTGACATAGATTTTTTTAAAAAAGTCAATGACAACTATGGGCACGATACAGGCGATAAAGTACTGGTAGAATATACAAAGTATATTGCTTCTATGTTGCGCGATACCGATATTTTTTGCAGAATCGGCGGAGAAGAGTTTATAGTGATCCTGCCAAATACTACGAAAGACAAAGCGTATGCCCTGGCACAAAAGATAAGAGAAAGTGTCGAAAAATACAAAGCTGTTCTGCCTATTACCATGAGCTTTGGTGTTGCAGAGTATGAAAAAGGCGACGATGATATTTCTCTGTATAAAAGAGTTGATTTGGCTCTTTACAAAGCAAAAGAAACAGGGAGAAACAAGGTAGTTCTTGGATGAATTTTTATGCTAAAGAGCTCAAAGCTCTTCAAAGAGCAGGGCGTTATCGGACACGTGAAATTGTTGACAACACCCTGCATGATTTTGCCTCAAATGACTATTTGGGACTTTCGCACAACAAAGAACTTCATACGCTTACATGTAAAGAATTAGCAGAGTATCCGCTCAACAATCCCAAGGCATCTATGCTGATAAACGGCTATCATCAGATACACAAGGATTTTGAAGAGGCTTTATGTGAAGCAAACGGCTTTGAGGCAGCAATAGTGCTTGGAAGCGGATTTAATGCAAATATTGCCTTGATTGAATCGCTTGTCCGTCGCGGTGATACGCTTTTTATGGATGAACTGTATCATGCCTCAGGTGTTTTGGCTTCCCAGTTACATAATATAGATGTAGTTTTTTTCAAACATAATGATATGCAGGAGTTGCAAAGCTTGCTAAAACATTCAACTGCCAAACGAAAGATCGTTGCAGTTGAGGGTATTTACTCGATGGACGGTGATTTGTGCGCAAAAGAGGTTTTTGATATATGTGATGAAGAGGAAGCGATTTTGATAGTTGATGAAGCGCACAGCAGCGGAGTAGTCGGAGACAAACTGATGGGTGTTTTTGATTATTACGGTATTGCCGTAAAGCAAAACCATATTAAAATGGGAACGCTCGGAAAAGCCTATGGCAGTTTCGGTGCTTTTATACTCTCATCAGAACATATATCACACTATCTTTTAAATCGTGCAAAACCGATTGTGTATGCGACTGCTCTCTCTTTGTATGATACACTGTTGGCGCATAACGGACTGAAATATATTTTGCAAAACAGTGAAACACTGAAAAAAGAGATAATGCTTCGCCAAACAATAGTCTCCCAAGAGTTAGGCTTACATGTAAAGGGTTTGATTGTGCCTGTTTGTATAGGAGACAATAGACAGGTCATAGATATTAAAAACAGGCTGTTGAAATCCGGTTACAGTGTGGGGGCGATACGCCAGCCTACGGTTGCTTCTGCAATAATTCGTCTGATTGCAAGACTCGGTGAAAAGAGTGATACGCTCAGACTGGTTTGCAAAGAGTTGGCAGGAATAGAGTCATGAAAATGTCCAAACTCAAAATTATCTACAACAATAAAGCCTTGGTGGACATCTCCTTTGACATTTCCTCTTCATTGGCATTAATAGGGCAAAGCGGCAGCGGAAAAAGCCTGACAATCAAGGCGCTTCTGGGGATGCTGCCCAAAGAGATGAGAGTAGAGCTTGCAGATAATTTTGATTTTGAACTCATAGTAGGAAAAACCCTCTCTTTTGTGCCGCAGAATCCTTTTACAGCACTCTCTCCACTGACAAAAATCAAAAAACAGTTTTTCAGTGAGCCAAAAAGAGTCAGGGAACTTTTTGATGAAGTCGGTCTGCATTACGATTTGCTCGAACGCTTCGCCCCCGAACTCTCAGGCGGACAACTTCAGCGTGTTGTCATTGCAATTGCGTTAGAATCAAAACCGAGGTTACTTTTACTTGATGAACCGACAACTGCACTTGATCCCCAGACAAAAGAGGTGATACTTCAGCTTTTAAAAAAGTTGCAAAAAAAAGAGCAGTTTCAAATGCTTTTTGTGACACATGACATAGCTTCTGCCAAGGCACTGTGCGAAGATGTTGCTATTATAAAAAACGGAAGAATAGTTGAAAGCGGAAAAATGCGTGAAATAATAGAGAATCCGCAACAAGAGTATACAAAAATATTAATAGAGGCCAGTTTTGCCAACAGGAAATTCAGAACATGAAAAAACTACTAAAAAGAACATTTGTAACCGTACTGATTTTAGGGTTTTTCTCACCCTTTATAATTCTTGGCTATTACCTGGTAAGCTATGATTATGATATCTCCTCCTTAGTAGACTACAAACCAAAACAGACAAGCAGAATATATGACAAAAACGGAGAAAAAATAGCAAATATTTTTGATAAACAGCATAGATATTATGCCTCTTTTAATGAGATTTCTCCAAGGGTGATTGAAGCACTTGTTGCCATTGAAGATACAACCTTTTTTGAACATTCCGGCGTTAATTTTGATGCAATTTTTCGGGCAGTTATCAAAGATATCAAAGCAGGAAAGATGGTTGAGGGTGCCAGTACGATTACGCAGCAGTTGGTAAAAAACAAATTATTGACCCGGGAGAAAAAACTTTCACGAAAAATAAAAGAGTTGATATACTCTTTTAAACTTGAAAATGCACTGACAAAAGAGCAGATTCTGGAACGGTATTTAAATGAGATCTATTTTGGGCACGGATATTATGGCATCAAAACAGCTGCAGACGGGTATTTTCACAAGAAGCTCTCTGATTTGACACTTAAAGAGATAGCCATACTTGTGGGATTGCCAAAGGCGCCAAGTACCTATGCGCCTACAAAAAACTATGATATTTCCATGGGCAGAGCCAATCGTGTTATTACAAGAATGTATACACTTGGCTGGATAGACGACGCAACATACAAAAAGGCATTGGCTGAAAATCCGGTAGTATATAATGATACACTGACACAAAACAGAGCCCCTTTTGTTGTGGATGAAGTTGCAAGAAGATTCAGAAATATGGGAATTGACGACTTAAAAACAGGCGGATATGAAATATATACAACGATTGATTTGAAACTGCAGGATATTGGAAGAAAATCACTGCAGTATGCGTATGACAAAGCTTTAGAGAGAATTGAAAAATATAAAGAAAAAGAGGCACAGGAAACAGAAGACGAAACCTTTAAAGTCCAGGATGTCAATGTGTCACAGCTTAACGGTGCTTTGGTTTCTCTTGATTCCAAAACAGGGGATATTTTGGCACTGCTTGGGAGTGTAGATTATAAAAAAAGCTCTTATAATCGTGCTACTCAGGGCAGGCGCCAGCCCGGTTCCGCTTTTAAACCTTTTATATATCAGGTAGCTATTGATTTGGGATATTCGGGTGCTACAAAACTTGTTGATATTGCCCAGACATATGCCTATGAAAAAAATGGTGAGGAGATGAAATGGCAGCCTAAAAACTATGAAAAAAACTATAAAGGTCTCATTACTCTCAGAGAAGCACTTATTCATTCAAGAAATTTAGCGACTATCAATCTTGTAAATGACATAGGCCTGTCACAGTTGTTGCGGGAACTGAAAAAATTTCATATTAAAAATCTGCCAAATGACCTCTCTATCGCTCTTGGAACCATGTCAATGTCACCGCTTGAACTTGCACAGTATTATACGTCATTTTCAAACTACGGGATTCAGGTAAAACCTCACTTGATTACAAGTATTGACCAAGGCGGCAGTACTGTTTATAAAAAAGAGGATGTTTCTTATTATATAACGGCTCCGACTCAGGCTTTTATAATGACGACGATACTGCGTGATGTTGTCACAAGAGGAACAGGACGAAGAGCAAGAGTGCGAGGCATAGAAATTGCAGGAAAGACAGGAACAACAAATAATAATATAGATGCCTGGTTTGCCGGCTATTCCCCTACTGTTGAGACGGTTGTCTGGTTCGGCAATGATGACAATACACCGATGTATCACAAAGAGACAGGAGGACGGGTTTCGGGTCCCGCCTTTGCTTATTATTTCAGAAATCTTTTGAAACTCTACCCTCAGATAAAGCGAAAATTTGATGTGCCTGAGGGAATTATTGAAGTGAAAATCAATGGAAAAAAAGAGTATTTCAGTGATATCTCAAAGCCGCCAAGAAGTGATTACAGTGATGAAACAGAATCTGAACTTCTTTTTTAGCCAAAGGTTCTGTTTAAAGCACAAAACATGGCTTTGATTGAGGCTACAGTGATGTCATTGTCTATTCCGACACCAAAACGTGAGAGTACCTCTTTTGTCTGAATTTCTATGTATGCTACTGCCTGTGCACTGCTTTTGTCACCACACGAGTGTTCCGAGTATGACTTAACAGTAAAATCATTTTTGTACTTTTGCATCAGTGCATTCTTGCAGGCATCAATCGGTCCGTTGCCTTCGCCCTCAGATGTAATGACATCTCCATTGTATTTGTACGTTAAGGTACATGTAGCCTTCCCGTTATCTGAGGAGAGTGTAAAGTCTACAAAAGAGATATGCTCTTCAATATTGAAATAGGTATTTTTAAAAACTTCCAATATCTCTTCGGGTTCCAGTTCTCGTCCTTTTTCATCACTTAATGCCTGCACGGCACGACCGATTTCAGGATGCATGGCTTTTGGCAAATGGTAGCCGTAATTGTGTTCGAGTATATAAGCCACTCCGCCTTTTCCCGATTGTGAGTTAATACGGATGATACTTTCATACGTCCGTCCCACATCAGCCGGATCTATCGGCAGATAAGGCACTTCCCAAAAAGGGTCCTCTTTTGCCTGCTGATAGGCAAGCCCTTTGTTAATGGCGTCCTGATGGGAACCGGAAAATGCCGTATAAACAAGTTCTCCGACATAGGGGTGTCTCGGGTGTGTCGGCAGTTCTGTACATGTTTCGACAACTCGCACCACTTCGTTGATATCCGAAAAATCAAGCCCCGTATCTATCCCCTGGGAGGTCATATTTAAGGCAAGGGTGATGATGTCTACATTGCCTGTCCGCTCTCCGTTGCTCAAAAGTGTTCCCTCGACTCTGTCTGCCCCTGCCAAAAGTGCCAACTCTGTTGCAGCGATGGATGTGCCTCTGTCATTATGCGTGTGCGTCGAGATGATGACATTTTCACGATTATCCAGGTGTCTGCCCATCCATTCTATCTGGTCTGCATAAATATTAGGCGTCGCCATCTCTACTGTTGCAGGAAGGTTTATAATCACCTTTCTGTTTTCGTTTATTCCCCAGCGAGCCGTTACGGCATTGGAAATCCGTGCCGCAAAATCCAACTCCGTTCCCGTAAAACTCTCTGGAGAATACTCTAAAAATATCTCTCCGTTATGATTGGCTTCATATTTTTTGACCAAATCAACACCCTCCAGGGCAAGGTCAATAATTTCATCCTGTGTTTTTGAAAACACTATTTTTCTCTGGGCAACCGAGGTTGAATTATACAAATGTACCGTTGCTTTTTGTACGCCTTCCAATGCTTCAAATGTTTTGGCAATCAAATGTTCTCTTGCCTGCACAAGTACCTGAATGGTCACATCATCCGGAATGAGATTGTCATTGACGAGTTTGCGCAAAAAATCAAATTCTATTTTGGAAGCAGAGGGGAATCCCACCTCTATTTCTTTGAAACCGAGTTTAAGTAAGAGTGCAAATAATTCAAGTTTTTTCTTCATATCCATAGGATTGATAAGTGCCTGGTTGCCATCGCGCAAATCGACACTGCACCATATCGGTGCTTTGGTTATACTGTTGTCCGGCCATTTTCTGTCTGGCAAGTCTATTTTCGGATAAGGCTTGTATTTGCCTTTAGGAATATTCTTCATAAAGAATCCTTGTTCTTGAATTATTTAATAGCTGCACTCTTATACAGGACTATTATGTTTGCAATTATATCGAATTTTTGATTTAATGGGCTTTTATTTGGAACCCGTACTTTCTATGCTAACGCATGACTTGTGAGAAAAACTAAATTTTTTTTCTGCAGTGCGGGCTGAAAGTGTCATGAAAGTAGCAACAGTCGGCACTGAAGTACCGATTCCGAGCAGAGGGGTGTTGCTTTTTGGAATCCATCCTTCAGTGCGGGCTGAAAGTGTCATGAAAGTAGCAACAGTCGGCACTGAAGTACCGATTCCGAGATATTTTGTCGGAACCCATGCTTTAGCATAGAAAGTACGGGTTCCGAAAAAGCTTAGAACATATAGCCTAAGCTAAAGTTCTTAGCACTGGTAGGTAGTTTTGAATTCGTATGCAGTCGGGCGACCTTCGTCCGGCCATACATCACGTTCAAATTTATAGTGCTGGTATGCTTCTATAAATTCAGATGTAAATACCGGCTTTAAGAATTCGTTGTCTGCAATAAGACCTTCTAATGCTTCACGAAGTGTGTGCGGCATTTGTGGAATGTTTTTTTCACGAATTTCATCAAGAGAAAGTTCAAACAGGTCTTCATCCATCGGACCGACAGGGATTGTAGCATGTTTGATACCGTCTAGTCCCGCCATCATCATTACAGCAAAAGCAAGGTAAGGACAAGATGAAGAGTCCGGGAATCTCATTTCAATACGTGTTGCTTTTTCACCTGCACCATACGGAATACGACAGGCAGCTGAGCGGTTTTGAGAAGAGTAAGTCAAAATGCTTGGTGCTTCAAACCCAGGAATAAGACGTTTGTATGAGTTTGTTGACGGGTTTGTAAATGCAGCAACTGCAGCAGCATGTTTGAAGATCCCACCTGCATAATGAATTGCCATTTCACTTAGGTTTCCATAATTGCCTTCTTTATAGAAAAGGTTTTTGCCGTTTTTCCACAGTGACTGGTGAACATGCATTCCGTTTCCGTTGTCACCATATAATGGTTTTGGCATAAATGTAGCAGTTTTACCGTTGAGGTGCGCTATCATTTTTACAACATATTTGTATTTTTGAACATTGTCACCAGCAGTGATGATGTCACCGAAAACGATACCGATTTCACCTTGACCCTGGGCAACTTCGTGGTGTCCAAGAACAACTTCAAGACCAACCTGCTCTAACACCTGCATCATTTCAGCACGCATATCCACCATAGAATCTGTCGGTGCTACAGGGAAGTAACCGCCTTTTGTTCCCGGTCTGTGACCTGTATTGTACATTTCGTCATATCCGGTGTTTGAATTCCATTCACCCTCTTCTGTGTCTACTTTGAATCCCATTTCATTGATATTGTCAACAAATTTAACATCATCAAAGATAAAAAATTCATTTTCCGGACCAAAGTATGCAGCATCAGCTATTCCGATCTCTTCAGCATATTTAAGTGCTTTTTTTGCGATTGAACGCGGACATCTTTCATATAATTCATTTTTGTAAATGTCATATACATCACAGATAAGAATCACAGTAGGATCGGCAGTAAAAGGATCAAGAAATGCAGTCGGAACATCTGCTTTTAAAAGCATGTCCGATTTGTTAATCGGTTGCCAGTTTTCGACAGAAGAACCGTCAAACGGGAAACCGTTTTCTAAATTTTCTGCATTTACTGCACTGTAACGGTATGTAAGGTGGTGCCATGAACCTTTAATATCACTAAATCTCAAATCTACAAATTGTACATCATTTTCATTACAAAATGTAAAGAACTCTTCTATGTTATTAACGAATTTTCCCATTAATTATCTCCTGAATTTTATCTGCATGTAGTATATCTTATTAAAACAAATTTATAACTTTGAGAATGATGAAAATATAATCAATTTCTCAGATTTGTTTCATATTGTGATAAAAATGAAAGTTTTTTAAATCAAAGAACTCACAGCAAGATGTTTTGGTTCATTTTTTGCAACTTTTTTTTGACAGGAAAGAATTGTATTTATATGCTCTTCACTTATGAATGATTTTTTCTCTGGAGTGATAAGCAAGGAGGCACTTGCTGTGAGAAGCGGAAACCTGCATGTTTGCTCTTTTCTGTTTTTGGAAATGATATAGCCATTCTCTTTATCTTTTTTGTTATAAAATTCTTTTGCCGAGGAAGCAAATTTTTCCAAAATATTTTCTATCATTTTCATGTCAAAAGAGTTATGGGTAAAATCTTTATTCTCCCAGGCAACAAAAAAATCATCACCTCCTATATGGGCTTTGAAAACATCTTTTGGCAGTTCTTTTCTCATAATATCTGCAAAAAGCTGAATAATCCTGTCACCGTTTCGAAAACCGTACACATCATTAAAGGCTTTGAAATTGTCGAGGTCAAAATAGCACAGAAGATAGGATGCTGAGGATTGGGATACTTTGTATATGTATTTTTCAATCATTGTGTTTCCGGGAAGTTTTGTAAGCGGATTTTGGTCTCTGGCCTGAATCATGTTTTCCTGATGCATCATGTTGATAATTGCTTTTGCGGACAAAAATCCATAATAGCCTGAATTTTTTGTAATAATAATGCCTGAAGATTCAGGATTGTTCGCAAAAAGTTCTATAAGGGTAGTGGTGTTGCTGTTGATATCTGCATGCCCGCAGGGGTGAAGCAGGTTTTCCAGTTTTGAGTTATTCTGTTCATTTAAGAGTAAAGACATGCCGTAGGGAGACTAAAGAAACTCTTTGATGTCAGATTCAAGCAATATTCCCACAGGCTCATTTTGGGAATTTACAAGAGGAACAATGGGAACACTCTGATTCTTTTTAAAATACTCTATGACCAGATTCATTTTTGTTTTAAGTTTTAAAGGCTGAATTTTGTCTATATTGTTTTTCAGTAAAATATTTTTGTCACTTATCCGTCTGTCAAACTTTATAATGTCAATGATATTTGTGTATTGCTGATAAATTTTTTGTGTATTTTTTGTAGGTTTCTGAATAAGATAGCCCTGTGCCAAATGGCAGCCGATGTCTTTACATGTAAGGTACTCTTCTTTTGTCTCAACACCTTCGGCAATCACCTTAATGCCCAGTTGAATGGCAAGATGTGTGATGTTGCGAACCATAAGCTTTTTTTTCATATTGGTCGCAAGTCCCTGCAGAAAAAATCTGTCAATTTTGATGATATCGGGTGTGGAATCATAAAAAAGTTTGTATCCGGAATAGCCGACACCAAAGTCATCTATTGCAATGGAAAAATCTTCATTTTTATAATGCTGGAGTATTTTTTCAAGGTCAAATTCACTGGAAATTTCCTGTCTTTCCGAAATTTCAAAACAGAGATTTTCTTTCTTTATATTGAGCTCTTTGAGAATTTTTGTTGTATTTCCTGTAGAAAAATTTTCCATTTCCAAAACCCGGTTATCCAGATTATAAAAGAGCTTTATGTTCTTATAGCTTTGTATCTGTGTGTATTTTTTTAAAGCTTTTTCTCTCAGTGCCAAATCAAAAGAGTACAAAAGTTTCTCTTTATAAACAGCATCAAAGAGTGCAAAGATAGATTTAAATCCGACATCCTGAAAATTTCTCAACAGGGCTTCGACACCGTAGAGTGTTCCTGTATGGATATTGATGATAGGCTGAAAAGCCACATCAAGAATTTTAAGATTGTTTTTCCAGTGTTGGGTGAGTTCATTATTCATTATTTTAGATATCTCTTTTTTTGGGATTCTTTTATTTTTGAAATGTCGACGATTATAAAGCTGTCTATACAGTTGGAAAAATCACTGTCTATGTTGTAGGCGCAAAATTGTATGCCGCCTTTTTCACACAGATCGGCATACTGCTTGTAAAGCGTTGGAATATTTGTATTGATACTGCCAAGCGCTTTTTTGAGTGTTTTGAAATTCTCTTTGTATTCCGGTGCACTGAACTCTTTTTTAAGATTTGCCATGAGTGTTTCATCTGTTTTAAAGTTGTAGGGATTTTTTGCCCTGACAAGATTTTGTCTGTCTTGAAAGTTTTGATCATAAAAGTATAAAATCATATCTTTGGCTGTTTTGGCATAACTTTCACTCAGTGAAACCGGACCGTACATGTAACGGATATGCGAATTGTTTTTGAGATATGCACCTATGCCGTACCACAAATAATCAAGCGCCCGGGAACCCCAGTATTTTGGCTGGACAAAACTTCTGCCGAGTTCTATGGCATCGGGGAGGTAAGACAAAAATGCTTCGTTGTAATCAAAAAGTGTTGTTGTATAAAGGGCATCAACGCCAAATTTTTTTATGATATCCGTACATTCGGCTATACGGTATGCCCCGACTATTTCAAGATCTTCCTCATCCCAGAGTATAATGTGTTTATAGTATCTGTCATATTTGTCTATATCTCTTTTTTTGTTGATACCCTCTCCGACTTTGCGAAAGGAGAGCTCTCTGAGCCGTCCTATTTCATTGATGATAATAGAGTTGTTGTCATTGCTGCTGTAGAGATAAATTTTTTTTCCGTCTTTTGTCTCTCCGAGCAGTTGTGATGATTTTAACTTTTTTTTGAGATCCCGTCTGTCTTCGGGATGGGCAATTGCTTTTTGGGTTTCAAAATAGCTCTCATTTCTTTTGAGGGCATACAGATGTTTTTTATAGAGTTTGAGGAGTTTGTCCTTTTGTATCCCCTTTGGCGTGATGTTTTCATAAGGAATGAGTTCGCCTACAATCATCTCAATAGCTTTGTGTTTTTGTTTAAACATTTCGTGTGCAAGAAGCAGGGCTGCAAGTTTTTTGTTCAGCGCTGATACGGAGTAAAAGGTTTTGGAATTCTTCCCTCCTATAAATACGGGAAGTATAGGAGCATTGCCTTTTTTGGCAAATTTTAAAAAACCTTTGTGCCAAACCTTGTCTTTTATTCCTGTCGGAGTAGCCCGGCTTACTTCGCCGGAAGGAAAAATGATGACAGCCTCTTCTGCATCAAGTGCCGCATATACCTGTGTAACGGCTTCTTTTTTTTGCCGTGCTTTAAAATTGTTGACATTGATTAAAATATTTTTTATGGGAGTGATGACTTCTAAAAAATCATTTGCAACAACTTTTATATCTTTTCTGACATTACTGACAAGTTTGATAAGTGCGAGTGCATCCAAAGAACCAAGCGGATGATTGGCAATAATGACAACGCGTCCGGAGGAAGGAATGTTTTGAAGATCCTTGTCGGAGACGGAAAAATCAAAGTTGAGGTATTGCAATGCTTCGTCTATAAACTCAAAACTGCCCAAATGCCTGTTCTTTTTGATAAATTCATTGATTTGTTTCTCATGGACTACAGAATCTGCAAATTTTGAAATTGCACCTTTGATTACCCTGGAGTTTTTAAGTTTGGGGTATTTTTTTATAATCATTTTTTCAACATCAATCATACATACTCTTTTTTGTATTGCGTTGAAAAATTATAGTAAAGAGAGGTTACACAGAGATTACATTTTTCCTTATATATAATTCAAGATAATTCTGTATACTTAATTTAGTGGAAAATATTGAAAAGGGATGCTCATGCCTGAATATGCAAAACAGATAAGGATTTTGTATGTAGAAGATGAAGATGACGTGCGCGAAGGCTATGCCCGTGCACTCAAACGGATAAGCAAAGAATTATATACAGCCAACAACGGTATTGTCGGACTCGAATGTTTTAAAAAGTATCAGCCTGATATTGTTGTAAGCGATATTAAAATGCCTAAAATGAACGGTCTTGATATGATTCGGGCCATAAAAGAGAGGGACGCGGATGTAAAGGTTATATTTACAACAGCACACAGTGAAAGTGCCTATCTGCTTGAAGCGATAGAGTTGCAGGTGGAGGGATATCTGCTTAAACCTGTGCAAAAAAAATCCTTAACCGCTTTGATAGAAAAACTTGCCAAAAATATCATTATTGAAAAAGAGTATGAAGAACAGAGAGAAATTCTGCAGTATATTATAGATTCTGAAAACAGTATATCTGTTATTGCAAATATTGAACATGTCAGTTTTGCCTCAAAATCTTTTTTGAAATACTTTGGAGTAGAGAGTGTAGAAGAATTTAATGAAAAATTTCATTCTATTATTAACATTTTTTCAAATGAAAAGGACAGTATCAATGCGAAAAACATACAGGCTTTCTTGGAAAAAGGCAGCAGTCTGTATGATTTTATAAACTCTTTGAATGAGACACAGAGAATTACAACGATTGTAAACACTAAACATGAGAAAAAATCATTTTTGGTCAATATTTCCAAGATTAATGAAACACAATTTCTAATGAACTTTACAGATGTAACTGAAATAGAAAAACAAAGAGAAGCCATTACAAAAAAAGCCAACCATGATATGCTTACAGGACTCTATAACAGGAACAAGTTTGAAGAGATTTTTGCGTATGAACTTTCTCAGGTAAAAAGATATGGCTACCCCCTCTCTTTGGCTATAGCAGATATAGACCATTTTAAACTTTTTAATGACAAATACGGACACCTGGTTGGGGATGATATTTTAAAACTTGTCGCCAATATACTGACTTCGTGTACCCGAAGTGCCGATACTATAGCAAGATGGGGCGGAGAAGAGTTTGTTATGCTTTTGCCGCAAACAGCACTTAATGACGCACAGCAGCTTCTTGAAAAATGCAGAAAAAAATTTGAAGACCTTCATACTCAGGAATATGGAAAGATTACACTGAGCTTTGGTGTCACTGCTTATAAAAAAGGGGATACGCTCAAATCAATGCTCCAAAGAGCGGATGAAGCTTTATATAAAGCAAAAGCGAATGGAAGAAATCAAGTGGTAAGTAAATAATGCAACAGAAAATAAAATTTTTACTTTTATTTTTACTTTTGTTTGTGGTAAGCCAGTACCTGAACAACTATCATAAAAATCACTTAATTCAAAGAGAGCTCTCTTCGGTTCTCAGGCATTTGAAAATAAATTATGAAATTGTAAATGAGACAGACAAGGCAGATGCAGCCTCTTTAAATGCCTTTGTGTCTAATGATGCAACGGTTTTGCATATATTGCAGGAGGCTTTACATGTAACGGAGGCAAAAAGAGAGTTCCTGCGTAAAGAATTGTATCAACATTTGAAAAAGCAATACAGCGAAATTCGAAAACGCGGTGTTTTACAAATGCAGTTTGTATTCCCGGACAATGTCTCTTTTTTACGCATGCACAAACCGGACAGATACGGGGATGATTTAACAGGTATTCGCTATACTTTTGAGTATGTCAATAAAACACATAAAGCGATTGCAGGGTTTGAGCAGGGGCGTATTGCGCATGGTTTTCGTAATGTTTTTCCTTTGTTTGACGGGGGAAAGTATATCTGTGCCTATGAAATATCTTTTTCCTCAGAATCTTTTCAAAACAGACTTGCCAAAGTAAACAGACTCTACACACATTTTTTGGTCAATAAAAAAGTATTTGATGTGAAATGGTATAAAGACAAAGAATTTTTAGCACACTATAAAACAAGTATAGAATCAGATGACTACATGTTTGTTTATACAAAAAGTGTTCGACCACAGTATCTGCAGTATTTGAAAGAAAATATTATTCAAAAACATCAGCAGGAGATAGAAGAAAATATGCAAAAATGCAAGGCTTTTTCTTTGTATCAAAAAACAGGAAAAAGTGTCAAAGTTGTCTCTTTTTTACCTGTTAAAAATGTAAAATCAAAGCAGACAGTAGCCTATCTTGTGTTATATGCAGACAATTCAAATATCCAGTCCATTTTGTACAACTTCAAGCTTATCAGTCTGATTTTGCTTTTAGGATTGTTTTTGCTTGTGTATCTTTTTTATCTACAGTTTATTCGAAAAAAAGCACTTAAAGAAACAGCTCAGGAACAACAAAAACTCCTGGAACTTTTTGACAAAGGAGATATTGCTCTTTTTAGATGGCAAAATGATATTCACTGGAGTGTCGAATATGTCTCAAACAATGTTGCCTCTTTGACAGGATATACAAAAGAGGCGTTTGTAAACGGTGAAATCGAATATCCTGATTTGATAGATGCAGAGGATTTGCAAAACGCCCTCCATGAACTTACAGAAGCATTTGAAAAGAATTTAGATATTTTAAAACATCAGCCATATCAAATCACGACAAAAGATAAAACAAAAAAATGGGTAGAACAGACAACGCTTTTTATTCGTGATAAAAAAGGGAGAATAACGCACTTTTTAGGCTATTTGATAGATGTCAGCAAAAGACAGAAACTTGAGACACAACTGCAACAGCTCAATGAACACCTCATAGAAGAGATAGAAAAACGTACAAACGAGATACTGCAAAAAGACAAAATGCTCCAGGAACAGGCAAAGCTGGCTGCGATGGGGGAGATGGTCGGAGCCATAGCGCATCAGTGGAGACAACCGCTGAATTCACTCAATATCAATATTCAAAATCTTGATGATGATTATGAGGAGGGCTTAATTGACAAAGAGTTTATAGATGAATTTATTGATAAACAGACACAGACAATAAACTTTATGAGTCAAACCATAGATGATTTTAGAAACTTTTTCAGAGTCGATAAAGTCAAACAGGATTTTTGGGTAAAACAAAGCATTGAAAACACTCTTTCTTTGGTAAATGCACAGTTAAAAAGTCACAATATTGAAATGTCACTGCATGGAGAGGATTTTATGCTTCATGGGCTTGAAGGCGAGTTTCAGCAGGTTATTCTCAATATTATATCCAATGCAAAAGATGCCATTGTCCACAACCGTAAAGAGTATGGAAAAATAGACATTATACTGAAAAACAAAAAGATAATTATCACAGATAACGGAGGCGGAATACCTCAGGAAATTATAAAAAGAGTGTTTGAACCCTACTTTACAACAAAAGAGCAGGGTATGGGTACAGGTGTAGGACTCTATATGTCAAAGATAATAATTGAACAAAACATGGGCGGACATTTACATGCAAGTAATACAAAAGAGGGAGCTGAATTTATCATCGACTTTACGCAGGAGAGTTAAAAGACAATAGTAAAACTGGAGCCTTCATTCAGTTTGCTTCTGATGACAAGTTTATAGTTGTGCAGCTGAATGATATTGTTCACGAGAAAGAGTCCCAGACCCAAAGAGTTGTTCCATCGGTTCGAGTGGACTCTGTAAAATTTGTTTGTAATGCTTTGCAAATCTTTTTCAGAAATACCTATTCCTGTATCAATAACTTCGAGTGAATTTTGACTGATATTGACTATGACTTCATCTTCGGAATATTTAAAAGCATTTTCTATCAGGTTTGTAATGACAATGCCAAAAAGTGTCGGATCAATCTCTATGGCCAGGGTTTTGTCTCCATTGACAATAATTTTTTTGTTTTTATAATGCAGTCCCAGGTTCTGTGCTGTTTCTTGTACCAGATTATATAAATTTACTTTGCGTGTATTTAAAGCCTGGTGCCCGCCATCAAGTTTCATGGAGAGTCTGAGGGTATCTATAAGCTCACTAAGTTTTGTACCGTTTGTATAGATTTTTGTAAGAAATTTTTTTCGTATACTCGGGTTGATGTTTTCATCATCAAGAAGTGTCTGTGAGTAGCCGTTTACAACCGCGATAGGGTTTTTAAACTCATGGGATATCGCAGAAATAATATCATCTTTTTGTTCATTGAGTTTTTGGAGTTTTTGCGTATATTTTGTTTTTTGTTTCTCTTTTTTGACAAGAATCTGTGAAACTTTTGTAAGCAGGTTTGTTATATGGGAAAATTCCTGGGAAAAGTCAGATTTTATATAGGTATCTTTTTTCTTTTTTGTCAAAGATTTTAAAAAGTCCACTATTCTTTTTGTTTCATGTTGAATCTGTATATTTATTCTGTAGGACATGTAAAGAACGATAAGAAAAAAGAGCAGTAAAACAAAGGCTATTTTAATGCCAAGGTTGATGATTTCACTGCGGACACCTTTGATTTCACGTGCAACCCGTACATAGAGAACTCTGCCGTTGATGGTGTATTTTTTTGCCACATACTGCAGATCTTTGTCAAGGGTATGTGAGTGGCGTATGGTGTAGCCGTGTTTTTCCCTGTTTGCCTGTACAATTTCGTCTCTGTATTTATGGTTGTCCATAGTATCTTTGTCTTTGTCAGATTCTGCCAGGATATTGCCCTCTTCGTCTATAATAGTTAGGCGCAAATGGAGCTGTTTTTTTACCTTTTTTGCAAGTGCATCAAGGTCTGTGTCTTTGTTGATAGTGAAAGAGACAAGCTCAGTGGCTTGCATAAGTGCTTCTTTTGAAGAGTGAAGATAAAATTCATATACCCAATAGTAGACTATAGCACTCACTATTAAAAAGAGTGCTAAAAAGAGTGCTAAAAACTTCTCTAATACTATTCGGGAAATTTTTTTCATTTAATTGTGGATGTTTCCACCGATCTTGATATATACCAGCAGGTTTGCCACGCTGATTGCCCTGCTGGCGATTTTTTCACTTTTTCGAAGTGCTCTGAGCATCTTGTGATATTTTTCAAAGGTACTCGAGCCTTCGGCCTGTTCTACAAGCTTTCGTTCTATCATTTCATACAGGTCATCAACTTTGTTTTCCTCGATAAGTACCTCTTCATACATCTCCTGAAGTTCATCCATGTCATCAACATTGATCATTCTTACTGTTGTTGTAATGGCTTTGACCGTTGAGGTCTGCATAAGGCTTGCATATTCGTTGATCTCTTTGACATCAAGGTCTTTGCATACATCAGTGAACCCCCGTATGAAACTTCTTGTATTGGAGCATGCGCGTGAGAGTTCATTGCTTATTTTAAAGTAGGCAACAACCTGTCGCAGGTCTCTTGCTTCGGGTGTATACAGAGCAAGGACTTTAATGATTGCATTGTCAATTTCATCCGCTTTTGCCGTAATGTTTTTGATGCTGTTTCTTGCATCATTAAAAGTTTTTTCATCGCAGTTTTGTAATGCCTGGAGAATGAGTGTATTGGCAGTTACAAGATTTTCTCCGATATGTGTAAGTTTTTTTCTTATTTCATCGAGGCTTGTTCTGAATGTCGGTAACATTTTTGACTCCTTTGTTTTTTATAATTTATCCGAATCTACCGGTAATGTAGTCTTCGGTTTTTTTCTCTTTAGGGTTTAAAAAGATGTTTTCGGTTTTATCAAATTCTATCAAATCTCCAAGGTACATAAATGCAGTATAGTCACTGATACGCGAAGCCTGCTGCATATTGTGTGTCACAATTGCAATGCTGACATCTTTTTTCAGTTCCACCAGCAGTTCTTCAATGGCACTTGTTGAGATGGGGTCAAGGGCGGAGGTCGGTTCATCAAAAAGAATGACTTCGGGTTTGACTGCTACTGCGCGGGCAATGCAGAGTCTCTGTTGCTGTCCGCCTGAGAGTCCCATTGCAGACTTGTTGAGCCTGTCATGGACTTCTTTCCATAATGCACTGCCCTTGAGTGCTGCCTCTACGCGGTCGGCAAGTTCACTTTTGTTTTTGATGCCTGCAATTTTCAATCCGTAGGCAACATTGTCAAAAATACTCATAGGAAAAGGTGTCGGTTTTTGAAAAATCATACCGACTTTTTGGCGGAGTTCTATAAATTCATTCTCTTTTTTAATTTCAAGAATATTTTGATATTTTCCGGTTGCTTCATTAAGTAACTCAATCTTTCCGTCATATTTATTACCGGGATACAGGTCATGTATACGGTTCATAGAGCGTAAAAGTGTTGATTTTCCGCAACCGCTCGGACCGATAAGAGCAGTAATTTTATTTTTCTCTATGGATAGATTTATATTTTTTAAAGAGGGTTCGTCGGCCCCAGGATAGGTAAAAGAGAATTTTTTAATATTCATTACAGGCATAATTTTTGTTTCCTTAGTTATTTGTGTTTGTTTCTTGTGATAAATCGACCCAGCAGGTTGATAACTAAAACCATCATTGTCAGTATAAATGAAGCAGCCCAGGCAAGATCACGACTCGACTCTTCAGGTTCATTGGCAAGATTATAAATACTGACAGTCAAAGAGGGAAAACTCTGTGTGAGATCGAGACTGAAATAGTTACTTGTTTCACTTGTAAAGAGCAGCGGTGCCGTTTCACCGGCAATTCTTGCAAATGCCAAAAGAATACCTGTCATGATTCCCACTTTTGCGGCTTTTATAACGATGTCCAGGATAACACGGTATTTTGATGCACCAAGGGCAATACCTGCTTCTCGTAACTCCTTGGGGACAAGAGAGAGCATAGAGTCTGTTGTGTTGATGATGATAGGAACCATCATAATGGTAAGCGCTAAAATACCGGCAAATCCGTTGGCTCCTCCATAAGGGGCAACAGCTATGGCATAGACAAAGGCTCCGATTACAATAGAAGGTGCGGACATCATGATGTCACTCAAATCCCGAATCAGTTCCGGATATTTTCCTCTTCCGTATTCGCGTATATAAATACCTGCAAGCATTCCCAGCGGTATTCCTATAGCACCTGCCAAAGAGGCAAGAACAAGCTGTCCCACCAAAAGATTTCTGAGTCCCCCGTCAACAAGGTCATTGAGAAAGAGGCTTAAATGAAGCGAAGAGAGTCCTTTGATAAAAAGGACGGCAAGAATCCATCCTAAAAAACCAATGCCTATAAGTGCAGAAGTTACCGAAAGTGCCAAAAAGATTTTGTTTAGCAGAAGTCTCATAATTTAGCCTTTTTCAAAAAGTAAAATTTGGCAACTGAAATGATGATAAAACTCATTACAAAGAGAATCAGACCCAGATAAAAGAGTGCACTTTCTCCCAGTCCGCTGGCTTCGCCAAAGTTTACAGCCATAGCAACAGGAATGGAGATGGTAGGGTCAGTAATCTTTTCAGGCAGTGAATAGACTGCTCCAATCAAAAATGCAACAGCCATAGTCTCCCCCAAGGCACGTCCGAGTGCCAAGATGATAGAGCCTATAATACCAACCTTTGAGTAGGGAAATATAATATCTTTGACCACTTCAAACTTTGTGGCACCAAGCGCATAGGCAGACTCTTTGAGTACATCAGGGGTTGTATTCATACTGTCACGGGTGATGGCTGCCATAAAGGGAAGAATCATAATGCCAAGAACAAGTCCGGCGGTCAGCAAAGAGACCTGATAGCCGCCAAAGGTATCGGAGATAATGGGGGCAAAATAGTAGAGCCCCCACATACCAAAAATGATACTCGGAATTGCCGCCAAAAGTTCAATGGCCATACCGACAAACTTGGAGATGTTTTTTGAAGCGATTTCAGCCAGAAAAACAGCAATACCCATAGCAATAGGCAGTGCAAAAGAGAGGGCAATAAGCGTAGAAAGAATTGTTCCGACTATCGGAACAAGTCCGCCATAAAGTGTTTTTGTCTGAGACTCTTCATCTTCATCAAGAATCATATCATCTTCATCCTCGATGGCATTTTCATCTGCGATGTTTACAGCAGTGTTTATTGTGCCGGCAGCACTCTCCACAGGAACCTCTTTGTTCCATGTCGGATCAACAAGAAAATGGAGTCCAAACTCTTCAATGGCGGGCTTTGCAGCGCTAAAGAGAGTGATAAATATGCCAATAAGTATAACGAGCACAAGAGAAGCACTTGATAAAGAGAGCTTTTGAAATATTTTTTCCATATAAGAAAACCCTAGAGTAAATTTATTTTGATATTATATTGTAATTTCATTACAAAGAGATTACATTAAGGAAAGAAATTTATGCTACACAAAAAGTGTAACATAAAATAAGGAGAGAGTGAAATTTGAAATTTGTTTTTTTTTTGAAGAAAGAGATTATCTAATCCCTTTTTCTTCCCAGTATTTTCTGATTTTGTCTGTAAGTGCGTCCGGTAATGGAACAAAACCTAAACTTTTTGCAATTTCTTGACCGTTTTTGTATGACCAGTCAAAAAATGCTGTTACTTTTTTATCCATTTCAGGTTTTTCAGCAGGCACCAGGATAAATGTAGCAGCTACGATAGGATAAGAGTTGGCACCTTTGGGATCGGCAATAATAGAGTAAAAATCTTTTTTGGGATCCAGGTTTGCTTTTGCAGCAGCTGTCTGAAATGCTTTTAATTCAGGTTTGATATAGTGCCCTTCTCTGTTTTCAACCGAAGCCATTACAATGCCGTTTTTCTGTGCATCCGCATAGTCGATGTATCCGACAGAGTAGGGAGTCTGTTTGATAAGACTTGCCACACCTGTATTTTTGTTTCCACCGATATGTTGGTTGCCAGGCCAGTTCAAAGATTTTTTTGCACCGTATGTATGTCGCCACTCTTTGGATACTTTGCTTAAAAAATATGTGTAGTTGAATGTTGTTCCCGACCCGTCTGCACGGTGAACAAATGTTACTTTTTCATGTGGCAGTTTCAATCCTGCGTTTGCAGCAGTGATCAACTTGTTGTCCCAGTATTTTATTTTCCCTTCAGAGATTGCAACGATTGCACTTCTGCTGAGTTTCAACTCAGAAACACCCGGAAGATTATAGCCCATTGTGATTGCACCGACAACACCCGGAAACTGATAAAGGTTGTTTTTCTTAAGTGTTTTAGGTGACAATGGTTTGTCTGTTCCTGCAAAATCAACCTGTCTTGCTTTCGCATCTTTGATCCCTTTTGAAGAACCTTTTGAAATATAGTCAACTTTGATACCAGTAGCTTTATAGTAGGCTTTTGTCCATTTTTGATATACCGAATATGGAAAAGAAGCACCACTTCCTTTGAGTACATCATTTGCACTGAGTCCGCCTGTAAGAACTGAAGCTACAAGAGCTAACTTGATTACTTTTGTCATCTGTTACACCTTTTTAATTTTAGTTATGAAAGTATAGACTTTTTTTATTACACTAAGGTTACAAAACGGCAAAAACTTTGTGACAAACCTCAAGAGTATTGTCACTTGAATTGTTTTGTATCATTTACAATTATAGTATAGGGTTGTTGCCTGTTGCCGTTTTGTAACCTTTATGTAACCTGGATATTTTATACTTCCGCCAACAAAACAAAAAGGAATTCAAAAATGAATAAAATCGTTTTATCAGCCTTAGCTGCTTTAACCCTCAGTTCAGTTGCTGTAAATGCTAATGAAATCAAACTGTATCAAGATGCTAACGGACAAGTATTTACACAGCCTGCACCGGACAGAACACTGTTGGATACAAACAGTCTTGGAAATACAAAACAAAATATTACTATAGTAGACAAGAAATCTCCAAACTTTTTATTAGGCAAGCAGACGCATATTAATATGAAATTTGTTGCACAGGACAATCCTGATATGTGGCTCAAAGCAGGTGTGCGTATTCAGGGTACATTTGAAAACAGAAGTGTGGAAGATTTGGCAACAGGTGCGACAACAAGTTATTATGATGCTTATTTGAGACGCGTTCGTTTTGAAGTGGCAGCGGGTTTTAACAAGTATGCTTCTTTTACAATGGATGTACGAAATGACAAAGCGAACTATAAAGACAAGGGAGAGCAGTCATTCAATGTCGGTGATGCCTATGTAAAAATCAAAAAACCTTTTGGTTCGTCACTGGTCAACTTTAAACTTTTCCGTGCAAAAATTGATATCTCCCGTACCGAAACGGTAAAATCAGCGCGCGTGCTACACTTTGACCGTCCTCATGTAGCGGATGAAGCGGCACAGTATATTACCCATAACCGTCGTGGTACAAATGCACAAATTTACGGTAACTGGAACAAGAAAGTACACTACCAGGTAGCTATAGGTGACGGTGTCTACTCTGGCAAACTTCATGATGCTTCGGGTGCAACTTTTGGCGGCAGTAATTTTATGCAGAAGAACTTCTTTTATGGTGGTAAAATTGTTCTTTCTCCGTTTGACGGCTGGGAAGAGAAAAAAAGAACTGAAAGTTACTTTGGGCAGGGAAAACACTTTGAAGTGGGTGCCGGTTACTGGGTAAGTCCTGATATTCAGTACACAACAACAGGTGGTGTAAATACTTCAGTGGATCACAAACTGTTAAATCTTGAAATGTCAGCACACTACAAAGGTGCTTTTGTTCAAGCAGAATATTTTGACTTTGACGGTGTAGCAAAAGACTGGGCGAGTACGACAAGAGGAAAATCCAACGGCTGGTATGCAACCGGTGAATATGTTTTTGCAGACTATGGTTTTGTTGCTCCCTTTGTCAGATATGAGTCTTGGGACAAATTTAAAGATTTGGACGGTTACGATTTGACATCCAAAATAGCCGGTGTAAACTGGTATTTAATGGGGAACTCAATCAAAGCCGGATTGACATTCCAGGAAGACAAATATGGTGCAAACATAGGAAACGAGAAAGAACGCAGAATAAAAGTTACTTCTCAGTGGTTCTTCTAAAAACAAATTTCAAATTTCATTTCTCCTTTTTTACATGTAAAGCATCACCGCTTTACATGTAACTTCTTTCTATTTTCTATTTTTTTAAAATCACAAATTTCATTTTATGTTATAATAAATAAATTTTAACAAAGTGAGTAAAAATGACGAAATCTTCGTATGATTTTGATGAATTAAAATCAAAAGTCCGTGCTTTAGGTCTTTTAGAACGTGTTCCTGTGAGAGGAAGCCTTGAAATGACAGCGATACTTTTAAGTATGGGAATTGTTTATGTGATACTTTTTTATCACAAAAATCTCATTGACAATTCTTTTGCAGCAGCTGTAGGTCTTGGTCTGTTTATGTCTCTGGTTTTTACGCGTGCCGTTTTCGTGTCGCATGATATTTTGCATACACAGTATTTTAAAAACAAGCGTCTGTCTTTTAAACTGAGCTATCCGTTTTCAGCGTTTATCCTTTCGAACTCCTCTTCCTGGTGGGATTTCAAACACAATGTCAACCATCATACCTGGTGCAATATTGTCCAAAAAGATGTTGACATATTGGCATTTGATGGAGCATTTACAAACAACAAAGGCAACAAAACATGGCTTCGCAAGAGCAAATATCTTGTTTTTTGGGGTGCTATGTTCTTTATGTATCCTGCTTTTATCGTGCAGTCGTATAATTTTGTAATAAAACGTAAAAAATGGGGTGAGCTTGGATTGATGCTTTTGCACTGGCCTGTAATCTGGGGAAGCGTTTTTTATTTTTTACCTCTGACTCAAGCATTTACTGTTTACCTGACACTGAATCTTACACTTTCTGTCTGGCTGGCATTCGGTTTTATAACAAACCATCTTGGCTGTGAAGTATTTGACAAAGAAGTGGGCGAAAAACTTTCATGGATGGAGTTGCAGATGCGTACCTCACGCTCTTTAAAAGGCGGGAAATTTGTACACTGGTTTTACGGAGGATTAAATACCCAGATAGAGCATCATCTTTTCCCAAAAGCACCCAGGTTCAATCTGCTGAAAATCCAAAAAATGACAAAGGAATTTGCACAGAAAAAGGGTATTGCCTATTTTGAAACAACACCGCTGCAGGCGTATGTACAGATAAACAATGTACTCAAATCCTATTAGGTAAATAGCAATTTAGATAAAATATCACCAATTAACAATTTGGAGATTTTAATGGACGCAGCCAAATATATTTGGATGAATGGAAAATTTGTTGCATGGGAAGATGCAAAGGTACATGTACTCACACATACAATTCACTATGGAAACGGTGTAATTGAAGGAACAAAAGCTTATAAAACTGAGAGAGGGTATGCAATATTTCGTTTGAATGATCATACCAAAAGACTCAAAGAGTCGGCAAAAATGACACTGATTAATATTCCTTATACTGTTGAAGAGTTAAACATTGCACAGATCGAACTCATCCGAAGAAATGAATTTACCGGGGACAATGTCTATCTTCGTCCTTTTTCGTTTTTAGGCTATGGTATTATGGGGCTTTACCACAAAGACGCACCGGTTGAAACAGCCGTTGCCGCCTGGGAATGGGGTGCTTACCTTGGGGAAGAGGGTATGCGTAAAGGCATTCGTCTGAAAATTGTCTCTATGACACGCCCGGCAAACACATCCAATATGGGAAAAGCCAAAGCAACTGCAAACTATTTGAACTCCCAAATGGCAAAATATGAAGCGATTGACTGCGGATATGATGAAGCCTTGCTTCTGGATGATGAAGGTTATGTTGCAGAAGCAAGCGGGGCCTCGTTTTTCATGATAAAAGACGGGGAGATTATTACACCGCCAAGTGATAACGCCTTAGCTTCCATCACACAAAAAACTGTCATTGAAATGGCTGAAGACCTTGGATACAAAGTGACTCGACGCCGTATCACAAGAGAAGAGGTCTATGTGGCGGATGAGGCATTTTTGACAGGAACGGCTGCAGAAATCACGCCTGTTGCTTTGGTTGACGCCAGAGAGATAGGCAGAGGTTCCCGCGGGGAGATTACGGCAATTATTCAGAGCGGGTATTTTGACATTGTATTTGGTCGCAACAAGAAATACGAACACTACCTTACTTATGTAGATGAGATAAATTAAGAAGACTTTCGGAACCCAGACTTTCAATACTAAAGCATGACTTAGAAAAAAACTAAATTTTTTTCTGTAGTCCGGGCTGAAAGTGCCAGAAAGTTGCAATAGCCGGCACTGAAGTACCGGTTCCGGGAAACAGCCTGTATTGGAACCCATTCTTTAGGGTCAATGCCCTTCAGTTAAGCGGTTTTTTCGGGACCCGTACTTTAGTGCGGGCTGAGAATGACAGAAAAATTTAAAAAGTAAAAAAAGGAATACAATGGCATCAGATATGAATGACTATTTTAACAAGAAGAAAAGTGAAGGCGGAGGATTTAATAACTCTAACTCAGGCGGTGGCAGTGGTCCAAAAGGACCTCAGATGCCAAATTTGAATTTTAATTTTGGCGGGGGGAAGGCAGCACTGACATATTTCTTGATTGCTGTTGCTGTGATGCTTGTTCTGGCAAAGCCGTTTATTATTATTCAAGAGGGTGAACGGGGTATTTTAAGTACAAACGGAAAGTATCAGGACCAGGCACTGCTTCCGGGACTGCATTTTATTATTCCTGTGATTCAAAAAGTATATACGGTGGATACGAAGGTCCGTATTATCAACTATGCATCACGTGTAGAAACAAATTCAAATGCTTCGGGGATTATTTCAAAGCCTGCAATTACGGTACTTGACAAACGTGGTCTGCCTGTCTCGATTGAACTGACTGTTCAGTACAGACTCAATGCACAGTTTGCCGCACAGACAATCTCAAACTGGGGATTCAGCTGGGAAGACAAAATAATCAATCCTGTTGTACGTGATGTTGTGCGAAATGTCGTAGGAAAATATGATGCCGAATCTATTCCTGTCATGCGTAATACAATTGCAACTGCAATAGAAGACGGCATACGGGAAAGTATCAAAAGCCTGAAAAACTCTCCGGTAATCCTGCAGTCAATTCAGCTTCGTGATATTATGTTGCCGGAAAAAGTAAAAGCACAAATTGAGAGAGTACAACTGGCTAAACAACAGGTACAACAGGCAGAACAGGAAGTACAGCGTGCGAAACAAGAAGCACTCAAACGTGCAGCAGAGGCTCGCGGTATCGCGGAAAAAGCAAGAATTGAAGCACAGGGTAAAGCAGATGCTGTGACAATTGAAGCAGATGCCAATGCCAAAGCAAATATTTTAATTGCAAAATCATTGACAACGAAGCTTTTACAGCTTGAACAGATGAAAGTACAAAACAAGTTTAATGATGCACTCAGAGTCAACAAAGATGCAAAAATATTCTTGACACCGGGCGGTTCAACACCAAATATCTGGGTTGATACAAAAAATATTCAGCAAAGAACGACGGCACGATAAGCATGCAGGAAATAGTCAATAGAGTAGATTGGGAGAAGCAGGAGCTTCTGCCTGTCATTGTCCAGGACAACACGACCAATGAAGTGCTGATGATGGCCTACATGAATAAAGAGGCGTTGGAACTTTCACTCAAAACAAAGCAGGCACACTACTTTTCAAGAAGCAAACAGCGTATATGGAAAAAAGGCGAAAGCAGCGGACATACGCAGGAAATCGTCTCTTTTTTTATTGACTGCGACAATGATACGCTCCTGATAAAAGTCAATCAAAACGGAGTAGCCTGTCATACCGGGAGAAAATCATGTTTTTTTACAGAGCTGCAAAGCGGTGAGATTACTTCTGAAGTTGAGGTAAATACCGAGGCTGCATACGGTGTTATTGATACACTCTATCATACGATTCAAGAGCGAAAGAGTGCAGACCCTGCCACTTCATGGACGGCAAAACTCTTAAGCAAAGGGGAAAATACAATTTTGAAAAAAGTTGTTGAAGAAGCCGGTGAATACTGTTTTGCACATAAAGACAATGATGAGAAAGAGATGGTGTATGAAGCGGCAGATTTGACCTACCATATGCTTGTGGCGCTCGCTTCTAAAAATATATCACCAGACAGAATAAAACAGGAGCTTGCCCGTAGATTTGACATGAGTGGCATCGCTGAAAAAAACGCAAGAAAAGAGTAAGTAAAATATGAAAGAGAAGCTGTTGGCATTTATTCATGGATTAATAACGTATGATTATATCCTTTTTGGTGTGTCATTTCTTCTTTTTCTTCTTTTTATTATTCTTGCACTTCTCCTTCGAAAAAAGATAATTCTTGCGATCTTTTTTGTTCTTTTTGGATTTGCAATACTTCTTCTCGGTCCTACACTTGGTTATATCGAGATGCACAAATATCTTTTTAAAAATTCTGTCCAGTTGCTTTCGCAAAAAAGACTTCATTTTGTGGAGGCTTTGGTGGTCAAAGGAAGCATCACAAATGAATCCAAATTTGATTTTTCCGAGTGTAAAATCACTGCAAAAGTCTACAGGGTTACAAAAAACAAGTACAAAAACTATCTTTTACGATTAAAACCATTTCAAAAAATGTCGATTCTGGAACCTGATATAGCACAAGGGCAAACAAGAGAGTTTAAAATTATCATAGAACCGTTTGCATATAAAAAAGACTATAATGTATCTCTGGAGGGAAATTGTAAATGACACTCTTTAATTACTGGCACTATATAGTTTTCTTTGTAATCTTTTTACTGAGTATTGCCGGTATAGTGAGTGCAGTGAAACAAAAAAACAAAAAACTAGTCTATTCTATGATATTTTCTATTATTTTGGTGACTGTTTTTATGGCTGTTTTTTCTGTTATGATTGTTGATAAGTATACGAAAAAGGTGCAGTTGGAAAAACTGCACAACAAAAGGCTCTTGAGCACGGAAGAGATAGCCTATTACGGTATTGTTAGAAATGTCGGAAAATTTCCTATAGGAAAAGTGACTTTTGAAATAAAACTGGTCAACAAAGGGCATGCAACAGGAAATGTAAAAGGCGGAAATTTTTATAAACCCAGCGGTTTTATGGACTTTTTTTCCGGAGGTTTTGGAATGGGATCACACAAACCGCAAACCATTACGAAAAAGTTTGTTGTTGCCAGAAATCTCAAACCCGGTCAGGCAAAGGCATTTAGAGTATACTTCAGATATCCGCCCTATTTCAGAAGTACTGCGGAATTTGCAAAAGCATACGGGCATTAATACTTTAGACCGACTTTTTTAAGTGCGGCGTTAATATTTTTTATCTGTTGGTTTTTATTGCGGCACCATTTTGGAGCTAAGAGGGAATCATCATCAATGCCTGCTGTCACTCTTTGGACATTGACATTTTTGGGTTTCATCAGAAGAGATTTTACAAGCACATCAAGATATTCCTGCTCACTGATTGGGGTAAACTCTCCACGGTTAAACTCATTTGCCAAGGCAGTGCGTTTTACAACATACAGAGGGTGATATTTTACAGAATCAATTCCCCATGAATAAGCGGCTTTGGAGGTCTCAAGCATCATCTCCTGCGTTTCTCCTGGAAGACCAAAGATAAGGTGCCCGCAAACATTCAGACCTGCCTCTTTTGATTTGATAATCCACTCTTTAACATTTTCGCTGTCATGCCCACGGTTGATTTTTTCCAGTGTTTCATCATATACAGACTGAATGCCAAATTCAATCCAGATCTCTTTATCTTTGGCAAGGCCTGAGAGGTAGGCAAGTGTCTCTTCTGTGATGCTGTCAGAACGTGTGCCAATGCTTAACCCTACCACGTTCTCAAAAGAGAGCGCTTTTTCATAGAGTGCTTTGAGGGTTTCAAAAGGGGCATAGGTATTGGTAAATGATTGAAAGTATACAAGAAATTTTTTTGCGCCATACTCTCTTTTCTGGCGTTTTGATATGGCATCAAACTGCAGTTCAAGCTGTTTGAGTTGTTTTTGCAAAAAAGGATTCTCTTTTGATTCAAGATTTAAGTGAAATCCTTTGAGCTCCACAACGGCATCAGTACTGGCTGAAAAAGAGTCATTTTCGCAAAATGTACAGCCTCCTTTGGCCACGGTTCCATCAATATTCGGGCAGGTGAAGCCGGAAATATTGATGCCAACCTTGTGTACTTTTACGCCAAATTTGTTTTTTAAATAATTACCGTATGTATAAATTTGTTCCATTAAACGATATATTTTCCAGTAAAACAGGCTGTACAGTAGATATCCTGTGTTGCATTCACACTTCTTAAGAGTGATGCTTCATCCAGATAGGCCAAAGAGTCGGCTTCTATAAAATCACAAATTTCCTGCACACCCATATTTGCAGCGATTAAATTCTCTTTGCTTGGTGTATCAACACCGTAGAAACACGGATCGGTAGTCGGAGGAGAAGAGACACGCATATGGACTTCTTTTGCTCCTGCTTCTTTCAGCATTCTGATGATTCTTCTTGAAGTTGTACCTCTGACTATAGAGTCATCTATAACGACAACTCTTTTGCCTTTGATAATGTCTGTCATAGGAGAGAGTTTCATCTTCACTTTTAAATCACGCATCTCCTGTGTCGGTTCTATAAAGGTACGCCCTATGTAGTGATTGCGCATAATTCCCATTTCATAGGGAATTCCACTCTCCTGTGCATAACCGATTGCAGCAGGTACACCACCATCAGGCACAGGGATAACCAAATCGGCTTCAACAGGTTGAATTTTTGCCAGCTCTTTTCCCATCTCTTTTCTGCATTCATATACAGATTGTCCGAAGACAGAAGAGTCAGGACGGGCAAAATAGACATATTCAAAGATACAGTGTTTTGGTGTCGGTTCAAAGATTTTTACACTTTGAGGGGCTTTGCCTTCTTCAAAAATCAGAAGTTCTCCCGGTTCCACATCACGGACAAAAGTAGCCCCCACAAGATCAAAAGCACAGGTTTCACTTGCAACAATATAGCCGCCGTTGGCCAAACGCCCAAGACTTAAAGGTCGAAATCCGAAACGGTCACGCATAGCGAACATTTTGGTTCTGCTTAAAAAGACAAGAGAAAAAGCACCTTCTATTTTTTGAACAGCATCTATAATTCTGTCTAGAAGTTTGTCCTGTTCACTTTTGGCGATAAGATGAATAAGATTTTCAGTGTCCATAAATGTCTGAAAAATTGCACCGCGTTTGATCAGTCTGGCACGTACTTCATCAGCATTTGTAAGGTTACCGTTGTGAACAATTGCCATCTCACCCAAATCGTATCTTGCAAATACAGGCTGTGCATCAAGAATGGAATCATTTCCCGCTGTGGAGTAGCGGGTGTGGCCTATAGCACTTGTGCCGCTTAAAGTAGCAAGTTTGTCTTCGTTAAAGACGCTCATAACAAGTCCGCGATCTTTGATAGTATGGAGTTTTTCTCCGTCAGATGAGCTGATACCTGCTGCTTCCTGTCCGCGGTGTTGGAGAGAATGAAGAGAAAAGTAGGCTAACTTTGAAGCCTCTTTATGACCAAAAATCCCAACAACAGCACACTTTTCATTCATATTTTCGCGCAATTTTTTTCCTTGATAAGTTGTAATTAAATTATGATGCAATTATACTCAAAATATCTATAAATATTCTCAAAGCTGTCTTAATTAATAGATATAATTTATTTTCAAAGTGGAACTGTTTTTGCTATAAATTATATATTTTCAAAAAAGGTAGGATATATGGAAATTGTTTTGCGCAATAATCTTATTCTTATCACTACAGGGTTTGATACCTTAAATACAAGTTGGATGAGAGAATTTTTAAATCATCATGCCCGTGGTATGCTCTTTTTACCTAAAGCTGTACTTGTATTTCAAAATCAGTCATTAACGCAGGTCAGAGAGAATTTCATAAGAGAGTTAAGTGAGTTTCATGCGAAAACACATGATTTCAATCATGAATTTTTCTTACGTTCCATGTTAAAGTTTGGCAATCAGCCGATTAAAATAGAACTCAACAGGATGGAAGAGCCTGAAACTATAAAAGTACATCTCTATGCGTATGATAAAGATACGGTGCTTATTTCACTGGACAGTCCGAATTCATGGGTGCTCAACTATATGCGCTCACAGCTTGAAGTGTATGTGGAGCGGGGAACAGATATTTCTTTGGTGGTGGATGTCAGTGATTTCAGGTCAAAAGCAAGGCTGGAACGTGCTTTAAACAAGCGTCATATCTTGCATTATCAGATTCAGTATACCTATGACAATCATTTTATGTCCAAACTCTACTCGGATTTTGCAAATTTTTCTTTCGGAGATTTATGCAAAGCCTCTTTTTATGAAGAGAAAAAACATTTTTATACGATTTTAGAATGCCCGATCGGTGCTTCGCAGGATGCTTTGAAAAAAAGCTATAAAAAACTGACAAAAGTTTATCATCCGGACAAAATTTTTCATGAAAGTCCTTATCTGGTAGAACATTACACACAAAAATTTCAGCTGCTGCAAGAAGCGTACCAGGCACTGCGTGTTGTCAGTTAATTATACTTTTTTACTTGAGAGAGCGTTTTTTAAGCAGTGCCTGAAAGTCCTCGCTGCTGTAAAGTGCCAGACCTGCACCGCTGAGCTGGGTGAGTTCTTTTGAAAATCCCCGTTTTGAGAACAAAACGATTTGGGTCGGTTCAATCCCGAGTTTCTGGCATTTGTCCCGTATTTTATGCAGCTCTTTTTTGTTGATGATGTGGTTTGTCCATTTGCATTCTCCGACATAGATACGGCCGTTTTGTGTGATGGTCAGAATGTCTATTTCTATTTTTGCATCCCAGTAGCTGCCGCTGCTGCGTATATGTGCGTCACGAAGATGATAGTTCAGCAGGACTTCGGAGAGTTCTTCGTATACCAGGCTGGTATAACTGTTGTGGCGCAGGGTAAAATCTTTGAAAAAGGCATCATATTTCTGTGCCTCAATCTCTTTGATATGGGGTATGACAAAGTAAAACCAGAACCTGACAAAAGGGTGGGTAAAAAGGACTTTGTGTGATATGCGGTGGCGTGCCTCTTCTCTTTTTAGCTTTGTGTTTGGATATTTGTCTCTAGGATGCTCTTCCCGTGAATATTCCAGTTGAATCAGGCCTTTTTCCTGCAAAAAATTGAGTGCTGCTCCGCCGTTGGCATTGTTGAGTCCGGCTTTGTTAAAGGCAGAAAAGATACGTCTGTCTCCTGTTGCAAGGGCTTTGAGAAGTTTACGGTTGAGGGTATTGTTGAGAGTGAGTTCTCTCATCTGTGCATCTATAGCTTCAAAATTGTCCAATACAAGCAGCCGGAGTAATTCTTCAATAGGCTTTGTCGTGTCAATTTCCCAGTCAAGTCCGCCAAATACTGCGAAGTAGGAGATCTGCGTCTCCATATCATCTGGGTAGTTTTTAAAATAAAAAGAGCGAAACTGCTCAAGAAGTTTTACATTTGTCATATGTTAATTGTAACATATTTTAGACTACATGTATTATTTAAGTTATAACTGTGAGGTTTGTAAACGGCTTTTCGGAACCCGTACTTTCTATGCTAAAGCATGACTTAGAAAAAAACTAAATTTTTTTCTGTAGTGCGGGCTTTGTGGTGTTGAAAACCAAAAGTTAGATTCCGAAATTATATGATTAAAATCTAATTAACGAGTTGGGGTAGCAACACCAGCACTACTTAAATTTGCATCAACTACGTTTAGTATGTTAGTTTTTGCACTTGACATGTAAGTATTTAATCCCGCTACCAGTCCAACACCGACGATTACTAATAAAAGAGCAACTAAAACTCCGCTCATACCTTTTTGTGACTTAATACGTTTGAATAGATTTTTGATCATATTCTCTCCTTCTTTGTGATAAAGTTGTGATAAGTATATCACTTTTATATAAGAAAAGCAAATAATATTTGCTTAAACCAATTATTAACCTAGCTTATAGTGTTTTTGTGTATTTTTGTGAAATCCATACACTTGCATTCAGATCTTTACATGTACGGTAACAGTCCTGTTTTACTTTTAACCAGCTTGCACCGTTGACTGTTTTGGAGATGTCTGATGTAAACTTATGCCCTTCTTTCCAAACATTAACACGTTTTCCATTTACAGGTTTTTCTCTGAGAAATATCTTTTTCGCATTGACAGCATAGGTTTGCAGAGAAGGTTTTGTCTCTTTTTTTACTGCTGTTTCTTTCTTCTTTGGCATTGTCATTGTAAGTTCATGTGTCTTTTGTGCTGCTTTTTGTGTTTTTTGTGCTATCTTCTGTTGTGTCTGTTGTGTCTGTTGTGTCTGTTGTGTCTGTTGTTTGGCATTCTCTTCCGGTGGAGTTTGCAGACTTTCTTCTTCATCTATTATAATCGGAGCGGGAAATGAAATATGTGATACTTCTGATGGTGCCGTTTCTGTAGTGTTTTGCTCTGTATCGGGAATTTTTTTCGGAGTGTCAGTCACCTTTGCATGAAAAACAGTACTTTGCGCTTTAAAATTTTTGTAAAAGTCAGTGTCATCTATCTCTTCATTGGCATCCACAATCTCAGGGACAAGTAAAAAGATCAAATCAGTTGTGTTTAAATTTTCAACTTTATGCTTGAAAAGCTCGCCCAGTAAAGGAATATCTCCAAACAAAGGGATTTTTTCTTCACTTTTGGAATTTTCACTGTGCAGGCGACCACCCAGGGCTATAACCTGCTCAGATTTTACAACCACATTAGTCTGAATGTTTTTACTGATAAAAGAGGGAATGGAGATGCCGGTTCCAAGAGCAACATTATTGGCAGGGTTAGGGTCTATGGCACTGTCTTGAATATCTACATTGATGTGCATATAGCCCTCTGTCTGCATAAATTTGCTTGTGAGTGTAAGTTTGAGACCATACTCTTTTTCTGTCACCTGAATGGTGGGTGCCGTTCCTGTGTTTTGTATAATACCTGTCGGGATATAAAGCTCCCCGCCTACGCGAAAGGTTGCATTTTTGTCTTCTGTTGTAATGAGCACCGTGTCATCAAGTATATTGGCAACCCCTTTTGTCTGTAAAAAATTGAGTGTAGCAAGAACGGATTTTCCGGTTGCTGTTGTAAAATTTCCCAGGTTGTCAAGTAAAAAACCGCTGAATGTTGCAGAGTTTGCAGCACCCGCATTGGCTGTTGCATTGACATATTTGTTGAAAAATCCCAGTCCGGTAACACCACCCAAATCTTTTGCTCTTTGGTTGTCTACGGCAATGAGGTAGAGTTTTGTACGAATCATTTTGTTGACTCTGCGTGTTTTTGTCAAATCCATCAGTTTGTCTGTATCTACACCGCCTTTTTTCAAAATCTCATAAATTCTTTTTTTGTCATGCGGATCTTTAAATACACCGGTGATGACGGCAGAGTCGTTACCGACCATGCTGAGTGAAAGATTCGGTTCAATAATATTGATCATTTTTTGAATATAGCCGAGATTCTCATTCACATAGACATGATAATTTTCTATGGAGTTGTCCCTGTAAATGATAAGAATAGAGGTGTTGCCTGTTTTTTTACCAAATATTTTAAGCAAACTTCCTTTTGCCGTACTCTCCAAAAGAGAAACGTTAATATTTTCTCTGTTACCGACAATGAGTTTTTTGATCTTTTTTTGCAAGGGTAGGACCTGGTACTCATTGTTAAAGACAAGAATGTCGTTTGCAAAAAGATGCAGACAGATTCCAAGATATAGTAGTATTTTTTTCATTTTTTCCCCTTTTTATTGGCAGGTGCCGGTGATTGATATGTTTTGATCATGATACGAATAGGTTTGCATCTGTGTACTTAAGGTTTTGTTTTTAAAATAGTGACCGTTATGGGTATATTTTATGGTTACAATGACCTGACCAGGCAAGGTTGCATCGGCCGGAGTAGAAAAGCTTATGGTTGTTCCTTTTGGACACAGTCTGCTTCCTACTTCTGTATCGAGTGTTGCATTGAGAGTATTGCTTCTGAGATCCTGTTCGCTGTCAAGTACGGTAGAGGTCTGATTGGCTATGAGTTTGAGTTTGTAATCCTCTTGCATTACACTCCAGTAGTCTGTCATCAGTGTTATGATAAATGCCAAAGTCGGCAGAACAACAAGCAGCATCGCCATGATTTGACCCATACCAAAGGCATTGCGAAAATTGTGTTTAGTTTTCATAGGATATTTTCACTCTTTGTACATGTTTTTTTCTCTGTTTTTTAAACATTTTTTTGTCTACAAGGAGAAGTTCTTTTTGTTTTTGCAGCTTGACGTTGATCTCTTTGGGTGTTTTTATCATCCATAACTGCCCTCCGTAGTTGTGAAGATTATAGACTCGCTTACTGTTAAGCGCCTGTGTTTTATAGTAATACGCCAAAAAGTTTTTAATCTCTTTTGGTGCCATTTGGAATATGACAGTATCTGCCTTGGTAAGCATTTGCTTTTCATTGTAGCTGAGAAGTTTTGTCTGTCTGTTCCCGTTGATGACAAAGGTATCTATCTTTACATGTAAAGCGACATATTTTGTATAAAAGAGATCTGGAGTTTTTTTGTTTGCAGAAGGAATGGCACAGGCTATATCTACAAAATCTCCCGAACGCAGAGATGTGTCCTGGTTTCTAAAAAGAGAGAGTGCGACTGAGAGTGTGTCTTTGGTGACCTGCTGTGGTGCTTCTGTCTTTTGAGGCTGTACCTGTTTTTCTTTTTTCTTTTGCTTTTTCGACTCTGCTTCCTGCTCGGTTTTTGGCGGTATCGCAACAATCTTTTCAGGACGAATAGGCTCACCTTTGTAGATATCCACATTGGCATATCGGCCTATAATCTCCGCGTCTGTCAAAGGAGTAAAACTGATATAGCTTTTGGCAAGATGTGCTTTTTTAAGTGAATCTGCATTAATAACATCCCCTTTGTGTATGTTTTTTGCCGCAACAAAAACTTCAACTTCTGCTTCTTTGTGCTCTTTTGTCTTTCCCTGTTTGAGGTATAGAAGAAGTGCTACGGAGGAGCTAAAAAGCACCAGTCCGACCATTATTCCCATGATTATTCTTGTTTTTCTGTTTTTCATATTACTCCCTTTTAAAATCCCGGCATTAAGGCATCTGCTGCCATTGGAAATGCTATCATTGCGATGACTGCCGGTAAGATGAATATAAACATGACCAGCGTAATGCCTATATTCATCGTTGCGGCTTTTTTCTCTATGTTTAGCATTTCCATTGATTTAAGCTCCTGCGCCTGATTCTCAAATATAGATTTGACACCGATTCCTGTTTCCTCGGAAAGTCGCATAAATCCGACAATAGTGGCAATTGCATCACTTCCTGTACGGTTGACAAGATTTGTAAACGCTACATCGCTTGAGTATGTTATAAACTCGTTTTTAAACTTTTTAGACTCACTTAAGAGGTCTGGACCTAAAACACTTGCACCTTCTGTTGTTACTTTGTCTATGGCATTGTTGAGTCCTCCGCCCCCTTCAAGAATGATAATCAGCAAATCTATAAAGATAGGCAAATCATTTTCTATTCTTTTGATTCTTGCCTTTATCTGTTCTTCAACATATATATAGGGCATAAATATTGCTATGGCAACACCTGACACAACTAAAAAAAGCTCAGTTAAAAAACTAAAATCCATAATAAAAATCAGCGATATCAAAGAGATGCCTGCCAAAATACTTGCAAATACTATTTCATTAAACTGTTTGCGTGTAAGTCCCGCTCTTTGAAGCTTTAATTTAAATTCTGCTTTTTTTGCACTGAAATTGTCAGTGATAATTATGTCATCTTCTTTGGCAAAAATAGCGCTTAAAAGTCTCCTGTGCTTATAATGTACATAAGCATACAAAGAGAGGAAAAAAGCGATAATGCCAAGAGAGATGAAAAGAGTAAGGTATGAAAACAGTTCTATCATTTGTGTACCCTTGTCAATACTTTATTGATCATTATGCCGGTAAATACCCAAAGAGCAATACCCAAAAGCTGAAATCTTCCGTATTGGGATTCCATAAAGTACTGATGCAGTTTCCCGTCAAAGTTCCCATTCAGCGAAAAGTATAAAAAGATGGTAATTAAAACAACGACATATGAGCCTACACTGCTTTCTCTTGTAACAACATCTACTTTTTCCTGCATTTTTTCTCTGTAGCTGATCGTTTTTTCAACCTTTTCCAAAGTATTTGAAAACTGTCCGCCGCTCGCGCGCCCTATTTTAATCGCCAAGGCAAAGATACGGAGTTCTTTGGAATGGATAAACTGGTTTAAATTGTTAAAAGCCTCCATCTCTCCGATAGTATTTTTTTCCTGGAAAAATTTTGCAAATATGTCACGAAAAAGCTTGGACCCTGAAACTGAAACTGACTTGCTGAGTGCCTGTTCAAACCCAATACCGTTTTTCATCATTTTTACAAGCACTGAAATTGCAACGGCAAGTGCTTTGTTGAATTTCTTTTTTCTGTTGTCTATAATGGCACGTAAAATCATGTAAAAGATGAACGAACCAAAGGGGATACCTATAAGATATCCGCTCCAGTGGCGTAGAAAAAGTGCAAAGAGAGATCCTGCCAGGAGAGAAAATGCGAAAAAAACAAGAACAAAAATGTAAGGAGAAAAATGAAATCCCGCCTGAAGCATCAGAGCGTTTATTTTGTTTTTCAGCGTGTTTTTGCTTTCTAAATGTTTTTCCCGTAAAATGTCATCTTCATCTACATCCACAAGTGATATGACATGCTTGATGTAATTAATGTGTTTTGTCCGTTTATACTCTGCCAAGAGAATATAGCCAAGTGCAGTAGCACTGCTTGTAATGACAAAGATAAGTAATATGTCTATTTGTAATTCAGTCATTATTTTAGGTTCGGCCATCTTTCTAATATGCTTTTGCTTGAGATATAGGAGGATTGTATAATCTCAGACATATAGTTTGTTTTCCATCCGCACATTCTTTTTGGATGAAACTCCTTAAGTTCGTTTGTAAGCATCTCTTTGCTGACAACATAATCATTGTCAAAGATACGGCTCTCCATCGTGACACCGTTTTGCAGCATTTTTAATATAGCACGCGAAGAACCTGAAATTGCTTTGAAATTTCCGCTTGAATCCATCGGATTGTCACTGTTGGCATTGCGTTGAAATTCAAACAGGTCCAGCATGGAAACGACACCGTTTTCTTCTATGCGTCTTTCAGGTTCAGATATTTTGACGATGCGTCTTGTTCCGTCGGGAAAACGGACGATTTGTATTATCAAATCAACAGCAGAGATAATTTGTGAGCGCACAAAGGTCATATTTGCCGTAGGACGTGCTTCTAGGAACATATTTTCAATTCTTACAATTGCCTCTTTTGTATCATCCGCATGAATTGTTGTCATAGAACCCGGATGTCCCGTGTTCATGGCATTGAGCATCGTGACAATTTCTGGACCTCTGCACTCCCCGACAATGATACGTCGTGGACTTGAACGCAAAGCCGTACGTAACAGGCTCTCAATCGTGATCGCTCCTGCACCCTCTTCGTTTGGCGGACGTGCCTCAAAGGAGCGAATCGCATGGCAGGGCATTTGCGGTTTCATCTCTTTTGTATCTTCTATGGTGAGCAGCTGGTCGCCCTCGTCTATAAAACGGGTAATGGCATTTAAAAAAGTTGTTTTTCCGCTTGATGTACCGCCGGAGACAACAATGTTAAGTTTGCCTCGTATGGCTTTTATGAGAAAATATGCCATTTTCAAATCAATCATATTTGAGTCTATCAAGGTTTCAAAAAGCAGAGGAATCTCGCGAAATTTTCTCACAGTGACATAGGAGCCGGGATTGCCGTCGCTGTCAAGGTTTGCAGAAACAGGCGGTATTTGTATCTCTATACGTGAGCCGTCGGGCAGTTTTGCAGAGGCAATAGGGTGTGACTCGTCGATTTTTCTGTTTGAAGCCATGAGCATTCTGTTAATAAAACGGCGCAAATCTTCTTCATTCCTGAATTTAAACGGTGTTGCTATAGTCTGGCCGTTGTAAATAACATCAATATAATCTTTTGTGTTGACTAAAATATCATTGAGCCCTTGCCCTGCAAGACGCATAATCGTTGAAATCGGACCGTAGTTGAGCAGATTGTCTATAACAAAGTCGGCTATTTCCGTTTTAAGGGCAGGTTTTGGCAAAGTAAACTCAGATATATGTTTGACGACAACTTCCCGTATCATTTTTTCTGTAAGTTTTCCGTTAATATTAAGTTTTTCGACAAAAGCATCATATATAGAACAGGCAAGCTGAAAATACTCTTCATTTCTGTAAATCAGCGGGAAACAAAACTCAGAACAGAGGTTCTCTTCAATATGTACAGTTGAGGCAGTACTCTTGACCTGTACATTCTCTTCAGTGCTATTGTGCCGTTCTTTGATTTTTTCTTTTAGAGCCATCGTTTCACCTTGGACCAGAAAGAGTGTTCGCCTTTGTGGGCATTTTCATACAAAGAAGCATCATGAATAAAAAAGTTTTCTCCAAACTCTTTGAGCTTTAGCATAAAAGGCGAATCCGGGTATTCGTCGCAGACTAGTTGCGCTTCATTCCAGCACTCTCGTAAATGAACAGCATCATTCGGCAAGGCAAAAGCAATTTCAAAGTTGTGTTTTAGGCCTTTTGAGAGTATCTTTCTTGCCTCCTCCTGGGTAACACTTCCAAAAGAGTCGGAACGGTTGGCTATGATGTGTGTTTTGGAATACCATCCGCTTTTGTCAATGATATCTATATATGTTTTTAAAATAGACATGGAAGGAATGGAAAATTCGGTAATGACAAAAATATTGTCTGCGATCTCTTGAATATCTATCTCTAAATCGACATCTTCAAAAACCCCGACATCTATAATGATAAAGTCAAATTTTTCTTTGATAAACATGATAAAGTTTAAAAACATCTGTATGTTTTCAGGTTTTTCCAGCTCTTCTCTGTCTGTATGTTTTTGCAAACCCGGCACAAAATAGAGGTTGTCATTCAGTTTTTCCAAACCGTTTTCAAAGAGTTCCTGCATATCCAGATTTTGCACACTAGATATGTCAACTATGGTTTTTTTAGGCTGCGGATAATTAAAAAACAGGTTAGAAACAGCTTTTGTGTAGGCAAAATCAAGATATAAAACATTTTTGTCTGGATGGTCCTGTGCCAGTGTTTTTGCAAGATTCATAGAAATTGTTGTTGTACCCACTCCACCGCTAATGCCTGTAAATACAGATATGTTACTGTTTCCGCGTCTTTGTTTTATAATGCTTTGCGACTTGATGATGAGGTTTGTGATAAGTCCCGAATCGGCTTCTTCTTCACTGAGATATACATCTACACCGATTTTTCCTGCCAGCAGAGAAAATTTTGTATCATTCTTGCCTATAACGATCATATAAATATTATTGTTAAAATGGATATCTTTAATTTTTTCGATATCTTCAAGATTTTCAACTCTGTAAAGCAGTACCACATCACGGTTTTTGCTAACAGCATAAAAACTGATAAAATCATTGATGGAGTTAAAGTTTTTGACATCGGTAAATTCGTCTTTTAGATCATTATAGCACTCTTTGTCGACCTTTGATACATAGGCTATTATCATTAATGCATTCCTCCGTTTTGACTGTTACTGTTTTGGTTGTTGTTTTGATCATTTCTGTTCTGACTGCCTCGTGAGACTTTAATGATTTCAAACTCTGTTGTTGTTCCTGGAGTTGTTGCGTTAATATCTTCAATGTCTATTTTTTTCAGATGGAGAATAAGTCCTTTGTGTACTTTTTCTTTGTATTCGACAACGCTATAATCATTCTTGTCCAATAGATTGTCAAGTTGCGTATCATAATCGGCTCCATTGGAAGAGTGTCCCGATAAAATACTCACAATATTTGTAAAGGTGTCAATTATTCTTCCAAACAAACCTTTCTTTTGTCTGCCTTGATTGCGCTTACACCAGTCCAGCCAATCTTCAGTAGATACGTGAATAGTATATTCTGTTTGTGTAGAATAATTAAACGGATTGAGATATAAACAATGGTCATGATACGTTTCGGATGTTCTTGAGAGTAGGTTATAATCAGATACAGCCGAATCATCTGCACATCTCTTGCGTGTTTTCCCACCATCCAATGTTGTGTCCGTTGGAATTCCCTGTGTAAATGTCTGATATGATGAACGCCAGCCAAAGATTCCTTTTTCATCTTTTACTGTACAAGACTGTACTTCCGTTCCATAAACACTTTCAATGCCTAAAAGTTTAAAATATTCAAAGCCTTTAACTATGCCGTTTTGTACCTGCATAAAAGTCAAAGGCATATGATTTGTAAAATCAAAGTTTACACTGACAGTTTCTGTGAGTGTTTTTGAGTTCTCTCCAAAGAAAAAGCGAAACATGGATTTTGCCATGAATATCATCGGTTTAAAAACTTCTCCGAGAATACTTACTCTTCCTGTTTGCGGATCAATTTTAGGCTGTACATAATTGGTATTGTCGAGTTTGCTTGCCAGTGTCAGCAGGGTTGTTTCTGTATCCTCTAAAACAGAGTCTGACTGTATGCTGGATTTGTTGGAATTTTCACCCAGCAGACTGGCACCGTTTCCAAAAAAAGGCATCCATTGCGTCATCCCGAAAAAGTTTTGGAATTTACATGTCAGACTGTCCGGATTGAAGGTAAAAAAGATGCCGTCACAGCCTGTTGTATCATTTATCATTAGGGCATTATAATCAAGCAAAGAGGGCTGTTTTGTAGAAAAAGCCTGATTGATACTGTTCGTATCGATAGCAGATTCTTTTTTTATACGGTAGTCTTGTTGCAGACCAAAAATAATGTTTGCCATATATCGGTTTCTGGATTCTATTTCATTTTGCGTTAAAGCATCTACTATTGTTGTATCGTTTTGCGGAGAAAAATAAGTTTTGATCAGTTGTACCATATAACCAAAAAAAGTTCTTGGTTTTTCATTGTTATAATCATTTGTATTGTCATCCTGGTAATATTTGCCGTCTCGAAAAACATCCAAAGCATAAAAAGCATCATCATGGTCAGGATCATAGTTTTGTGCGGAATCAAAAGGAATTCTATATTCACCAGTAGGCAAAATTTGTCCCATGGCATCTTTTTGCAGTTGGGGATTAGTTAAAGTTCCATCATTAATCAAAAACGGTTTTTGCCCTGAACAGCCTTCTTCCGGTAGCCCGCCGTCTTTACATGTAAAGACATTTTCTATTGTAAGTTTTACATTTGCGGCAGTTGCAATATTTGTAAAATTGGACTGGTCCTGTGCGGCATCTGAAAATTTTCCCCAAAAATTGTTGATTTTAAAATTTTGCGTATTGATTTTGACATTCTGGTACATAATCTTGTCACCATAGTCATTTTGCACGTCCTCTTCTTCATACGGTGTCTGCAACGTCACATTTGTTGTTGTCTTTGCCGAGAGTACCAGCGTCAGTACAAACAGACTTACAAGTATGATTTTTCTCATTTTTTCCCCTTTTTTAGTTTTCATCTATGTTGTTTAACACCATAATATTATGAATGTATTGACTCACTTTTTCATTTAACTGCGCATCGGTGAGACTTCTGTTTGCATCATAAAGCTCCTGCTTCTTTTGGCAGGCTGCAATAATTAGACGCTCCTGCGTATGCTGCAAATTTTCCAACTGGTTGACTTTGTGGAGGTTGTCACTCTCACCGCCCATAAACCAGATAAACCAAAACAGCAGCATAATTGCCAGGAACAATGGTACCAGTGCTGCAGAACCTCTTCTCATAATTTTCCTATTGTATAACTCAGTATTGCGGCAATGCTCATAGCCGGAGCAAAGCCATAGCTTTTCTTTTTCAGAGCAGCTAAAATCACAAGATGTATCAGCCCTGAAAATATGATAAAATACCCAACCTGTGACAAACCTACAAAAAGGGCACAAAAGGCACCAAATCGTAAATCACCGCCGCCAAAAGCCATATTTAAAATAACAGGGATGATAAATATGACAAGTACAATTAAGACCGCATATAAATCATACACAGACAGGTCTGCATCCCACCATTTTAAAATAACCAACACTGCAAATGCCGGAAGTATAATTCTGTCCGGAATAACTCTTTTTTTACTGTCAATATAAGAGAGAACAGAAGCAATAACTATAAAATAAACAAATATAATCATCACATTCCCTACACTCTTTTTTGATATTTTTGTGATATTTGAGCTATTGTATGGAAGAGAAGCTTAAATTAATTTGAAGTATGTGAAAAACAATGAATTTTAGTACAAAATAAGAAAAAATAATGATAATTGTTACTTTTCGAAGTAGTTTTTGTTTTTTTAAATATAAGTTTAGATTATGATGTTGATTTTAGAGTTCACTTGCAAATCTGAGGGCATCCATACCGTACTTTTCACGCAGTTTTTGTGTTTTACATGTAAGCGTATACATTTTTCTTTCTTCTTCAAAGCCTAAAAGTGAGAGCTCTTTTTTTGAATCCCTCGTAAAGCTTGAACAGTTGATACTCAAACGAATGACACAAAGACGCTTGTGAATGTCAGCCGCATGAAAAAGAGAAATGCATAAGGCATCAAACTTTTTTTCGGTAAATATTTCTGCCTGAGAGATGTTTTTATGAGATTTTTGATGCATTTCATAGGCAATACCCAAATGAAAAACAGTGGGAATTACCTGAAGTTTTATAATAGCAAAGCTGAGATGTCTGGCAAGAATGTGAACCCGTCTGAGCAGTTCTGCTCTGTCATAGAGCGGATCAAAAGTTCTGGATATTCCGATGGATTTTCTTTGATGGGTCGTTTTAATCTGCGCATCACTTTCTCCGTTGACACGTTTATAGAGCTCTTTTGCATACGGTCCCCATGACTCCAGAGTTCCCCGTCTTTTTCGCAGTTCTCCGAGTGTTTTGATTTGTGCACTGTGCAGTTTGTTTTTCATACTTTTGCCTATGCCTGCGAAATCTTCTACTTTGATGGGGTTGACAAATCCGTCAAATTCGTATTTTGTAATCGTTTTGCATCCAAAAGGTTTGGCATAGCCTGTTGCAAGTTTTGCGATGTAGCGTGTGGATGCGGCACCGATGGAGACAGGAAGCTGGAGCTCTTTTTTGATTTCATGGCGCAAGCTGTCTATAAACTGTGGTATCTCTTCATCATCTATCCATCCGCTTACATCTCCGTAAAATTCGTCAATAGATGCCTGCTCGACAAGCGGAATTTTGCGTGCTAGAAAGTCATGGAGTCTGTGAGAAAGCTCCTGGTACAAAGACATATTTGGTGCTTTGATGATGAGATGCGGACAGAGTTGCAGAGCCTGTCGAATACTCATGGCGGTTTTGATGCCATAGGCACGGGCTTCATAACTTGAAGTTGTGAGAATACCGCGGATACGTCCGTCTTCGTCCTGAAAACTTTTGAGATCATCCCCGTTTTCATAGGCTTTATAAAAAGTCGGTACAAACGAACCGGAATTTTCAAAATTGACTCTCTGGTTTTTTGCGTCTTTGGTAAATATTTTTGTATCGCTTCTTCCGCCGATGGCAACAGGTTTGTGTTCCAAAGAAGGCTCAAGTATACGAGCTGCACTGACAAAAAAGCAGTCAATGTCAATATGGATTTTCATAATTTAATATTAGCAGAGAAAAAAGAAATCTTTTAAAAGTATTGCAAATTGACAAAAATATATTATAATTTCATCAAATTATTTTAATAAGGAAAGCGGATATGGCACAGGTACCCGAAGATATAGGATGTGAAAATAAAGAGTGTATAGCAAAAGACGAGTGTAAAAGACAGGTGATAGCAAAAAACGGTACAGCACGAGAAATCAGAGAATTCGGCGGTACTGCGACAAAAAAATGCGGTAAGTTTTTAGAAAAATAGATGAGATATTTTTTAGCGGTTTTTATACTTCTCCTCTTTGGGGGATGCAGTATAAAAAACTATGCCCACACGGATGCGAAGATTGTCATCATAAAATCTCCAAGACTAAAGTTTTCAGATATAGGCTATATACGGCACAGCAAAGATGCGATAGAGCTGGAACTTTTTGTCGCAGGGCATGTACTTCAGCGTATTCATATAAATCATCTGGTCTGTGTGAATGAGGGATGTATGAGCAAAAGCAGTTTTAATCAAGAGTATTTGTCTGGTGTTTATCCTCCTTCTTTGCTGCAAAACGTAATATTGGGGAAAGAGATATATGACGGTAAAAACAGCTTAAAAAAAGATAATGGGTTTATACAAAATATAAAAACTTCAGATGTAGATATAAAATATAGGGTAAACTCCCGAGAAATTTATTTTAAAGACAAAAAAAACCATATACTCATTAAAATTAAGGAACCAAACTGATGACAGGCCATAAATATGTAGGCGCACATGTAAGTGCAAGCGGCGGTGTGTACAATGCACCGCTTAATGCCAAAGCCATAGGTGCAAAAGCCTTTGCCCTTTTTACAAAAAACCAAAGACAGTGGGTTGCAAAACCTCTTGACAATGAGACGATACAAAAGTTTAAAACTGCCTTAGAAGAGAGCGGAATTTTACCAAAACATGTACTGCCGCATGACAGTTATTTGATAAATCTGGGGCATCCCGAAGCTGATAAACTTGAAAAATCACGCGTGGCTTTTATAGATGAACTGGAGCGCTGTGATGCTTTGGGACTAGACAAACTGAACTTTCACCCCGGCAGCCATTTGGCGAAACTTACCAAAAAACAAAAAGAAGACAAGGTCCTTTTAGAGGAAATCGAAAACAAATGTCTGGACGTGATAGCCGAGTCCATCAATCTGGCACTTGATAAAACAAAAAATGTCAAAGCAGTCATAGAAAATACGGCAGGGCAGGGCAGTAACCTTGGATATAAGTTTGAACATCTGGCATATATCATAGACAAGGTAGAAGACAAATCAAGAATCGGTGTCTGTATAGATACCTGTCATATGTTTACTGCGGGTTATGATATACGCACGCGTGAAGCTTATGAGAGAACATGGAATGCATTTGGCGAGATTGTCGGCTTTGAGTATCTGAGCGGGATGCATCTGAATGATTCAAAACCGCCTTTGGGGAGCAGAGTGGACAGACATCACTCACTGGGCAAGGGTGAAATCGGACTGGATGCGTTTAGATTCATCATGAACGATGAACGTATGGATGATATACCGCTTATCCTGGAAACGATAGATGAAACGATATGGGCTGAGGAGATAGCACTTTTATACTCGTTCCAGCTCTAAGACTAAACTACCGGTTCCGAGAGAATTGGTATTGCATTTGGAACCCGTACTTCAGTGCGGGCTTTGTGTCTTTTATAGATATTTGAGGAAAAATAAGATAGTATTGTCCGCAGAAAATATCAAAAAGAGAAAAAATATGAAAAAAACAGTGTTTATGTCATTGATGGCAAGTTCAATAATAATGGCGGGCGGATATAAAATTCCGGAAACTTCTACAAACTCAGTTGCTCTTGGGGGAGCAAATATTGCCCATACAAAAAATGCCGATGCTGCATATGACAATCCGGCAAATATGGTTTTTATGGATGATGCACAACATGCAGAAGTGGATTTGATGTATGTAGGGTTAAGCTCTACAAACTTTAAGGGAACTTACGCAAAAACACTTACAGGCGCAGAAGAGCTCAATTCGGAAAAACAGACTTTTATTCTTCCTTCACTCCATTATGTCTCTCCAAAACTTGGTCAAAACGGTGTGCGTGTCGGTTTGAGTATCACTGTGCCTGCCGGACTGAGCAGACAATGGGAAGAGGGTTCTGCCAAACTTGTTTCTCAGGAGTTTACATTAAAGATTGTAGAAGTGAGCCCAAGTGTTGCGTATAAAATTACAAACACCCTGGCATTGGCATTTGGTTTTAGAGCGGTGCATACAAGCGGGGTTGTAAAAAGCAGTGAAAGCGCAATTGTCAATGCATCTCCTTTGGCAACATCCTATATCAGCCGTGATCTTGAAGGAAGCTCTTTGGATTTCGGGTATAATCTCGCCCTGGCATACCACCCGACAAAAGCACTGGAACTGGCTGCCACATACCGTTCGAATGTAAATTTGACGGTAGAAGGAAGCGCGAGACTCTCATCAACGGCTGCATTGGGAGGAGCCATTCCTGCAGGTTCATATAACGGTGAGGCAAGTGTGAGTATTCCTCTCCCTGCAACATTGATGCTTGCCGGAGCTTATACATTTGAGAAGACAAAAACAACAGTAGAAGTTGTTTATGAAAAAGCATACTGGTCTGCCTATAAATCTCTTGATTTTGAGTATGACGGATCACTTACAAACCCGGTTTTGATTGCTGCCTTTGATAATCCCAAACCTAAAAACTGGAAAGATACAAACACATTTCGTTTGGGTATTACGCAGGAGTTGGACAAGGTAACTTTACGGGCAGGTGCGATTTATGATGAAACTCCAACGCCGGAGTCTACACTCAATTTTGAATCACCGGGAAGCAATGCATACTCTTTTTCATTTGGCGGACGTTATCAAATAAATGATAGTATGGATATAGGCTTGTCAGCATTGTACTCCATAAAAAAAGACAGAACAATTTCTGGAACGACGAACATAAACGGACTGGACGGTACATTCAGCAACTCTAGAGCGCTGCTTGTTTCAGCCGGTTTAGGGTATAAATTTTAAGGAAATAATTGAAAACACTAGTTAACTTTTTAAACGAAAAAGAGATTGAAAAATCGGAGATATTTATCCATCTAAAATGCAGTATCAATGAAGCAAAGATACTGCAGTATATTGCGCACAGGTATATGAAAGGACAGGATGATGTACTTGTCCTAGATTTGCTGCAGGATTTGTACAAAAGTGAAAACTATGAACATTTGGTACATTTAAGAGAACTGAAAAGTCTGCTTGAACTCGGTTGGCTGCATCAGCAAAGCTTTACTCCTGTAAAAATAGCGGATGTAACACCGCTTGAACTTTTAAACACTGCAGTAGGGCTCACACCTGCTTTTTTAAAACTCTTACAGGACGGCACACTGGATTTGGATTTGCCTGAAGTAAAGCCCTACTCTGACCATCTTGAGTACCTGCAGGATCAGTTTTTTCGGATTGAACTCTATCAGAAAATGAGTGTGATTCGTCAAAATGTACATGAACATTCTCTCGGTATTGACAGACTGCAAAACAAACTCAAACTGCTTGAAAAGCGCATTGAAGAGCGGGTAAAACAGAGCTCTGAAAATCTTGTGTTGGACAAATTTTTCAAACAGAAGAAAATGAGCAACTATGAGCAGGTAATTTTTATTGCACTGCTTCGTGAAGAGTACGGATCGACTGATTCTTCTTTGCGGGAGATGAATACGTTGATAGATTTGATTTCGCTTGATGAGTATGAACGTATTAAAAACCGTTCATTGTTAGAAGAGGGCTCAAACCTTTTAAGCAATGGGATTATAGATTATGAAGAGATGCTCAATCCTTTTGGCGGAATCAGCCGTTCTTTCTATATAGTAGACGATGTCTTACAAAAAATTATTCATCCGCAAAAAACAAAAAAAGTAACACGCTTAAAACTGAATGCTTTGGTAGAAGAACAGGATATTTTTGAACTGGTAGAACCTGAGACTTCTTTGGATGATGTCGTGCTTAATTCCAAAACAAAAGAGACGCTTGAAAACCTGATGAAACAGGTAGATAAAGAAGTTGTGAGCCGCCTTGTAAAATGGGGTATAAAAGATAAAAAAAGTGGTATAGATGCCAGAATAATCTTTTACGGACCGGCAGGGACAGGAAAAACAATGACGGCATACTCTCTGGCAAAATCACTCAAACGCCAGGTTTTGGCCTTTGACTGTTCTAAGATCCTTTCTATGTATGTAGGAGAGAGTGAAAAAAATGTCCGTAAAATCTTTGATACTTTTTATGAATTGAGCGAAAAAACAAAAACAGAACCTATACTGTTACTCAATGAAGCAGACCAGTTCCTGGGTGCAAGAAGCAGCGGTAATATCACAGGCTCGGATCAGATGCACAACCAGATGCAAAATATCTTTTTGGAACAGATTGAAAATTTCAGAGGAATGCTCATAGCAACAACCAACCTGCTTGAAAATATCGATAAAGCCTTTTCCAGAAGATTTAATTATAAAATTGAGTTTAAAAAACCGGACAAAGAACAACGGGTACAGCTTTGGAAGAAAATGTTACCAAAAGAAGCACCTTATGAGGACAACTTCAATGTTGCAGCGCTTGCAGAATATTCTCTTACCGGTGGACAGATTAGTCTCATAATCAAAAACACAGCCTATAAAGTCGCTGTGCGGGAGAATCCGCTCTTTACGCTTGATGACTTTATTGATGAAATCAAGCGTGAAAAAGATGCGAACTTTGACAGTGAGAAATCTATGGGATTTTTAAACAAATAATTTTAAAGCTTCTTTTAAACTAACAAAATATTTACTCGTATCAGTGTTGCGATAAGTGACATTTGGTATGAGTTATCTTCCACAAAACTTTTTTTTAATATTCATTTTGCTATAGTGCAGTAACTGTTTTTTCTAGTAACAAATGAAAATAGGTTTGCAACAAAAACCGTTTTTCATCGTTAGAAAACAAATATAAAAATCAGTTATATTTTTAATAAATATAACTTTTAAAATAAAAGGTAGGTTATATGGAGCATATAGTGACTTCAAATCCGTATTTTGGGGTATTTGTACTTTTTGTTATAACATTTGGTGCGTTTATTACAACGACTGTCGTCGCCCGATTGGCGAGTCGTGCATTGGCACGTAAAGACAGTGAAAAAATCAAACTTTCAGTGTATGAATGTGGACCTGAAATTACTAAGCAGCCAAACAGGGTGTCACCTCAGTTTTATCTGTTTGCATTGCTTTTTTTGCTTTTTGATGTGGAAATAGTATTTATGTTCCCTTGGGCAGTAGATTTTAAAGTGCTTGGTTGGTTCGGTTTTGCTGAAATGATAATGTTTATATTGTTATTGGCAATAGGTTTTGTATATGCATGGAAAAAAGGAGCGCTGGAATGGCACAACATAAAGTAAATTATACACAGGACGGTGGTTTACCGATAGCACTGACAAGCGTGGATAAAATTGTAAACTGGGGACGTTCTAATTCTCTATGGGCACTAACATACGGTCTTGCATGTTGCGGTATTGAAATGATGGCATCAGGTGCTTCACGATTTGACTTTGACCGTTACGGAACAATTTTCCGTGCGAGTCCCCGTCAGGCGGATGTTATGATAGTTGCCGGTACACTTACCAAAAAGCATGCAGAGTTCATCAAACGTCTGTATGACCAGATGACAGAACCGAGATGGGTAATATCAATGGGTTCATGTGCAAATACAGGCGGAATGTTCAATACCTATGCGACAGTGCAGGGATGTGACAGAATTATTCCGGTTGATCTGTATCTTCCCGGTTGCGCACCGCGTCCGGAAACACTGCAGTACGGTGTAATGTTGTTACAAAAGAAAATTCGTGCAAACAAAGCAGGCAATGCACAAAAAGCTAAAAGGTTAATGTAATATGAGAGCGTATAAACCTAAAGACAATGTACAGGCAAAGGCATACTATACAGACAGATTTTATGTAGCGCCGCAGGTACCGAAAACAGCGGTAGAAGAAGATGCGGTTTTTGCTGCAGATTTAGAGGCGATTCAAGCAAAATTTGAAGTGAAAGAGGCCTATATTCAAGTGGAACAAATGGTCGTATACATCAATGCGCATGATATTTACGGTGTGCTTGAATTGATGCGCGATGAGTTGGAATATACACAGCTTTCAGAAATGTCTGCTATTGACTGGCTGGCAAAAGATGATACATTCGAAATTTTTTATCAGATGCTTTCCATGACAAAACGCAAACGTATCCGTGTGAAATATTTCATTAAAAACGGAGAGGCTGTTGACAGTGTTGAAAAGCTTTTCAGAAGTGCTGACTGGAGTGAACGTGAAATGTTTGATATGTTTGGCATTGAAGCGAACAACCATCCGTTTATGAAAAGAATTTTAATGCCGTATGACTGGGAAGGCTACCCTCTTTTAAAAACATATCCTCTTGAAGGGGATGAATTTGCAGCATGGTATGAAGTAGATAAAATCTACGGAAAAGAAGCACGTGACATTATAGGCCCTGAACTTCGCGATACTGCAAGAGTGGACAGATATGATTCTGAGCGTTTTTCCCGTCTTGGACATGAAGTTCCAAAGGGTACAAAAATTACCGGTGACGAGCCGGCAGTTACGCATTCGTATCAGGAAGAAGGCGGCGTTTTCCTCATCAAAAAACTTGATAAAGAGTCATCAGTAGTTATTGATGATCCGCAAAGATAAGGTGGTATAAAATATGGCACAGGTAAAAAACAGATTAACACCGTTTTTTGAAAATATAACATTTGACAGAGATGACAATGAACTGATATTAAACTTTGGTCCACAGCATCCGTCTGCTCACGGGCAATTACGTTTAATGCTGCATCTGCAACAGGAACAGATTGTAAAAGCACATCCTGATATCGGGTATTTGCACCGCGGTATGGAAAAAATGGCTGAAAACATGATTTATAACGAGTTTATGCCGACGACAGACCGCATGGACTATATCGCATCATCTTCAAACAACTACGGATTTGCTCTGGCTGTTGAAAAACTTATCGGGCTTGAAGTCCCTCGCCGTGCAAAAGTTATCCGTATGCTGCTTTTGGAAATCAACCGTCTTATGTCTCACCTTTTCTGGCTGGCGACGACGGCACTTGACATCGGCGCTATGACGGTTTTTCTTTTTGCTTTCCGTGAAAGAGAATACCTGATGGATATTATCGAAGGCTATTGTGGTGCACGTTTGACACATGCAGCAATTCGTATAGGTGGAGTCCCTCTCGATCTGCAGGATGGATTTTTACACCAGCTCAGAGTATTTTTAAACAAATTGCCGCAGAATATCAAAGATTATGAAGACCTTTTGGACTCTAACCGTATTTGGCTGATGAGAATGGAAGAGGTGGGAGTGATTTCTACAGAGATGGCACTTTCATGGGGCTGTACGGGTCCAATGCTCAGAGCTTCTGGTGTTGCATGGGATATTCGTAAAGAAGAGCCGTATGAACTTTATGATGAAGTGGAGTTTGATGTTCCTTTTTCAGACAAAGGTGATAACTTTGCCCGCTACCGTATCTATATGGAAGAGATGCGTCAAAGTGCGAAGATTCTGTATCAATGTATAGAAATGTATGAAAAATGCGAAAAAGACGGTCAGACTGACTTGATGGCACATGCACCGAAGTATATTTCGGCACCGAAAATCGACATAATGACACAAAACTACTCATTAATGCAGCATTTCGTTCTTGTAACACAGGGAATGAGACCGCCGGTCGGTGAAGTGTATGTTCCGACAGAATCACCAAAAGGTGAGCTTGGATTCTACATCAATTCCCAAGGCGGTCCGTATCCGTACAGACTGAAACTGCGTGCGCCGTCATTCTGGCATACAGGAATTTTAACCGATCTTTTACCGGGTCACTACATTCCGGATGTTGTATCAATAATCGGTACAACGAACATAGTTTTCGGGGAGGTTGACAGATAATGAAACGATATGATTTAAGACATTTAAAAGATAATTTTGAACCTCGTATGAAAGAGATTTTAGAAGAAAAACACAAACCGACGGAGACGTTGATATTTCTTTTTGAAATAGGAGATTTTTCTCCGATCCAAAGAAGTGCTGATTTGGTAAAAGAGTGTGGGTATGAACTGTATAACTCATTAAAATTTAACGAAGTCGACTGGACTATCGTAGTGAAAAAATAGGGATTGAATGTGAGCAAAGTATATTTTTCTACTTGGAATGGTGAGCTTGTTAACAATATCGGCAAACCACAAGAAGAGTGGGAAGAGTCAGCTTATAACTTACCGGCACAATATGATGATCACCGTGATTCAAAAGCTTTTATCGGCTGGGACGGTGTTTCGTTGTTTCATGAGGATGTGGATGTTATTCGTTTAGCGATGGAATATGCTGCACAGTATCAAGTATATTCAGAAGCATGCGGAAGATGTGCTCCTGGAAGATGGGGTGGCCGTATTTTATATGACCAGCTTGATAAAATTGCTCGTGGTGAAGGTGAATTGGCTGATTTGGACCACTTAAAAGAGATTGGTAAAAGTATGCAGATAACATCCAAGTGTGAGATTGGGAAAACAGTTCCAAATCCTATTTTGGACTTAATGACGCATTTCGAAGATACATTTCTGGAGTGTATCAATGAAAAGAAAAAATCAAAACATTATGATGAAAAAATCGGCTATATAGCAAAAATAACAGCACCGTGTACGGATGCCTGTCCTGCGCATGTTGATATACCCGGATATATTGAAGGTGTCAGAGACTTGCGTTTTGACGATTCCCTGGAAGCAACACGCCAGACAATGCCGCTTGCACATACCTGTGGACGTGTCTGTCCGCATCCGTGTGAAGATGCCTGTCGAAGAACCAATCTTGATGAGCCTATTTCAATTATGGCACTCAAACGCCTTGGTGCAGACTGGGAAACAGACCATGAATATGAGTTTTTTCACCCGATGGAGAAGAAGCCGCCGATTGACAAAAAAGTTGCTGTTATCGGTGCAGGTCCTGCGGGACTGACGACTGCGTATTATCTTGCTGCAGAAGGCATAAAAGTCGATGTATATGAGGATCTCCCTGTTTTAGGTGGTGAAGTTGCCGTTGGTGTCCCTGAATACCGAATGCCGGTTGACAAATACAATCAGGATATTGAATGTGTTCGCGATATGGGTGTGAACTTTATTACAAATTCGAGAATCGGTGCCGACGATATGCGCAGATTTGAAAAAGAGTATGATGCAACGATGGTGGCCGTAGGGACAAGGATCTCCAAAAAGGTCCGTTGTGAAAATGAAAGACCAGAGATAAAGGGTTACTGGGGCGCTATTGACTTTCTTGACCGTGTGAATCTGTATGAAAAATACGGCATCACCATTCCTAAAGAGGTGCAGGAAGAGAATCTGCTTACTACAGACTATGTGGACCTGACAGGAAAAACCGTGGTCTGCGTGGGCGGCGGATTTACTTCAATGGATGTTGTGCGTTGTGCAATTAGGGCCAATGCCAAAAAAGTCTATATGATTTACCGTCGTGATGAAAAAACGATTATTCGCAATACAACCTATGAAGAGTACCATGAAGCGGTTGAAGAGGGTGTCGAGTTTCTTTTTCACTCCGCTGTAAACAAAATTACGACAGACGAAAATGACATTTTACGAGAACTTCTGATTGACAAGTTTGAGCTTGTTCCGGATCCAAACGGTGGACGTGCACAGCTTGTAAAAATAGAGGGTGAATCCTATACTATTGAAGCAGACTATCTGATTCCTGCTGTTTCTCAGTCGGCTGATTTGGATTTACTGCCTGAAGAGTGGGACATTGAGATGACTTCATGGGCGACTATTAAGACAAACGGCAAAGACTATATGACATCACGCAAAGGTATTTTTGCCGCAGGTGACTGTGAATACGGTCCTATGACGATTGTCAATGCGGTCGGTCAAGCCAAACGTGCGGCTTCTGTTATGGCCCGATATGTACAGACCGGTGAAGTGAGCTTGACTGATGATGAGATTATGGAAGATCATCTTGTTAAACTGAAAGTTTATGATAAAAAAGAGAAAGTTACCGGCTGGTTGCCGGGTCTTCCTCGTGAGCACTCTTCTGTTTTGGATGTTGAAGTGAGAAAGCATAATAATGCGGAAGTAAATCTTGGTTTCACACAGGAACAGGCTTTAAGTGAAGCTGAGAGATGTATGCGTTGTTATTATATAGCAATGGTACAGGCATAAGGGGAGTCGTAAATGAGTAAAATTATAAATTTTAAAATTGACGGCAAAGATGTTACAGCAGTAAAAGGGGAGACAATTCTTCAGGCTGCGAGAAAAAATGATATCTATATTCCTACTATGTGTTATATTTCAAAAACGACGCCCTGTGCATCATGCCGTATCTGTTCTGTCGAGGTAGAAGGTGTAGATGGGCTTGTTCTCTCCTGTAACACACCTCCGACAGAGGGTATTGAAGTCAGAACAAACTCTGCCGAGCTTGAGCTTGAGCGTACAAATATCATGAGACTCTATGATGTAAATCATCCGCTGGAGTGTGGTGTTTGTGACAAATCCGGAGAATGTGATCTGCAAAATATGACTTTGGAGTTTGGCGTAGCACAACAGGAATTTTCTGCAAAAGACCAACTCAGAAAAGTGGAACACTGGGGACTGATTAATTATGACCCAGCATTATGTATTATGTGCGAAAAATGTGTACATGTATGTAATGAAGTTATAGGCGATGATGCTATTGAAGTAAAATTCGGCGGATACTCTTCTGTGATTATCCCAAAAAATGCGGATACACTGGATTGTACTTTTTGTGGTGAATGTATTGCAGTCTGTCCGGTCGGTGCTTTGGTAAGCAGTGATTTCCAGTACTCTGCAAATGCATGGGAACTCTCCCGTATTCCTTCAACATGTGCCCACTGTTCTGCCGGTTGTGCTTTGGAATATGAAACACGCCACGTCGGTATCAACGGTGAAGATTCTATTTACAGAGTGAAAAACAATTATGAATTCAATTCATTATGTGGAGCAGGGCGTTTCGGATTTGATTTTGAAAATCGCGCCTCTAAAGACGAAGAAGCATTTAAAAAGGCAGTTGAAGCCATTCAAAATGCAAATGCTATACGCTTTTCTTCAATTATTACAAATGAAGAGGCACATATTTTACAGCTTTTAAAAGAGAAACTTGGGATAAAACTTTTTAATGAGGACGCAAGACTGTATGCTGAATTTATGAAATCTTATTCTTCAGTAAGCGGTAAACTGCATCACAGTGCTTCGATGGATGCCGTCAAACAGGCCGATGCGATTATTATTATCGGCACACGTTTGGCGACGGATAATCCGATGGTACGTTATGCTGTGCGAACAGCATCCCAGCATAATGGTGCAAAAATAGTATATGCGCATCCGCTTGAAGATGCGCTTATGAAAAATACCGCTACACAGTTTATGAAATATGAAGTGGGTACAGAAGAGGGTGTCATGGCACTTTTGGCAAATGAGCTTCTTCAAAACAGTGATGTGGACGAACAAACCAGATCATTTTTAGATGATTTGGATTTGGGCTACCTTGAAGCTGAAAGCAATGTGGGCGATGATGAACTTAAATTAATGACGAAGTCATTCAAGCGGGCACAAAAGCATGTACTTATCATCGGAAGTGATGTATTTGCACATAAGCGTGCAAAAAATATTGCGAAACTTGCAGCTTTGATTGAAAAATATACTGAATTTTCATTACTGATTATTCCTGCAGAAGTAAATACTGCAGGGGTTGCCCTTACATGTAAACTCGACACTGATGAAAATATAGGCAACATTGTTGCTTATAATGCAGAAGGTGACTTTATAATGTCATCTTTAAAAGATTCAGATTTAGCGATGCCGGCACTTAATCAAGTGGAAGGAACAGTTGTCAATGTTGACAATCAGGTACTTCCGTTGAATGTGGCACTTCCTTTTGAAGGATATACTTTGAATGATATAGCAAATGCTCTTGGTCTGAAAAAAGAAAATACTATTGACTATACAAAAGAGCTCGACACATCAAAAGGTTTTAAAGCAATTGCTTTTGATGATTTGGAGAATTTTTTAACACCTTACGGTGAAGACAAAAGGGGCTATATCTTAGATGAAGTTGTCTGTGAAGCAGATTCAGAAGTAGCACCGATTGAAGAGTTGCCTGAGTTTAACGGAAGTGTAATTTATAATTGTAACCCTGTTTTGCAGTTTAATGCGTTTACAAATAAAACACATCAGTTGGAAAAAGACACAACATTAAGAGGCTCGGCTCAGTTTGCGGCAGCTGCAAAGATTGCAGATGGTGATGTAGTTGAAATAAGCTTTGCATCAAGAACAATACAAAGAGTTTTTAAACAAGATGAAGAACTAAAAGGAACTATAGCACTCAATCCTACCTTCGATTTAGGTCAGGATTTTAGCAGATATAGATTTGAAAAATCCAAAATAGCGAGAGTAATATAATGAGTGAAATTACCATAAACATTGACGGAAAAGATGTTCAGACAAAAGAGGGTGAGTATTTGTTAAATGCTGCCCGTGCAAATGACATATTTATTCCTGCAATATGTTATTTAACAAGATGCAGCCCGACTCTAGCCTGTCGTATATGTCTTGTTGAAGCAAATGGAAAACAGGTATATGCCTGTAATGCAAAAGCAAAAGAGGGAATGCAGGTAGTAACATCGACTGAGTCTATAGAAAAAGAGCGCAGAATCATCATGGAAGTATACGATGTGAACCATCCGCTTCAGTGTGGTGTATGTGACCAGTCAGGTGAGTGTGAACTGCAAAATTATACACTTGAGATGGGTGTTGATTCACAACATTATTCCATTAAAGATGTAGACAGAAGTTCTCATGACTGGGGACATTTACACTATGATCCGGGCCTTTGTATCGTGTGTGAACGTTGTGTTACTGCCTGTAAGGATATGATAGGTGACAATTCACTTAAAACAATTCCGCGCGGTTCTGATCCTATCAATGCAGATTATAAAGAGAGTATGCCAAAAGACGCATATGCAATGTGGAACAAACTCAACAAGTCTGTCATTGGTTTGACAAACGGAACTGATGTTCTTGACTGTACCTCATGCGGCGAATGTGCAGCAGTCTGTCCGGTCGGAGCACTTGTTGATACCCAGTTTATGTATAAGTCCAATGCATGGGAGTTAAAACAGGTTCCTGCAACCTGTGGACACTGTTCTGCGGGATGTCAGATAACTTATGATCTGAAACATACAAGTATTGACAATCCTGAAGATAAAATATACCGTGTTATGAACGAATGGAACTATGTTTCACTTTGTGGTGCAGGCCGTTACGGATTTGATTATCAAAATGCCGGTGTTACAAAAGACGAGACTGCATTTGCAAATGCAGTAGAGGCCTTTAAAAAGGCAGATACAATAGCTTTTACATCTACAATTACCAATGAAGAAGCCTACCTGCTTCAAAAAATGAAAGAAAAATTCGGATACAGACTTGTCAATCCGGAAGCAAAAGCATTTCAGGATTTTTTAAACAATTATGCACAAATCAGTGGACATAAACTCTATAAAGGCGATCTGGAAAAAGTGCATAGTACAAACTTTATAGTCTCTGTCGGTTCGGCACTCAAAACTGACAATCCAAATGCACGCTATGCATTAAATAATTCGTTGACAGTAAAAAAAGGCGCAGGAATTTATTTTCATCCTGTAAAAGATCCGATTATCGAGGGTATAGGGAAGTCTATCATGACAGTTGCCCATGCTCCTCTTCAAGAAGAAGCAGCATTATATCTTCTGCTTGATCTTTTTGCAAACAAATCAAAACTGCCTTCTGATATTGTGGACTACCTTGCTTCTTTTCATTCACAAAAAACCGTTACAGTTGAAGAAGTTGTGAAAGAAAAAGTTGTGGAACTTGTCAAAGAGACAAAAGTCAATGAAGAAACAGGGGAAGAAGAAGAAATTGAAGTAGAAAAAACCAAAATGGTTTCTACAAAGATTGCAAAAGAAATAGAGGTTGATGATAACAGACTCTTGGAAATACTTGGTCTTGATGATAGTTTTATGCAAACACTTGAAAAGAACCTGAAGAAAAAAGAGACTTTTGCGCTTATGGTTGGACCAGATTTGTATATGCATCCAAATGCAAAAAACCTGGCTCGTCTGGTTGCTTTGCTGGAAAAATACTCAGCTTTTGAAGTTACCATGATTCCAACACTTACAAACTCATTGGGTGTAGCGCTGATCTGTGACCTTGATGATGAGAAAGGCTCTTATACGGTTGCGTACAATACTGATGGCGATTTTGTACTCTCCGGGCTTGGCGACGGTGATTTGGATATGCCGGCGATCAATCAGCAGGAAGGAACATTGACATCTGTAAACAAACGTGTCAACCCTACAAATGCTGCTATCGGATATGAGGGATATGAATTAAACGATATTGCAAAAGCGCTTGGTTTTGAAGCAGAAAATATTATAGATTACACTGTAGAACTTCCTGTTGCGAGAGGATTTAAAGCAGAAGAATTCGATAACCTGCCAAATCATTATGAAAATGACGGTACAGAAGTAAGAGGTTATGTGTTAGAAAATGTAGCAGTAGAGGCCAGTGAAGATGAAAGTGTAGAAAAATTCAGTGAAGATAAGTTAGAAGGGTGTATAATCTATTTAGCAAATCCTGTAAGACAGTTTACGGAATTTACCTACAAGACAACAAATCTTGACGAAGTAAGCGGTATTTACATGAGTGAAGAGTATTTATCCAAAACTGATTACAATGAGGGTGATACAGTCACAGTGAAAACTAAAAAAGGTGAACTGACTGCAAAAGTTGTGTGTGACAATAAAATTGCAGGTGATATAGTGGTTTTACCTACATTTGATAAAAAATTAAACTCAGAAGCACTCTTTGACGGCTACCGTTTTAGTACAGCTTCAATCCAAAAGGGGTAATATATGGATACAGCATATTTAATTGAAACGATTATAAAAGTCGTTGTAATTCTACTTATATTTTCTGCATTGGCAGGTATCGGTACATATTTTGAGCGGAAGATACTTGCATTTATGCAACGTCGTTTAGGGCCGATGTATGTCGGACCATACGGGTTGTTGCAGGTGGCAGCAGACGGTATAAAACTTTTTACAAAAGAAGATATTATTCCTACAAACGTAGTGGGTCCGGTATTTAAAATTGCACCTGTAATTACTGCGGCAACTGCATTTATGGCAGCAGCAGCGATTCCGTTTTTTCCACAATTCACAGTGTTCGGTTATACAGTACATCCTATTGTAGCTGATTTGAATATCGGTATTTTGTATATTCTGGGTGTAATGGCAGTCGGACTTTACGGACCTTTGCTTGGCGGTATGGCTTCGGCAAACAAATTTTCCCTGCTTTCAGCAGCGCGTACGGCAGCTGTTTTCATCTCTTATGAAGTTGTCAGCGGTTTAGCTATTCTGGCGCCGATTATGATGGTGGGTTCTTTGTCTCTGATTGATTTTAACAATTATCAGGCAGGCGGTATCAGTGACTGGATTATATGGTCTCAGCCTGTAGCCTTTGTTTTATTTTGGATCGCGGCTTTTGCTGAAACCGGACGTACGCCGTTTCACCTGATAGCAAATGACCATGAAATTATTGACGGTTTTGGAACAGAGTACTCTGGAATGAGATGGGGTCTTTTCTTCATTGGCGAGTATGCAAATATGTTCTTTATCTCCTTTGTGATTCCTCTTATCTTTTTAGGCGGATACGGTGACGGAAGTATGCTTGGCGCATTGGGGCTGATAGGAAAAGTGGCATTTTTCTTTTTCTTCTTTTTGTGGACAAGAGCTGCCTGGCCGGATGTAAGACCGGATCAGTTGATGTGGTTGTGTTGGAAAGTACTAATGCCATTGGCCGTGATTAATGTTGTAATCACCGGCTTTGTGATGATGTTTTAAGGGGATAATGAATGAAAATGGAACAATTTAATGATAGAAATGTAGCTGACAACGGTTACTTTTTAGTTGATATTGAAGATTATCCTACTGATGGTTGGGGTAAATTTAAACGTGTCGTAAAAAGAACTTTCAGAGCCGAACTTTTTGTAGGTTTATGGGTAGTGCTTCGTGAAATGATCAAATTTGATATTCATACGGTACAGTATCCGCAGGAGAAACTGCCTATAGGTCCTCGTTATCGTGCCGTGCATGAAATGAAAAGACTTTGGGAAAGTGATGCTGAACGTTGTATCGGATGTGGACTTTGTGAAAAAATCTGTATATCTGACTGTATTCGTATGGATACAAAGATAGATGAGAATTCACGAAAAGAAGTAACCGAATATACAATTAATTTAGGGCGTTGTATTTTTTGCGGTTACTGTGCGGAAGTTTGTCCTGAACTTGCTATTACTCATGGCGGAGAGTATGAACAGGCATCAGAACAGCGTGAGCATTTTGTTGACTATGCGTATATGTTGACGCCACTTGACAAAATGAAAGCCGGAACTCAAATGGAGTTTGAAGGTTTTGGTGCGATTACACCACATGAAGATGAGCGTGTTAAAAAAACACCTCTAGCATATTAAGGAGTTTGGATTATGTTTGAAGCGGTAGCATTTTACTTGTTTGCATTTCTGACGATAACGATGTTTTTCATCACAGTAACAACATCACAGGCGTTATATGCATTAAGTGCATTGGCAGCGGGAATGATTTTCATATCAGCATTTTTCTTTATTCTGGGTGCTGATTTTTTAGGTGCAGTGCAAATAATTGTTTACACTGGTGCAGTAATGGCTTTATATGCTTTTGGTATGATGTTTTTTGACACGACAAGAGAAGTTAAAGAGAAACAGGGAAACAAATACATTATCGTCGGACTCTCAACACTGGCAGCAGTTCTGGTAGTTGTTATTTTTGCAGCGCCGATGGTATCTGAAAATATTGTTGCTCTTTATCCGGCAATTGAAGGAGTAGGCAATACTCAAGAAGTAGGACTGATTTTATTTACAAAATATCTAGTACCGTTTGAAGTGGCTGCAATTATGCTGCTTGTTGCAATGGTAGCAGGTATCGTCCTTGCAGGGAAGAAAATGGATCTTTCAATTACACTGATGAATGATGCTGAAATTGAAGAACAAAATAACACAAAGGTACTTTCATGATGGAAATAGGTTTAAATCATTATCTTGTTTTATCTACTATTTTATTTGCTATTGGTTTAGTAGGTGTTATGCGTAGAAAAAACCTTCTTTTACTGTTTTTTGCAACCGAAATACTCTTAAATGCAGTTAATGTTGCTTTTGCAGCAATTTCGCATTATTATGGCGATTTGACTGGTCAGATGTTTGCATTTTTCGTAATTGCTATTGCAGCTTCAGAAGTTGCAGTCGGTCTTGGACTTCTGATAGTATGGTATAAACGCCACAGTTCAATTGACTTAGATGCGTTAACAGCGATGAAAGGATAAAGAATGGAAAAATATTTATACATAGCACTCTTTGCTCCGCTTGTAAGTTCTTTGTTCTCAGCGTTGTTTACAGCGACACCAAAGAAACTGTTTACGGGTATTGTTGCCAGTCTTATGATATTGACATCATTTGCAGCAAGTACAGTCCTGTTGATTTATATACTCAAAGGCGGAGAGCCTGTACATGTAGAGATGATGACATGGATGGCAACCGGAGATCTTTACATTCCTTTTGGTTTTGTTGTTGATCAGATTTCGGTAACTATGATGATGGTTGTTACCTTGGTTTCAACTATCGTACATATTTACTCTATCGGTTACATGGATCATGACAAAGGTTTTAACCGTTTCTTCGCATGGCTGTCAGCATTTGTGTTTTCAATGATGGTTCTTGTCATGAGTGACAACTTCGCAGGACTTTTTATAGGCTGGGAAGGTGTTGGTCTCTGTTCATGGGGTCTTATCGGTTTTTGGTATCATAAACAAATTGCCACATGGGCAGCCAATGAAGCGTTTATCATGAACCGTATCGCCGACCTTGGTATGCTTATCGGTATCTTTTTAGTCTATTGGAATACAGGTACACTGCAGTATGATGAAGCATTTGCCGTTATGCCATTGCTGGATACTGCCACATTGACATGGATAGGTATATTTTTATTTATCGGTGCAATGGGTAAATCAGCACAGTTTCCTCTGCATACATGGCTTGCAGATGCGATGGAAGGGCCTACTCCTGTATCGGCTCTTATTCATGCAGCAACAATGGTTACAGCGGGTGTTTATCTTGTAGTGCGTTCGAATGAGCTTTACAGTTTGATTCCTCATGTCGGATTGTTTATTGCTTCACTTGGTGCATTTGTGGCATTGTTTGCAGCTTCTATGGCCCTTGTAAACCGTGATATGAAAAGAATCATTGCCTACTCTACACTTTCTCAGTTAGGGTATATGTTTGCCGCAGCAGGTCTTGGTGCTTACTGGGTTGCACTTTTTCACTTAATGGCACATGCGTTCTTTAAAGCACTGTTGTTCCTTGGTGCGGGAAATGTAATGCATGCGATGCATGATGAACTTGATCCGTTTAAGATGGGTGGACTGAAAAAAGTAATGAAGTGGACATGGATTATGATGACAATTGCCTCATTGGCTTTGGCGGGAATCTTTCCTTTTGCAGGATTCTTTTCCAAAGATACGATTCTTGAAGCGGCATTTGCTGAGCATCACTTTGTGATTTACGGTGTACTGCTCTTTACGGCAGGTCTGACAGCATTTTATTCATTTAGACTTGTGGCACTGATCTTTCACGGTGAAGAACGTTACAAGATATTTGGTATTCATCCGCATGAAGCCTATAGATTTATGCTGATTGCAATGAGTCCGTTGCTTATTCTTGCTATGATAGCCGGAATTTTTCAAGAACCGTTCTTTGGCATGATCGAAGAAATTTTACGTGCGCATGAGTATCATATCCATTCCCATACAACACTATGGATTATGTTGGTCGGTACGCAGCTTTTTGTAGCACTTGCTATTTTGTATGCATATAAAAAATATGCTTCATGGAGCAGTGTTCCGGATGGCACAAGTCCGATAGAAAATTCATTTATCTATAAACTGCTGTTTAATCAGTACTATATTCCATATTTTTACGAAGAGTACCTTGTAAAACCGTACAGAGAGGCTTCTGAACTTTTCTGGACAAAAGTAGATATGAAAATTGTGGATGCTACTGTTGACGGGATTGCAGGTATTGTGTATGGTACCGGTAAGAAAACTAGGAAAATGCAAAGTGGTAACTTATCTACTATGCTTAAATGGATGGTAGCAGGTTTAGTTGGTCTGCTCTCACTCGCTGTGGTGTTTGGGCTTGCAGCAAGATATTCTGATGAGATTGTACTATTCTTATCAGCTCTAGGAGTTTAGTATATGTTAGATCATATTTTATCGTTATTAATTTTCTTTCCGGCACTCGCAGCCGTATTTGGTTTTATGATACAAAAAGAGAGTATGCGTGCATACGGTATCTCTGTCGCTGCTATAGAGTTTGCACTTTCACTGTGGCTGTGGTATGTATTTGATGGCAATGTGTCCGGAATGCAGTTTATGGAGAGCCTGCCGCTTGTTCCTTCTTTTGGAATCAATTATATACTTGGAGTGGATGGTATATCTTTGTTTATTGTTATTCTTGCAGCTTTTTTTACTATGATAGGAATAGCCAGTTTAACAGATACGCCTAATGTAAAATATATGATTATTACATTGTTGTTTTTACAAATGACAATGGTCGGTGTTTTTGTGGCACTTGATGCAATAGTCTTTTACATTTTTTGGGAACTTTCGCTTGTACCTATGCTTTATATCATCGGTGCATGGGGCGGACCGTTGCGAATATATGCCTCTGTTAAATTTTTCCTGTATACTTTTACAGGTTCGCTTGTGATGCTTGTCGGTATGCTTTTTATGGCATATTTTTACTATCAGGCAACAGGTGTCTGGAGTTTCGCTATTTTAGACTGGTACAGACTGATTTTACCAGAGTCTTTCCAGCTTTGGCTTTTTGCAGCATTTTTTATCGGTTTTGCTATTAAAGTACCGATGTTTCCGTTTCACACATGGTTACCGTATGCGCACGGACAGGCACCGACTATCGGTTCTGTTATCCTTGCAGCAATTCTGTTAAAGATGGGAACATACGCGTTCATTCGTTTCTCTTTACCAATGTTTCCGGATGCTTCGGCATTTTTTATGGTTCCAATCGCAATCATCGCAATTATTATGATTGTGTATACTGCTATGGTTGCCTATGCGCAAAAAGACATCAAGCAGGTTGTTGCATATTCATCGATCTCGCATATGGGTGTTATTATTCTGGGAACATTCGCACTGAATGTAGAAGGTATCTCGGGATCAATCTTTTTAATGATAGCACACGGTGTTGTTTCTGGAGCTCTGTTCCTGCTCGTAGGTGTTATTTATGACAGACGCCATACGAAGATGATGAGTGAATTTGGCGGCTTGGCACAGGTGATGCCAAGATATGCAACAATATTTGGTCTCATGTTAATGGCTTCTGTCGGAATGCCTTTGACAATCAACTTTGTAGGTGAGTTCTTGTCGCTTCTCGGATTTTACCAACAGTCTCACATTTTGACACTTTTAGCCGGAACAGCGATTATTGTCGGTGCCATCTATATGTTGGCAGCATACAAAAAAATGTTTTTTGGTGAGGTAACAAAAGAAGAGAATAAAAATCTTAAAGATGTCAATAAAAGAGAATGGGTTGCCCTCCTGCCACTTGGAGTAATTACCATATGGCTGGGTATATATCCAAAACCTGTGTTGGAACCGATTAACAACAGTGTGAAATCAATTGTACAGTTAATGCACAATAAAGCTACAACAGAATTAGGTAAAGAAAGAATTCCAAATTTAGTGAAACCTAAAGTTGTAATTATAGAAAAAACTATTATAGAGGAGGTTCACTAATGTTAGCGCCGATAAATATTTCAATGGAGTCGTTAAATGTAATGACTCTGGCGCCTATGCTGATACCGGTAGTAGGTGCATTGTTAATCTTAGTGATTGATGTTATCAAGGGTGGGCTTCACAAATCACTCTACGTCGTACTGAGCCTGCTCTTTTTGGCAATGGACTTTTTCTCTCTGCTTGATGCCTCAGAGATTTTTACCCAAAACGGTACAGTACTTGGTATGTTTGATGTAATGCTGATAGACGGTCTGGCTTTGTTGGCTCAGTTTATTATCGTTATAGCATCAATGCTCTTTATTCCGTTGGCTTTGACAAACAAACGCTTTCATGAGTTTTCCTATCCTGAGTTTTTTGCACTCTTTTTGTTTATGATTGCAGGTTTCCAGTTTATGGTTGCTACAGATAATCTGATCTTGATATTTGTCGGTTTGGAAACAGCATCTTTGGCATTGTACACGCTCATAGCTATGCATAACCGTGACAAATCTTTTGAAGCTGCTGTGAAATACTTTACAATGGGTGCCTTGGCCGCAGGTTTCTTCAGTTTCGGTGCCATGGTCTTTTATGCATTGACGGGTTCGGTAGAAATTAATAAAATTGCCTTGGTTCTTGCTGCAAACGGGTATGCTGACATCGGATATGTCCTTGTAGGTGTTTCGTTTATGCTGGCAGCCTTTGCTTTTAAATTATCACTTATTCCATTTCATACATGGGCTCCGGATGTGTATGAAGGTTCTTCTGCACCAATGGCCGGTTATATGTCAATCGTACCAAAAATAGCTGCTTTTGTCGTGGCTATGAGATTTTTTGAATTTTTAGTCCACAGCGGTATCGTATGGCTTGATATTGTTTTATATGCCTTTGTCATTATTACGATGACAGTGGCAAATATGTGGGCTCTTGTACAAACTGATGTGAAGCGTATGCTGGCATACAGTTCGATTTCGCATGCAGGTTTTGTGATGGCTGCTATTTTAATAGGAACAACACAGGCAAACAGCGCACTCTTTTTATACTGGGTTCTGTTTACATTCACAAACCTCGGGTCGTTCTCAATGCTATGGATCTCCCGTCAAAAAAGCTTACCGGATCATCAAATGTCAGACCACTCGTATGACAAATTTGCGGGGATGATTAAAACCGCACCGGTACCGGCAATGATTATGGGACTGTTTATGCTGAGCTTGGCAGGAATCCCTCCGTTTGCACTGTTTTGGGGTAAAATCTATCTGATCAGCTCTGCGGTAACAAGCGGTTATACAATCCTTGCACTTATTATGGCACTAAACTCAGCAATAGCAGGGTATTACTATTTAAAACTTATTGTATACATGTTTATGAAAGAACCGGTTGTCGGTGCGAGCGGACAGATATATGTTGCCAATGCGACATTGGCGCTCAAAACTATTATCGGTATAGCAGCAGTAGGAACCATATTTGCTTTTGTTGCTATAAACCCGCTTCTAGAGTTTATTACAGCTTTTGTATATAACAGTGGATATTAATAGTCTAAAATCTTAAACAAGGGGGAGAAAATTTGCTAAAATGGATACTCCTGGCCTTTGTTCTTACAAATTCTTTTGCACTTGAAATTTCCATAGAGAGTGCAAAGGACAACTTCATAAAATACTCTACACTTGATATTCGAAACACTGAACGCTTTACATGTAAAGAAATTAAAAATGATCTTGATACAGTTTTGGAAATTCGATGTATTTTTTTAAAAAGACCAGTGCGAAAACTCAAGCATATTCAAAATGATTTTTTTAAAGTAAATACAGTTTTTAAAGATGAAAAATTTATTGTTACAATCAAGCCTTTTTACAAAATAAAATTGATTCCGGAAATATTTGATCTCACAAAAGACAATGAAGTTTTTAATGCAAATGTAACATATTCAGACCATTGGAGTGTTCTAGGGTACAAAAAAACATTTCCTTTGTTTAAGCAGGAGGAAGCCTCTTCACTTGCATTGGATTTTCCTTTTTACCTTGACAAAGACAAACTGCCGTATGTAGGAAGTCTGGACCTGCAGGGAAACCCGGTATATATCAAAAATGTAGAAGATGTGAAAGAGTACTTGAAAATAAAAAAGTATTATAAACACAAAGAGTATGAAATGTGTCTTGAAAGTATAAATGACATATTGAATGATTATCCAAATACGCTTTTTAAAGCAGAGCTGCTCTATTATAAAATTAAAGTGTATGCAAAAATAAAAGACTGGGATAATGTAGTAAGTGTAGCAAAAGAGTTTTTAAGAGAATACTCTTCTGATGAGAATGTAGCAGAGGTCCTTTCCCTGGTAGCAAAAGCATATGCCAAACTCGGTGAAAATTCAAATGCTGACTACTTTTATGACCGATTGTTTACAGAACATCCAAAAAGTAAATTTACACAACTGGGATATATATACAAGGGAGAGATGCTTGAAGAGTCAGGTGGTACAAAACAAGCGCTAAAGTATTATAAAAAAGCATTGTATGAGACGAAAGATTTAGAGGTGGCAGCAAATGCCGCATACCATTTAGCCTCTTTGTATCTTTCTTACAAGCCAAAAGAGGCTTCGCAGTATGCGATGAAAATTATTCAGGCAGATCCTGGCTTTTTTATGGAAGATTTTAAAGCATCACAAAAGATGATGGAGGAATTTGCAAATCAGGGGTATTATAAAGTTGCTGCAGCTATAGCCGATACTTTGTTGCAGGAGATCGATGCCACATATGATGAATATGAAGAGTTGCTTAAAAACAAAGCTTTATGGCTTGCTCAAACAAAAGAGAAAAAGAAGGCTCTGGCTGCTCTCAATGAATATTTGAAAAAGTTTCCTGACGGAGACTATGTGGATGCTGTTCAGGTTGCCAAAGACGCACTCTTTTTTGAAGTTTCTGATTTAAATACAACAGCAAAACTGGCAGAATTTGACAAGCTTATTCAAGAGTACCAAAACGATACTATAGGCAAACGCGCACTGTATGAAAAAGCAAAATTACTTTTAAAAGAGGGAAAATACAAAGAGGTGCTCTCTTTAAAAAACTCCCTGGAATCTCTGGATGGGACAGAGTATAAAGATATCCAAAAAATTATACAGGATGCTGCTATCGGAGAGATGAAACAGTCTCTGCGTAAGAAAAACTGTAAACAGGTTTTAATCATATCAAATGAATATAATATTACGCTTTCGGATAAATGGGATGACGGTATATATGAATGTGCAATGAAAGGCGGAGATTTTCAGCTTTCAAAAAGTATAGCACGTAAAAATTTAAAATCCAAAGATTTGGATAAGCGAAAAAAATGGCTCTTTCGCTACATAAAAGTTGATTTTGCTACGGGAAATTACAGTGATGTACTGGATGCAGCCAAAGATTTAATTACTTTGATAGAAGATGACAAAAATTCAAAATACAAAGAGGTTTACAGATATCTGTTTGATACATATGAACGATTAGAGCAAAAAGAGAAGATGATTGATGCAATGGCAAAAATCGAAGAAATTTTTGGCCTCGACTATAAAGATATAGAACGTTATGTTGCAATGGTAACATTCGGAAACGAACGACATGATGATAATTTGATAATAAAATATGCAAAAAAAGTAATGCAGATACAGAACAAATCAAATTCCTATGCGCAGAGTCCTTATGTGGAATTTGCACTGTACCAGGCATATATGGATAAAAAAGAGTACAACAAGGCTTTGGAAGTTATAAAATCATTGGATAAACTGGGATTAAGGCCTACATTACGTGCGCGGCAAAAATATCTTTTAGGCAGTGTACTTGATAAACTATGGAGAGATGATGCAGCGAAAAAAGCATATAAGGAAGCAATAGCCGCTGACCCAAAATCTTCCTGGGCCAAACTGGCAAAAAGTGCATTGGAACTTTAAATTAAAGTTCCAAACAATCACTGATGCTGTAGAGACCGGCTTCTTTGTCTGCAAGCCATTTTCCGGCACGAAGGGCACCTTTGGAAAAAGTATTTCTTGAAGTTGCTGTATGGTTGAGTTCTATAAATTCTCCGTCATTGTAAAAGCCGACGGTATGGCGTCCTACGATGTCACCGCCACGCAGAGCCATAACTGCTATTTCATCTTTGCTTCTTTCGCCGATGTTCCCGTCTCTGCCGCTGATGCGTACTTTGTCAAGATCCAATCCTCTTGCGGCTGCTGCTGACTGGCTGAGTGTCAATGCCGTACCGCTTGGCGCATCTTTTTTGTGTCTGTGATGCATTTCTACAATTTCTATATCAAATCCCTCAAGGGCTGCTGAAGCCTGATAAACAAGTTTGTTCAAAAGTGCTACACCCAGAGACATATTTGTGGCATAAAGCACTGGCATGCGCTCACTTGCCTCTTTTAAAAGATTGAGTTGATGTGTATTGAGTCCTGTTGTTCCGATGACTAACGGTTTGGGAGTTTTCATTGCTTCTTCCAGAAGTATCTCACAGGCATCCGGTAGTGAGAAATCTATAATAATATCAGCCGCATGCAAAAATGCCTGCATATCAGAAGTAACCAGAACTGAAGGATCTATGGAAAAATCAAGTGAATTTCTGACAAATACTGTACTCAAACTCATTTCATCTGTTGTTTTTAAATCTTCTATTAAAAGTCTGCCAACTCTACCGCTCGCACCGAATACGCCTACTTTTATCATAATATATCCTCATTTTTTTTTCTTATAATAGCAAAATATTACTCAAATACTACTTTCTTTTTCATATACTCATTGTAATATTTTTGCGCTTTGAGTATATTGAGCAGGAGTAAAAGAGATGAAAACAAAAAGAGTGTTGCCGAGGGTATGATAAAAGCAGGTGACAATACAGTGCACAAAAAAAAGAAATATGTGAGATAGTATAGATTTATCTGGATGTTCATCTTTTTCTTTGGAATGACATCACCCATTTCTGCATCAAAAACCATATTTGAACTTAAATGAAACCAGGTCAAAAAAGGGATGATTTTATAAAGCATTGCATTGATTAAGGCATATACAGCGCCAAAGAGAGTAAAAAACCCAATAGCAAAAGAAAGGTTTACATGTAAAATATTTGCACCTGTAAAAAGGAGAGACGCAAGAACAGCATTGCCCATGGCAAAATACCAAAGCTGGATGCTGGCATCTTTTCTTGCCCGTTTTCTTTTTCGTAAAATTTGTATACTCAACAGAGCAAAAATGATGACTGGTACGCAAAGCAGTATCTGTGTTAAAGTGAGAAGCAGCATTTTTTCTTGAAGTTGTGCATATGCAAATAAAAGTAAAAATACAAGTTGTGCAGGATAGAGTCTTTTTTGTAAAAATATCGGAAACTCTTTTGCAACAAAAAACATAGGAATAATTTTATACGATACGGAGACTATAAGTAAAAAGACCCAGCCAAAAAGCATAAAAGCAATATGAGTGTTTCCATAACGCAATGTGTCAACAAATCCAAAATGTCCAAGCAGTGCCAAAGCTCCAAACAGAGCTGCTGCAAAAAGAGCTATAAAAGAAGCTGCAAAGTTTTGTACCAGCGTGTTTTTTTCCTGGCTGAGCAAAACTGTTTTAAAAGAGAGTATTGCAAAATAGAAAAAGGTTCCGCTCAGCACTGCTCCTGCAAGATAGAGCAAGAGTGGCGTATTTGTGAGAAATCCAACAACAAAACTCAGAATTCCGGCATTTAAAGCAATGTGAATGATTGTTGCATTTTTTATGACATTTGTATAGGGTGTTGCCAGCATAACAGGCAACATTTGAAAGAGTGAGCCGAACATGACATGTGTGATAAAGCCCAGAGTCAGCAGATGTGTCAAAGCAATAACTTCATAATCAAACCGTGAACCTATAGAAAATCCGTAGATTGCAATGGCTACTGAAAGAAGTATAAGATAAAAGGCACCACTGAGATAAAATTTTATTGGAATTGCATAAGGGGGTGCCTGTTCAAGACTCAGACCTTGAAACATTATTTACAGATCCTCATTTCAAACTCATTTTCATTTTCTTTCGTAATTTCATATTGCAAACCAAGGGACAAAATGTTTTGAAAAAGCATTTGAGGGTTCATCCGATGGCGAAATATCAGCACTTCATCATCCTGTAAAATATTAAGAGCATTGATGGCTTCTACCAGAGGGTAGGGCGCTTCAAGCTCACTGACATCCAGAATAATCTCTTTTTTAGTTTTCATAGTTTTGTAGTTTTTGAACGATTTCTTCTGCATTTTCTGCCAGGGCACTGTTCATCATGGTATAGAGCATCTGCTCTTCTTTGAGATTGTGCTGTTGCAGGAGAATATTCATGGACTCTCCAAGAGAAAAAGCTCTTTCTTTGTCTTTGGCATTATAGGCTTCATCCATTTTTTCAAAGAGTGATTTTGCCTGTGCATGCTCCATTCGCATAACATTTGTCGGTCCCATACTTCCTATCCCTGATTTTTCTTCAAGCATAGGAAAAAGATACTCCTCTTCCATTGTGAAATGCAGGAGAGTTTCATTTTTAAAGGCTGAATATTTGGAAAGAGCTTCGTCAAACTCTCCGCTTTCAAGAAAATCTTCTGCCTGCGTCAAAAGATGATCACACTCTCTGTGTTTACTTGTCATAAAATCTTTTATAGTCATATCGGTACTCCTAATTTAGTAATTCATCAACATATGAAATGGCAGAAAGCGCAGCAACAGCGCCGTCTCCGGCTGCTGAAACAACCTGTTTCGGTGCTTCTATCCGTATGTCACCCGCAGCGAACAGTCCAGGAACAGAAGTTTTCATGCTTAAGGTTACAATAACCTGTCCCTGCTCATTCACATCACACAGATAAGTTCCGTCTTCTTGGATAAGTGTCTGATTATTGACATTGTTCCCCACAAACACAAAAACACCGGGAACCTGTATATCTTTTATATTTCCATCTTTGTCTTTGACTTTCAATCCGTTTACTCCGCTTGCATCGCCATAAACTTCATCAGGAACAGAGTTGAGTACAAGTTCTATTTTTTCATTTTCTTTGACTCTTTTTACTGTATTTGGTGCTGCACGAAAGCTGTCGCGTCTGTGAACAAGATAGACTTTTGTGCATATTTTTGCAAGGTATAAGGCTTCTTCAAGAGCAGTGTCTCCGCCTCCTATCACTGCCACTTCTTTTCCTTTGTAAAAAAATCCGTCACAGGTTGCACAGGTACTGACCCCTTTGCCAAAAAATTCGTCTTCTCCCCTGAAACCTGCACGGCGGGGAGAGGAACCGGTACAAACAATAACACTGTGTGCCTCAATGCTTGTTCCGTCTGATTTGAGTACATGAAAGAGATCGCCATCTTTTGTTATACGGTTTACTTCTGCCATATCATGTTTGAGTCCAAATCTTTGACACTGCTCGGGCCATGGCATCATCAGATCCATTCCGGTTATCTCACCTGTTACACCCGGATAGTTTTCTATTTCGGAACTCTGTGTAATCTGCCCGCCAGGCATACCTTTTTCAAACATTGTAACATTTTCAAGTCCGCCGCGTGTAGTGTATAGTCCTGCAGTAAGACCCGCCGGTCCCCCACCTATAATTGCACAGTCTAAAGTCATGATTTTATCTCCTCTAATTGGTCTAAATTGTCAAGCTTACGTATCATACTATTTTGCTTATAAAGGGAATCTTTTATTCTCTTTATGAAAAAAATAGATGGTGAGTTGTAGATATTGAAGCGCTGTATGAATTTTAAAGATGTGTTGGTCCCACTTCTTAAAAAAGTAGTTGTTTTTGTGTTTTCCCGGACCCTGTTATAGTAGTCAATGGCAAGTATCGGCAGGTTTAAATCTAAATTTGCAAGTCTGTTCATTGTGTGTTTATCTCTTGAAGAATAAAAAATGACGATATACTCTTCACTTACTGGCGTGAAAACATCATTTTTTTCATAATAAACGAACTCTTTAAAATTAATAAACTTATACTCTGAAAATTTGTAGTTGAAATAGGCAAAAGCGCCTGCTATCATTGCAGCACCAAAGAAAGATGCTAGAAGAGTGGAAAGAGAAAAGAGGCTTTTGCCTCCCTTTCCGGCCACTTTTGAAGTCCTTGAGATTACGCTAAAAGAGCGTCAAGTTTTTCTGCAAGAGCCTGTTTTGACTGTGCGCCTACGATTTGGTCTACCATTTCACCGTTTTTGAAAAACATAATAGTAGGGATTGAACGAATACCGAATTTTACAGCAATATCCTGCTCTTCATCAGTATTGACTTTACAGATTTTAGCTTTTCCGTCATAATCTTCCGCCAATTCTTCAATAACAGGAGCAATCATACGACACGGCCCACACCATGGCGCCCAAAAGTCTACCAGAGATACACCCTCTGCAAGAGTTGCTTCAAAATTTGCACCAGTTAGTTCTATATATTTACCCATTAGTAAATCCTTTTTATTTTGTTTGTTATAAAAGTATTATACAAGTGCTATCATTAATCCAAACTTTAAATTTAGTTATAGCAATAATTTGTATAATTCTCTATAATGAACTACATGTAAAGGAAAAAAGTTTTGAAGTTAGAAATTACAGCTGGAAAAATTGATGTACGACCTCCTGTGGCAAAGCCTCATCCGGGTTTTTTTAATGAAGTGGGAGAAGAAAGGTTTAGAAAACTGGTGTTTGAACATTATGAATCCATCAAGAGCAGTGATATTGCTTTTTTATTTCCTGTATTTGATGATGATGATTTTGCAGAGGCACAAAAACATGCAGCTGATTTTTTGATAGAAATTTCAGGTGGTCCTGATTATTTTACACAAAGCAGGGGAGAGCATCAAATGGTTGGGCGTCATGCACCCTTCCGCATAGATGAAAATGCGCGAAGAGTCTGGCTGGAACTTTACATTCCGCTTTTGAATGCGCTTGCAGAAGAAGGTATTTCTCCCAGGTATATAGAATCTTTTTGGAACTATTTGGATCTTTTTTCTATGTGGGTGGTGAATACGAAGAACTAAAACTGTAAAAACCTTCGCTCTCTGTTTATAAAGTAAGCACACTCTGAATAGCCGATATCTTTGGCAAGCTGTGTGACTTCTTTGTCAAACATAGCCACCTGTTCGGGTTTGTGGGCGTCAGAACTGAAAGTGATAGGTATATTGAGTTTATATGCCTCTTCAAGGAGTTCTTTTGAGGGATAAGCTTCACCGACAGGCTTTCTGTAGCCGGCTGCATTGATTTCCAACACCATGTCGGCATTTTTTATGGCATGCAAAGCATTTTTTGCTATCTCTTTGATGTCTTGCGTCGGCATAAATTTAAATACTTTTATAAGGTCCAGATGTCCGACAATGTCAAATAGTCTACTGTTGGCCATAGCCTCGACAGCATTGAAATATTTCTGCCATATCAGATTGATATCTTCATTTTGGTACTCTCCTATAAACTCCGGATTGTCAAAACCCCATTCGTCTATAAAATGTACAGAACCAATGAGGTAGTCAACATCGGCAGTGAGCACTCTTTTGTCCATATGCCCCTCAAGGTAGTCAACTTCATAGCCAAGCAAAACAGTAATCGCATCAGCATACTTTTTCTTTGCATCGAGAATGTCTTTTTCATATTTTTGCATCTCTGAAAATGACATTCTGTATTTTGGATCAAAGTCCATAGGCGCATGGTCGGAAAAGCCAAATATTTTCGTATTGTTCCTGATGGCAGCATTGATATACTCGTCTATTGTGCCCTGGGCATGGTTACACAATGGTGTATGGTTATGGAGGTCTACTTTCATATTTGTTCTCGTATTATATAATTTATGCTATTATAGTGTGAATTAATAAATTATTCAATTACGGAGACTGTTTATGACGCAAGAAGAACTGGACGCCTTAATGAGCGGTGGTGTGGATATGGATGATATGTCTGAAGAGGATGAGCATACCCAAGATGATGAAAATTCGCAGGACAAGGAAGATGAATCTTCCAAAGACCCGATAACAGCAGGCATTGAAGCAGCCGAACTTCCGCTTCCTGCGACAAATGAAAACAAAATGGTGCATCAGCTTGACGATGTTACCAAAGAGAGTGAAGAAAAAGCGAGTGAGATTTTTGATATTATTGACAATATCAGCAGCAATTTGATGGAAAAAGAAGAAAGTCTCAATATAGTAAGTGAAATTCTTCATTCAAATATAGAATTGTTTACAAAATTGTGTGAAAAATTCCCTGATGTGCAAACCTTCCAAACACAGCTGGAAAAAAATGAAACAGCTCTGAATGAAATCAACGGTGTCATAGAAGTTTTGCAAGAGAGCGGAGATGCTATCATGAGTGTTATGGATATCATGCAGTACCAGGATATTCACAGACAGAAAATTGAGCGGGTTATCAATGTCATGCGTGCATTGTCAAAGTATATGAATACGCTCTTTGAGGGTAAAATTGATGATGACAAACGTGTCTCTTCCGCCATACACATTGCGGGAGACACGCACAACGAGCTGGCTTCTACAGATGACATAGAAGCGCTTTTGGAACAGTTTTCAAAACAATGAATAAAGTAGAATTGCTTTCCCCCGCAGGAACCTTGGAAAAATTAAAAATTGCACTAGATTTTGGTGCAGATGCCGTATATGGCGGAGTCAGTCATTTCTCACTGCGTATTCGCTCCGGAAAAGAGTTTAGTTTTGAAGATTTTGAAGAGGGTATCAAATATGCTCATGAACGCGGAAAAAAAGTCTATGCAACAATAAACGGATTTCCATTTAATTCCCAGCTTGATTTACTGAAAAAACATATTGTGAAAATGGGTGAACTGGGGCCCGATGCTTTCATCGTAGCGACACCGGGTGTGTTGAAACTGTGCCATGATCTGGTGCCCGATATGCCTCTGCATCTCTCAACACAGGCAAATGTTATGAATGTGCTTGATGCACAGATTTACCATGAAATGGGTGCGACACGCATTATTACTGCACGAGAAATTTCTCTGCGTGACTTAAAAGAGATTAAAGCGGCTTTGCCTGATTTGGAACTAGAAGTTTTTGTGCACGGTTCTATGTGCTTTGCCTACAGCGGGCGCTGTCTGATCTCAACCCTGCAAAGCGGGCGTGTGCCAAATCGCGGAAGCTGTGCCAATGACTGCAGATTTCCTTATGAAATATATGCGGCAAATCCGGAAACAGGTACGCTTTTCAAGCTTGAAGAGGACCCGGGTGTCGGTACCTACATTATGAATTCAAAAGATCTGAATTTGGCTTCACACATACAAGAGATTTTAGACAGCGGTGCTGTGGATTCCATAAAAATAGAAGGACGTACAAAAACTGCCTATTATGCGGCTACTACAGCAAAGGCATACAGAATGGCAATAGATGACTACTATGCCGGAAAGATTGACAGCGAACGGTATCAGTATGAACTGCAGTCTCTGCAAAACCGAGGATATACGGATGCCTATCTTGTCTCTCGTCCATTTGAAAGACATGATACCCAGAGCCTGGACTTCACCATGCAGCTTGGCACGCATCAGGTCAGCGGTGTTGTCAATGCCGAGGGCACACATTTTTTATGTAAATACAAAACATTTCCCGGTGATGAGATGGAAGTCGTTTTTCCTTTGGGCAGTGAAGTGGAAAAGGTTGATAACGATATAGGCTCGACATATGAAAGAGACGGGAAATTTTTTATGAAACTCAAACAGCTTAAAGCACAAAACGGAAAAATCTGGGAAGAAATTCACAGCGGCAATGTCAACCCTATAGAGTTGCCGACAAAATTTCCGCCCTATACATTCTTTAGAATACCGGCGAGTGCAGATATGAATACAGCTCCAAAAAAATAATGCAGAGTGTTAAAATTAAAAGAAAGGTAAAATAATATGAAGTTTGTATCTATAGTAATAGGCTCAAAAAGTGATTATGAAGTAATGAGATCGTGTTCTGACACATTAGAGGCATTTGGAGTCAGTTATGAGATGGTTATCTCATCAGCGCATCGTTCCCCTGAGCGTACAAAAGAGTACATAGAAGAAGCTGAAAAGAAAGGTGCGCAGGTCTTTATAGCTGCAGCAGGCATGGCTGCCCATCTTGCAGGTGTATTAAGTTCAAAAACCATCAAACCTATAATAGGCGTACCGATGTCAGCATCTGCACTGGCAGGCATAGATGCACTGCTCTCAACTGTGCAAATGCCTGCAGGTATGCCTGTTGCTACTGTTGCCATAGGCAAGGCAGGGGCTATTAATTCGGCATATCTGGCTATGCAGATACTGGCGCTTGACAATGAAGAACTCAGTATAAAACTCAAAGAAGACCGTATTGCAAAAGCAAAAAAAGTAGAGATGGATTCTTTAGAGATAGAAACTATTATAAAATAGCTACACAAAAGAGAGGTTTGGCAATGAAGTGGATGAGTGATGAGGAATACAGTCAACTGACGGGATTGGATATAACTTCTATTGAAGATTTGATTGAGAGGGGCAAATTAAGTGTAAAAATTGAAGACGGCATTCGTTACATTGATCCGTCAAAAGGTGCGACAGAAGCCGTTGTGCCTGCCAAACTTAAGGAACTTGCGAAAAAAAACACCCATGAAATGCTTGTTCAGCCTGAGTTCGTTGAAAAAACCATCGGGACTATCATCAATCTGCATGAAAAAGTTTTGGATGCAAAAGATGAAACACTCGAAGCCGTCCGGGTGGAAAATGAGTTTTTACGTGAAGCATTGGCTTCTTTGCAGGAACTGTATGATGAAGACAGAAAAACCATACATACTCTGCAAGAACAGCTCAAACTCTCACAGCAGGAAGTTGAATTTATGCGCCGCAAATATAAACTTATGTGGAACAAGGCTATTGATGAACATACTGGAAAAGCATGACCATAGATAATGAATGTGTCGGATGTATCATCAACCAAAGTGTGAAAGTCGCTGATGCAATTGGTGCAGATGAAACTTTAAAAAACAGACTCAGAACAACTGTGGAAAGCATGAGCAAAGATTTTTCTTTTTCAAAAACTCCTCCGGAAATTGCTGCAGATGTGTATGAAAAAATGTCAGAGATTGCAGATAAAAAAGACCTGTATGATGAGGTCAAAGAACTCTCAACAAAAAAAGCCCTGTCCTTTATTCCGTTTTTAAAAGAAAAACTCTTTACATGTAATGACAAACTTTTGACAGCCACAAAAATTGCTGTAGCAGGCAATGTTATAGATTTGGCTGCTCAGGTAGAATTTGATTTGCAGGAAGAACTTGAGAAAATCTTTCATACAGAATTTTCTCATAATGATTTTGAAGCGTTTGCAAAAGTATTGCAAACTGCAAAAAACATTGTAATTCTTGGTGATAATGTCGGCGAACATATTTTTGACTATTTGTTTATAGAGACTTTACAGGAACTCTATCCAAAACTTACATGTACTTATATGGTACGGGGTAATCCTATAATCAATGACGTTACATGTAAAGAGGCAAAAGAAGCCGGCTTTGAGAAACTCTGCAATCTGGTTGACAGCGGTGTCAATACTCCGGGATTTGTTTACGAACGTGCTGCAAAAGAGGCACAAAAGCTTTTTGATGAAGCGGACTTGGTGATAAGCAAGGGCATGGGAAATTATGAATGTCTCAGTCCAAGCCACAGAGATAATATCTGTTTTTTGCTCAAAGTAAAATGCAATGTTGTTGCCAACTCATTAGGCAAAGAAGTCGGTGATATAGTTTGTAAACTTGTATAAGGAATCAAAATGTTAAAAAAACTGACGATAGGTATGCTGTTAGTTAGTTCAACGGTATTTGCAAAAGTAAGTTATGAATATGCCATAAATATTGTTGGTATGAGTATGGATTATAAAGAGTCCGAAAATGGAGTTTTTTTGGATAGTGAAGAATCAGATTTTGCAGATTTAAATGGTCTAGAAATTCAATATAAATATATAAAGCAAACAGAAACTTCACAAGATTTTGATACGGTATCAATAAATATCATGGCTGTAGGTGGCAATACAGAATACAAGGGTGCATACATTGGTTCTAACCTTGGATATGGAAGTTTAGTAAGTATAACTTCAAATCAAATTTATGATATGGAAATAGATTTTGCACACACTTATGAAGATAGATCTTCCTTTACAACTACTATCTCTCTAGGTGTTGGGTACAGATTTTGGCGCAGGAAGCTGTCAGCTCAACAAATAGAAGACTATACATGGTTTTCTCTTCGACCAAGTGTTTCATTTTCTTATATGTATTATGATTTGAAAATTGCCCCGAAATTTGAGTTTCAATATGGGTTAGGACCTAGAATGAGTGCTACAGGTATTAGTGATGACTTTAAGCTAGGTTCTGCAAATATTATGGAGTTTACACTGCCTATAAAATATGCAATTACACAAAAATTTTCTTTATATGCTGCATATACATATCAGTATCAAAAAATAGAGGAATCTAATGTTGTATATGATAATACAGGCACAGGGTATTTGGAACCGGAAAGTAAAGCATATAACGAATACATTAAATTTGGAATTGTTTTTAAATACTAAAAAAGTCTCTTTGGCTATAATAGCAAAAACAAATTGAAGGCAAAAAATGATTACTTTTAGCGAAATGTTACTCAAATTACAAGAATTCTGGATGAAACAGGGGTGCAATATTGTACAGCCTTACGATATTCCTGCCGGAGCAGGAACTTTTCACCCTGCTACATTTTTGCGCTCACTCGATTCTACGCCCTGGGCAACGGCGTATGTCGCTCCCTCTCGCCGTCCGACAGACGGAAGATACGGAGAAAATCCCAACCGTCTAGGTTCCTATTACCAGTTTCAGGCACTTATAAAACCTTCGCCGGATAATATCCAAGAGTTGTATCTGCAGTCTTTGGAGTATTTGGGACTTGATGTTGCAAAACATGATATTCGTTTTATAGAAGACAACTGGGAGTCTCCGACACTCGGTGCATGGGGACTTGGCTGGGAAGTATGGCTTAACGGTATGGAAGTGACGCAGTTTACCTATTTTCAACAGGTCGGAGGCATTGAATGCGATCCGGTTGCGGTTGAAATTACATACGGAACGGAGCGTCTGGCAATGTATTTGCAAGGCGTTGATACGGTCTTTGACATCGTGTGGAATATTGCTCCTGATGGAAGTCAAACGCTCTATAAAGATGTGCACAAAGAGAGTGAAATCGAGTTTTCAAAATACAACTTTGAAGTAGCCGATACAGAAATGCTCTTTGCTGACTTTAATGCAAAAAGCAAAGAGTGTTTACGCACACTTGAGGCCGGTTTGCCTTTACCTGCCTATGATTTATGTATGATGGCATCAAATACGTTTAATGTTTTAGACGCAAGAAAAGCAATTTCACAAACAGAAAGACAAAACTATATTTTAAAAATTCGAGAACTTTCAAAAGGGTGTGCAGAACTCTATAAAGAACAGGAAGATGAACGTACTAAAAGAGTAAATACTTAATTTTATTTCAATTTGTCATATTTTATAAAAGTTTTTTTCTTTTTCTTTATAATTTAGTTTGAAAAGGGAAATTATGAATTTATCAAAGGATGAAGAGGCAAAGTTTCGCAAGCTTGGAATTAATTCTGTTTTGGAACTTGCCTTGCTGGTACCTCATACCTATGAAGATTACAGACTTCATGAAAAATTACTTCCACAAAAAGCACAGCTCATAGATGCGACGGTTGAGTCTGTCTATAAAGCCCCAAATTCTATTCAAATTACTTTTTTTGCACACAATCTCGGGCATACTGTTCAGGGAGTGCTTTTTCGCCCCAAACCTTACATGTTACATCAGTTTAAAGTAGGAAAGAGGGATTGTTATTACGGTGTTATAGACTGCAAGCAGGGGCACTGCAGTATGAGTATGCCAAAAAAAGTCTCTAAAGTGGGGATGATTACTCCAAAATATAAAACGGCACTCAGAAGCGATGTTATGCAACGGCTTGTACAGAATTGTCTTACAAAAGAAAACCTGTTACATGTAAAGCTGCGTGAAGATATTGCCGAGGAGCTGTTAGCACTTCATTTTCCAACAGATGAATTTTTACAAAATAAAGAGTACAGTGAAAAAACACGCAAGGCATTAAAATACACGGAACTTTTTTCCTATATGCAGATGTTAGCTGGAAAAAGGCGTTATTTTGAATCACTCTCTTCACAGGCAAAAGAGTATACGCCATGGAGTAAAACGCTCCCTTTTGTGCTGACAGAAGAGCAGTTGAGAGCTATAGAAGATATTTATCAGGATTTGAAAAAAGATGTAGCGGCAAAACGGATGGTTGTCGGGGATGTGGGGAGCGGTAAAACAATGGTGATTCTGGCAGCTGCCTATATGAATATGCCAAACCGATCTGTCTTAATGGCTCCGACAACGATTTTGGCAAATCAGCTCTTTGAAGAGGCACAAAAATATCTTCCTCAACTCAAAGCTGCACTTGTAACAAATAAAACAAAAAAAACAGACTTGAGTCCTTATGACTTTATCATAGGAACGCATGCGCTTCTGTATCGAGAATTGCCGCAGGCTTCACTGATTATGGTGGATGAACAGCATCGTTTTGGAACTCTACAAAGAAATATGCTTGAAAAATTGGTGACAGAACAGGCATTAAAACCGCATTTTATACAGTTTTCAGCCACTCCGATTCCAAGAACACAGGCGATGATTGAGAGTGCACATATAGATGTCAGCCTCATTACTACTACGCCTTTTACAAAAGATATTTGTTCAAAAGTCATTCACAGAAATGATTTTCAAGCATTGCTTTTACATGTAAAGGCGGAAATTGCAAAAAACAATCAGGTTTTACTTGTCTACCCTTTGGTGGAGCAGAGTGAAGCTTTTGATTATCAGAGTATAGACGAGGCACGGGGCTACTGGGAGAAAAATTTTAAGAATGTTTATGTGACCCATGGAAAAGACAAAGACAAAGAGCAGGTACTGCTTGATTTTAGAGAAAAAGGCGACATATTGATAGCGACTACAGTTGTAGAAGTGGGTATATCTTTGCCTCGTCTGAGTACGGTAGTAATAGTTGGAGCAGAGCGTTTGGGGCTTTCAACGTTGCATCAGCTTCGTGGAAGGGTGAGCCGTACCGGTTTAAAAGGCTACTGCTTTTTATATACAAACAAAAAAAGTCTGAGCGTTTAGATGAATTTATACATACCAAAAGCGGATTTGATATAGCAAATTTGGATTTGAAGTTTCGAAAGAGTGGTGATCTGCTCAAAGGAATTGTACAAAGCGGGAGCCGGTTTAAATGGGTGGATTTTGCGCAAGATGAAGAAATAGTTAAAATGGTAAAAAAAGATTTAAAAGCTGTTTCTAAACCTAAGTGTTAACCTGGGTCTTAGTCTTTAAAGACACAAAGCCCGCACTGAAGTACGGGTTTCGGGTTTAATAGAGCCCGAATTTTTTGTTCCCCATTTTAAAAAGAACACGTGTTTTGTTTTCATTGTCTAAAAAGATTTCAAATGTTTTATCACTGTTTTTAAGATCTTCTAAAACATCTTCGACTTCACGAGGCTTGTAGAGTTCAAGTTCTACCGGAATGATTTCATCTTCCATTGCTTCTGCAGCAGCTTTTACATCGACTTCTTCCGCTTTGACTTCATTTAAACCGACTTTTTGATGGTCTGTTACTTTGTCATGGAGACGACGAAGTGATTTTTGTGCTCTGTTGGTTGCAAGGTCAATAGCAGCATAGGCATCCTCATCATTTTGCTTGATTACTATAGTATTTTTATGTGCAAGATTGATGACAAACTCAACAATAGCGTGTTCTTTGCCCTTTTTTGTCTGTGTAGAGACAACAACATTTACCGAAATAATATCTAAATTAAATTTTTTTAGTGTTTCGATAGAAGCTGAAATATGCTCTTTTAAAGCATCAGTAAGTTCTACATTTCTTCCTGTCATGCTGATATTCATGATTAAATCCTTTTTTATTCTATTGGAAAAAAATTATACCATTAAAAAGTTTAATAAAAAGTACGAATCTATAATTTTTGCAGAGTTCTTTTGAAATATCTGACAGGTTCACTGGCAACTGTTGTATCATTTACATCTACAGTTACATCCATAAGGACAGAACCGTTTTGTTCGGGTGTGGTAACAGTTGTATAGAGTATGCCTCTGTTGGCAGCAGGTATAGCATTGCAAACAGCTTGTGCTTCATTGACTAAAGGTGTATTTGGATCATCATAATATATGTATTGTAGTTTGATTGTTATATTGTAAAGTGTGTCTTGCGTGAATGTTGTATCTAAATCAGTACAAGGTGGAGTTTGCGAAATCCGCAAAAGTGCATATTCTGCTGCACTGTGCGCAAGAAGTACAGACTGCTCATACAGATAGACATCTGTCGTGCGTTTGGTTGTTTGGGAAGTAAGAGAAATGGCTAAAGCCATTATGGTTGCAATAATGACAATAACGGCAATCGCCATAATCATGGCAATACCTGAACGCTTCCCTTTTAAAATACTGTTTTTTCTTTGCATAAAGAGTACTCCTCTGCCAAGTCTGTTTTCGTGCATACCTGAATCTTCATAATAGAACCTATAGCGGTAAATCGGAAGGTACTGACATTTTGCATAAGTAATGATTTGTGGAGGCTGTCATTGTTGTCATCATATTGTTCTCCCTGCCATGGCTGATAATTGTGATATAGATATAAATTACCCATTTTTGTAGTTGAATTATAGTCCTCCATAGCTACGGCATAGGCAGTCCATGCTAATTTGTAATACTCGTAAATATCGACACCGCTGAAGTCTGTACCTGTAGAAGATGTAAACTGTGTCGGTTGTCCGGCTACACTTTGGACAGGGTGCATAGCTCCTTGCTGGGCATTTATTATCGTTGTATTTGTATCCCATCCATAGCCGGTACGGATGTCACTGTCTGCCCCTGTAAAGAAGATGGCGCTGTCATTTATTCCTGCAGTACCACTTGAGAGTATAGCAATCAAAGTATTTGTTTTTGTGGTATTGGTCTCCGGAGATACCAATGTATTGCTGTTTCCTGCATCCAGATCTATAATGCCACTCCAATTAGGAAGATGGATTGCAGTGGTATCTGAAATACCGCGAAAGCCGTCCGTATCACTGCCAATCCATTCTAACACTGCATAGGTTTTTGAATTATTTACGTCTCCGATCGGATCAAAATTTTTATTTGCTTCTCTGGCAATCACAGAATCCTTTATGCGACCTTCGAGCCGTTTTGCTATGAGTTCAACCGCAGCTTCACTCTTTGACTGGAGTTCATGATTTATTTTTGAGAATATAAAACTGTTATAGGCCTGTGCCAAAAATTCCACGCCGAATTTTCCTATAATTCCCATAATGACAATGACAAATACTAATTCAAGCATAGTAAAAGCAAAACGATTCTTCATTAATAGGACCTTTTGTAGTAGTCTATGCCGCCGATATTTGCAACATAGGTAAATAAAGAAGTAACAACATTACCTTCTTCATCTTTAACGGTAATGGTTAATTTTTTCATATTAGGTCTTTGAATTCCGTCAAATACAGGGTTATAGCTGATGACAAGTGAAGAGTTAAAGTCTTGCTTGTACCCTTCCTGCCCCGGTGTTAAGTTTAAAAATATATTTCTGTATCCATGTGCTTTGTCTTCAACTGCATCAACGTCCGGGTTGGTATTGGAATGGAGTGCTGTTTGATTTAAATTGTTTAAACATTTTCTATGAAGCGGTTCCAGAATATGTCCGGGTTTTAATCGGTAGTGTTGACTGGATTGATTGTTTTCACATAAGCCGTCGAGGTTTATAACCTGACTGACAGTTGTACTTGCGTTTTCATCTATGGAAGCTTCGTCCCATTGGGCAGTTGTTGCTTCATTGAGTTCTGTTGCTGCTGCAAAAATGGCTTCTTGCAGCAGATTTGAATCAATTCCTTTTGAAATGGACTGATTCATCATTGGCAAAGAGATGACAGTAATTGCAATCACGACGATGGCAAAAATAAGCTCTATGAGCGTAAAAGCGCTTTTTTTTACCACATAAGTCTCCTGTTGGTATTATCAGAAGCATTTTTATTGGTTGTGGCATTTGTTTCATATATGCCGGCCCAGTTTGCATTAGGATTGACAAAGTCTACCTGAAACTCATTGGTTACGGCATTGGCATTGTATTTGTTATAAATGAGCCAGCCTGAGGCATTGTTTTCCATTGTTGCCTTGTACGGATATCCGCTGCTTCCATTGTAGTGTACTCCAATATAGTCAGGATGATTTCCGTTGGCTTCTCTGGTAATACTTACATTTACACCATTCTTTTGCACTGTGGCTGTTTGTGCAGCTGTTCCTGCATCGCTAGTATGGTTGGTATTGACAAACCAACGCGGATCGTCTGTTGATGTTGAACTGTTCCCGTCTTGAAGTAATGATTTGTTACATGTAGCCCCGTTGCAGAATACTTCATAGTATACAGAAACATTGCCGTCAGAACCTAAAACAGTCTGTCTCGGTGTATTTGTGCGCCCGTAATAGTGCCTGACGGGTATTGTCGAATTTAAATCTTTAATCCCTTTTGTTGTCTTGCTGTTTATAAGGTCAGCATGAAAAGTACAATCAGCTACTGCATTTGTACAGTTGACCTGATACTTTATAAAGGTGAGTGTTGTCGGATTGACAGCAGTGTCTTTTTCTCTCACATAGTTCATATTTAAGCGTGTCTGCATAGTACCGTTTAAATTTTTAGGAAAATATGTTTGAGCAGTTTGAATGCGTATGTCATTAGACTGCAGTGCGGGATTTGTTTCTGTAAGATTGATATCCAATGCATTTATAATATTGCCACTCGAATTAATGTCATGAAAACGTATTCTGTAGGGAACATGATTCCCCTTTGAGTCATTCAAGTCTCTGTTGCTTGTAGAAATGTTTATATCCAAAGGTACTGCATAACATTGGTCTACAAAGTTTGAAAGGGTGACATTGTTTTCACCTAAAGCTGTAATGCTCCCGTTTAAATGGTAGGACATATTCTCATCCAGTGTATTGTTAATGTCTGCCATATAGATATACGGTGTGGTGCCTGGCACAGGAGTAAACAGCAAGCCGATAGTAGGAGTAACAGCTGTTCCTCCTGCAGTTGCATTGAGATCAAATCTGTAAGGGTGATAAAATACAAGCATATCCTGAAAATCTTGGGAATAGTCATTATTATGATGCACCGAAGATATGTTACAACCATTCTTGGAAGCAGAACTTTCATCTTCGACTGCAGATGAGTTTTGTATACAGTCCGCTCCTGTTTGAAAATACGGAGCTGTATGATGATCAAGATAGAGAGAATCAACCGCTGTCCATTTTGTATCAATAATATGAAGTTTGTATGATCCGACATTGTTCCATGTTGTGTTCGTTTCTGCAACACCATTGACAAAAGGATGTTCGAGTGTAATATTGCTTTCATCGTTACAAACAAGTGAAGAAGTTCCCTGCCATGTCATATTTGCATCAAGACTACTTGTGGCGTAACCGAGGACAGGTGTATTGTTAAGATGGTCCGTTGCATTCATGGTCAAGAGGTAATTGTACCCCGCAGCCAAGTGGGCAGTTTTTATGTTGCTGCCGTTATTGTCTATGATAAAACTTTTTTGTGACGGATTTGAGTGATTATAGTCTGTAAATTCAAAAGAGTAACCTTCCGGGCGGATGGCAAAGTTGTCTCTTGAACAGATGCTTTTCGTATTGTTGTTTTCATCTGTATAAATAATTCTAAAGGCCGCATTTTGAGAGGCTTTGGAAAAGACTGCTGCAGTACGCATTGCATCTTTATCAATACTGACGGTTGTATCATTAATATTAAAGTGTGTGCTTACAGGCGTGCCTATCACAATACTGTTGTCAGGATCTGTACAGGTTGCATTGGTATAATGAAAACCTGACATATTTACCATTGTAATATTGACATCCTGTGCCTTGCTGACAGCTTTTGATTTGTTTAAATCATTGGGATCCATTGATTCTAATAAAAAGTTCCCCACTCTGTTGACGACCTGTGTTGGAATATTAAAATAATAGTAAGGATCATCACTTTTTGTTTCTCCGGCTTGAACAATATTGAAAATATCCGGAACCGGTTCGTAGCCTGGAGTCGGCTGGCAAGGATCCATGTCGCTTAATTTAGTGCTGTATGTCCCTAATCCAATACCGTCAACAGTCAAATCATAGCGAAACTCTATGTCAACCGGTACTTCTGAAAGAGTACTTTGATTCAGGTCTAAACTATAGTAGAGATAAAAATAATCCAAACTTCCAAAGCTACCAATAGGGATGTTCTTAACATAACTTTTGTCCGATGCAATATCTAAAATATTATCATCAATATTTGTCACAGTGGTATCTGTTTTAGCTATTTTTGTAGAGTTTAAATGATAAACGGCTTCTTTAAGGTTTAGTATATCTATGTTCAGGTTGTTAATAGTAGTGTCAGAATTTTCTCTGTTTCTGAAATAGACTTTAAGGTCAAGTGGTGTACTTTTGTTGAAAGTTCCATCAATAAGTGCAGGTTTGATACTTGGTGCTGTAGTATAGTATCCGTTTTGTCCATAGGTATAATCGTAACAGATATCAAGGGTATAAAGGTTTGTTGTGAAAACAAACATACTAGGATAGTATGAATCTCCACTTGATGTAAAGCGTACTGTAGCACTGGTGTCTTTGTATCCTAGCAAGTCTGCTCCGGATGTACCGATATCTATATTTTGAATATCTATACCAAAATTGTTTGTTAAGCTTGGCTCTTTCTCAAATCCGCTGGTGTGTGAGTACATGACATTGTTGGAGTTTCCAATTTGAGAGCCGTTAAAATAGAGTTCATCTCCAGTATAGGCTATATCCCCTTCCCCTGCAAAGAAAGAAAAAGTAGAGTTGATATCTCCTGCTTTTGGGGTTAAAAAACCGCTTAAATCTATGGTCTCTTCTCTGTTGTATGATGAAATGTTAGTATAGCCATCAAACACAGTAATGTTACGAAAGCTTTCACTGCTGTCTTTATATATAACAACAAGTGTCCATGCTCCAAAATAGCCCAAGGATATATCTTTTCCTTCGCTAGCCTTGATATTTGCACCTGTCCACCAGCCGTTTATCTCACTCCCTTTTTTTCCAATGAGAGCATTGACGGTACTAAAGGTTGAATAGGTGTAGCCAACCCACTGTAAGGAATCAATCACTTCCGGATACAGCGGGAAAAGAGTGTTATCCGGTGCTATAAGGTACATTGGCTGAGAATTGAGGTCTGCTCGAACTGTTTCTAGGGATTCATTTGTATATCCTTGTGCGTAAAACCCTGCCCACACTACCTCTGCAGTATCCGGAATACCGCTTATTTTTGCTTTTGAAGCATTGATGAAACCATCTACCTCTTTAATGTAACTTAAAGTAGTGTTATTGTTTGGATCAGAGGTTTCCTTGCATTGACCATTACTGTCTTTTTCACACAGAACAGTGTTCCCGATGATTTTGACATTACCTCGAATATTTCTGGTGTCATCCGGATTTCTAATGGTAAAAGGACGACCATCTGAAGTCTCGTTTGTATCACTTTTGCATTGTGAAAGTTTTCCACTGTATGTCGTGCCGTCTTTTGTATATGTTGCCAATAAATCATAATCGTTACTGTTTAAAAAACTAAAGAGTGATTCAACATAAGCACTTTTTGAATTGTTTGATATAAGTGTTTGTAAATCATATGTGACACCGCTGTTAAAGGCTGTAAAAGTATTGAAAAAACTCAAATCACTTGTTTGTGAACATGTTTCACTGCCGTCACCATCTAAAACATCACAGTTTGAAAAAGCTGAAAAAAGCGAATCAGATGCCAGAACTACCTGTACATCAGATAAATTATCATTTGAAATATTTCTGATAGGAATAGTTGTTTTGCTGAGAACATTTATAAATCCAAAATTTAGTCCACTGACTGAGATACTGTCATAACAAATGTCATTGGCAATTCCATTAGTAACGATTGGAGTTGTGCCTTGTACAGTAATAGTAACTGTTGCAGTTCCCTCGTTCCATCCCAACCACCACCATCTCATAGTATATGTGAATGTATCAGTTCCCACATAGTTTGCATCTGGAGTATATGAAAAGTTGCCATTTGTATAAAAACTTGAAATTGTTCCATGGGACGGAGCTGTATATGAGGTGACCTGCTTGTATAATCCTGAATCATTTGTTAAAACATTTTCATTTAGAAGGGTGTTTTGATCCGTTGTAAAAGTATCATTAATTGCTTCGGCAAAGGCAAAAACAGGTAAAAAAATAAATAAAAGTATTACAGATTGTATTTTAAAATTTTTCATAATAACCCTTTTTGAAAGTAAAAGTAAAAAAAGTGCACCAAAAATCAGGGCTCACCCTCTCTTTTTACTTAATTGTAGCACTTTTTTTCAAGATTATTCTGAAACAGCTGCAAAGGAGACTGATTTTGATAACTTTTTGATGTGAATTAATGTTTCACATGTCAGTATAAGCTCAAATTTAGTAAGCGTCTGATAATATTTCATTTCTTTTAAACAAATGGCCTGTTAGCTCAGTCGGTAGAGCAAGTGACTGAAAATCACTGTGTCCTTGGTTCGATTCCGAGACAGGCCACCACTTATTCAGATATATTTTCTTTAATCTCACCTATAAAATTTTTGAAGTCATCAATAGAATTTAAAAAATCATAGAGTTTTTTTATGTCAATTGTCGTATATTCATGGATAAGAAGATTTCGAAGTCCTATCATTGCAATATACTTTTGGCTATGAAATTTGTTTAGGTAGTCATTTTTACTAAGAATTTCTATGCATTCTTTATAATTTTCAGGCTTCCCCAGGTTAAAATAATTTGTCACTTTACAGCTGATATCTATCATTATTTGTATTGATTCAAAAAAACCATATCGAAGTTCCCATTCGTAACGTTTATTTGCCGCAATGTCTTCAACTTGCATCTCTTGTTTCAGTTCTTCTAATATTTTTATATTTTCTTCAAGCTGTTTGAGTTTTTGCAATATTTCCATTACTTATCCTTTTGCTAAATGCCAGGTTTTGCTCATCAAGTATATGCTTAAAATCAAGATAGTAATGGAGAGCATTTTCTTTGAAGACATCATATTTTTTTTATTATTCAGTATAAGAATCGTATGGTTTTTGTAGATATTATAGGCAAGAAGTGGTGATGTTTTATAAAGTTCATTAAATATTACAAAATCTATTTTATGATTTAGTTCCGTCTCAAGGCTTGCGATAATATCACCCATCTCAAACAAATTGAGTTCACGGCTTGTTTGCACTGCAATATCCATGTCACTCATGTTGTGCTGGGTATTTGTTGCATACGACCCAAAGAGTAATGCATTTTCGACAGTGTCATATCTTTGTAAAATACGCTTTATTTGATTTATATCCATCTTGTTGAACCTTTTATTTATTTATTATAACACATAAATTTTTTTAGTTTAATCCCTATTATATAACTTTTGGATAAAATAACATTCAATTTAATTTAATTAGGATATTTTCATATGAAATCAAAATTCTCTTTTGTATTTGCTCTCTCTTTTATCATTTTATTTGCTTCGTGTTCAAAAGAGGTGGAGGAATACAACAAGCCGGCTGTTTACTGGTATGGCAAAATTGTGGAGTCTATTTCATCCGGAAATATTGACAAAGCGGATGACTATTATTCCTCTTTACAGGGGGAACATATCGGGTCACCTCTTTTGCCTGAGGCAACCATGATTCTTGCAATTGCGCATATGCACAATGAAGAGTATCTGCTTACTGAACACTTTTTAAATGAATATGTCAGAAGATATGCAAATGCCAATGAGAGAGAGTTCGCGGAATTTTTAAAGATTAAAGCAAAATATATGGCCCTTCCAAATCCAAGACGTGATCAAGGGCTTATACTTGAGGCCATAAAAAATGCAAAAACATTCAAGCAAAATTATCCGCACTCTATGTACTACTCTTTGGTGGATACGATGCTGACAAATTTATATCTTGCTGATGCCTCTTTAAACAAGGAAATTGTCGATTTGTATACCAGGTTAGACAAGCCGGAATCGGCAGCATATTATCGCACCTTAAGAGTAGACCCGTGGATAAAATGGGATGAAGTTGAGCGTGCAAAAATACCATGGTACAGAGAAATATTTGAAGGAGACGGTACATCCAGCTGGTATGCTTTTATGATTCCGGATACACAGAGTGTCGTCTCTAGAAATACAGTTAAATCAGACAATAATAAAACAAAATAATATAAGGAAACTATATTTATGAAATTAAGCAACTACGGAGAATTTCCTGCTGACATCCCGGTGATAGCAGAAGATGAACTTTTTTTATATCCTTTTATGATTTCACCGCTTTTTTTAAGTGATGAAAAAAATATTAAGGCGGCAACAAAGGCCATTGAAAACAATTCTTTGGTGATAGTCTGCCCGACTAAGCCAGGACATGAAGGTGAAAGAGAGTATGACGCACTGTATGACGCAGGTGTGGTAGGTTCAATTATGCGAAAGGTTTCGCTTCCTGACGGACGGGTCAAAGTACTTTTTCAAGGGCTTGCCCGTGCAAAATCTTTATATAAAGTTGCAGAAGATCCGCTTATAGCCCATGTAGACGTGATGCAGTCAACAGAGGTTGATTCTTTAAAAATTGATGCAATACTTGAAGTCGTGCGTGAAAAAGTGAGAGCTTTGGCTGCTGTAAGTAACTATTTCCCGCCCGATCTACTGCGAACTATAGAAGAAAATCATGATCACAACCGTATCATTGATCTGATATGTTCAACAGTAAAACTCAAAAAAGAGCAGGCTTATAAGCTTTTTGTAGAAACTGATACAGAAAAAAGATTTTTGGATCTTATCGATCTGTTGATTGATGAGATAGAGGCAAACAAGCTTCAGCGCGAAATTCGTTCAAAAGTACATACACATATAGAAAAAGTCAACAAAGAGTACTTCTTAAAAGAGCAGCTCAAACAGATTCAAAAAGAACTCGGAACGGACACATCCCGAGAAGAAGAGATAGAAGAGTACAGAAAAAAGCTTGAAGCCAAAAAAGAAAAAATGGGAGAAGATGCCTACAAAGAGATAAGCAAACAGCTTGAACGATTTGCACGTATGCACCCGGATTCTTCGGATGCTTCTATGACGCAGACATATCTTGACTGGGCTTTGGATCTTCCTTTTGGCGATTTGGCAAAAAAACCGCTTCGCATAGAGAGTGTGGAAGAACAGCTCAACAAAGACCATTTTTCGCTAAAAAAACCAAAAGAGAGAATCGTAGAGTATTTTGCAGTAAAAGAACTGCTTGAACTTCGTGGTGTCTCAGCGAAAAAAAGTGCTGGAGCGATATTGTGTTTTTCCGGCCCTCCGGGTGTCGGAAAAACCTCTCTTGCCAACTCTATAGCAACAGCACTCAAACGTCCGCTTATCAGAATAGCACTGGGCGGTCTTGAAGATGTGAATGAATTGCGCGGACATCGCCGTACTTATGTTGGGGCTATGCCGGGACGTATAGCACAGGGGCTTATAGATGCGAAAAAAATGAATCCTGTGATAGTGCTTGATGAGATCGATAAAATTACCCGCTCACAAAGAGGGGACCCGACAGCGGCTCTTTTAGAGATTTTGGATCCTGAACAAAACAGCGAGTTTCGCGATTATTATCTGAATTTTGATTTGGATCTGAGTAATGTGATTTTTATAGCAACAGCAAATGATGTCGGGCGTATTCCTGCTCCTTTGCGTGACAGAATGGAATTTATCACCTTAAGTTCATATACACCGCAGGAAAAGTTTGAGATAGCCCGTCGTTATCTGTTGCCGCAGGAGATTAAAAAACACGGACTCAAAAAATCTGAACTCAGTATTTCAAAACCGGCGTTAAAAGAGCTGATACACAGTTATACACGTGAAGCAGGTGTGAGAAATTTACGCCGCCGTATAGCTGAAATGGCGAGAAAAGCAGCTATGGAACTGCTAAAACACAAAAATGTTGCAAAAGTATCAGTGACACTGAAAAACTTAAAACAGTTTTTTGATAAAAGTGTCTTTGAGATTGAAAAAACAGACAAAGTTCCTGTTATCGGTGTAGTCAACGGCCTGGCATGGACAGCAGTAGGCGGAGATGTTTTACGAATAGAGAGTATCCGCATCAAAGGCAAAGGCAATCTGCAGCTTACAGGCAGTCTTGGTGATGTTATGAAAGAGTCTGCAAGAATTGCCATGAGTGTTGTAAAAACACTTATAGACAAACGCAAGCTGAGAATTTCTCAAGACAATATTCCGCTTACTTTTAAAGAAAAAGAAGAAATTATAGAAGTTGATCCAAGCGAAGTATATAAACGGTATGATTTACATGTACATGTACCGGACGGCGCAACGCCAAAAGACGGACCGAGTGCAGGTATAGCTATGGTAACAGTTATATCTTCCATACTCGGCTCCTATAAAGTACGTTCAGATGTCGCCATGACAGGAGAAGTTTCATTAACAGGGGATGTCCTGCCGATTGGCGGATTAAAAGAGAAGCTTATAGCTGCATATAAAGCAGATATGACTAAAGCTTTGATTCCTGTAAAAAATTATGAAAGAGATTTGGAAGATATTCCAAAAGAAGTAAGAGAAGCACTTGAGATTGTACCGGTCAAACGGGTAGAAGAGGTATTAAAACAGGTTCTTGTGTAGAACCTGAAAAATCCAAATTTATAATTACATGTAACGATACGCCCTTTTTGAATGTTTGTTTATTTGTTATAATGTTTAAAAAGAGAAATATAATGCTGAGAATATATATAGACGGCGATGCCTTTCCTAACCTCTTAAAACCGATTATTTTTCGTCAAATAGAAAAGTACGGCATAAAAACCTGTGTGTTTGCAAATAAAAAAATCAATATTGGAAAATCAAAAAATATAGAGTATGTCATTGTAGATGCAGGTGCAGATGAGGCTGACAATAAAATTGTACAAAAAGTACATTCGGGGGATTTGGTTATCACTGCAGATATTCCCTTGGCGGACAGAGTTATAGATAAGAATGCCCATGCAATAGATCACAGAGGCGAACTTTACAGCAAAGACAACATCAAACAGTATCTTGCAATGCGGAATCTCATGGAGAATATCAGAGAAATGGGAGAGATGACGCAAGGTCCGAAGCCTTTTGGTTCAAAAGATGCCGAACTTTTTGCAAATCAGTTAAACATGTTTTTGCAAAAACATATGCGATGACACTCTTTTAGATTTCGTCATTTTTCCAGGAACAAACGGCATCATTTAAACTTTCAAATCCACTTTCTTTGCCGATAATGAAAATTTCATCAAAAACATAACAGGTGACTCGTGTATTTGGTTCAAGCAAGAATACGGCATATTCTTCATTCTCTTTTTGATTGACAGATAAAACACGCATGTCATCAACTATATCTCCAACCTGTGGCGTTACATCAAACTCAACATTAAGTAATTTTTTGCCGTCGCTACTGTAGATTGCCATGATTGCCTCTATTTTTTTGTATAATAAGTATTGCTTTAAAATAGCAATACTTATTATACTCAAAGAATAGGAAATATATGAAATCCGTTATATTTGTATGTCTTGGCAATATCTGCCGTTCCCCGTTGGCAGAGGGGATTGCCAAAAAAATAGCACAAGAACATAAAATAGATATAAAAATAGACTCTGCAGGGACAGGAGACTGGCATATCGGCGAACCCCCATGTGAGGGTTCAATCAAGGTGGCACAAATGCACGGCATAGATATCAGCCATCTTAGAGCGAGACAGTTTACAAAAGAAGATATTGATTTATATGAGTTGATAGTTGTACTTGATGAAAACAACAGGCTGCATGTCAAGAAACTGGGTGCCAAAAATATAGAAAAGCTGGGATGCTTCGCATTTAATTGTCAGGATGTTCCGGATCCGTATTTTTTTGACGGATTTGACGGATTTTTAGAAGTCTACAAAATGATAGAAGTTTGTGTAAATAATCTTTTTAGTGTAAAATTACTTCAAGAGGAAAAATAATGAAAATTGCAAAAAATATAACTGAATTAGTAGGCAACACGCCATTGGTAAGGCTGAATGAGGCATCAAAGCTGACAGGTGCCACGATATTGGGAAAATGTGAGTTTATGAATCCGACAAGTTCGGTCAAAGACAGAATAGGATTCAATATGATCCGCAGGGGTATAGAATCAGGACGTATTCAAGCAAATACAACGATTATTGAACCTACAAGCGGAAATACAGGAATTGCTCTGGCAGCCAACTGTGCAGCTCAAAATTTAAAACTTATTTTAACTATGCCTGAGTCTATGAGTGTAGAGAGAAGAAACCTGCTCAAGGCTTTAGGCGCTGAACTGGTACTGACTCCGGCTGCAAAAGGGATGAACGGAGCCATTCAAAAAGCACTGGAAATTCAGGAAAATACACCGGACTCTATAATCTTACAACAGTTTGAAAATCCGGCAAATCCGGAGATACATGAAATCACAACGGCACAGGAAATCCTCCGTGATACAGAGCAAAATCTGGATGCTTTTGTGGCAGCTGTAGGGACGGGAGGAACGCTTAGCGGAACTTCGAAGGTCTTGAAAGAACATATTGCAGATATTGCTGTTTTTGCAGTAGAGCCTGAAGCTTCGGCAATTCTCTCAGGAGAGAGCCCGGCTCCACATAAAATTCAGGGAATAGGCGCAGGTTTTGTTCCTGCAATTTTAGATACCTCCTGTTACAGTGAAGTGATAAAAGTGAGTAATGAAGATGCCATAGCAACAGCCAGAATGTTGGCAAAAAAAGAGGGATTGCTTGTAGGTATATCTTCAGGAGCAAATGTATATGCTGCTATGCAGGTGGCTTCACGGGAGGAATTCAAAGGCAAAACGATTGTGACCGTTTTATGTGACACGGGAGAAAGGTACTTAAGTACAGAACTTTTCAGTGAATAAAATTCAATATTTAGAAACAATCAAAGCAGTTGATGCAAAACTGTTTCATCTTGCATACCATCAAAAACGGCTTGAGAAAACAGTTGGGTATTCCGGCATTATACTACAAGATATTTTACATCCTCCCGCATCAGGATTTTTCCGGTGCAGGGTTGTATATGATGGCGAAGAGTACAGCATCACATACCATCAGTATAAAAAAAAGAGTATTCAAACCCTGAAACTTGTTTTTGATAATGAGATAGAGTATTGTAAAAAATATTATGACAGAAGCAAAATAGAGAAGCTGCTGGAAAAAAAATCTTTTTGTGATGACATACTTATTGTAAAAAATTCTCTTATTACAGATACATCCATTGCCAATATCGCTTTTAAATATAAAGATGAATGGATAACACCAAAAAGCCCTTTGCTTGAAGGAACGACCAGAGCAAGGTTGCTCGAGAGCGGGAAAATCAGAGAAGATGATATATCTGTAGAGGATTTAAATCATTTCGAACAGGTTGCACTGATGAATGCTATGATAGATTTTGATATAATACCAAATGAAAACATAAGGGATATAATTTGTTAGAAAATATAATACAAGACAGAGATTTTGCACACTTAATGAAAAAAAATATTCAGGAGTTGATTGTTCTGCTGTTTGAAAAAGAGCAGAATTTCGGTATTTTATGTAAAATCGAAGATGTGAGTTTTGCACCGGCACTACCGGAAAGTATAAACGCTGAGTTTCGTCCGTTGACACTTTTCTTTTTAGCAGGATATACATTTGAGACTGCCAGAATAGAGGATGATATTTTAATTTTTGAGGCAGGTTTTGGTAGTGAAAATTTTGGAAGTGTTGTACATGTACCCTTGCTGAGTATTTTACAGATTATTATCGATGAAACTCCGGTTTTGATTAATATATCTGCATATAAAGAGGAAACAAAGAAACAAGAAGCTGATATAGACGAAAGCGGAGTGAAAAACTCCATGGCATCTTTTCTCTCAAATCCGGAAAACTCCAAGTTTATAAAATAAGACGCTATCTACACTCTGTTAAGCGAGAGCAGATAATTGACTACGTTGTCTACAAAAGCATCATGTTTTCTGTCTTTGAGATAGGCTATGTAAAAACTTCTTGTAATTTTATGGTTTTTTAGTCTGGCTTCATAAAGTTGGCCGTTTTCGATTTCTGACTTGATGACATGACGGGACATAATAGAGACAAGAGGTCGTTCTGCATTCTTGTCTGCATGTAAAATAGACTCCTTGATGGAAGTCGGACTGGCAAGAACACCGATAACATTGAAATTATTACACTGCACTCCCATCTCTTCAAAAACTTCTGATGTCAGTTTTCTTGTGTGGGAGTCCTCATTGCGACAAATCCAGTCGAAATCGAGTAAATCATCTGCACTGAGATGTTTTTTCATCGGCTGGTTTGAAAAAACGACCAATTCATCTTCCACCCATTCTCTGTAAATGACACCATCTCTGAAAACAGGAGATTCGATGAGTGCGACATCTATTTTTTTATCTTCAAGCTGGTCAATAATGTTTGAAGAGAGATCCACATTCATAAAAACTTCATTGTTGATGCGTTTTTTTATTTCACTGAGATAATTCGGAAGCACATAATTACCGATTGCAAAAGAAGAACCCATGACAAAAGTGAACTCTTTGTTGATTATTTTTAACAACTCTTTTTCACTGCTGTGTATAGCTTTTTCAAGTCTTAAAGCGATTCTGTAGAGATCTTCACCCTCTTTTGTGAGGATAATTCCGTTTTTCTTTCTATCAACTATTTTTGTATCAAGATAATCTTCAATGAACTTGATTTGCTGCGTGACAGCGGGCTGGGAAATCCCAAGTTTTGCTGATGCTTTAGAGAAGCTTTTCTCTTTTATAACCATCAAAAAAGTATGTAATTTCGCAAAATCTTTTAACATAATAATTCCTATAAGTATCAATAATAGTAAAATTATAACTCATAATTATAATTATTGCAATAGTTTTGTAATAATTTATGACATTTTAGCTATAATAAGTAGAAATACAACTTAGTAGTGAACATATATGGAAAAAATTTTTAATCATTTAAATGAGTCTCAAGCAGCAGCAGTAAAGCAAACAGAAGGACCTGTCCTGATTCTTGCAGGAGCGGGAAGCGGAAAGACGACAACAATTATTTCACGCTTGGCGTATCTTATTGAGGTTGTGGGTATTCCCGCTTCAAATACACTTACCCTGACATTTACAAACAAAGCTGCAAAAGAGATGAAAGAGCGTTCTCTCTCTATGATAGAAAATGTCGCCTATCCTCCTCTTCTTTGTACCTTTCACAAGTTTGGACTTCTTTTTTTAAAATTCAATATACATCTTCTGGGCAGAGCCAATAATTTTGTTGTGATAGATACAGATGATAAAAAGAGAATCATTAAAAAAATAAATTCTGAGCTGCCGACACCACTTATCGCGAGTGAAATTTCCAGATACAAAAACTCTTTAATGAGTCCTGATGATGCCTACAAGCAGACTGAACTGTTCAGTTACAAGCAGATTGCCGAAGTTTTTGCAGAGTATGAAAAATATTTACTGGAAAACAATCTTGTTGATTTTGATGATCTCATCGCGCTTACCTATAAACTTTTGGATGAAAACCCTGAGTTGGCAAAGGCTACCTCGCAGAAATATCAGTACATTATGATTGACGAGTACCAGGATACAAACGAACTGCAGTTTAAGCTGTTACAAAAACTTTGTACAGTGCATAACAATTTGTGTGTAGTCGGTGATGACGATCAGAGTATATACGGCTGGCGTGGTGCGCATATTCGTAATATTATGGAGTTTGACCAGGATTTTTCAGGCACACATGTCTTTAAACTCGAAGAGAACTACCGTTCACGTGCGCCGATTTTAAAAGTTGCCAATGCGCTTATCGAGCACAACCGGTCCCGTTTGGGAAAAAAGCTCATAGCAACGCGTGGCAACGGGGATGATGTGACAACACTGAATTCTAATGATGAAAACGAAGAGGCAAGAAAAGTTGCCGCAAAAATACAAAAACTGCTTGAGAGCGGAGTACGTGCCAGAGAAATAGCTATTTTGTACCGTGTCAATGTTCTGTCACGTTCTGTAGAAGAAGGCTTGAACCGTTACGGGATTAACTATAAACTTGTGGGTGGTTTGCGATTTTATGACCGGGCAGAGATAAAAGACCTTATTTCTTATATCAGGGTGATTACAAATCATCATGATGACTTCTCCCTGAAACGTATAGTCAACAAGCCGAAACGCGGACTGGGCAAAGCAAGTTTGGATAAAATTGAACTTGCAGCTCAGAAAAAGGGAACTTCTATTTATGAATATATCACTCAGGCATCCATGGAAGAACTTGAAGGCTTGGTCAGAAAGAAAAATGCTGCAACGCTCAAAGAGTTTGCTAAAAACATTCAAGAGGTTGCCGGTATTGCGCAGGCGTCTACCTATGAGTTTATAGATGCTTTGGAAGAAACTTTTTCTTTGAAAGATATTTACAAAAACATGCAAGACTCACAGGAAAGAATTCTCAATATAGATGAGTTTTACGGTCTTTTTAGAGATTTTGTAAAAAAATCACCACAGAGTTCTTTGGATGAGTTTTTAAACGAACTGACGTTGCAAAGTGAGCAGGACCAGGTGGAGGGGGAGAGTATCTACATGATGAGTATACATGCCTCCAAAGGTTTGGAGTTTGAACATGTTTTTGTCATAGGAATGGAAGAGGGCTTTTTGCCACTGACAGGAGACGGAAGTGATTTGGAAGAAGAGAGACGACTTGGGTATGTTGCGTTTACCCGTGCCAAAGAGACCTTGACGCTTTGCCATGCCGGGAGCAGATTTTACAAAGGACGCAGAAGTGATTTGGAAAAAAGCCGTTTTTTCAATGAAGCCGGACTTTGCAAAGGCTCTTTAAAGTGTGAAAAAAACACAGCATTTAAAAAAGGTGATCTGGTACGGCATAAAATCTTTGGAACAGGGCGCATTATCGGTGTGAGTAAGTCGGGAAGAGAGTTTAAACTCAAGATTAATTTTGCAGGAACAAAACGCGATATTCTTGCATCATTTGTAGAGAAGTTATGAATCGTCTTTTTGTTGCATACAAACCTTCGGGAGTAGGCTCAAACAAGTATCTTTACAGTCTGAAAAAAAAGTATAACAATAAAAAAGCAGGTTTTGCCGGAACACTGGATCCTTTTGCCAAAGGCGTGCTTTTGGTAGGTTTTGGCTCACATACGAAACTTTTTAGATTTTTGAACAAAACACCTAAAAGATACAAAGCGACTTTGTGGCTTGGTGCAAAGAGTGATACCCTTGATACAGAGATGATCGAAGAAGTTGTACTTCCTGAACCTTTACATGTAAAGGAGATTGAAGCGGTGCTTTTGTCTTTAGAGGGTGAATTGGAGTATAAACCGCCGATTTTCAGTGCAAAACGGATAAACGGACAGCGAGCGTATGATTTGGCACGTGCGGGAAAAGAGGTTGTTCTCAATACTGTCAACTCAATTGTTTATGAAATGAAACTGATTCACTACTGCCATCCCTTTGTGACCTTTGAAGCAAGTGTCAGTGAAGGGACTTATATACGTTCTCTGGGAGAGATGATTGCGCATAAACTTGGTATAGCGCATGGAAGTTTAAGTATGCTTGAGCGACTGAATGAAGGACAGTTTGTTTATGAGGATGAAAAAGCCTTGAATATCAAAGAATCTTTAAACATTCCCCAGAATTACTATTTGGGTGAAAGCGATAATGTAAAGTATGGAAGAGTTCTTGCTTTAGAAGATTTAGAGTTTCAGGATGACGGCACATACTGGCTGGATAATGGCGAAAGCATCTCCATTATTACAGTAAATGAGGGCAGAGTAAAATATGAATTAGGCAGGATAGAATGTTAGTACTTGCAAGAAAAGCAGATGAATCTATAGTTATTGGTGAAAATATTGTTGTAAAAGTTATCTCTGTAGAAAACGGTGTCGTAAAACTCGGAATTGACGCGCCAAAAGAGATTTCCATCATTAGAAATGAGCTTATCGAAGAGGTCAAAGCGAGTAACAAGGCGGCTTCTTTGGGAACTGTAGACGAAAATGATATTCTGTCTTTGAACAAAATACTGGGAAAATAAAAAGCGGATGAAAAAGTATAAGGCCTATGCCAAAGTAAATATTTTTTTAAAAATAACAGGCAAAAGAGAAGAATACCATGAAATAGTATCGCGATTCATGCGAGTTGATGACTTGTATGATGTACTCTCTTTTGTTTCGAAGAAAAATGTTCAGGCAAAAGCGAATGAGTTTAAAATACTTGGCGACTTTGATTGTACTACAACACAAAACACTGTTTACAAAGCGTATAAGGCATTGAAGGAGGTTACAAAAAATCAGGCGCTTGAAGAGCTTATGAGAACGCATGCCGTGAGCGTTGAAAAACGTATTCCGGCATATGCCGGACTTGGCGGAGGCAGCAGTGATGCAGCAACCTATTTGAAAATGTGCAATGAAGTACTGCATTTGGGTCTGAGTCTCAATGAACTCGCACAAATAGGTTTACATGTAGGGGCGGATGTGCCGTTTTTTATTTATGGATACAATAGTGCCAATGTCAGTGGCATAGGTGAAGTGGTAGAAGCCTTTGATGAGGAACCGCTTAGCTTCGATATTTATACTCCTGCGGTAAAAATCAGTACACCAAAAGTCTATCAGGCCTACCGGAGAGACTTTTATGCACCGATAGACGGATTTCAAGCCGATGCATTGAAAAAGAAATCTTCAGTAGAAATCTTGCAGGAACTCGATGCAAAAGAAGCAAATGATCTTTTTGCGCCTGCATTGCAGGAGTATACAGAATTGGAAAAACACTATAAAGAGGGCTACTTCTTCAGCGGCAGCGGCAGCAGTTTTTTTAGAGTAATTTAATAGTTTGCACCATTTTATTGGCATAAGAGAATGTTTTTTGTCAAAGTATTCAATATTATGATACAATAAAAATTGTCAAAATAAGGGGGGCAAGATGAGAAAATTATTACTAATAAGTGTGTTTGCATTGACGTTGTCAGTTACTTCTGCATCAGCATATAATCTTAAGTCAAATATGATACTTTTAAACACAGAATTACGAGAAGTTCAACAAGGCTTTATAACTAGTGATAAAGAGGGTATAAAAGTTTCGATTGAACGGTTTGCAAAACACGCCAATGATTTATTGGCTGATAAAGAAAAATTTGAGGAGATGCTTCCTAAAAACAAGAAGCATAAAGCCAATGAAGCGATTATGAGTGCACAGATTATTGCACATAATGTTCAGATTATATTAGACGCTATTGCGAATAAATATAACCAATCGGGTAAACTTCGAAGAGAAGAGTCTCAAAGAGCTTATACCTATATTGAGCATGCCTGTTTTCGCTGTCATAATATAGTTCGCGATGAAAACTAAAACAATAAACATCTCTTTAACAATCCAAACCTTAATGAATGCATGCTAAAATAGCAGAAATATTTTAGGCTATACAGTTTAGAAGGAAGTGGATTATGGGTGAAACAATAGCAAAAAACAAAAAAGCGTATCATGATTATTTTATTGAAGAGAAGTTTGAAGCAGGGCTGGTTCTTACAGGGAGCGAGGTCAAAGGCATACGTGCGCATCGCGTTAATCTTAAAGACAGTTTTATCCGCTTTGTCAACGGAGAGGCTTTTTTGTTTAATGCGCATATCGGCAGACTCGAGACGACGCACCATTATTACGGGCATGAAGAGCGCGGGGCAAGAAAACTGCTTTTGCATAAAAAAGAGTTAGAGAAAATGCAAAAGGCTGTAGCACGTGACGGGTATACCATTGTGCCTTTGCAGCTCTATTTTAACAAACGCAACATTGCAAAGCTGCAAATTGCCATAGCAAAAGGAAAACTGCTGCATGACAAAAGAAATGATTTAAAAGAGAAAGACCAAAAGAGAGACATTCAAAGGGCGATGAAGGATTATTGATGAAACTTTTGCTTTTTTTGTGCTTTTTTGTCTCCTCTCTTTTTGCTTTACATGTAAAGATAGTCAATGATGAGGTAGGTAATGGCAAGACAGTACTGGTGAAGTTTGCAAAAGAAAAAGGCATTGAATACAAAGCACTCTTTTTTGAAGAAAAAAAGATAAAAATTTTTCCGAATCCTTTGAACAGGAGTGAATATTATGCCTTGATTCCTGTCTCCTATTACGACAAACCTGCTCAAAAAACCGTGAAAGTTATTTATCTGCAAAACGGGATAAAAAAACACAAAGAGCTTTCTCTTACAATCAAAGATGCAAAATACAAAAAAGAAACCATCCGTGTAAGCGCTTCGAAAGTAAATCCGACGCTGCCCAAGATAAAAAAAAGAATCGCAAAAGAGTACAGGGAAGCTATGAAAATTTATCATACAATAACAAACAAAAGCTATATGCATTCAGATTTTATCTTGCCGGTGGAGAGTAAAATTACAAGTGCTTTTGGTACAGCAAGAATTTATAACGGAGCTTTGAAAGGGTATCACAGCGGGACGGATTTTCGGGCGAAAACAGGCACACCGATTAGAGCGTCCAATGACGGAAAAGTCGTTTTGGTCAAAAAAAGATTTTATTCGGGAGGCACTGTTGTCATTGATCACGGTGAAGGCATTTATACCTGTTATTTTCATATGAGTAAATTCAATGTCAAAACAGGTCAGCTTGTCCAAAAAGGAGAACTTTTGGGCTTATCAGGAAAAAGCGGCAGGGTAACAGGTCCTCATTTGCATTTTTCAGCTAGAATTGACGGTGTACAAGTTGATCCGTTGCAACTTATAACATTACTCAATAATAATTTAATTTTAAATAAATAGGAAAACAATTATGACACTTTTTCAGTTACTTATGCTTGGAGCCTCTGCTTTTTTTGCATACAAAATTTACGAACATATACAAACACTTAAAGATCCGCAGGACCAACAGCACACAGGTGCCCAAGGTGAACGAAGTGCTGAGGCATTTTCCCCTTTTGATGCCTCCTCTTTGGTGGAAAAAGCCGATGAAGAGATGCAAAAGGGAGATTTGCAAAAAGCGCTTGCCATTTACAGCGAGGCAAATATTAAAAATCCAAAGAACCCTGAAACACTCTTTAAAATGGGTTATACACTTGCACAGCAAAACAGGGACGATGAGGCTATGGAGTATTACAAAGAAGCGTTGGAACTGGACCCGAACAATACCTATATCCATCAGGCGATGGCATCCCTGTATAGAAAAGCGGGTGAATATGCGAGTGCAAGAAATCATCTCAACAAGTCGCTTGAAATTGATGCCACAAACCCTATTACCTACTATAATTACGGGAATCTGCTTGTTGATATGAAGCATTTTGATGAAGCAAAAGGAATGTATGAAAAAGCGATAGAGCTTGACCCTGAATTTAAAGAAGCAAAAGAGGAACTGAAAAAAATCAAGAAGGGAGAATCGCTGTGAAAATATTGGAAATATACAAATATCTCAATGAACTTTCTCCTTTTGATATTCAGGAGTCATGGGATAATTCCGGTCTTTTGATAGGTGATTTCAAAGATGATATTTCAAAAATTGCTTTGAGTATTGATGTAGATGAAAAACTGATTGATTCTTTGGATGAAAATACGCTGCTTATTACGCACCATCCGATTATTTTTGGCGGACTCAAACAACTTGAGTTCTCTAAATATCCTGCAAATTTGATTCAAAAAATGATTAAAAAAAATATTTCAAATATTGCGATGCATACAAATTTTGATCAGACACACTTAAACGAATATGTTGCAAAAGAGATACTCGGATACGAAATTTGTAAAAAAGACGGTTTTGTTGCATACCTGGAAGTGAATGAAGATTTTGATATATTCGCAAAACATGTTTCAAAAGCATTTGGACTTAAATGTGCAAGAACAGTTAAGTGTGCTCAAAGAGTAAAAAAAGTGGCCCTGACAACAGGATCGGGATGTTCTTTGATGAAGAGTCTGGATGCTGACTGCTTTTTGACAGGTGATGTAAAATATCATGATGCAATGGAGGCAAAAAGTATAAAATTGTCTTTAATTGACATCGGACACTATGAAAGTGAGTACTTTTTTGCACAAATTATGCAAAAGCATTTGAAAATTTTAGGTTTAGAAGTTATAATTGCATCATCAGAAAACCCATTTACATATATTTAGGTCTAATAATACAGGTAATGGTAGAAGTAAACCCCTAAAGGATCCCAATGAACAAGCACTTAAAACAATTAATCGATCTGTCAATTATAGATAAAGAGATAGACGCATTTGAACCTCAGATTGAAGAAGCAAATGCAAATTATGAAGCGGCTCTTGCAAAAACAAAGAGCATAGAGTCAGATATTGAAAATTTAACGAATGAAATCAAAGAAGAAGAAGTTAAAAAAGCAAAAAACGAACTGCATCTCTCGGAACTTTCACAAAAACTTGAAGAGAATGTAAAAAAAAGCTCTGAAGTAAAAACAGAACGTGAGATGAAATCGCTGCAGCTTGAAGAAGAGATTGCCAAAGAGCAGGTCACATTTGCAAATGAAGAGATTCAAAGACTTGAAAAAATCATTGAAGCAAAAAAAGAGCAGATTGAAGCTGCAAAAAATGCTCTGGAAGAGTTAAATGCAAATTTGGAAAGTGTAAAAGCTGATGTAGATACAAAACTTGAAAAAATACACAAAGAGAGACAAGAGGTTTTCAAAAGAAAAGAGACTCTTTTGTCAGATATCAATCAAAAAGGGCTTGCTTTTTATCAAAAAATCCGTCGTTGGGCAAAAAATACAACAGTGGTTCCTGTTGAAGAACAGGCATGTATGGGATGCCATATGATAATAGGCGATAAGGTTTATGCTGATGTCATAAAAGGTGAAGATATCACTACATGTCCCCACTGCGGACGCATCCTTTATGTGAAAGTTAACGAAGAGTAGGCTTGAAGCCGTTTTCCCTTTTCTATTATGTACTGAGTGTAATGCTGTTTATAACAGCATTGCCTCTTTTGATATTGCTTGCTTTTAAAAAAAAATACAAAGAATCAATTCCTGCACGTTTTTTTCTTTTTAAGAACCCTCCGTTTCGCAGTACAAATGCAATTTGGTTTCATGTCTGCTCTTTAGGCGAAGCCAGAGCTCTTAAACCGCTTCTGGATCTATTGGCAAATAAAAAGATACTTGTGACAACGATTACACAAACCGGACACAATGAAGCAAAAAAATATAATGCAGAGGTACGTTATCTTCCGTATGAAATGTATCTGCCGTTTTGGGTCAAACCGCAGAAAAAGCTTATTGTACTTGAGGCAGAATTTTGGTATCTGCTCTTTAGCATAGCGCGTTCACGTGGTGCAGAAGTTATTTTGCTTAATGCCAGAATTTCAGATAAAAGTGTTAAAAAATATATGAAGTTTGCCTGGTTTTATAAAAAACTTTTAGAGAATGTAGATATGGTCTATGCTCAAAGCGAAAGTGACAAAAACAGATTTTTGGCCTTAGGTGCAAAACACATTGAGGTGATTGGCAATATAAAATTGGCAGGTGAAATCAAAAAAACAAAAGAATACGAAAAGCCCGATGCGGAAGTAATTGTAGCTGGAAGTACCCATCCTGGTGAGGAACAAAGCATTTTAGAGGCATTTTTTGCCTATGAAAAGAGCAAAGAGGCAAAACTTGTAATTGTTCCCCGTCATCCGGAACGTTTTGCAGAGGTATATAGCTTAATGGAGCGATACGGCAGGCAAAATAATGCCACTGTTTCCCGTTTTTCAGAAGGAAAGAGTTTTGCAGGTGATTTGATTTTAGTCGATATGATGGGTGAACTCAACAATATCTATGCCATCAGCGACATAGCCATATTAGGGGGTGCTTTTAAAAATGATGTCGGTGGGCACAATCCGCTCGAACCGGCTTATTTCGGATGTAAAATAATTACAGGAAAGCATTTTTTTCACCAAAAAGAGTTGTTTAAATATGTCCATCACGTGCAGTATGTTGAGCCGGATGAAATAGCTGATGCACTTGAGATGACAAAGGAGTTGCCGCCTTCAATGGTAGAAGAGCAGATAAACCTGGAACCCGTGGTTCAAAAAATATTAAAAAATTAAAAGGAGCTGGTAAAATGGCAACAGAAAAAGCGTATAAATTATTGGCACAGCAAGAGGGAATTTCCAATTCCAATGCAAAGTCTATGATAGACAGAGGACTTGTGTATGTCGGCAACAAAAAAGTGATGATTGCCCGTGGTGAAATTGATGAGCGAACGATATTCAGAGTAGAAAAAGTAGAACACGTTAAGCCTATTTTTGAAAATGATGACATTGTTGTAGTCGATAAGCCGGCACATGTAAACTCGGACGAGATAGAGCGTCAATTTAAACCGGCGGTACTGTTGCACAGACTCGACCGCGAAACAAGCGGTGTTTTAATGCTTGTAAAAAATGAGGAATTTCGTCAGCGTGCTATCAAAGAGTTTCGTGATGACAAAGTCTACAAAGAGTATATCGCCTGGGTTGAGGGAATAATGACCGAGCCGATTGAAGTAGACAAAGCAATTACTACACAGAAAAAAAACAACAAAGCCTACTCAAATGTTTCTCCAAAAGGAAAACCGGCGAGAACGGAGTTTTTTCCTGATATTGTCAGTGCCAAAAAAACAAAAGTCAAATGTATTATTCACAATGGGCGCACACATCAGATAAGAGTCCATGCACGTTATATTGACCATCCTATAGTCGGTGACGAGCAGTATGGCGGGCGTCGTGCAAAACGCGTGATGCTCCATGCCCATAAAGTCAGACTTCTTGGAATGGAGTTTGTGGCAAAAGAGCCCAAAAGCTTTGTTACATTTGAATAATTAAGAAAAACTTAGTTACAATTTCGAAAAAATTTATATAGAATAAAAGAGGTGTTTTCATGTTCGGTACTTTAACAGATTCGTTTACAAATGCAATAAAAAAGATTCGTTTTCACGATGATGACAAGGCACTCTCCAAAGCACTCAATGAACTGAAAAAAAATCTTTTAAAAGCGGATGTCAACCATAAAGTCGTCAAAGAACTGATTCAAAAAGTACAACTGCGTACAAAAGAAAAAGGGATAGGCAAAGACCAGTTTCTTGAAGCCTTACGTGAAACTCTCAACGAACTCTTGGATGTAGGCGGCAACCGAGGATTCATCTTTGCTCCCAACCCTCCGACTGTGATTTTGATGACAGGACTGCAGGGGTCTGGTAAAACAACTACAACCGGTAAGCTTGCAAATTATCTTAAAAACAAAGGCAAAAAAGTACTTGTTGTTGCAGCTGACTTGCAACGTCTTGCCGCGGTAGAACAATTACGCCAGATTACCGCACAAATTGAAGTTGAATTGTATGAAGATGAAGCAACAAAAAATCCTGTAGATGTTGTACAGTCTGCATTAGAGTATGCTGATTCCAAGATTTTCGATGTTGTGCTTATAGATACGGCCGGTCGTCTGGCTATTGATGAAGAACTTATGGATGAGCTTGAAAATGTAAAAAAAGCGGCAAATCCTGATGAAATCTTTTATGTGGCTGACTCTTTGACAGGGCAGGATGCCGTACGCACAGCAACGAGTTTTAAAGAAAAAATCGGGATTGACGGCGTAATTCTTTCCAAATACGACGGAGATGCAAAGGGCGGTGTTGCTTTGGGCCTTTCATCTCAGGTACAGGTACCGCTTCGTTTTATCGGTCTGGGTGAAAAAATGGAAGATTTGGAAGTCTTTTTACCGGAGCGTATTGTCAACCGTCTGATGGGTTTTGGTGATGTAGAAGGACTTGCGGAAAAAGTAACGAATGTTATTGATGAAAAACAGGCGAAAAAACTGACAAAAAAAATTCAAAAAGGCAAATTTAACTTTAATGATTTTTTAGAACAGATGGAACAGATGAAAAAAATGGGAAGCATGAGTTCTATCATAGGAATGATTCCGGGCATGGGCAATATGTCCAAAGCGATTAAGGATTTTGATTTTGAAAACTCCGGAGAGCTTAAAAATATCAAAGCCATGGTTGCTTCAATGACAAAAAAAGAGCGAGAAAACCCCGACCTGTTAAATAACTCAAGAAAGCAAAGAATTGCAAAAGGGTGCGGCCTTGATATCGTTGAAATAAACAGAATGATCAAGCAGTTTAAAAATGCAGGGAAAATGGCAAAGAAATTTTCCGGCAAAAACGGTATGAAGCAGCTTCAGTCGATGATGGGTCAGGCAGGCGGACCAGGAGGTATGGGTGGCCTGCCAAGATAGAGATTGTAATTTAAGAAAAAAGTGGATATAATTCCATTTCAAATAAATCTTTTTAAACAATACCTCTGTGATAAAAAGATTTGTAGCCTGTTTACCGGTTACATGTGTACATCCAACTATAGAGATGGTAAGAGGGAAGCAAAATTATTTAAGAGAAAAAAGACTCTTCTACATTTATACCTTCCCAAAAAAACTTAGCATTTATAGTAATAAACTCTCAATATGTATACATGTAACCGGTAACAGGTAAATAAAAAAACAGGAAACAAAATGACAGTAATTAGACTTACTCGTATGGGAAGAAAGAAAAGACCATTTTACCGTATCGCGGTAACAGACAGCCGTAAACGTAGAGATGGCGGTTGGATAGAACTTATCGGATATTACAATCCAATGACAAAAGAGCTGAAAGTTGACAATGAAAGAGTTGATTACTGGTTGGGCGTCGGTGCTCAGATGAGTGATCGTGTGAAAAAGATCACTGGTCGTTAATTATGATTGCTGATTTTGTCGCACAATTTGCAAGACTGATAGCATCACACCCCGATGATATCAGAGTTGAAGTTCAAGAGGGCGATGAAATAACAGAAATAGTTCTCTACGCAAACCAGGCAGATATAGGGAAATTAATAGGAAAAAGCGGTAAGATGATTGGTGCTATTAAAACTGTGATTTCCGGATGTAAAGCAAAAGATGGTGTGAGTTACCGTATCAATGTCGAAGCAGTCTAGTAAAGAAAAGTTGTTGCATATAGCAACGATTGGTAAAACCGTCGGCATTCATGGAGATATGAAATTGCACCTTAAGTGCGATTTTCCTGAACAGTTTGTTAAGGGAGCCACTTTTTTAATCAATAAAAGTGAGCGCATTACTTTAAGTGATGTTGATTTGAATCGTGGATTGGTTCGCATTAACAGCATTGCAAATCCTGAAGATGCCAAAAAGTTTACAAATGCAAAACTTTTTACCACCTACGAAGAGACAAGAAAAAACTGCCATTTGGAAGAGGGTGAGTATTTCTGGTTTGATTTAGAAGATTGTGAAGTCTATGAAGATGGCAAATGTCTTGGCAGAGTAAAAGAGATAGAGAGATTCAATACTACCAATTATTTAAGTATTGTTACGGATGCAAGTTTAGTCGAAAGCGGTTTGGCCAAGAGCTTTTTGGTTCCTTTTATTGAGCCGTTTAAAGTGGAAGTTGACATTGAGAACAAACGCATCACACTCAGTGGTGCTGTTGATATCCTGGAAGCTTCTTGAATGCGCTTTACTTTTGTTACTCTTTTTTCTGCTCTGATTGAAGGCTATTTTAAAGATTCGATTTTGAAACGGGCCATTGAGAAGGATATCATAAAGATAGACTATTTGAATCCTCGGGATTACTCAAAGAACAAACACTCTAAAGTTGATGATACGGCAGTAGGCGGCGGTGCGGGAATGGTAATGAATCCACAGCCGCTTTTTGATGCACTGGATGATTTGAAAAATAAAGATGAAAATGTTCATATCATTTTTTTGACTCCGGTTGCCAAACCTTTTGTACAGAATGATGCAAAGCGTTTGGCAAAGAAAACCCATATAGCTTTTGTGAGTGGAAGATATGAGGGAATAGATGAAAGAGTTATTGAAAAATATGCGGATGAAGTATTTTCTATCGGTGATTATATTTTAACAGGAGGCGAACTCGCCTCTCTGGTTATATGTGATGCTGTAAGCAGAAATATAGAGGGTGTTTTGGGAAATTCTGAATCTTTGGAGATTGAGAGTTTTGAAACGCCGCTTTTGGAAGCACCGTCATTTTCAAAACCACAAAACTATGAAGGTTTAAGTGTTCCATCAGAATACTTAAAGGGAAATCATAGTAAAATTCGCTCACTAAAATTAGCCTTGTCTGAAGCAAAGACCAAATTCTTTAGACCAGAACAGCTATTAAAGCACAAATCGGAAGAACGATTACGCTAAATCGCACCAGTGCGATGGGCTTTTCGCCGAGAAAAACAAAGTGTTAACGTAGAGAAAGGAATTATTTCCATTCTCGTTATAAATCAAATGGAGGGTTTCCTTCATTTATGAAATAAATTAAGGATCTAGTCTTATGAGAAATAAGTATATTGAAAACTTTGAAAAAGCACAAACTGCTGAGAAAAATATTCCAGATTTTCGTGCCGGGGATACTGTAAATTTAGCAGTAACAATTAAAGAAGGTGACAAAACTCGTGTACAAAACTACGAGGGTGTTTGTATAGCTAAGCGTGGTCAGGGAACAGGGCAAACAATTACAGTACGCAAAATCGGTGCTAACGGTGTTGGTATTGAGAGAATTTTCCCAGTTTATTCTGACTCAATCAATGAAATTAAAGTGATTCGTCGCGGTCGTGTTCGTCGTGCGAAACTTTTTTATCTTCGTGCACTTGCCGGTAAAAAAGCCCGTATTAAAGAACTTAGAAGAAAATAATTCTTCTGGGCTCTTGCCTTCTTCATATTTTATAACATTCCCACATTACACATATTTTTTAAACTCCGTAAAAATTAATCTAACTTTTTAGCATAAATAACAAATTCATAGTATAATCAATAAAAATAGACATTATTTGGATAACAATGAACTACATAGCAGACTTAAAAAAGGTCGTAGAAATAAATTCCTATACAAAAAACACAGAAGGTGTGAACCTTGTCGGTGAAATTTTTGATGAATGGTTTGGGGCATTGGGTTTTGAAACTGTCATTTACAAACGCAACAATGTCGGTGATCATCGTTACTACAAGTCTTTACATGTAAAGAATTCTCCAAAATTACTTTTGCTCGGACATATTGACACGGTTTTTCCTCCCGGAAAATTTGAATATTTTACAGAAGATGACACCTGGGTATACGGACCGGGTGTATGTGATATGAAAGGCGGCAATATTGTACTGCTTGAAGCACTGCGCCAGCTTACATGTAAAGGCGTGAAAATTCAAAATATTGATATTCTTTTGGTCAGTGATGAAGAGACTGGGAGTGATGATTCCAAATATCTGACTGCTGAACTTGCCAAAGAGTATGCGTATTGTTTTGTGTATGAAGCGGCCGGTGCGCATTTGGAACTTGTAACCGGACGAAAAGGTGTAGGAACTTTCTTTGTTGACATAGAGGGCAAAGCAGCCCATGCAGGCAATCATTACAGTGAGGGCTGTGATGCAAATTTAGAACTTGCATACAAGCTGCAAAAACTTGTGCAGTTGACAGACCTGGACAAAGGTACAACCGTTAATGTCGGAAAAATTATGGGGGGAATAGGGGCAAACACTGTCTCTCCGCAGGCACAATTGGTTTTTGAATTGAGATACAAATATTCTGCTGAGAAAGAGAGAGTGTTGGAAGCCATAGAAAAGATTGTGCAAACCTCTGTTGTTGATGGCGTAAAAGCAACATTAAGCGGTGGTATACAAAGAGATGTGATGCAGACAACAGAGGATTCAATCGCTCTACTTAAAAAAATAGAAAAGATTACACAACAGCAAATATCCGCGGAAGAAAGAGGCGGTGTGAGTGATGCAAATATTGTCAGCGCATGTGGTGTTGTGACACTTGATGGTTTCGGACCGTTTGGTGACGGAGATCATACAGTAAAAGAGCGGGCGAGCAAGGAGAGTTTTGTCCGTCGCATAGAGATGAGCAGAAAGCTCTTTGGGTATTTTATAAAAAATTTAAAATTTTAGGGGATGTCAATGAAAAAAAGAAAAATCGGCATGTGGTTATATAAGAATGGCGGCGGAGACAAAATAGCAAAAAAAATAATTAAAAAACTCAAAGAAAGAAACATTGAAGTATTAAACGATATTAATTTGCGTCATGCGATTGCAAAAAATGCGCATATACTCTATCACGGAAAAGAGTATCATGGAGAAAAACTCGATACACTGGATCTATTTTTTTCCTATAATGCAGGGGAACAGACACAGTATCAAATGTACCTGTATCAGGCATTAAACCGAATTATTCCGATGATTAACTCTTATGAGTCTTTTGCTTTGACAGAAGATAAGTTTCAGACCTCGTTTGTTCTGAGAAACAGCGGTGTGAAAACAGCTGATTATAAGCTGTGTCATCGGGATGATGGGCATGAACTTAAAAAAATCATTAAAAAATGGGACAAAATGGTCTACAAGCCGACTGATGGCTGGGGTGGTGTGGGACTTACCAAAATCGAGAATGAAGCAAGCCTGGATATGCTTATGCCTTTTTTAAATCAGATGGATCTGCGCTATTTTTATGTAGAAAAATTTATTGATTATGACAATACGGATTTTAGAGTTGATATTGTTGACGGAGAATTTGTTTCGTGTTACGGAAGAAAAGCCAGCGGAACTGACTGGCGTACAAATGTTACAAGCGGCGGCAGTGTTTTTGTACGTGAAGCAAATGACGAAGTTGTCAGTATTGCAAAAAAAGCATGCAAAGCAACAGGTGTGGATATTGGTGGCGTAGATATTATCTATGACAGAGAAAAAGAAGAGTATATTGTTTTGGAAGTAAACGGTATTCCCGCTTTTGCTACTCCTGAACAGGAAAAAATGGGATTAAACTTTAATGACAAAAAAATTGATTTAATTGTGGATTTAATTGACAGAAAAACGAAGTAAGAGTATCATTTCAAAAAAATGAAGGCAATGGCTTGAGACAACAATATAGTTCATATGATGAATGTATAAATTTTTTTAATTCTGCTCAAAAGAGACATCCAAATCTTGTTAAAGTAGAAACAATAGGACAAACATGGGAAAGCAGAGATATTATTGCTGTCTCAATTACTAAAAATGTAGAGGCACATCTGAAAAAACCTGCACTTTTTTACACAGGTACAATTCATGCAAGAGAATGGATTGGAATAGAACTTTCTCTTGCTTTTGCAAAATATATTTTAGAACATATTGATTATGATCCGCAGCTTAACAAAATATTGGACAATACAACACTCTATATGGTCCCCTGTGCAAATCCGGATGGTTTCGAATACTCAAGAAACCATTTTTCTTTTTGGAGAAAAAACCGTAGAAAAAATCCTGACGGAAGTTACGGTGTTGATTTAAACAGAAATTTCAGTGTAGGTTTTACCCCGAACAAAAATTATACTTCGAATGTCTACTCTGGTCCGAAACCGTTCAGTGAACCGGAAACCGCAGCCATTAGAGATTTTATACTCGAACGCAAAAATATTACAATTGCTTTGGACTACCATTCTCAGGGCAATGTATTTTTTCCTGCACACAATTTTATTCATGAAGATGCGGAGGATGCTGTTGACTTGAATCTTCTGGCGGGAAATATGGCAGAAGAAATAAGAAAAGAGTCTTCTCGTGAATACGGCATTCATATGGGAAAACCGCCTGTGCATCTCATTTCAGGAAGCGGACGCGAGTTTTACTATTCTCAGGGAATCCTTTCGCTTGTAGCAGAAGTCGGAACGAGAAACATCAGTGACTATATTGAGAATATGAGTGAGAATATCCAGGAAAATATTCCAGCTTTGATTATGGCTCTCTCCGAAGTAAACAATTACAAAAAAGAAAACAATTTACAACGTGTTGAAAATTTTGTGGCAACAGGTATTGGGGCAAAAGAGGTAGAACTCAGCTGGGAGTATATAGAAGACGAAACAATATATTTTGAAATTTATCGTTCAACAAAACTCAAAGGGTTTGCGCAGGCCTCCAATCGAATTGCCATGACGAAAATGAAAAGTTTTACAGATTCCAATTTAAAGAGTTCGACAAATTATTATTATTATATTCGTGCGGTCTGCAAGGACAAGTCAATTAAATCACCTTATGCTCAACTTGTTGCGGTAAGAACAAAACCGGCTGAAAATATGTTTTCCAAAATTTTATATCCCATTGCAAGCAAAATAGGATATGTCGGAGAAAAGACACAAAAGAACAAAGATCATTTTGGGAACAATTCTCTGTTTGTCGGAATTTCAGAACAAAAAGGGGAGTGTTACGGAGTGTGTGGATTTTCCTTAATGACAATTCCGGAAAATGCGATTATTACAGCAGCAAAAATTTCATTTTATCCGATGAACCGGGTTGCTGTACAGGTTGAGCGCTATGGTCAGTGGCGGGTTGGACAGATGGATGAGCGTACAATAGACAAAATAGACAGTTTTGATGATATAAAAAATGCAAAAATGCTTTCTTATATAGATCGACCAACCTCTTCACATCAATTGGCTCAGGGTATATGGAGAGAATATCAATTTGCAGAACAGGAAATAAAAGTTCTTGAAAAAGCTTTAAAAAGACGAGAAGCATATTTTAGAATGCAAGGACCGACCTCTTTGCCGCTTGACAGGTCTTCTCAGTTGATGCAGTGGGATATCGGATATGGAAAATTCAGTGGAGGATTAACCTACAGACCAAAGCTTGATATTTCGTATACCATACATGAAGCAAAACTGGATATTCAATCTTCTTATGAGTTTACAGTCAATCATGACAATATAAAAGATAATGCGCTTAAATCCGGATATGACGCAAGTGGCAACCTGAAATATGCATGCATTGAATTTGATTTATTGAATTTACCGGATATGGAAAATACCGTAGTATCTGATGCGTATATAGATTTACAGGCATATCAGGTGAATGCAAAAGAGAATAATTTACGTTTTCATATAGAACTGGTGGAACCGATTACAGGTGAAATTACCTATGAGAAGATAAAAAACCGAAACATTATTGAGAGAATCGGATATGACGTAAGTATTACAGAGATCAAGAGATCTTCAAAACAGAGATTTGTTTTTGATACATATGCAATTCAGGAAATGCTTGAGTTGGCAAAAGAAAAGAAGAAAGCCTTTTTTGTAATTTCCGCTTCATCAGAAACTGAGATGTCCAAAAATGCTGATGTAAACTGGATAGACAATAAAAAAATAGATAAACCGGTTTTAACTCTGGATTACATCCGTAAAAGGAAAAATCCGCCAAAACAGGTAGAGAACTTACGGGCAAGTATGGAAAACGGAATAATAAAACTGCAGTGGGAAAGTCCTGAAGACGATGGCTACAGAGGTGTGATTGTTGTAAAAAACAGATTCAAGGTTCCATGCTCTCCTTATGATGGACAAAAACTCTATGGCGGCAGTGATAATTATACGTATGATAATTTTGGTGATTTGAATGTTCATAAATATTATGCAGTATTTTCATATGATGATGTTCCAAATTTTTCTGAACCTGTATATATTGAAGTAAACAGTTAGAAGTTTGTTTGCGTCAAACTTCTATAAAAAGTAACAAATAAAAAACTTCAAAAACTTTTTAAAAAACCCACCAAACATTAAGCAGTCTCTAAGCAATACTCCCCTATAATTCCCATCCACAAACAGAGAGACCTGATTTAAAAGGCCTGAAGAGACTTCAAGTAGAAGCTTTTAAAAATGTTTGAGATCATTGAAAACTAAGCAAGTAAGAGACTTTTTAACTTTAGAGTTAAAGAGATAAATTACTTAGAAATAACTAATAAACAACAACCGTCTATTCTATTTTGAAATCCATACAGGCTTGCCTGTATGGTTCCCTTAATAGTAATAGATAACTATACAGTCTAGTAATAGAACCTTAAGCAGTTTTATTAAGACTTAAAATAACAAAGCCAATGATTTAATAATCTTGGGCAAAAGATCAGTAATAAGTTTACTTATCTTTCTGTAATAACAATTATGGAGAGTTTGATCCTGGCTCAGAATGAACGCTGGCGGCGTGCTTAACACATGCAAGTCGAACGGTAACAGATGGTAGCTTGCTACTATGCTGACGAGTGGCGCACGGGTGAGTAATATATAGATAATGTGCCCCTTGGACCGGGATAGCCATTGGAAACGATGATTAATACCGGATACTCCTTCTTATCACAAGATAAGTCGGGAAATGGATTCCGCCAAGGGATCGGTCTATATCCCATCAGCTAGTTGGTAGTGTAAGAGACTACCAAGGCGATGACGGGTAGCGGGTTTGAGAGGATGATCCGCCACACTGGTACTGAGACACGGACCAGACTCCTACGGGAGGCAGCAGTGAGGAATATTGCACAATGGGGGAAACCCTGATGCAGCAACGCCGCGTGGAGGATGACGCATTTCGGTGTGTAAACTCCTTTTATATGTCAAGAAAATGACGGTAGCATATGAATAAGCACCGGCTAACTCCGTGCCAGCAGCCGCGGTAATACGGAGGGTGCAAGCGTTATTCGGAATCACTGGGCGTAAAGGACGCGTAGGCGGGTTGGCAAGTCAGATGTGAAATCCTACAGCTTAACTGTAGAACTGCATTTGAAACTGCCGACCTAGAGTATGGGAGGGGGAGATGGAATTAGTGGTGTAGGGGTAAAATCCGTAGATATCACTAGGAATACCGAAAGCGAAGGCGATCTCCTGGAACATAACTGACGCTAAGGCGTGAAAGCGTGGGGAGCAAACAGGATTAGATACCCTGGTAGTCCACGCCCTAAACGATGTTCACTAGTCGTCGCTCTGCTAGTCAGGGCGGTGATGCACTTAACAGATTAAGTGAACCGCCTGGGGAGTACGGTCGCAAGATTAAAACTCAAAGGAATAGACGGGGACCCGCACAAGTGGTGGAGCATGTGGTTTAATTCGAAGATACGCGAAGAACCTTACCTAGCCTTGACATTGAGAGAACCTGCCAGAGATGGCGGGGTGCCCTTTTGGGAGCTCGAAAACAGGTGCTGCACGGCTGTCGTCAGCTCGTGTCGTGAGATGTTGGGTTAAGTCCCGCAACGAGCGCAACCCTCGTCCTTAGTTGCTAGCAGGTTAAGCTGAGCACTCTAAGGAGACTGCCTTCGTAAGGAGGAGGAAGGTGAGGACGACGTCAAGTCATCATGGCCCTTATGGCTAGGGCTACACACGTGCTACAATGGGGCGTACAGAGTGTTGCGATACCGCGAGGTGGAGCTAATCACTTAAAGCGTCTCTCAGTTCGGATTGGAGTCTGCAACTCGACTCCATGAAGCTGGAATCACTAGTAATCGTAGATCAGCAATGCTACGGTGAATACGTTCCCGGGTCTTGTACTCACCGCCCGTCACACCATGGGAGTTGATTTCACCCGAAATCGGGAAGCCAACCTTCGGGGGCTACCGCTTACGGTGGAATTAGCGACTGGGGTGAAGTCGTAACAAGGTAACCGTAGGAGAACCTGCGGTTGGATCACCTCCTTTCTAGAGTAAAGAAGAGTCATTCGTTTGACTACTTCATTCAAAAGAAAATCTCACACGAGAAATAGTTTATTAGTTGTTTCAAAAGTTACTTACTTGCTTAGTTTTCAGTGATCTGTGTTCATTTGAATTACGATTATGTCAAAGGTGTAACCTTGAGAGGGCTTTGCTTTCTGAGGGATTTTAGCTTTAGTCAAGGAAGGTTCTTTGCTGAAGGCGGAGCGTATAAACTGTACGTGACAACTGAAGTAAAGGTTCTGACGCAGAATAAAGTTAAAAGCACCAGAAAGGGCCTATAGCTCAGCTGGTTAGAGTGCACCCCTGATAAGGGTGAGGTCCCAGGTTCAAGTCCTGGTAGGCCCACCATTTCTTAGCGATTTGCACTTAAAAAAGAAACTCACATACTAAAGTATGCTTCGCTTCTTTTTTAAGCACAACTCATCTAAGAAACAAGTTTCTAAATTAAATATAAGTTCTTAAAGTCATAAGAATTTATATTTGGTTTAAAAACCAAACGATCATTAAATTACAATTGTTAAAGTCAACAACTTTAATTATAGAGATATAATTAAAAACTAAATAACTACAATAACAGATCATTCATCTTGTTTAATGTATTCATACATTAAATAAGGTAGTGAACGCAACATAGAATAAAAAGATATTAAGGGCCATAGGTGGATGCCTTGGCTAGTAGAGGCGATGAAAGACGTACTAGGCTGCGAAAAGTCTCGGGGAGCTGCCAAGAAGCTTTGATCCGGGAATTTCTGAATGGGGCGACCCAGCACGGAGCGATTCGTGTTACCACCTTCGGGTGGGGCGAACTTGGGGAAGTGAAACATCTCAGTACCCAAAGGAAGAGAAATCAAACGAGATTCCGAGAGTAGCGGCGAGCGAAATTGGAATAGGGCGCATACATTTAGCATATTTGTTAGCAGAACATTCTGGAAAGGATGAGCATAGAGGGTGATACTCCCGTAAGCGAAAACATTTATGTGGAACTAAGGTATGGAACGAGTAGGTCGGGACACGTGTTATCTTGACTGAATATGGGGGGACCACCCTCCAACCCTAAATACTACTACTAGACCGATAGCGAACAAGTACCGTGAGGGAAAGGTGAAAAGGACCGCGGTGAGCGGAGTGAAATAGAACCTGAAACCTATGGCTTACAATCATTCGGAGCACTATTAAATAAGTGTGACGGACTGCCTTTTGCATAATGAGCCTGCGAGTTGTGGTATCTGGCAAGGTTAATCGAACGAGAAGCCGTAGCGAAAGCGAGTCTTAATAGGGCGACATAGTCAGATGCTGCAGACCCGAAACTGAGTGATCTATCCATGAGCAGGTTGAAGCTGGTGTAAGAGCCAGTGGAGGACCGAACCCGTAGAAGTTGAAAATTCTTGGGATGACTTGTGGATAGGGGTGAAAGGCCAATCAAACTCAGTGATAGCTGGTTCTCTCCGAAATATATTTAGGTATAGCCTCGAGCATTAGCGTATAGGGGTAGAGCACTGACAGGGCTAGGGCTGCTTACCGCGGTACCAAACCCTATCAAACTCCGAATACTATACGTGTAACCTCGGGAGTCAGGCGTAGGGTGATAAAATCCTATGTCGAGAGGGGAACAACCCAGACTAACAGCTAAGGTCCCAAAGTTTTATCTAAGTGGAAAAGGATGTGGAGTTGCTGTGACAACCAGGAGGTTGGCTTAGAAGCAGCCATCCTTTAAAGAAAGCGTAACAGCTCACTGGTCTAGCGATTCTGCGCCGAAAATATAACGGGGCTAAGATAAACACCGAAGCTTTAGATTTACAGTTTACTGTAAGTGGTAGGAGAGCGTTCCATTCAGCGCTGAAGGTATACCGGTAAGGAGTACTGGAGCGGATGGAAGTGAGCATGCAGGCATGAGTAGCGAGAAAAGAAGTGAGAATCTTCTTCGCCGTAAACCCAAGGTTTCCTACGCGATGCTCGTCATCGTAGGGTTAGTCGGGACCTAAGTCGAGTCCGAAAGGGGTAGACGATGGCAAATCGGTTAATATTCCGATACCGACATTACATCGTTTGAGTGATGGGGGGACGCATAGAGTTAAAGGGGGTCACTGATGGAATAGTGGCTCGAAGGACGTAGGTCGTAGCGTAGGCAAATCCGCGCTACATGAGACCGAGATCTGACAGGCTGGTCAATCTTTTCGGAGAGCGACCAGAACCCTTGATACTGTCGTGCCGAGAAAAGCCTCTAAACGAGATGTAATGTTGCCCGTACCGTAAACCGACACAGGTGGGTGAGATGAGTATTCTAAGGCGCGTGGATGAACCCTTGTTAAGGAACTCTGCAAACTAGCACCGTATCTTCGGTATAAGGTGTGCCCTAAGTGTTAGGAGATTTACTCTCCAAAGCACTGACGGGTCGCAGCAAAGAGTCCCTCCCGACTGTTTACCAAAAACACAGCACTCTGCTAACACGTAAGTGGATGTATAGGGTGTGACGCCTGCCCGGTGCTCGAAGGTTAAAAGGATTGCTTAGCTTCGGCGAAGGCATGAATTGAAGCCCGAGTAAACGGCGGCCGTAACTATAACGGTCCTAAGGTAGCGAAATTCCTTGTCGGTTAAATACCGACCTGCATGAATGGCGTAACGAGATGGGAGCTGTCTCAACAAGGGATCCAGTGAAATTGTAGTGGAGGTGAAAATTCCTCCTACCCGCGGAAAGACGGAAAGACCCCGTGCACCTTTACTATAGCTTGACACTGCTATTGGGATATTCATGTGCAGGATAGGTGGGAGCCGTTGAATCCAGGACGCCAGTTCTGGAGGAGGCATCCTTGAGATACCACCCTTGAATATTCTGATAGCTAACTCCGTACGATTATCTCGTGCGAGGACAATGTCTGGTGGGTAGTTTGACTGGGGCGGTCGCCTCCTAAAAAGTAACGGAGGCTTACAAAGTTCGGCTCAGAAGGGTTGGAAATCCTTCGTAGAGTATAATGGCATAAGCCGGACTGACTGTGAGACATACAAGTCGAGCAGAGTCGAAAGACGGTCATAGTGATCCGGTGGTTCTGTGTGGAAGGGCCATCGCTCAAAGGATAAAAGGTACGCCGGGGATAACAGGCTGATCTCCCCCAAGAGCTCACATCGACGGGGAGGTTTGGCACCTCGATGTCGGCTCATCGCATCCTGGGGCTGGAGCAGGTCCCAAGGGTATGGCTGTTCGCCATTTAAAGCGGTACGCGAGCTGGGTTCAGAACGTCGTGAGACAGTTCGGTCCCTATCTTCCGTGGGCGTAGGAACGTTGAGGAGAGCTGACCCTAGTACGAGAGGACCGGGTTGGACGTGCCACTGGTGCACCAGTTGTCCTGCCAAGGGCATAGCTGGGTAGCTACGCACGGATGAGATAACCGCTGAAAGCATCTAAGCGGGAAGCCAACTCCAAGATGAACGTTCCCTGAAGTACGCTTGAAGACTACAAGCTTGATAGGCTGGATGTGTACGCACAGCAATGTGTTTAGCTGACCAGTACTAATAGTACGTTTGTCTTTTTACCAAGTTCTTAAATGAACACAATTGCTTCACTACCTTATTTAGTGTATATATACTAATAAGAGATATGTTAAGAAGTTATTTAGTATGACGGAAACAAGGTTTTAACCTTGCCTTTTAGGCTTTTAAGCCAATTAGCCCAGACTGAAGTCTGGGTTCCGAAGAGTTTGTTGACTTTAACAATTGATATTACTCAACTCTTAACTGATATAAGATCAGATATAAATACATCAGTCAGATGTCTTTATATCTGATCTTGTCTAGGTGGCTATAGAGAGAGGGAAACGCCTGGCCCCATTCCGAACCCAGAAGCTAAGCCTCTCATCGCTGATAATACTGCAGGTTTCACTTGTGGGAATGTAGGTCGCTGCCTAGTTGATCAGATTTTTATCAACAATCCATTCATTTTTTACAATATCCATATTTACTTTATACAAACGTTCAAGATAATAATCTCTTGAAACTTCTTTTGCTCCTAATGATTTAAGATGTGGTGTCGGTACCTGACAGTCAATAAAATCATATCCCCATACTTTTAAATGTTTTACCAATACCGCATATGCAGCTTTTGACGCATCACTGACTTCTGCAAACATTGATTCTCCACAAAACACTTTTCCTATTGTCAATCCATACAACCCGCCTACCAGTTTGCCATCGAGATAACTTTCAACTGAGTGAGCTATACCCATGCCGTGCAAAACATTGAATGATTCTGCCAGATCTTTATTTATCCATGTACCATTTTGATCTTTTCTTGCAACAGAAGCACATTTATGCACAACTTCTTGAAATCTGCTATCAAATGCATATTCGAACTTTTTCAATTTTTTTTTCAATGAACGTCTTAATTTAAAGTCATCAAGCTCCATAATAAGACGCGGATTCGTTGACCACCACAGTATCGGGTCTTGCTGCGAGTACCAGGGGAAAATACCATTTTGGTATGCTTTTAATAATCTAGAGGGATTTAAATCTCCTCCCCATGCTACTATACCTTCTTTGTTCGCATCATGGGGATCAGGAAAGGAGAGTGAATAATTGTCAAGCTGCGGCAAATACATTAAGCTTCTTCGTATACATTCTCTAAAGTGTCATTTTGTATTATCACTTCTACTTTTCCGCCATTTTTAAGTTTTCCGAATAAAATTTCATCACTGAGTTTATCGGTAATATTATTTTTAATATACCTTTTAAGCGGTCTGGCTCCCATTTCCGGTGAATAGGTTTTTTCAGCAATAAATTTTATAACTTTATCGGAAACAGTTACAGTTATTTTTTTCTTTTTTAACTCTTTATTGAGTTCTGCTATGAATTTTTGTACAATTTTTTCGACTATTTCATGACTCAATTGCCCAAATTCTATAATAGCATCTAATCTATTTCTGAATTCCGGAGTAAAAAATGATTTTAGTTCTTCGTTTTTGGAAATAGATTCATCTTTATTGAATCCCATTACATTTCTGGCTTGAGCTCCTATATTTGATGTCATTATCAGTATAACATTCTGAAAATCGGCTTTGTAGCCATTATTGTCAGTGAGTGTTGCGCTGTCCATTATTTGAAGTAAAATATTTATAAGTTCAGGGTGTGCCTTTTCTATTTCATCAAGCAGTAAAACTGTATAAGGATGCTTTTTGATGGCTTCTGTAAGCAGTCCTCCCTGCTCATATCCTACATATCCAGGAGGTGCTCCTACCAAACGGCTGAGAGCATGTTTCTCCATATATTCGCTCATATCAAATTTTTCAAAATTGATCCCTAAAATTTCACTTAATGCAATTGCCAGTTCGGTTTTTCCAACACCTGTCGGTCCTGAAAACAAAAATGATGCTATGGGTTTATTTGGAGGTGTTAGTCCGGCTTTTGATATTTTAATGGCTTTTGTCACCATCTCTACAGCTTTTTCCTGACCAATAACTCTTTGTCTGAGTTTATCTTCTAAATGTTGCAAAGATGCCGTTTCATTATTAGATATTTTTGAATTACTGATACCCACAATGGATGCTATAGTTTTTTGAATATCATTTGCGGTTACTTTTTCTTTTTTTCTTTTTTGAAGATGAAATGATGCTGCTGTTTCATCAATTAAATCTATGGCAATATCTGGTAAAAATTTGTTAGTAATGTAGCGTTTAGAGAGATCCACTGCTGTTTTTAATGCCTTGTTTGTATATTGTACAGAATGGTGTTTTTCATATTTGCCTTGAAGTCCCTTGAGAATGAGATAGCTTGTTTTTTTCGATGGTTCATTAACATCTATTTTGGAGAATCTTCTGCTGAGTGCTTTGTCTTTTTCAAACCCGTTTCTGTATTCTGCAAAAGTTGTAGCTCCCATACATTTTATTTCGCCTGAAGCAAGAGCAGGCTTGAGCTGATTGGCTGCATCCATTGTTCCGCTCGTGCTTCCTGCTCCTATAAGTGTATGGATTTCATCTATAAATAAAATTGCTTTAGGTTCACGTTTGAGTTCGTCCATAACACCTTTGAGGCGTTTTTCAAAGTCTCCTCTGTACTTTGTTCCTGCAAGCAATGCCCCTAAATCAAGCGTATAAAGATTGGAGTCTTTGATTATGTCAGGAACATCATTCGCTGCAATACGTAAAGCCAGTCCTTCTGCTATTGCTGTCTTTCCAACGCCTGGTTCACCTACAAGTACAGGGTTGTTTTTCTTTCTTCTGCAGAGTATCTGTGTGACTCTTTGAATTTCATTATCTCTGCCTATTACAGGGTCAATTTTTCCTTCTTTGGCTTTTTCTATAAGGTTTATTGTGTATTTTCGTAAATTAGACTCTTTTTCTTCTTCATCCTGGTCTGTGTCAAGATGTGAAATTACTTCCAATATATCCAGTTTTGTTATTTGGTATTTATTGAGCAAAGCATAGGCAAATGTATGTTTCTCTTCAAAAAGAGTTGCCAAAAGATCCCCTATATCCGCATTCGTTTGACCGGATGACTGAACATGGCGCACCATCTTATCAATCAAACGGGAAAGCGCTACACTTTCATAAGGGTCCTGTATTATATCGGCAGGAAGTGTTTCCATATTTTTTTTGATGTATTCGCCAAGTTCTTCTTTCATTTTTGACACATTCCCGCCACATGTTTCTATAATAGATGCGCCCTCATCCGAACTTAACAAAAGGTAAAATATATGCTCAATTGTCAGGTATTCATGGTGGAGCTGTTTTGCAAATATTACAGATTTTTGAAATATATCATTGAGTGATGAGCTTATCATGTTATTCTTCCTCCATTGTGGCTTTTAGGGGAAAGCCGTTGTCTTTCGCTTTGCGACGTACTTGCTTAAGCTTTGTCTCTGCGATTTCATATGTGTAAACACCACACAAACCTCTGTTTTTTTTATGTACTTCAAGCATAATATCCTGCGCTTCTTCATATGTTTTATGAAAAATTTCCATGAGAATATCAACTACAAAATCCATAGGCGTATAATCATCATTGAGTAAAAATACAAAATATTTTTTTGGATATTTCAGTATTGTCTGTTCGTCTATTTCTAAATCTGTTTTTGTTGCCATTTTTTCTACTTTGCTGCTTGAATAAAATCATTTATAATTTCTACCGGGTTTTCAAGTCCGATAGAAATTCTAATAAGACCGTCGGTAATTCCAAGAAATTCTCTGGTTTTTTCGTCAAAATCACTGTATATAGTTGATGCCATATGCAGGGCGAGTGTTCTTGAATCGCCTATGTTGGCAGTAATTGTTGCTATTTTTGTTTTACGTAAAAAGTCGTATGCACGCTCTTTGCTTTGCATATCAATCGTCAAAAGGGTTCCGCATCCATATTGAAAATCTTCTTTATACCGTGCATGGTGAGGATGAGACTGAATACACGGATGGTTTACCGCTATACCATGTTTGGCAAGTTCCAGGGCCACTGTTTCAACACTTTTGACTATTCTTGGAAGTCGGAGTGCCAGTGTTTCGAGTCCGAGTAACGTTTGATAGCTGGCATGTGCATTTGCGCTCATTCCCAAGTCTCGTAAAGCCCGTTTTTTTGCATTAGGTATGAGAGCCGTTTTCCCCGCTCCTTTGATAAACTTTTCAAGGAATGCGTAACGTTCTGTCTTAAATTTGTCAGCATTTTCATGTATGGCGCGAAAAACCACACAACCGCCTAGTGCAGAGGAATTTCCAGAGATGATTTTCGTAGTTGAATAAACCGTGATGTCAGCACCAAGAGCCAAGGGCGAAACACTTAAGGGAGTAATAGTGTTGTCGACGATGAGCGCTACATTTGATTCATTCGCAATTGCAGCGATTCTTTTAATATCAGGAAGCCTCATATTCGGATTACCGACACTTTCTAAAAAAATTATTTTTGTATTTTTGTTTATGGCATTTTCTATGCTGTCAAATTCGTCAACATCAAAAAAGTGAGTTTTTATACCAAATCTGCTGAGAGTTTCATCAAACAGTGCGTATGTCCCGCCAAACAATCCGCCTATGCTAATGATTTCATCTCCTTGAGAAAGCAGGGACATTACGGCAAGAGATGTTGCTCCCATCCCTGAGCTTGTTGCAACAGCTCCAATACCACCATCCATCTCTGCCATGATTGATTCAAGTTTTGCTGTTGTTGGGTTGCCCATTCTTGAATAGAGAGGCTTTTTTACACTGCCATTGAAAATCCCTTCTGCTGTTTCCGGACTTCCATAAGAAAAAGAAGCTGAGGATACTATACTCGGAGAGACCGCTCCTTCTTTACTTCCGATACTTTGTACAAATTTTGTGCAGTAGTCTTCAAATTTATTCATATTTCATGCCTTTTAATTATCTATAAATTATAGCAAATTAGAGATAATATTTATCCTATGTACTTTAATTATGTTAGAATTCTAAAGAAGAAATTTATTAATTAATATTAGGAAACGCAAATGGATAATCAAACAGCTTTGAATAAACTCAGTGAAAAAGTTTCAAGTATTCTTGAAAAATATCATACGCTCATAGATGAAAATGAGAAGATGCGAAATGAAATCGTGACACTCAAAGCAGATTGTGCATTGAAAAATCAGGAAATTGAAAGACTGCATGAAGAAAATGCTCAAAAAGATATAGAAATAGAAGAAATTGTAAATAAAATCGAAAGTATTTTAGGTTAATAATATAATGAGTAAAAAAATTGGACTACATATCGGAGGCCGCAGATTTGATGTTGATGTGGAAGATAAATTTGCCAATTTTTTACAGAAACAGATGATGAAAGATTTTAACATGGAAGGAAACAATGATATTAAAGTTTTACTCCAGGCATATGTACGAAAAAACCATGAATTGTATTTGCAAAATCAAAAAGTAGAAGAAATATTAGTAAAAATTGAAGATTAGACACTGTTTTATAATTATATAAGTTATAAGTGATATAATTTCAGCCTCTCAATCAGAGAATGGTGTGCGCTCGTAGCTCAGCTGGATAGAGCACTGGTTTGCGGTACCAGCGGTCACATGTTCGAATCATGTCGGGCGCACCATTAACAAACTCCCTAAATGATGAACTTTCAAACAAATTTTAAAAATACAAAATCATTTAAGAATTAGATGGGACATACTTTGGGACATACTTTATAGTATTAGTCTGATCCCTAAACTACATTAGTAGTTATAGTTCTAGCACTATTTTGGATTTTTGCTATAATATTGCATGAAGAATAATCCTGATTTAAAATTTGTAACAACTATAAAAATTAATGAAGTCCTTATAAATATTTGTAAAAATAAAAAAATTAATATTCAAGAATTAATTAGACAAACTTATCATTTTTTAATGATCATTAATCTCTATTATGTAACAAAAAATATAAATATACTTCTTCCTGAAATATTTGAAGAATATGAAAATTCGGAATATATATCATTGAGCCCTTCTTTAAAGCAAATAAAAACTCATGTGACAAAAAAACAGCATTGTGCCTACACTAGTATTAAGCGTGAAAACAGAGTGCTATATTTTAATAAACTTATTTCAATTATAATTAATAATATTGATTACAGAAATAAAAAATTTGAACATATAATTCAACAGGATCCAATTATTAATAAATTTACAGTTCAATACTTTCTTAATAAAACAAATAATACAGAGATATTAATGACACTTATGGAAAGTTTATTAGCGAAAGGTAATCATGTATTGAATAATACTTATATTTCAGATACTTTTTATAAGGGGTTATATTACAGATTGTTTGAAAAGGGAGAAAGTAATGACTTTATTTCTCAATATAATTTAACAAAATTTTTACAGAAAGAATTGGAAAAAATATTTTTTTGTATGTTGATTGTATATAAAATTAAATTTAATGCTAAATCAAGTCATGGTCAAGCAAGAAAAATATATAAAAAATATAATGATAAGTATAAAAATATATATAATGAAGATATAAACTTGTTTATGAAAAACGAAATACAGATATACAGTGGGTTGAGTGAAATAGAAGAATTTAAAGAAGTTTTTGAATTTATCTTAGCTATGCATCCCAGTGAAAAAGAACGAGTTGTTGTGGGCATGTCCTTTTTACAATACACTACCTTGAAAGTGTAAATAGTACCCACCCATACTGATAGTATTCTTTTAAATTAGAGATTTTAAATCTGCACTCACTTAACTTTCCCACCTAAATCCAATCATTTTCTGAGTCACATCCTTACAGCTCATAATAGAGGTTAACTCTTTATTACTATTTACAATATCTTCAATCTTAGCTACTTCTTCAAGAATAGCGATAAATGTTTGCCACCTTTCTAATCTTCATCTATCGTTAACTTTTTTAAAAATAGTAACTGATTTTGAATTTACAGAAAATTTATGACACTATTGAGTGAAGAACATATTAAAGATAAATCAGACGATTAAAAATATGAAATAAGTGCCAGACCATAATAAATTACATATACAACCCCTTTAAATGTTGCCCTTCTGGTGAAAAAAGAAAATAGAAGCTACTTCGTTAAGTCCTTGAAACTACTAGTAGTTCCTGCAAACTTTCGCCTTGTATCTTATGATTTTTTTTCATTGAATTATGTCATTTATTATAGTCTGGCACTTAAATGTCTTTTTTAAATAAAGTGGTCTATCAGGTATTTTTCCCTTATGCAGGTATCTGTTTATTTATTTTCTTCTGAAAAGCCCTAGAATAGGGATATATGAAAAATATAACAATGTTGTAAAATTTCGTCAACCCTAGGAAATTAATACGAACTGGAAGCTTACAGTTCGAAGGATAACGAAGTGAAAAAGATAATTGAGTTGCTTGAAAAAATAATAGCTCTATCGCATGGGAAAAATCTAAAAGAAAAACGCTGGTTAACACCAGAAGAATTGGAGATAGAATACAGCTTAAAGGAAGACACAATGAGTAAATATAGGATGAAGAAGAAAGTTCCATTTTCAAAAATTGGAACTAAGCTCATTCGTTATGATCGTTTAAAGATAGATCAATGGCTTGAAAATCATGAGGTAATTGGATGTGATGTTAGAAGTTGAAAAAATTGTAAAAATTAATAAAGAAGAGCAAAATGCATTTCTTCGTACTTTTTCAAGATTACCGATGAATGAAAAGATTGAAGTGATGGCAGATCATCGTAAACTCGTGTATAAATTAAAGCAGATGCATGGTGAAATAAGTGTGTCGATTTTGTCTTATGCTGCTTTAATTATGTCATTACAGATATATAAAACTGATCAGGATAAGTTAAATAAGCTTAATATTACTGATTTAAGTTTGGAAGAAATTCGGAAAATAACGTCAAAAAAAGCAAAAGTTTTTTTGCGAAAAGAGTTTCGGAAACAGACAAGAAGAGGGGCTCTACTAGGATATTGGGCAGTTGTTAGAACTTTGAAAAATGATGAAAAATATAGTTTTCGAAAAATTGAAAGCTATTTAAAAAAGCATCATAGATTTGAGGTTTCTTACAGTTTGATAGCAAAAGTTTGGAATCAATTGGAAAGTAAAAAGGAGTTAAAAAATGGATGAAATTATAGATGTCTATGCGGATAATAAAATAATAATTACTCATGTTATGTTGAATAATGATAAAGATATTAAGTTATTGAGAGGTTTTGAAGAAGACACCAAAAAGAGGTATATACGTAATGTTGTTATTATGGTTGCACGGTAATTCAAGTTTAATACTCACCCAAGTCTACTACTAAGACTGAAAAGCTTATGAGGACTCCATCCAAAAACCTTTCTGGCTTTTTTAATATTGGAGATTTTGTTAATATTCATGATATTTATGGCAAGACTTCTTAACATTGTAGAGATTAAAGGTGCTTGACCTGTGCGAACTCTTGAGCTATCCTCATCGAAACTGACATCTTTTACATAGTGTAAAGAGTTCTCAATTTTCCAATGGCTCCTGATAATATGTGCAAAAGTTTTTGCATCTACATCAAGACTTGAAATATAGTAATGATACTCTGTCGTATGTTTTCCATACGATAGTGTTGTTGCTGTAATCTTTACAACCCTTTTTACAGATAACCAACTCTTTTTGATTTGATAGAGGTCATCATAGACTTCACAAACCCTCTCTTCATATCTCCCATGAGTGTTATGCTCATAATGGGCATAAGTATCTATTGGCTTAGCATCTTCAAGAGAGGTATTGAATATTACCCATTTTAAAAGCTCTTTCTGATTCGATTTTACCTGTGCAATATAATCATGTCCACACTTTACTATTTTATTCAATGTTTTTTTTGAGTATGCATAGCATCCATGGTAATCACACAATTTGTGAGGTTTAAAGCATCTAATAGTTCAACAAGTGCGGGAATCTCGTTTGTTTTCTCTTGTACCTGGGCTTGTGCCAATGTAAGTTTAGATTCTGTTAGAAAGAGCGAAACTATATGTCTGGCTTTCTCACTCATCTCTTTATTTGCAGAACCTCTCATGGTTTTCCCATCTGTTGCAACTATTGTCAATGTTTGTGAATCTTTTGGAGTATTTGAAAGTTGATGAATCCATTTTTGTTGCATCTTCTCTACTGCTTGTGTATCAATTCCCAAAAATGTATTTCTTATTGTTGTATATGCCGGAGCTTTAAAAGCACGACCCAAAAATTTAGAGAGTTCTCTTTTTCTCTCTTTCATCCATGTTGCAATATCTTCATAGCTCCCGGCACCTGAAAGGAGAGCCAAAAGTGATAAAAATAATATCTCTCCTGGATGTGTGTATCGCACTTTATTTTTTCTATAATCTGGTAGTTGTCTAAACTCTTCCAATAATACTTGCATCTGCTCCTCCTAATTTTTATAGGAGTAAGCAAATTTTGTTCTAGTTTATTTAACTGGTTATTAAACTTGAATTACCGTGTTATGGTTGAAGATGAGTTTATTACGAGTAATATGGCAGATACAATACTTTTTAAAGAGGAACTGGCATTATTTAATTATGGAGATAAGCAAAATAAATATTTATTTCCATCTACAAGAACTATTAATCAAGAGAATGTATATAGCTTAGAATTAACTTTGAATAGTGGTAAAAAAATATATATAACAAAATCTGAAGCAAAAGCAATGGTGGGCTTATGGAACATGTCACTGCAAGGATACTCATTTGCAAGGCTCCTAGAATTTGAGAAAGAACAAACATTAGAAACTTGGACGCTTGCCCTTGAAGCTAATGGCTATCTACAATTAGTTGAATAATATATGTATTTTGCAATATTAATTTCTTGGATAGGTATCATTGTTTTCATTTACCATAAGAGGAAAGCTGTAGATCTGGATAAAGTAATGGAAATTGAGGAAGAAGTTCAGCCAAAAAATATTGAAAAAGCAAAAGAAATCACATTGTATTTTAATACAGATGTAATTAAAATTTCTCTTCATAGTTCCCGTGTTTTTAAGCATTATCAAGCAAAGAAAATATACCAAAAAGTAGTCGTAAAAAAACTATATATTAATGAGCCTTTTCATACTACTTTTGTTCAACTGTTACAGGTATTTGATGAAACTGAATCATGGATAAAAAGTAAAAAAACAAAAGAAATTCGATTGAAAATCCGAAATAAAAATGCAGATTATGAAGAAGGAAAAGCCTTTAAAGTATATGCAGTATCTGAAATAATGTTTGACTTTTTGACCAATATTTTAGAATATTTTGATGAAAATAGATACAAAAAAGAAGATCAAGAAAATATTATTTTGGCAGCATTAATTTGGAAATTGGAAGACATTGAAGAGTTGAAATATTTATGTGAGAAAAACCTGAATGATATAGAATTTAGAGAATGTCTTTCCAAAAAAATCTTAAAATATCATGATGAAAGTCATGATGTTTTTCAGATTTTACGAATGATAGAATGCAATCATGAAAATTTACAGTTTTTGTTTGATATATATAATCAGTCATTAAAATATCAACGAGAATATCCTTATATGTTTAAAGGTAAAGAAAAATACAAAAGGTTAAACATTGATGATTTGGCTGATAAAAATATGAAACAGTTAATGGCATTGAATGATTTTAGTGTGTATTGAAGTGTTTACATATTGTGTATTTTGTTGTTTACATCCGAACACTTTTGCATTGTGCTAAAAGCCTGTTTAGCAGGCTTTTAGCATGAATTTCATTCAAAAATAGAAACTTGAAAAAACATTCGCAACTTGCTCAAAAAACTCTTCATCTTAATTTAACAAAAAATCGTGTTATAGTTTGATATTAAATTTTTTACAATACATTGAAATTTATAGGTGGAGCTCAGATAACTTACGAGATATCGTACCATCTTAATCAAAAGAGCCGAGTTTCAGCATCTTGAAAAAATAGCAGATTGACTTAACACTTTTGCCGAAAATGGCGGCTTAAACCATGTAAAATATTGAGAAGGAAAATATGAAATATTATGAGAGGAAGCGTATACTATCAGACAGCTGAATTGACGAAAATTATTTTTCAAGAGGGTGCAAAAAAACAAGATAGGATAAATCCAAAACATCTTCATTATCAAAAAATTGCAAGTTATAATACCATGAAAAGTTATCGTGATGTTTGGAACAATTTTCTAAATTATTTAAAGGAGCATTGGAACGTAAAAGATTGTGAAAAAATAAATTTTGAACATATTCTCGCATACATTGATTACAAAGTTGAATATTATCCATCAAAGCAATATTTACAAAAAATAATCTCCGCACTTGGTAAATTAGAGATAGCATTAAACTACTACTCAAAATTAAAGTATGACTTCCCAATTCTATATGATTTTAGTATAAGAAGTTCATTACTTACTGAAGCAACGAATTTGAAATTAGTAGCAGATAATTATCATAATCGAACTTATCAAGATCCAATAAAATTAATTGAAAATTTATCTAAATCTAAACACAAAATTGCTGCAAAAATAGAGTTAGAAGGAGGTGCAAGAGTTGAGGCTTGTACTTTAATAAAAAAAGAACAATTATTAGAATATAAAATTGATAAAATTACACAAAATAATAAAGGAGTACTCTTTACAAAAGAAAAAGGTGGGAAAGAGGGGAATATATATATTTTGGTCGATACTTATAAATTATTACTTTTAGAAATTGAAACAGTTGGCGTATTTAAAATTAATCGTGCAAATTATATGAAAGATATTCGAGAAACTGCCAAAAGATTAAATATAGCTTCAGAAGGTACGCATGGTTTTCGATGGAATTTTGCAAAAAGAAGACTTTTCGAATATGCCAATGCTGGGTATACATATGAGCAATCATTACTCTTGGTAAGTAAAGAAATGAAACATAATCGAGCTAATATCACTGAACATTATTTAGGTGGTTAATAAAATTTCTGTTTAAAATTCAATAATATTAATTGAAATCTTTAAGTTTCAAACTTCAGTTTTTTAATCATTGTACTCAATCAGAACTGATACGAAATCAAAAAGAACTCATCCGAATTGAAAAATTAAAGCTAAAAAATCAGGCATAGAATTTAGAAAAAATCTTATAATATCTGCATACAAATTGCTGTGTGCAGGGAGCCAAAACTTGCATGTATAGGGTTCTTTCTTGAATCCTTGCACAGAGTAATTTAATAGCTAAGGTTTGGCTCCCTCTAGCTTTTTATTCTAAATAAATTTGCTAAAAAGATATGTACGATTTTTTAGAACAAAATGAACTTGATAAAATAATAAATCGATTTAACAAGATGCGATTGTATCATAAGCATGGATATAATAATTTACTTCCAATAAGTACATTTAAAAAATATGCCAAAAATTATCAACAAGTTCAACTCAATACAAATTTTCATTTTAATGCAATCATTATGGATATTGACGATGAAACATTATTGACAGAGTGGAATGCACAAGGTCTTCCTGTCCCAACTATTCAGACAGTCAACAAAAATAATAATAGAGCGCATTTGGTATGGTTATTGAACACTCCAGTGTACAAAGAATACAAACATGCAGTTGCATACTATATGGCAATTGTTAATAGTATAAAAAAGCTCATTGGCGCTGATTTGGCATATCAAAACCATCAAACAAAGAATTTTCTAAACACTGAATTATTTAGAGTGACCTATAATGATGTAGCATACGATCTTGAAGATTTTAGAAAATTTATTGCTCATGATGTATTAGCTGAACATCAGTATGCTGAGTTTGATTACCTTGTTGCTGAGAGTCGTCATATTCATCTTTTTGAGTTACTAAGGGGCTATGGGTATACAATAGCAAAAGATCCAGACTTGTTAAATAAATTGACACAAAAAGCAGAAGCTATCAATCAAGGTTTTAATAATCCAATAAAAGTTAAATATATCGTCAAATCTGTTTATCAGTTCTGTGAGCAAAATCGAAATAATTTTAAAGATAAAAATCGTAAACGGGTTATGAATAATAAAAAAATATATAATTTGCCTCCACGAGAGTACAAAGAAGAGGTAAAAAGGCGACAAAGTAGGTCAGCTATTCGTACTAGCACGATAAAAAAACTGAAAACTGCTACAAAAATTAAGATAGCTATTGATCAACTTATTCGTAAAAAATTAAAACTAACCATCCAGAATATAGCTAACTATGCAAATATTTCATCGTCAACTGTACGCAGAAATATCAAAATAGTCCAGATTTTTATTCAAAAGTCAACTGGTTTCATTCGCTCTATAAGATTGATAGTACGGAGAGCGAGTCAGGGGCATTTGGATCCAAAGGATGCTTATTTATGGGTAAACTCTTTTGTTCCTTTTCAATTAGAATAATAAATCAAATAAATTTCGCTAAACTGATCTTACAAAGTGCACTCACACTTATTCCAAGTTCTTTAGCAGCAGATTCTATTTTAGCTTTTTCATCTTTGGTAACATTGATAAAAATCTGTTCACTTGCTTTTTCATGAATGTTTTTTTTTGGTCTGCCACCTTTATTTTTCTTGGCTTTATTCATATCTGCTGCTTTTATAAAACTTCTCTCTTTTTCTGTAATTTCTAAATCATCTAATTCTTTAATTTTTGCCATATTAATCCTTATTAAATACTAGTATAAAACTAGTTATTTAGTAGTGCATAAATCTCTTTTGTAAACTTTTTAATCTCTTCTTGAGCTTGACCTTTTTTGTTGAGTTCTTTCACTGTAAGTCCTTCTCCATAGCTATTTTTATAGTCTGCTCTTGAATATAACGTGCTCTCTAAAAGATTAAAGTAATTATGTTTTTCTATGATGTAATTTTGTAAATCTTTGAGTTTTGATTTGGATCTGCTGTCAACATTGTTAAGCAAGACATTCGTTTTTATTTTTTTGCCAAGTGCTTCACTTGCATCTTTTAATATTTTTCTGAATTTTTGCAGTCCAAATATCTCTATTTGAGATATACCAACAGGAGTAATGATAATATCAGCTTTAATAAGTGCTGTTCTATTGATGTCGCTGTCATATCCACCACTATCAATTATAAGAAGATTGTTTTTGTCAGACATATAGCTACTTAAGAACTTTGTTAAATCTATATCATTTTGAGTAACGCATTTGATAGTTGGAAGTTTTTCACCTGCTCGAAGTTGATTAAATAAAACAGCAGAATGCTGGGAGTCAAGATCTAGTATAGTTATGTCTTTATATTTCTTTTGAACCTGGTATGCAAAATTAATAGCGATAGTACTTTTACCAACGCCACCTTTTTGATGAGAGAATAGAACTATCATAAAAAACTCCTTTATTATGAGTATTATAATAGTTTAATACTTGTAAAATACTTATTTAATAGATTGTTATTTACTTTTAAAAGATACAAATTCTTTTACTAAGTTTTTCACTCTTTTACTAGCTATACCTAGCGATGTTAAAGCTTTTATATCTTCTTTAACAAGTTCTGACAAGTTTGTTGCGTTTGATAGATATAAAGGCAAAGAGTTATCTTTATGCTCTTCAATTATGATTTGTAACTCTTCCATCTCTTGTATCATCTTTTTCACTGTATGCACCGCTTTTAAACGCTTATATATAAAATCTTTAAACGCATAATCTCTTGAATAAAACAGCGGAATAGGAAGATTTGCTAAAAAAAGAGGACTGAGGATTTTTCTGTTGTTTTCAGAGCTTTGAGGTCTTTTTGCTATATATTTTTTGACATACGGAAGTTGTAAATATGTTTGAACAAACAAGGAGACTTCTTCTGCCTCCTGTGCATCTTCATATTCAAATTGAATACGTATTGCACTGTTGTTGCTTACAACAGGATGCTTATATTCTCTGTCAATCCGACCAACTTGAATATCTAATCCTCTATAGGAAACTAAAAGATCATTTTTATGCAGTGCTTGTGATGCAATTGCACTGGCATTTGCCGGTGCCGGTTTTTTCTTAGTAGAATTAACTTGAATGATACCATACGCATCGATATCCGCAAGTGTGACCTCATTATAATCGAGAACATCTCTTTTTGTACCAACACGCACCTTTGAGATGACAGCAATTTTTTTTGTTAAATCTTTAAGCTTGACAATTGGAACATCATGAAACTCTTCTTCTAATTTGGCTTTTAAGTCAAACAAATTAACCCCTTAATATAGTTGCAATTATACTGTTTTTACTATTTGATATTTATGATTTGCTCTTTTTGTATATTTTGAGTATACTTCTTTTAAATATAATAGACTACCAAATATATAATAAGGTAGTTTACATTAAAAAGGATATCAAATGTTAATTTTAAAAATTATCGCCGCTTTAGTTGTATTGTATGTACTGTATATAATCGCCATAGAAATCAATAAATACACGCAAAAGAAGTATAGATATTTATTTCTCAATAAAATTACTCTTATTACTTCATTATCAGGATATGGCGTGTCATTCTTTGGCTATAACTGGTATGTAAATGCTCTCAGCCAACATGGTGATATATTAAATGGTCAAATTTTAATGGCAATAGGTGCAATTTTATTACTCTGGACAATGTATACCAATATCGATAAAACAGGTTTATTCACTGGGGCTATTTTTACTGTTATACAACAGGTACTTTATTTAGTAGTAGGTGCAGCTGGTCTTTTTATACTTGTATTATTATTTGCAGTATATGCTCAAGCAAAGCCGGTGTATAGAATAGATTAATGATTTTGACACTTTGCAATAAAACAGACAGAGGATAGAAAAAATAATTATAATATAAAAAAGGAGCCAATAATGCGAAGTGCTAAAAAGGTACTGGCAATAATAATTTTTTTACTGGGAGGCATCATACTGATGCAATTAGGGGGTATGAATAGCACACAAACTACCAAAAAACAAACAATTCTCGCTTTCCAAAGAGGCAAGAGCTTAATCTGTCAAGATTCCCTTGGAGGCAGAGCCTCCATTCTTGTAAATAAAAAGAGAGATTGGCATATTTATAAAAAGCAATATTTTAAAAAAGGTGATGAATTGATAAATGTTGCATATTGTACTTTAGTAGACGCAGGAGAGTAAGATGAACAGTGCAATTATTTTAATAACGCTTTTAGGAATCTTTTCTCTTACCGTTACTTTTATAGCATTGCGTAACGCGCCATTGAAAAAAGAAGATATACATAATCAGGATAAACCAGTCCCCTTACCACAAAAGAGCATCAAGCTTTTTAATGCAAGTGGTAAATTACTTTTAGAATATACAGATTGTTATGTAACGCATTTTAGCCAAACACTTTATCTCTTGTCACACCAATATAAAGGGGAGGCTTTTTTAAAGATTGACAAAGGAAGCGATATGCTTTTACTTATTGAAAACCATCTAGAAGGAGAAACAGATGCAACAAACGAAGTCAAATAATAGTAAAGAACCAAACACAGCGTTCTATTCAAGAGAGAACCTGCAAAAGAGTTTAGCACACGCACTCGACAAAATTCGCTCAAAAAATTGTGAAGCAATTTATATCACAAAAAATGAAAAAAGTTCTGCAGAAGCAGTCATGCTTGATATCAATGAATATGAATATTTACAACAAAGATTACAAACATACAATGCACTGTTGCATGATGTAGCAGATAAAACACTATCCCAAAAGCTCAATACCATAGAACAAAAGATTGATGCAATACAAGAGGGTATAGACATTATTAAATATGTGAAATAAAGGAGAAAAGATGTTTGCATTTATAGACCCAGATATGATAAAAGCCGTTATATTGTTGATTCTAACCATCTATGCATTTTATGGAAGTCTTAGTTTGGATGGTTCAAAACCATCTCTTTTAAAAGCAATTCATGCTTTGATAATTACTGCTATAGCGTATGTGTTTGTAAGTGCATACAATGATAAAGAGGATGCTATTGCAAATACAAAAGCATTTTTGCATAAAAGTGTCTTTGTCTGTAAAAACAGTGAAAACCTCTACCGTGTGAGTAAAAAAGATGGCTGGAGTGTTGATGGGTATTATTTTATAAAAGACTCCTTGATGATTCGAGCAGACGGATGCAAGAGGAAATAATGCTGGAGTATATTGATGATACGACAGCAATTAGTTTGGCTCTTGTTGCTTACAGCCTAAATGATGAAGAAAGAAGCTTTTTAGGACTTTCTCTCTTGATGCTTGGGGTGAGTGTAGTGTTATTAATTGATGACTTAGATGATAACAATAAAAAAAAGATACTTTTTAATAAGAATGCTGCATTTACATGTAAGGCGGATAACTCTCTTATTGTAAAAAAAGATTTGGGTTATAGAAGTGAGAGTATCTATTTTATAAAAGATAAAAAGCGCTATAAAATTCAAGATTGCCATCTTGTAAAAAACAGTTCAAAAACAGATACAACTACAAAGTAAAGGAGTTTTTATATGCAAACACAAAAAAGTTATAGAATCACCCTCTACAGAGAGGTCAACCATAAAATCAGATACTACAAACTCTCACTGATGCTTAACCTCTTTGGTGAGTTTATTTTTTCTAAAGAGTACGGCTCGCTTAAACGCCCTAAACCAACACGGGTAATTGAGGAGTATTATAAAAGCTATAAAGAGGCCTACACCCACCTGCAAAGCAAACTCCAACAAAAGTATAAAAAAGGCTACAAGGAGTGTATCAATGAAAGATGAAGAGATAGAATTTACCCTGCCAAAAGAGCTCTATGAACAACTCAAACACTTAGCAGAGAGTTCAGATATGAGTATAGAGGATATATCAATAGCAGCCCTGGAGGCATTTGTTAAAAAATATAAAAACTACACAAAAGATGAGTATTACAAAGAAAGAGGAGAAAAAACTTATGAATACAGCAGCAACAATTAAGTGCCCAAACTGTGGCAGTGAAATTAACATAGAAGAAGCACTCTACTCCAAACTTCAAACAAAGTTTGATGTAGACAGGGAGAGTGAGCGCAAGAAATATAAACTTGCGATGCAAAACCTCTCTGCCCAAAAAGAGGCAATCGAGGAAAAAGAAGCAGCCTTTGAGCATAAACTCCAAGAGGCACTTAGTCAAACACTAAGCAAAGAGAAGACAAAAATGCAGTACGAACTCACAGAGAGTATCAAGAAAAACCTTTTAGAGGAGAACGCTCTGCAACTCAAACAGCTCCAAAGCGAACTCGACCAAAAGTCCAAACAGCTCCAGGAGCTCAATTTGCAAAAAGCAAAGGTGGCCCAACTAGAGCGAGAAAAGGAGGAACTCTCCTCTAAAATAAAAGCTGAAGCACAAATTGAGCTTAATAAAAAAATCCAACTAGAACGCCAAAAAGCAATCGAGGAGGCAGCCCAGGCAAATGAGATGAAACTCAAAGCCAAAGAGGAGCAGTTAGACCAGATTAAAAAACAGCTTGAAGATGCCAAACGCAAAGCAGAGCAGGGGAGTCAACAACTCCAGGGTGAAGCACAGGAAAAAAGTATAGAGGAGTATCTTAGCCTCACATTTAAATATGATGAAATAACAGAGATAAAAAAAGGAGCCTTTGGAGCTGATTGTATCCAAACCATCAACACCCCTGATTTTACAAACTGTGGAAAAATCTGTTATGAGTCTAAAAATACCAAAACCTTCTCCAATGATTGGATTGCCAAACTCAAATCCGATATGCTTGATGCCAAAGCCGATGTTGGAGTCTTAGTCACTGCCGCCAAACCAAAGGGTATGGAGCAGATGGGATTTATTGATGGTATCTGGGTTTGCTCTTACGATGAGTTTAAAGGGAGTGCTGCTCTAATTAGAGAGGGAATTATTGCAAGTTATATGGCTGCAAAAAGCCAGGAGAATAAAACAGATAAGATGACACTGCTGTATAACTACTTTAGCGGCAATGAGTTTAGTATGCAACTCCAGGCAATAGTATCTGGTTTTATGGCGATGCAAGAAGAACTCAACAAGCAAAAACGCTCTGTTATGGCAAGCTGGAGTCGACAACAAAAACAGATCGATACCGTACTGCTCAATACTACCAATATGTATGGAAATATAAAAGGCATTGCCGGTAATGCAATTGCCAATGTAGAAGCTTTAGAATTAGAACACTTTGAGGAGGAGGGCGAAGATGTTTGAGTATATCAATCCATTTTTTGGGGTGATGCTGCTTTTGGTTATATTTGTCACTCTTTTATTGACGTTTTATGCAATAGGAGAAAAGCAAGCAAAAGGTACAAACTTTAAAGCTCCCTATTTTATGTATGGCGCTTCTGCTCTTTTACTCTTTATGCTTGTTTGGGATGCAACTGACACAAAACATAAAATCCATAATAATATTACAGCCTTCAATGCAAACAGAGCCCTCTCTTGTCAAGCTGCTGGACTCAAGCGTATCATCTCTAAAGCCAAAGGGTGGTATCTGCTTGATACCAACCACTTTAGCAATGGGGACGCTATTATTGCCAATAGTTTGTGTGAAGTGTTACAGATCAAGAAAAAATAATAAAACAAAAATAAGGAGTAAACAAAGATGTTTGAGTATTTTAATTATGGTGGATTTTTTTTCTTGGTGTTTTTAATGCTGATAAGTTTTAAAATGCGAGAGGAGATAGCACCGCTTTATGGACTGTTCATATTGGTATTAGTCCTGATAGTATATGATGCTTACGCATCATATAGTGATGCCAAGAGTAATTTGAAAGCTTTTGAATATGGAAATACACTTACTTGCAGAAGTGGTGGTGGTGCTTATGGTGGTGTACAAAAATACAGTGTCTCTAAAGCAGAGGGTTGGAGAGTGCATAAGAGTTATTTTATTCATGACTCTTTAATGATTCGTGCCGATAAGTGCGAGCTACAATAAAAAAAGAAGGAGAGAAGAGAAATGGTTGGATTTGAGACAATGCTCTTTGATTATAATGAAGGATTAACACGCTTGGGTATTAATCACCCCTACATCACCGGTTTTGATTTTTTTATGAATATTATTCTCACTGCAATTTTAATGTTTGGATTTGAAAAGACAGTTGTTGCAAGTGGCATATTTGATAAGTATGAAGATCATATAACACTCTTTACGATGAGTATAGTTGTAGTGGGACCAATTGTTATAGGAATATATTTTCATGAATATACAGAAGTACTTCTATTTACAGTCTTTGTTCTTATTGTTCTTGCAGTAGCAATATTTGATATATTTGAAGATTTTAGAACCTATCTTGATGAGAAGTTTGGATGGCTTTTTTAAAAAGGCAGGGCATGTTTATTTTTGAGTTTTTTGCTCATATCACACGAATTTATTAATTGACAAAACTTGTCCATCTAATTTCCTATAATCCTTACACTTCAAAAAAAGGAACAAGAAGATGAAAAAAATAATAATAGGTGCAGTTTTGGCATCAACAATGGCATTGGCAGGTAGTTACACTTTAGCTCCAGATGGTAGTTATGTTAGCGGGGATACTGCAACTTTAGCTCCTGACGGCACATATGCAGGAGGTAATAGTGCAACACTAACTCCAAATGGTTCTTATGTAGGGGGTTCGAGCAGTACTATGACGCCAAATGGTAATTATGTAGGTGGATCAACAAGCACTTTGGCCCCTGATGGCTCTTATGTTGGTGGTAATACTGCAACTTTGGCGCCTGACGGTTCTTATGTAGGGCAATGATTTTTAGCATAGCTTTTATTGCTATGCTCATGTAAAAGTTCTTTGCATGCAAAAATAAGCTATCGTTGCGGCACCCAATTTTCTTTCACATCACCAAACTCTTCTTCTTTATCAGGATGCAGAAATTTTTTTACCATCTGCTCAATATATCTATCCATTTTTTGGTATTCCTGTGCAAACTCTTCATGTGAAATATACTTGACAAGAGGTTCTTGTTTGTAGCGATGGGTGATTATTTTCATCTGCTGTGCCTCTTGAATATACTCATCATGGCGGCTTATAACTTCAAAGCCTTCTTTTAACAGCTTTTTGTTGGGTAATGTGTCAATTGTATATACTGTTTCTGAATATTTTATCTTGATATAACCACGGGAGATAAGCTTGTCTATAGATGCTGGAAGTACATCTAATTCCCTTTTTCCATAATCAAACTCTTTAAGTTTTGGTAAGTGACATAGATCTTCTCGTATCTCTGTAAGCGAATCACATATAAGCACTTCTAAGTTTTTTAGATTTGCTATCTCTGATGGCAGTTGTTTTATTTTTGTATCACGCATAGTTAAATTTTTTAGATTTTTTAAACTACACAATGAGACTGGAAAATTTACAAAAGGGATTCTACACAAACTTACCTCTTCAAGCTCCGGGAATTGTTTGATAAAATCTAATATACAAAGCCTTTTAAAAGACTGTATAATGAGCTTTTTAAGGTTATGCAGCGGTTTTTGCGATATTGGCAAAATCTCAAGGTCTAAGCAATTCTCTAAAACAAGCATTTCCAAACCTGGTATCTCTACAAGACAAAGCGGCAAAGATTTAACATGGGTACAGGCAGCTATAACAAACTCTTTTAAATTTGTTAATTGTCCAATCTCTTCGGGAATCATTTTTAGTTTCAGTGAAATGAGCTTTAAACTCTGCAGCTTTTTCAATCTTGTAATTTCAAGAGGCAGAGCTTCCAATAGATAAACAGTATCTATAGTGAGATCTTTGAGGTTTTGCAGATACTCTATCTCTGGTGCTATAAAGCCGTCTAATTTTTTTGATGCTTCAAAGCTGATCTTTAAAGTTTCAAGTGAGAGCAGTTCCTCTTTACTCTTGCCTATGAGGTCATCTATTTTATACTCGTCTGCCCATGCTAAAAGCTTCTCTGTCCAAGTTTGTTCGTTGTGTGATGTCTCATTCATAAAATTGCTCTTTGTTGTATCTAATGGTATGTGTTGTGTTTCCAGGATTTGGCGCTAAAAAGAGTGCCTCTGCAAAAAGTTTTTTAAGAATTTGTCGAATGGAACGAACACCCAGATCACTTTTTGATGCATACTCAGCTATTGCATGAATGACTTTATCCTCTATCTCAACATAATCTCCATGAAAATTGATTTTGTCAATAAACTCCTGAAGTGGTGATGCGGCACTTTGTGTTAAAATCTTGTAATAATCCTCTTGCGTGAGCGGATAGAGATTTACGATCGTATGCATTCTTCCAAGCAACTCCTTTGGCACATCTTCTTCATAAAGATCTTCAAGGCTTACTCCTTTGCGTTTTTTATTGTTAGGGATATCATTGTTATGTAAAAATCCCATATTTTTGCCTGAACTGCTCTGCTCTTTTTTATCAAGTATCCATTGAAAGGCACCGCCTAAGATAAACTGCATTTTATGTGTAGAAAGTGCAGTGGCTTCACTGCCATTATGCAGGTCCTGTTTAGGAATATTTACTGTGGTACCCTCTATAAATCGTAAAAGCTGATGAGAAACTTCCGAACCGTATTCATCATTGTCCGGATGAAACAGTTTGTCCATCTCATCGAAAAAAACAACACAATGCTCTGCTTTTTTTAAGTCATTTTCTGCTTTTTGCAGTATATCAGCCGCGAGTTTTCCTATATTGTACCCAACTATCCCTTCTGAAACCATGCTTGATGTATCTACATGTATATAGACAGTATCTATGAGTTTGCACGCTTCTTGCACTATAAAAGTTTTTCCTGATCCAGTCGGACCTATGAGCATAACAGGTCCACTGGAGTCTGTCCCGTTTGCATCAAGATAGTACATCTTTAGGCTATGGTAGTAGAGTGCTACAGCTATCTCTTTTTTTGCATCATCTTGTGCAATGACAAGCTTGTTAAGATGTTGCAGTATAGATTCCGGAGTGTGTTGTATCACTTGACTTGTTGTTTGAGATGTTCTTATAATGGTAGTCCCTGGATTTTTTTTGGCATACTCTTGTGCAGAGAGCGGATTAGAAAAATAAATTGATTCGCCAACAACTTGAAAACACGCATTGTTCATTCTTTGCCCCTCTGTCATAAATTCTAAAAAGTATAACAACAATAATGGACACATTATGTCTTTTTTGTTGATTTGAAATTTTTAGAATCAATAAAAGAGCTGATACAATAACTATTTACAAATAGCATCCTTTATCGCATCATAGCTCTCAAGTGCAGCATCTCTGCCTACCTCTGTAACTGTGAATTTTTCCTTTTGCATTGTTTTATTCCTTTTATTTTTCAATAAGAAAAACGGTAATGCCATACTCTTTGGCAATGAGTTTTAATCGCTTTAAATAACGACGCTCTTTTTCTCTATTGATAATGAATCCTACTGCAGGTTTTTTCCCTGTCATTTTTGCATAGTAAAGTGACTGTCCTATGCTCTCTGCCCATTTTTTTGCAAAATCTACCTCTATGGCATACTCAGGTGTTAAACAATCAACCCGTGTTCTGTCTTTGAGGGTGTATTCCATTATACCATCCATCTTCTTACAAAGCTTAGTTTGGTAGTAGCGCTCATGATGCACCTGTGTATCTGCACAGCCAATAAACAACCATGAAAATATGACAACAGCTATAAGCTTCATATTTTCTTCCTAAGTGAGAGTTGTTGGATCTTCTCCTCTAAAGCTTTTTCTTGCTGCTCTTTTTTATACTCTTTCCACTCCGTTTCAATCTCATTGATAAGTTCTCTTTTTATAGCGGCTGTTGCCACTACAACTTTTGGTGCATTCTTTATAGCACAACCGGTTGCACTGAGTGTAAGCTTTGTTAGTGATGCCCCAAAACGAAAGAGACTCTTGGCAACATCTCTTTTCTTTTTCTTCTCATCAACCATGTTTTCCAGGCACTTTGCAAAGTCTGAAAAAGTTCCTTCTGCTTTTGAAAGCAACACTTCGCAATCACTTCTGTTTTTCATGACAAATCTCCTATAAACGGGAATGGTTCATCAAGCATCACACAACACTGCGTCTCTTTTCGCAGCCTTTGTATAAGGTCACTCTCATAAAGAGTTGTTTGTGTCATCTGAAGATAGAGCAGATTTTTTAACTCCAACAACTCGTTAGGAAGCTCTTGTAAAACATGGAGGTTTCTGATATCTAAAATCTCTAATTTTTGAAGATTTTTGATATCTGCAGGAATTTTCTCTATGGGATTGCCTCCTGCAATATGATTTCCGAGTGTGAGTTCTTTGAGATTACCCATGCTCCAAACCCACTGCGGAACTTCTTCTATATAGTTTCCAGCCAAATTGATATGTTCTAAAGTTGTGAGGTAGCTCAATGCAGATGGCATTTCTACTAGCAATGAGTAGCTTAAGTCCAACTCTTTGATGGTGTATAAATCTTCAACGCCCCAAGCAATAATCCCTTTTTTTAACCAAAGGTCATATTGATATTTACTGCCGCCTTGAAGGGATCTTTCATAGAGTGCCTGATCAAGATCTTTGAAAAAATCGATTACTATTTCATATGATTTCGTTATCATGTTTTGCCTTTACATATTTTTCCATGATCTGTTCACTCTGCGTGAGTAACTTTTTCTTTGAGAGCAAATGCTCTTTTTTGGAATCGGTTTTTTCTTTTGAGAAAGGTTGTGAAGCCATAGTGAAAATCCGGATAATTTTTAAAACTATCAGCCACAAAAGAGCAAATACAATTACCCATTTAATGAGCAACATAAAATATGCCACACTCTCCTGAGAGACACTTATGAGGTCATTCATAATCAGACTCACAAGGAGCAATACAACGCCATAAAGTATGAGCATGCCGATATGACTTTTTGCTTTTTTGTAAAAGTTCGCCAAATAGAGATATTTTAATATTCGTAACATCTCACACCCCCGCTATCAATGAAATAGCCACAGCAAATGCAGCTCCCACACCAAAACCTTTGAGGGATGTCTGCATATCTTTTACCTGAGCTGCTACAAGTGTCTCTATATCCTCATCACTCACTTCATCAATCTCGATCCCTTTTTCTTGAAGCTTGTTTTCTACTTCCATATAGGCTTTTTCTCGCAGAAGTGTCTCTAAACTCTTTTTCCCTTTGCTATAAAGTTTTTGTGTTTTTTCCAGCATTGCCAACTCCTTTATATACCAGTAACTAGGCTAATCAAAATTCCAATTCCAATCCCAGCACCCACTTTTTTGCTGTCACTTTTTAGAATTTTTATCTCATCGGCTATAAGCTCTTTAAACTCTTCTTCATCTAATAAAGTATAGTCAACTCCCTGCTTTTGAAGTTTTTTGATGATATTTTGGCGAGCAAACTTTTTGATTTCTTTGTCAAAGGTTTGTTTCGTTTGATTAAACATGAGCTTCTCCTTTTGGAACAATGGTGATGAGCGTATTTGCTCTATAGATTGCTTTGTAGTTTTCAAATCCGGGAAGAACAAATGGTTTTGCATAGGATGAAACCACAACATTTTGAAGCAGTTTTTCCAAGTATCTCATAGAAAAATTTACATCTCTGTATGTATAAGTGGATTTTCGCATGACTCTTTCTAAAAACCGTTGTGCTGCGTGTACTGTAACTTTCATCTGCTATCCTTTTTGTTTTTGATAGTAGCAGTATATGAAATGTTATGGTCGTATTATGTCTAGATAACCATTTTATTTCTAAGAAAATGTTTTTCATATGTGAAGAGTAAAAATATAAAATCAGTATTCAATTTTGAAGTTTTTTCTAGTGTAGATTTTTTTACTTTTTATAACTCTGCTAACAGGGTTAAAACCCCAAGTTATTCTTTTTTTTACTTTTGATATTTTTACTGTAGTTTTCATGAATTATCCCTATAAATATTTTAGAAATGATATGAAATTATTTGGACTTATTTTGTCTTAACATAAAGTTTTTACTTTAAGAATAAACATCACTAATCAAATCCAGGTAACTTTCCATCTATAAAGGATTGTTTGTTTTTTATATCACCAATAATTTTTTCTAAATTTTTATTTGTCAAAATCATAGTACTGCTATTCTCTTTTATTAACTGCCTGTTTAAATCAAACATAGGGTTGTTGTTGTCAATATTGTCATTATACATAACAGCACATGTAATATTGTATTTTTTTGCATCTCCCATGGCTAATCTAGCGCCACTGTCTAGTTTTTGATTATGTATGTTCCATCGACTTGCTGAATCTTGTGCATAACTTGCAATTAAAATTATTGTATCGCAAAATAGAGCTTGTAATCTATCTCTTTCTTTGTATCTACTGCTTAATTCGTTTCTGCTTTTAAAATCTTCGTAATATTCAGAGATTAAAAGACCACCTTCTTCTAAAATTTCGTATGCCAAAGCTTTATTTTTTGCAGGTAGTATATTATTAAGAGGGCTTGGCAAAATTGCAATGGTTTTACCACCTTTTATAGCCTCTTGATGAGCAATACTATCACAACCAAAGGCTAATCCACTAACAATTGTAATATCATGTTTTATAATTTCTTGAACTATTTTTCTTTCTCTTTGTTCAATTTCCTCGTCTGGATTAAGTAGTCCAATTACTGTTATATTGTTATTTTCAATATGTAGTAAATCAATATCACCTTTATAAAAGAGAAAAATTGGCTGTTCACTTTCTTTTACAGTTCCTCTGTATTTTGGAAAATTTTTATCTCCCATAGCTATTAAACCATCACAGCTATCTTCTAAAGTTGACAGTTTTTTTAATATTTGATTTTTATTAAACTCAAAATCATCAATAGTAACTTCTTCCACTTGTTTTGATTTAGTATTTAATAATGAAACTATTGTCTCTACACTTTCCTTTCCTTTTAAATTTTTAACAATCCAAGCTCTACCGATACCTTTATATGTTATTGTTGTTAAGATGTTTACTGCGTTTTGTGTATATATCATTTTGTTTTTCCTATTGCATAAAATATTACTGATTTTGCACCATTATCTAATAATGCCTGTATAGCATCTTCATCTATATTTACACTTTTTGTATAAATATCATCAATAAGTAAAATATATTTACCTTTTACATCTTTTGAAATATTACATGTATCTTTTGTAATACCAGGATATGGCATACTCCCATTTCCTGCAAATTCAGCTCCTTTTTTAGAATGAGCCAGATGAGTTGTTTTTGTATCAGTATGTCGTATTATATAATCTGAACCATCGTTAAACCCCAGTTCTTTTATAAGCATCTTTACAACTCCTTTAAAAAAAAGTTGCTCAAGGCTATAACTGTTTTGAGCTTTTGATCTTGGAACAACACACACAGTAAATTCTCTATCAAAGTTAGATAAATCTTCTTTAAGGGCATTATATAATTTAGTTGCTGCATTATGCAACTTTTCCTTTGGATAACTATTAAAAGTATTTTTCAAATCATTTAAATAGTCTGGATTACCGGGGTTTCCATATCTTACATAGTCTGTATGAAAATAACCTTGAATAGTATGTTTTAAATACTCACTATTAGCATAAATTTTAAATTTATTCATAACTTCTTTCCCCTTTTGTTTTAAAGTTGATAATATTTGTAGACGGTATATTTAAGAGCATAGCCTTTGTTATCTCATCTTTGGTATCTTCAAAAACTACCACATCATTTGGTTGCGCATTTAAATCATCTAAAATATATTTATATTTATTATTTTCTACACTTGTATAATTTTCCTTATAATATTTCTCATAAAAAATATCAGATAAACTATGATGTTTTAAAAGTAAATTTGCTTTTCGTTTATGGCTGTTGGTAGCTAAAATAATTTTATTTGTTTTTGCAAACTGTTTTATCACCTCCACAATAGCAATATTTAGTTTTGTATTTTGTAAATATTTATAAAATACATTGGTTTTTATTTCTATAATTCTTTTGAATTCTTTGGCAGTTAAATTTGGAATAATTACACGAAGTTTTTCTCTTGTAAATCTCTCATCACTTTGATACAACAAGTCTAAATCTATATTTTTAACTTGTTTTACAGCTTCTTTATAGGCTAGAAAATTTGCTTCATCTGTATCAATCAAAGTGCCATCTAAATCAAAAAGCAGATGTATTTGAGAAGAAATTTTGTCGTTTTTTAATTTCTGTAGCTGTCGGGTAGTTGTCATAATCATTCCTCGTATCTTTTTGATTAGAAATGATATGAAACTATGTGGACTTATTTTGTCCATTCTAAATATTTTTTAATTTCAAATTCAAATTTTATTTTTTTATAATCCACTTGAAATCATATGGTCTTGGATATTGTAACTTTGTAAAAAATTTGTCACTCTTTCATTAATGTGCAATTAATGTCTATACTTTAATTAATCATTCCTCCTATTAGATTAAAGTTCTTATTCAATTTAACTTGCGGTATTTGCTTAAAATGAAATTTCTTTTTCGAAATTTTTGGAACAGTGTCAGTAACTATATCTGCTAACTTAAATACATTTAGGTTACTGTTGCTTTTGAAAGCATCTATTACACTGTATGTAAATACACCATGACCTTTATAGCCTTCAAGAGCAACTTGATACAATGTAGTTTATCTTTGCACTATCATGAGCAAGTCTATTTTTAGTAGCTTCATCATATATACTATCTATTGCTGCACCACTTTTACAAGTATCTAACATCACTAAGTATTTATTAGTATAAATTTTGGAAAAGTTGTTTTTGAGAAAATCTATAGATATTTTGCTACTAATTTTATATGGTATTAGTTGATATTTACCATCTTTATAAGTTCCATGTCCTGCTATATAAAGAAGAAAGGTATCACCATATTTTATCTTTTTAGAAATCTCATCAAAAGTGTTTGTCAATGCTTCCTTTGAAACATTGCTGTCATATAGATTGTATTTATGGATATGATTGAAAGAATTTTTATTCTTAGCAAGATAACTTTCTTGTATAGCTTCTGCATCTTTGACAGAATATTTTAAATCATACTCACTCTTTTCATAGTTGCTGATTGCAATAGTTAGAAAGTATAACTCTCCTTTTTGTTCAGATGCATCTGTTTTTACATTTTGAGAAGAGTATGTTTTTATTTGATTATTTATAATATAGTTAGCAACTATTTTTAAAATTTTGCTGGAGTTTGCTATATTTTTATCTTTGTCATATGCTTTAAATGAAATGGTATTTGTGCCTGGATCTAAAGTTAATACACTCCTATAGATTTTACAGCTTTTATTTTTTAATTTAATTTTTTTAATGCTAAAACCTCGACTGCTTGGTGGGTTTATCGCTTGTCCATTAATAAGCAGTTTCGGATCAGCTATACCATTACCAGCATCACATATCTGGTATGTGAGTTCGACATCTTTATCATTGAGCATATTGTGTTGCAGTAAGCTTAATTTAGGAGGCTTAATATTAAGAAGAACAGATTTTACATCCATTGGAATAGTAACTTTTTTACCTGCAAGTATTTTTTTGATAAGATCTGGGCGGTAAAACTTATCGAATAGTCTATCATTTACTACAATACGAGCTTCTTTATATAAGCCTTGGTTTTGATGATATTTTAATAAGTCTTTACCTTTGCCGTCATAGGTGAATAATCCTTCAGGAGTATACATAATCCAGTCATTGTTATTTTTTATGTAGAGAGAAGCAAGAGGTTTTACAATTTTTCTTTTTTGTAATCCTTCAATCATTACAAACTTTTTAATTTCTTTTGAAGTAGGCATATAACCAAAATAATAGTTTGATGATTTTCCAAAATATTTATCTTGATCTTTAATTACTGATTTTATAAGAGATTTAGCATTTCCATATTTAAAACTATCTAATTTAACTGGAAGATTTGAGAGTCCTTCTAAATTTACATTAAATATATTAATTATATTATTTGTTCCAAATGTATAAAGATAGCCATTTTTATAATATGCATCTTTCTGAAAATCATTAATATTTGTAAGTTGACATAACAAATTACCGTTAATGTTAAAAATGAATTGATATTCAATATTTTTTGTTGCGATAAAAATATATTTATTATTCAATATCTTATAATATTTACAACCAAGATACAGCAAATTAATTTTCGACATAAGTTTATTTTTTTGATTATAAATCTTTAAAATACCCTTATTGTGTTCGAATTTTATATGCAACTTTTTATTTGATTTTTTTGATGTACTAGCATTTTTATATTCACTTAAAGAAAGTGCATCCATATCAAAATTATATTTATTTTGTGCACATTGAATAAAAAGCATATTCTTTTCTGTATAAATATTTTGAATATTCTCTTTATTATGCCTGTTTTTTAAATAAATTTGTTTACATGTACTCTCAGATAAGTTGTTTATCTTTTGAAAAGTAACTTGATTGTTAAATTTTTGCTTTTTTATTCTTTTGCGTTCTTTTACAGAAAAAGTATATAATAGATCATAATCTGTCAAAACATAAATAAAGTAATCATTTTTCTCAAATTTTATTTTAACATTTGAAATAAAACCAGAAAAAGCATAAGGATTAAAATATTCTTGAGTGCGATTTTTATCAATTGGGTTTATATACAATCCCCGTTCATCAAACATTACTATCACTTTGCCATCTTCACTTTTTCTAAAATGTCCTTCTCCAAGTCCTTTATGCCTGATTACATTTATAAGTTTTGAATTCTTAAGATCAAATATATCAATAATATTAATAGACTCACCAAGTTTTTTTACTGTTAATAATAAATTCTTTTTTTTATCATATAGCAGATCACTTATTGCACCTTTAAAGCCATCTCCAATATAGCCATGAAATTTTCGAGTAAATGATTTTTTCTCCTTATCATACATAAGCACTGATTTGTTTCCTGTTGGAAAAAAACAATAATTTTTATCTTCTATAAATTTATTTTCATGCAATAGAGGAATATCTAAAATTGGAAATATATTTTGATGAAGCACATCTTTGTTTGTTATATTTTTTATTTCTTCAAAAAAACTAGTTTTGCTTAAATCAAGATAGCCTTTTTTATGCCATTTTACTGCTTGTTTAAAATCGCCTTTTTCTAAATAAAGATCCGTTAAAACATATGGGTTATTAGAAGCTAATTTAAAATACTGAATTGCTTTATCAATATTGCGTGGTCTGTTAATACCAGAATAATAAGCGCCCAACACATTGTAACATTGAGACAATTGAATACTTTTAGGTTCTGTTTTTAGCATTTTTTTAGCAATTTTATACGCATGTTCTTCGTCACCTAGCTTCAAATAACAATCAGCTAAGTCACATTTATTTATTGTAGTATTTAGTTCAATTGCTTGTTTATAATATTTCTTCGCAAGAATGTATTTATTTTCTATAGAATACACAGATGCCAATAATGCATAAGCCTTTTTATCTCCAATATCAATAGCTTTCTTATAGTATTTCTCTGCAAGGCTATATTTTTGTTGTGCGAGATATATAGCTCCTAATGTAAAATTATAGTAGGGTTGATAATAACCTAATTCAATAGCTTTTTTATAATATTTCTCTGCAAGATTATATTTATGTTGTCCAAAGTATACAGTTCCTAATAATTCATAAGCCTTTTTATCCCCAATATCAATAGCTTTCTTATAGTATTTCTCTGCAAGACTATCTTTTTGTTGTGTGAGATATATAGTTCCTAATTCTATATAAACTTCTTTATAACCACTTTCAATTGCTTTTTCATAATAAAATCTTGCTTTTTCATAATTATTAAGATTTATTAAATACACTCTTCCTATATTGTAAAATCCAGCTCCTTTATTTATACCATTTTTAAGAGCCTTAGCATAATATTTAATTGCATCCTTGTAATCTTGTAAGTTAAAACGATATAAATCTCCAAGGTTGGCATACGCCTGAGCTTTATTTTCGCCATTAACTGCTTGCATAAAATATTCCTCAGCTTTTTTATAATCCTTGAGTGTATATTGATATAATTGTCCGAGACTTATGCAAGCTTTCATATTATTTTGTTTTAAAGCTTCTTTGTAATAAATAATTGCTTTTGAAATATTTTTGTCGACACCTAAACCATTTAAGTAAGCTCCTGCTAAATAATATTGTGACTCATTATTTTCTGGAAAATTTTGAAATATTTCTATAGCTTTCTTGTATTGTTTCTTTTTATATAAGTTTATAGCTTCACCTATAGTTTGAGCAAAGAGAAGTGAAGACAATAAAATCAATAGATATAAATAATTTTTTTTCATTTTATTTCTGTCATTTTTGATTTAATTATAAAATAAATTATAGTCAAATTTTGTCTATGCATTTTATTTTCTTCTTGTATTTTGTCTTATAGAGACAATAAGTTGATATATCAAGTAAGCAATAGATACTTTATATATCAATACTGAAAGTGGAAAATGTGAATTTTCTGATATTTGTGAAAATTGATAAAATATTTTACTTACACAAAGGAGTTGATAATCATTTGTTACAATACCATAACAAGCATAATTGATAATATTGAATATTAAAAAGACAATGAATTTATTGATTTTTTTTGACTCCATTAATACTATTGATTCAATAAATACAATTATTGAAGAAATACTTAAAAGGCTATACAACATTAACTGATTACCACCACTGCAACCACTGTAGTATTTTTGCTTAAAACCTGAATAAAGAAATGTTAAACTTAGTATCCAGAATAAAACAAGCATCCAATCTTGTGAATGATTGGATGAAATTTTATGAATTTTAAAAACTATCCAATCTAATGGATTTTCATTGAATTTTAATTTTTCTTCCATCTTTTGCATTTCTAAAACATAAAACTTATTTGCCTCTATTATATTTTTTTGCTGTTCAAAAGAATTTTTTATAATTCTTGCAGTTTCTCTATTCTTAACACTACATTGTATGCCTAAGAAATTGGCAAACTCTTTAAATGATATACTTGTTAAATCCAAAGGTTCTTTTATTTTCACGTCTGTAAAATTTACAAAACTTAAAAATATAGAGCTTTGTAATAAAAGTTCATTGAAAGATTTTTTTTGCAATATTACTTGATTCTCAAAGGTCGAAAATTCTAACAATAGATTTTTACTCTTTATGCTCTTATTGTTTGAATAATTAAAAACCCCTTTAATATAACAATTGTTTAAACAAAGATGTTTTGAAAAATCTTCTTGTATATACATATTGTGAAATTCACAATTTTTAAATTCTAATTTTTTAATATTTTGTAAATCATATTTTTTTCATTGATTTTAAGGATATTAACTTCTTTTTTTAAATTTTTTTGATCATCTGAAATATAATATTGCAAAAATATTTTATCATCATATAAAGATAAGAATTCAATATCATAAAAATTGATTTCTTGAAATGTTATAGTATTCTCTTTACAAGTTACAAACCCTTCTTCTTTATTATCTACTTCAATAATTCTATTTTCAATATTTAAAACATCATCCCATGTTACTTTAAAGCTGTTTTTCATCTATTTTGATAACCTCAAACTCTTTTTGTAACTCTCTGTCCTCAATATTTTCTATGAATTTTTTACACTCCTTTATTGTGCCAACCTTATATACTTCAACAATTTCATTTTCAATACAGAATCTTTCTTCATATGTTTGAAGTTCAAGTTTTTGTATAGTCTCTTTCATATACAAATTTAATCGATTATGATCTTTTAACTTCACATAATATTGCATTTTTCTCATCCTCTACAACTTTTTTAATAACTAGTTATCCTCTCATATGAACCATCTTCATCGGTATCATACGCTATTATATCCCATTTCCCATCACCATTTACATCTTTCATCATAGCATCAGGCTTACCATTTCCATTTCTATCAATCTTCGCAAAACGGGCATTTTTATAAAGCCCTTTTTGTATTATATACTTAGTGTAAGTAGATAACGGTTTTCTTTTAATAACAACACTCTCTTTAGCTTTTAAAAAATGTTTTATATCGGCAATCGATATTCCGAAGTTCAAATTTTGCCCACTTAGGTCAGAACCGGCAACAATTCCTAATAATTCCAACTTATCATTTATAATTGGTCCTCCTGAATTTCCTCGATTGGAAGTCATAGAGTAGTGCAAGGCATAATCGACTTTATAAGTTATCCACATATAATTTTTAATGATTTTATTAAGCATTCCATATTCAAAAGCAAAGAAATATTTGTGAGGATGTCCCATTGTATAAATATCTATCCCTTTTTTTATCTCTTTTATATTTCCAAATTTTAAAAAACTAAACTTATAATTTTTTTGTACACTTTTTGGCATTTCCAATAGTGCCAAATCTCTTATCATCTCCACTTTTAATACTTTTGCTTTATAATAATTGTTTTTTGCTGGATTATCGCCTATTTCAGGTTTTAAAGCAATATAAATATTTTTTTGGTCAGGTGCTACTACATGATAATTTGTTAGAATATTATTTCCATGATTAATAATTACACCAGTTCCAATATGACCATCAGAAGAAACGACAACTGTTGATGACTCCAATTTTGGAATGATAATGTTAACCTCTTTATATCCCCTGTTATTAGAAATAACTTTACTTTCATCTATATAAATTCTTTTTGTAAAATAAGGTATTATAGGTACTTTTGAGCTGTTATGATCGATTGATACAGTATCTGGATTGGTAACAAAAGAAAATTTTTGTGTTTGAGATTTTGTTTTAAATTGAAAATTTAGAACACCTTTTTGGTTATCAATTTCCATATATTCATCTTTTGCAGGAAAGTATAGTGGCGTATCTTTAACAAGTTTAGCTACTTTCAATAATTTCGGTTTGTTGTGTGTATAAGATAAGATGTTAACTTTTTGATCGCGATTTGAAAGAAGTTGAAACTGAATCATATTTTTTTCAAATAAAATGTCTTTGTTTTCAATTCTTATTTTATTGCTTTGAAATAATGAATACGCGGTAATTTGCACATTTGCATACATATAGCTTGACATTAGTAAAAGCAGATAGACAATTTTCATGATTCAAATCCTTGTAAGAATTTTTGTGAATGTAATTCATTTAGCAAAGTAACCAATATACTAAGAACTAGCAGTGCATCTTTTGAATTGAATTTAATTGGTTTTTTTATACTCGGATGTGCTGCACGATTTCCAAAAGCTTTTATAGTATGTGCATAACCGTTTGTCTGTGGATTTAAAAATTTCTTTCTATATAAAACATACATCATTTCACCCAAGGTCTCTTCTTGTATGTTATTATTCAAACAGATAGATAGTAAAACTTTTTCTAACACTGCGCGAGAACTAAATAGTATATAACTTATATCTTTATCAATTTTCTCATCTAGATGCTCGAGGGTAAGCTCTGGAGATAAAATCTCTTTATATTTTATCAGTTCATTTTCAATATTATTATATATGTTTATCTTTGATTGCTGCTTTTGCGCTTTTTCAATTTGAATTTTTTCATTTAGTTTTTCATCTATTGCTCGACTTCTTTCTCTGTATGTAAACAACATAGAGAGCGCAATGGAGTATATGATTAAAAACAGCACCAAGTAATTATTTTTTTCAGAAAAAAAAGAAGACGTTTCTGGTTGTAGCTTAACATTAATATCTGGAAAATCATAAACGCTTAATTCCTGATTATCACCATCATAGCTATTCTCTTGAAATTTGGATTTAGAAGTAACTTCATGTTGCACAGGCACATTGTCAATATATGTATAAATAACCACAAAAGAAAGTATTAAAAAAATTATTGTTCCAATAAAAACAAAAGGGTTCGAAAAACTAAATCGCATCAACAACTCCAAATAAAATATATTCTATTCTATCTAACATGTACTAAAATCAAACTAACTATTTCAAATAAAATACAATTAAATGGATAGTAAACTTATTTTTATTTCTTATAAACATTATATGTCCATACATTCAATTATACTTGTCAATATAAATCAACATGAGGATTTAAATTGTCTAATTTTTTACATTTGAATAATTATATAGCATTATTAGCAGAAAACCATCTGCTAAGAAAATTAAATTTACAAGATATTTACAGAGCAGATATTGAACAAACAAAATACAAAGAATATCTACTTATGGAAACTCAAATACTAAAAAATAAACTTATACAAATGAGTGCATTCTATATTGCTTCTATTGCTTTTTCGGTAATGTTGATAATTATTTTATAGTCATTATATGTCCATAGAATTCTATATCATTCTCTTAACACAACACACAAAGGATGAAAATGAAAGTCACAGTACATGCAGGACAAAGATTTTTAGAAAGAGTTATGAATAAAGAGCGATTCAGTTATATTGATATTGATTTTGCAATGAGATATCTTGTAAAGCTACTTAAAGATGTTGTTCCAATAGGAAGTGCCACAAGTTTCGTGCTACCTTGTTTTGAGCAGTATAGAGCTATCTGCATTGAAGGTCGTATTGTCACAATCATTCCAAAAGACAGAGCTTCATATAATGATAAAAAGTCTAAATATAGACAATATATGTCTATTTAATACTTTATACTTTTACAAATATCAGGAGGATGACATGATTTATTACAACTGTGAAACCAAAAACGAACTTTGGGAGAATGATTATTTGGATTGTAAATCATCATATGTAGAATATGTTAACAGTGAAGAAAAATTTCATGCTGAAGTATATGAATATGTTCAGTTAATGAAACAAGAAGGTATTCATACTATTGTAAACATGAACAAATACCTTACTCGCAATAATTTATGGAATCGTTTTCCAACTATTAGAAGAAAAAATACTTATTCTAATGGTTTTAGCGCAATTGGAGTAGATAAAAAAGCTTACACCGCAATAGCGAATCTGTATAAAACTAAAGATGAAATTAAATCGAGCCTCATACAACAAAGTAGAATCGACAATAACGGCTTAATGTAAAATACGGGTGCTTAAATCATAGCTTTTTATGCTAAGCAATCAAAACTATACAACAATAACATACCGAACATTCCGTCCAGCACTGTTTTCTACCTGTCTTATGCAACTTAGCCGTACCAATTCTGCTATATCTCTTGAGGCTGTTGGTGTTGTTGTATCTGCTATTTTTGTGTACTTTTTGGTGCTTAGATAACCTTTGAAATTATCTACACCTATGTCGAGTATAAAATTCAAAACTTTTATCTGTCTTGCATTGAGTTTGTCATTTTTGTGTTTATCCCAAAAGGCTGTTTTTTGGGTGATGTGCTTGAGTTTTGACTGTGCATCATCAAGTGCATTTAAAATAGTTTTTAAAAACCACTCACACCAGTATGTGACATCAAGATGTTTATCGCTTTTTACTACATAGCCTGTTGTGTGTTCGAGTGCATTGTAGTATCTTTTTCTATCGTCATTTATAGCTGTTGAGATGGAGTACAGTTTTAGCGAATTTGATTTTTCAACATTCGATAAAACCATATCGCTCAATGCTCTTGCTATCCTGCCGTTTCCATCATCAAAGGGATGGATTATTACAAACCACAGATGTGCTATGGCTGCTTTTATGATGCTAGGTTTTGTTTCATTAAACCATTGTAAAAAAGCATACATTTCATCTTCTAGTCTCTCCCTCGGTGGTGCTTCGTAGTATATCGTCTCATGTCCTGCAAAACCTGATACTATCTGCATAGTCTCATCCCCTCTAAAAGAAGCTACATTTATAGGGTATATCCCGCTCGCACTATTTACAAAGAGTCCATTATGCCATGCAAAAAGCCGTTGTAATGTTAAAGGTTTGTCATAGTTTGTGTGTGTATCTACTATGAGATCTATAAGGTTTTGGGTAGATGGATCGGTTTGTTTATGATGAAAACCAAATTTTTTATTTACAGAAGATTTTACACTGCTTCTGTTTAATATCTCCCCCTCTATGGCACTTGTGTTTATCGCTTCATTTTCCAGGGCTTCCATCTGATTTTGCACGATACTCTCTTTTGACACAAGCTCACTCATAGCACTCAAGTAGCCCAGTTTTTGAGATATTTGCTCTGCTAACGGATTTAGTTTTTCAAAGTCATAACTAAAGTGAGGATACCCATCTTGTTGCCAAATCCATTTTTTCATTATCTACCCTTGAGGTGATTAGTTTTTATAATCATATCATATTTGATGTGATTATGCTAATTTTTTATAAATTTCTGAATCAGATTTCCTAGCTAGCTACTATTCAGTCAGGTTTCAATCCCCTTGAAATCGGGTCAATGTTGTAATGATGGTAAAACATATTCAGTAGCTAAAAGCAACGGGTTTCAATCCCCTTAAAATCGGGTCAATGTTGTAATGATGGTAAAACATATTCAGTAGCTAAAAGCAACGGGTTTCAATCCCCTTAAAATCGGGTCAATGTTGTAATTAGTAGAAATACTACACCATATCAAGGTTATCAAGTTTCAATCCCCTTAAAATCGGGTCAATGTTGTAATCTGTATACGGAGAAAGAAGATGACAATAATTAAACAGTTTCAATCCCCTTAAAATCGGGTCAATGTTGTAATTGGAGCATCTGCTTGAAAGTATAGATTAGTAGAGTTTCAATCCCCTTAAAATCGGGTCAATGTTGTAATAGTAAAGTGCGGTAGTAGCGCTCATACGGCTACTGGTTTCAATCCCCTTAAAATCGGGTCAATGTTGTAATAAAAGTAGCGGGTGAAATGCCTACAAATGGTTCTGAGTTTCAATCCCCTTAAAATCGGGTCAATGTTGTAATAGAGATTACACAACTAGTAACATCTATTACAGGGTGTTTCAATCCCCTTAAAATCGGGTCAATGTTGTAATAATAGAATAGAATAGAATAGAATAATAAATAAAATAGTTTCAATCCCCTTAAAATCGGGTCAATGTTGTAATCTATGACTTATACGATAGTTATAGCAAGTCTATTAAGTTTCAATCCCCTTAAAATCGGGTCAATGTTGTAATTACTCTTATATATACTGCTACTGTTCATAGTATCACGTTTCAATCCCCTTAAAATCGGGTCAATGTTGTAATTGGAATGCATACTTAGCTAAAGGTACTAAAGGTAGTTTCAATCCCCTTAAAATCGGGTCAATGTTGTAATCGCTTGAAACGCTCTGCAGTAGAATTTGAGCTATACTGTTTCAATCCCCTTAAAATCGGGTCAATGTTGTAATTTGAGTGAAGTTCGTGCATATATGACTAGCCGTTAATTGTTTCAATCCCCTTAAAATCGGGTCAATGTTGTAATCTATCAAAGCCCCAATAAACAGGGCTTTTATTTCTTAAAAAAAACTTTTATAAAAAATAACAATAATATTTCAAAAAACTATGTTTTGCGAGTATTTATTATATCCAAATTATGCTGAATGTTTGTTGTTTTTTTCCATATTGTAAGCATATTTGTATACCATATAGGCTTCACTTCTTGAAAGCAATTTCAAATCTTTTTTATCATATAATAAGCCTTTAAAGTCAATACCTATATTTTTGCCATTATATTCAAAAGTAGGATAAATTTTGTTCACAACATCTGCTTTCATTTTTTTTCTAAATCTATCTATAAAATCATAAAATTCTTTATTGCTACTTTTATGTATTTGTTGTTTATATACAGTTTTTTGCTCTTTTAGCATACTTTTTATCTCTTTTAATTCTATTAAAATTTGTTCTGCCCATTTTGGAATTTCTTCAGATTCACCACTAAATATAGTATCAATTTGTTCATATATATTCATAAATCATTCTTTATTATATTTGGCTGTTTAAGGTTTATAGCACTTTTTAGATTCAAAGATGAGCTTTTATCAACTTTGTATATTCTTACATCATCATACTCTTCATCTATAATTTCTTCTAAAATTTTAGCAATCTCTTTAATCTCGTTTGTTGTTGTATCCATAAGATAAAAAATGGACTTTTGTATGCGAATTGAAACTTTTTCTAAAACTTTTGCAACTTTTGCTAATCTTTTGGAATCTGCTATATCATAACAGACAAGAGCATTAAATTTCTTCATATAGTTTCACCTCTCCTAAAAGATTGCCATATCTATCGATGAAAAATACCTTGAAAATAGATGAAAGTTTTAAACATTCAGATATAGAGATATTTAACAGTTTATTGATATATAAACTTTTTATGTATCTATATGCTATGACATTATCATCCACTATCATATAGTTTTGCTTTACATGTAACTTTGTTTTCGAGTTTTTAATTACAATTATTTGTTTCATTTATCATCTTTTTTAAATTGGCTATTTCATTATCTAATTTTGGTTTAAGAGTATCTACAAGTTCAACAAACTCGCTCCAAACTTTTTTTCTACCCTCATATTTTAGATAAACTCCACCCTTTTTTGTAAAATCTTCCAGTGTTAAGGTATTATGTTTAAAAACAGATAGAACAGCTTGATTTATTGCTGAACGAAAAAGTTCCAATATATCTGAAGATAGAGCATTGTGTGAACGAAATGGAGTGTGCAAATACCCCATAGCAGGCTCAAAACCATAACTGAGCAGTTTTACTGTAATAATGTTGTAGTAGAGTGAATACCAATATGACATCAAAGCATTTACAGGGTCTTGTGGTGGTTTTTTACTTCGTTTGCCTTTATGATATTCACGAGGTAATATGTTAAAAAATTCTTGAAAATATAACCTTGCAAATGAACCTTCAATACCCATTATCGCATCTATTTGAGTTGCATTTTTTAACTGTTCTAACTGAAATGTTATATCTACATTCTTCACACCATTTACTTCTAGTTGCTCTTTATGGGAAATAAGTTTTTGTGTTATAAAATATCTTGCAAGCTCTATTTTTTTATCAAGTGAATTATATTGAGCTAATTTTATATCACCGTTTTTTGTATTTGCACTGCTTGTGAGACTGAAGCTATCATTATTGTATGAGATTATGAGTATAGATATATTTTCTTTCGTTAATTTTAGTATATCTTTTGTATGGAGTGTTGCTCGATGATTGAGTATGAGTATATCCATAAATCTAAAAGGGATGGTTTGTTCTTCAAATTTTATAGCATTGTTTTGGATTTGAAGTGTTATGTCTTTTTTATCTATTATGGCTATTTTCATAGTATGATGACTCCATTTTTTTCAAATGCTACCTGTTTTGCTTTACCAAGCAGTATGGTTTTATTTGCAACTTTTACTATGTTTACCTTGTCTTCATCTTCTAAAATATCCTCTAGCTCTTTTATGAGTGAAGTCATTAGAGATTTATCTAGTGGTGCTTCCAAGGCTGATTTCTGACCACCAAGTGCATATGAGTATGCAATTTTTTTAATTTTTGGTAATCGTTTTTTGTCAAATATATCATATATTATGAGAAAATTTTGCATCTTAAAAGTCAAAAAGTGTTTTTTCTTTTTTGTAATTATCTATATATATAAATAATTTTTCTAAAGATCTATCTCCAACCCCTTTGACTCTTAGCAGTCCACTTAGTGAATTTATCTCTGGAATTTGTAGTGCATTTTTTATCTTTTTGAGTATATCTGCTCTTATTTTTGATTCTTTTTTTATAACATCTTCTTCTAATGATAAAAATATATTCTTAAAATTATTATACAAATCATCTTCTGCTGTTGGATCAAAGTGCCATATTTCCACATCAATGTCGCATTGACTTAAATATTTTGTCATAATTTCAAGGGATTTTTCAGGTTTTAAACCACCTTTGTCGGCTCCAAGTAGCGGAAAAGCTATGGATGTAATTCCTTTTTGTTTATAAGTTGCTACAAACTTTTCTAAACCTTTGGTAAGATACTCCTCTTTAGACGGAAATTTCCAATCTTTTTTTGTTGGAAAATTGAGTATATTTTTCTCTTTGCTTTTGTATATCCAGAGTTTGCCTATTGTTATTTGTTTATTGTCACAAAGCGTTTGATATTTAGTGAACATATCATGGTGTCGCAGTCTAAACTCATAAGCTATCCCAGCTCCCATAATACCTACGCAGTTTACTGTATTTACGATTGTTTGTGCTTGTGTTGTAAAAATATTTCCTCTTTTTTCTATGACCATTTTAGACTCCTTTGTAGTTAAAAAACATCTTTGGTTTTATCATAATCTGAGATTCTTTTAAAGCATATCGTTGCATAATATAATTTTTTTGTGTATGATTTTTTACATAAATACCTAAAAGATGTTGTATATCCACTTTATTATAGACTAACACTTCAGCCATCATTGTCTGTTTTACAATTTCTGGTAAATGATTCCAACGCTTACTCCATACTAAATTCCAATTTATTTGTTGCAAATCGTTTACATCATAAAAAAATCTTACACCATTTGTCGCAGCATTTCTATCTGTAATGATAGTTTTCCCAAAATTTAAAAGTTTATTGCTAAAAGCAAGCACAACTATGTCTTCATTTTTGTTTTTCCACATCATAGCATTGCGAGGATTAAAGTAAAATGGAACATAATCATGAACATTATGATAAAAAATTGCATCATATTTATCTCTTCTATTATTAACTACTCTATTACTGATGTCTCTTTTTTTGTAAGGATTGTTATGTGAGAGGAGTCCATATTTAAAAATAGAATCAAGATTATTTATATGTGTCATATGTTTAAGTGAACCAATTTGAAATCTTTTTAAAAGTTCTTTTGTTAGCATTTTGTTCATCTTCTATCCTTTATTTTGATAGAAGAAGTATAGAATTTTAAATAGACATTAATTGTCTAGTTGAAAAGATTGTTTTATTTATTAGATAAATTTTTTATTCCATTTTGAAGTTTTTTTTCATAAGCCTCTTTTAACTCTTGTGGTTCAAGTATGATCAAGTCAGGCAGCCATTTTTGAACAAACGGGAGAATCTCTAACTCTTGTGTATATGTAACACTAAAGAGTATGCTACCATCTGCCAACTCCTCTAAAAATGTTTGAGATGTTAGAAACTTTTTCATATCTTTTTTGAAGTATTTTGCTATGGGTGTTAAGGCTTTTAGTGTGGCTACTTTTTTCTCTACACCGTACAGTGTCATAGAGTTTTGCACTTCATTTTCTAAAAAGTTTAAATGTTTTTGCACTGATGATGGCTGGAAATGTCCTACTCTTGACCCAAAATCAACCCTTTTTATAAAACTTATACGACCAAATCTAAGTTTATCTTCACTATCTGCATAGGCAACATACCAGTTGTTGTCCATAAAAACAAGTTTTAAACACTTGAGGTTGTCATACACTGTTTCATCATACATAAAGGTAAGCTTTGCATACTCTCTTGCTTCTATGATTCTTTTTAGTCTTGAAAAGCTTTGTTTTGATTCTAAGTTGCTTATATCTTCAAAAGGGGTATTTTTAAACATATATAGATGTTTGTCTTTTTTTGTAAGTTTTTCTAAATCTTTAAATATTTCGGGATCACCCTCATGAGCCATTTGTAAAAGCCAACCAATCTCATTCGAGTTTTTAAATGCTTCTGTAAAGATGTCTATGGGTTTTATAAGTTTATAAATATTTTTTTTACCATTTTTAAATTTTTCTATATTATCAAAATGTTGTTTTAACTCATCTAACAATCTTCCAAGTTGTTTAGGACTTAGGTTTAATTCATAGAGTAGCACTTCATCATACGCATCAAGTGTTTTGTTCTGTCGTCTTTCAAACTCTTCTAATAAAAATATATATTTTTCAAATGTTGATATTTGTGCCATGTTTATATCTTTCCTTTTAAATATTTACTCATTGTTTCTCTATCTTTTGCAACTGCAAAAAAACCAGCACTATGTACAAACTCCATACTCTCATCTTGTGGTAGTCTTCTAGCATTTAACTCAAATGAACCAACTTTTTTTGGTGAAATTTTTATCTTGTAACTTCCATCTGCTTCATCTTGCCAAACTACTGCTTTTATATGTGGAGTTTTATCACCATTTATATAACTTGACCAATGTTTAGTAAACTTTTCTAACTCCAAGATAGAAGAGCTATTAGCGTTAAATAGATATGAGTTTGCTACTATCTCTTTTGCTTCATATATCTCATCTTGTGCATCTTTTAAAGATTTTAAAATCCTCTTAGCAAACAAAACTGCATCTCTAAATGCTTCATCTTGTTTTGGTGAGTTTATATCATCACTATTAAAACATCTAATAAGACTAGAGTATTCAAAAGGCTCTGCTTTTTTTACACCTGTATCGTTAGCATCTACCAACTTTATAAGTTTCGAGATTTTAGGATACTCTTTTGCAACTTCTAAATAGTCCCAAATAAGTCCAGCACTACTTTTGCCACCACTATATTGATGATGATCAAAAAACTTCACACCATCAAACTTTTGTCCAATATCTATAACCATATCAAACTCACTAAAATCTTTAGTATTGTGTTCTACTCTCTTTACTACTATCTCATCATCACTAAAAAGCTCTAGTAATGCTATGGCTGTTATCTCATCTGAATGAAATATACCATTATGAGTAGATATATATTTTTTCATATGTCTAGTTCCTTTTTGTGGAAGTATAAAGAAAGTTTTAGACATAAAGTGACTAGCTATTTATCAAAATACTTTTCAAATAAATCAATAAAATATGAAAGCTTTTTAATATCTTGATTGACCTTATCTTTTCTATTATCTAGTTGATGCACAATACTATGCCGTATAGAAGATAAACTATCTAAATTTTCATTTTTATTATCTTTATTTTCTAAAAATTCTATATTGTAAGGGTAATCTACCCTTCCTTTTATTTTATCTCTTACATCTTTATCAGAACTATCTAAATTTGGTTCTTTTAATTCACAAGTTTTTGTTACAACAGCTTCAAACAAAGCCATATAACTAAGTGCATAATTATGATTTTTAAAAAACCATTTTGCTAATGCAAACTGAAAATCTGATTTTTTATCGTAATTTAATTCATCTATAATTTTAATTATCTCAGGTGCTAAAAGTTTTACAATTTTATTTGAAGAAGTTTCAATACTATTTAATTTTTTATGTGCTGTTTGAATGAATTGTTGCATAGCCGACATATTTGCGATATTTATTGTATTATTCAAATTTACAAAAGTATTTTTTACTTGTTTTTCTAAAGAGTTATCTTGTTCAAGAAGTTCTATTAAAGCATTAAAGTCTCCATATCTTTTAATAGCTTCTATAGCTTTTATCCAATCTTGCAATTCTAATAATATTTTAATATCTACTATAGGTGTAATACCATCTTTATTTTCATAGCTATACTCGTACATTCCATAATATACTGCTTTAACAGTAAAGTTTTTATCTGATACAGATGAGGCAAATTGTGTCATAACGTAAGACATTAAAGATAAAGAACGAAAAGAGTGTGTTATGTCTAAATAAATTTCATCTCCATCTTCAATAAATTTTGAAATTTCAATGAATTTTTCAAAATTACTCCATATTTCATTTTCATTTAATCCATAATCAATTAAAAATGGTTTGATCTTAAAATCAGTACCTTTTTCGATCTCTTTTAGAAGTTCTAAAGTTGTTTCTCCTAATTCTTTTTTATCGTATAACTCTTCATGAATTTCACTGTTATCACCATCAAAAACAATATATGCTTCATCCCAAATAGATTTTTTAGTACCTATTAAAAATATCTTGTCTAAATTTATATGTTCATCTATTGCTTTAGCTATAAAAGATGTTTCATAAACTTTGTCGTCTAATCTATATTTTGCTTTTTTGTAAGAACCTTCCTCTTTTCTTCCTGTACCTAACGAACTAATTAAAATTTTTGCCATTTTTTCATCTCCTGAATTTTTTTAATACAAAAACCAAAATAACCATAAAGGCAATTAGTGATTATAAAATGTCTAATTTATAAGCTTAACATCTCCATAATTTTTAAAGTTCTTTTATAAGCTGATTTTTTCTTAGGTTTGTCCCAAACTTTTTCTTCTATCATCTTTGATTTCACAAACTTTAAAGCTTCTTGCTTAAACTCATCTATTTGTTCATTTTCAATAGCTTGAAATACAACAACAGACTCACTTGCATTTTTGTCTGGATAGTTTTCTTTTAGCTCAACTATAAATCTTTCAAAAGGTGTCATGCTATTTAACTCTTCTTCTATTCTTATAGCTTCCTCATTTAGCCTTTTTTGTTCCTCTTCTAACTCTTTTTGCTTTGCTTCTTCTTTGGCTTTTAGTTCCTCTTTTTTTTGTTTTAGAATTTGTTTTATATTATATTGTTTATGAGATAGTTCATCGAAATATTTTTTCTCATTTTGCTCAATAGTTGCTAATGAATTTTTATACTCATTTTCACTAATTAGTTCAATATTTACCCAACCAAAAGGTGAATTATCTTCAAAAAGTGTATGTGTGGCAATTGGTTTATCATAAGTATTTAGAATATTATGCCCGTCATCTACCATAAAAGCTTTACCGCTAAATTTTCCAACTCTTGCTACAAAACTACTGTTTGTAGTTTTAAAGTAGCTGTTTTCTCTACTGTTTTGATTGAAATATTTTTTAAATTTTTCTATGATTGTATTAAATTCATAAATTGTTTTTATACTAAATATAAAACTAGAGTCATTATCTACAACCTCTACAATTTGAGGTATATCACTTCTTGCTTCTTTGTTTGGATTTTTGTGTTTTCTGTAACTATATCCTATTTTTACATTTGCATTTAGTGAAATTGTATCTGAAATAATTAACTTTTGTCTTACACTATTTTCAACTCTACCACTTCTATCCGGATATATTTTAAAAACAGTATCTAGCATACCTTTTATGCTACTACCTGGTATAATTGGAGTATGAATATTTACATTTTTAAAGGTTTTTTGTATTTCAAAAAGGTTTTTATTTTTACTGCCATCTTTGTTTCTTATAGTTTTAAATTTTGCCTCTACTTTTTTAGATACTTTTACTTTTGAAAATGCTATCTCTTTTACTTTTGATTTAATCTCATCTTTCTTATAAAAATCTATTATTTGCAAATAATCATCAAGCTTTGATAAAAATGAATTTTTTGTTATTAAATCTAAACTTTGCATAAACAACATCTCATCAAACTCATACAAATAGCCATCATCTATGATGAAATTTGTAGGTTCATAAACTTCACCTGTTCCTACATGTAATGGTGTTAGAGCTGTTAGTTTTAAGTAGTAAGTCTTCACAAAATCTCCTTTATAGGTATAACCATGCTATATCCCTGATGAACAGTATTGTTGTGGGTAGATATACCTTTTATAGCTTTGCCTACAAACTCTAAGTTTGTTTTATCTTTAAAGTTTATAACTGCCTTAGTATCTGCTAAAATAATTGGCTTTTTAAATGGATTTGTGTTTGATAATTCTGCTCCATGTTTTCCAAACCTAGTAAATGGCTCATAATAAACATTTTTTGCATTTATGCCATTTAAAACAGATGGTGATAATGTCATAAATGTTTTTGAAGTAGTGTTTAGTTTTATCTCTTCAAACTCACCTATAGTAAATCTTCCTTTTCCAATAGTAGCTTTTTTGCCATAACCCATTTGAGAAACAGTATTTAAAGAAGTTTCTAACTCATCTAATGAAAAATTATCATCAATTAAAAAGTATATATCTTTTTTAGAGAAATACGCTTCAGTAATAGAGTATGGGTCAAATCCATTGCCCGTTGTGTTGGTTCTGTAATTTATAGCAGTTTTAACACTACTTTGAGTTTGGTCTTTATTATCGACCTGTATATCTGTTTTTGCTTTTTTATAGTTCCCATTTTGTAACTCATCTAAAGTAAGCCAGATTTTCTTACGATTTTGTTTTTTTAAATTGCCATCTTCTTCTAAAAGTAAGCTTGGCATATTTGGTTTTGGTAAGTATCCACTTGCAAAACCATCAGATACAATTAAAAAAGGATTTGTTTCATAGTTATTTAATAGTTTATTTAATCTATCTTCACTAAATTGATACCTTATGGCCCAGCAGATCTGACCAAATAGAGTATCACCTTTTAGAGTTGTAGCAAAATTTGATGTTGGAGTTATGGTAGTTTTATAAAGTATCATAACTAATTCTCTATATGAAATTTTACTCTACCATAACCACGACTTCCACTACCACCAAGATAATCATTTGCTACCAAATCAAGCCCCTGTTTTACCATAGATACGAGCTCATCTCCATTATCATCATCTAGCACTTTTACTCTTATATCAAAATCAAACTTCACCCCTGCAGGCACCCTTTCTGTTTGTCTTGGGTTAGATGCAGTTCCTGTTTGTCTATCTATAACATTTTCATACTTTGCTTCACTAAGTTTTAACTCTTTATCTACTGTTTCTTGAGAGAGTGAACAATCTCCCACACTTATGCGAGTTATACCAAAAGCACACTCCTTGTCTCCAAAAAGTTTAAGTAGATTCTGAGCATAATTTTTTTTGGCATCATCATTAAAGATACTATCATTTAAAAGTTTAGAACTAAATGGATTGCCGTCACCAATTCCTACAACTCCTATATGCCACTCTAAAAGGCTTCTCATCTTACCTTTTAAACTACTTCCTGGAATATATGGTTTATCTGTATTTATATCTTTTATAACACCATTATCAATTCCACCTATTTTCATAGTATCATCTCCTCCACCTATGTGAAGACCGCTAAGTAGTTCGATTTGACCTTTTATATTTACTATTTTCATCTTATTTTCTCCCTTCTAAACTTTTGTGAAATCCTACAACTGCTTCAAAAAATAATTTAAAAACATCTAGTTTATCTTTTGAATTTACCTGTTTTATACAGCTCTCCATCATATCTACAAATGCTTTATTTACTAAGTTTCCACCTGCACTTTTTCTTGTACTTGCATAGGCTACTTTTGAGTTTAACATCTTTACAAATGGTAGTAAATCTGTTTTAAACTCATCTTCACTTAAATCTTTTGACTTTTGTTTTAAATCTAAAACTTGATCATAAAATTTTCTTATTTGAGTGTTTTGCACTCCACCTCTTCCTGTGCCAATATCGTTTGCCCATTTTTTTGCAGTTTCATTAAACAGTTCAACATCTTTTTTATAATCTAAAATTATATTGCTCATACTTCTCTCCTTTTATAAATAAATTCATTTAAAAACATCTTGCTCTCCTTTGGATTTTTCTCTATCATCTCATCTAAAACTTTTAACAACTCTAAATGCTCTTTACCTACATTTCTCATAAATGTATAGTTTAGTTTTGATTTCCACATAGTATTTTTGATATTTTTTTGTATATTTTTACTCATATCACAAAGCTCTAAAAGTCTATATAAAAACGAAGTGTTATTTACAACTTTTTCAAACTCTCTAAAACTATTTTGCAATTTATCATACACTTTTAAGTAGCTATCCCACTTAACTGTTTCACCAAATAGTGAGATTGCATTTTTATCTTCATCTATCTCTTTTGCACTCTCTAAAAGCTCCTCTGTATGGTTTGCTAAATAACTAATAGGGGTAGATGGTTTTGCTAAAGATATACCAAAAGATATACTAAGCTTACCTTTTATGAATTTTTCAAAATCTTTATGAATTTTTCTTGCTAATTTTAAAACCTCGTCCCAACTTCCAACTAAAAACAGGTCATCTCCACCTGCAAAAACTGTATATGTATTTTTATAGTTTTCTCTCATAAGTTTTGGAACATATAAAGAGAAAAAGTTATCTAGGGTTTTTGAAAAAGTATCAAAATTTTCAAAGCTATCTGTTACATCACTATTTTGTAGAAAATTACCCATGCTATCAACATCAGCTTTTAGTATAGCTAAAGATCTTACTCCACTCTCAAGCTCACTACAACTATTTTTAGCCAAAGTCTCAAAAGTAGCTGGGTTTTTACCATCTTTTAAAATATAAGATTTTAATTTTTTATCTATGAGTATGGTTGTAGAAAAATCTTTTAGATAATCTACTTTATAGTTTGTTTGCTCTTTTAGAGTTAAAATTCTTCCAATCTTTATAAATTCATCACAAATTTTACAATTATCTGTAATCTTTTTTCGTATGTTACAAATAGAACATAAGTTGTGATTGTCTATATTGTTATCATAATTTAGCACAAATTCATCTCTTGAGATGAGTGAGAATTTACTAAATTTTTGCATCTCAACTTCATTTGCTATTTTTGTTCTAAGTGCTTTATATCTTTTTTTATCATTAAAATCATCTTTACTACATGTAACACTACAAATATTCATACCACTAAGCCCATAAAAATTAGCTATGAAGTAGTTATTTATCTTTTTTTGAATATTTTGCAATATAGCTTCATCTCTTATGGGTGAAATTATTTCAAACTTACCAGCATTTGAAATTAAAATATAGTCCTCGTCTATGCCTAATTTATGGCATATATATTTTGCAATATACTTTGTAAAAACTTGAATAAAAGCAGATTTTGCTCTTAAAACTTTACTTGCATTTTTAGCACTTAATCTTTCGAATATAAACTTTTGAATACCATAAAAATCCCCACAAATTATAAACATATCATAATCTAAAAGATGTGATATTTTTTTAGTTTCATTTTTAACTATATTGTCAAAATTTTCATCAAAATATTTTTTATATATACTCACTTACTCTCCTTAATTTCAATCTTGCCAAGCCCAAAGACTGTACTTTTTCCAACACCTACAAGTTCGCCAATTCTTAAGATATTGTACTCTTCTTTTGTTAAGCCTTCTATGGCTATCTCACCTATTAAGCCATCAAGGTTCATAGTAGTTTTTTGTCGGTTGCTTCTTCTGGTTAGTTGTTTATAGTTTAACTCTTTTTTTACTATTTTACCCTTCATCTTGTAAGGAAATTTTCTATAATCTTTTCCCAAGAGTTTCATCTGCCTTTGATAGATTGAATTGATTATATCTTTTAACTCTATGTTATCATCTCTTAAAAATCTATTGTTCTTTTTAATCCTTAAAGGTGTGATGAATTTGATTAAAACATCTTGGTAATAATTTTCTATTGTAAAGGTTTTTGTGTAGTTTTGTGGAAGTTGGATTGTGCCATTTTTGTTTATGAGAGTATTATTTACAAATATATCAAAATTGCTAAATTTTAATCTGTCTCGACCAAGTCCAACTTCACCCAAAAGTTTAATAAAAGCCGAAATTACATAAGGTAGTTTAGAAACTGCATCTTCAAAAAGATAAAGATTGAAATCATAATAATTCAAACCTAACTCAAAATCAAATCTATATGAATGAAAAGAGTTCTTTTTCTCGTAAAAGTCATAGTAGAGACAACTATCTTTTGCAAAGCAGCCATCACATGTAAAAGAAGGATTTATACAAACAACTTTTTTAAGAGCATACCCAAATGCACCACGAAGTTGTGAACCTATAAAATATGGAGGTTTTGCATTTATAATAATAGATAATTTTGTAAAAATCATAATATTTTCACAATAACTTTATTTAAAGTGATTTTTTGTTTTTTCCATTGCATAATATATTATATCTTTTTATTATAAAAATAGTTTAAATAAAGTTTAAAATATTATACAATAGTTAGTTATTTAACACTTTATAAACTTTTTAAGGTTGTACTCTATTGTAACTAAAAGCACCATATCTTGATAGATTTTTTATATACTCGTATTTCAATAAAATTCTACATCATTTTTTAAATCTATTATCACTTTTTTTATCTTTTTATCAACATTAAGCGATAATAGTCCTTCTGTATTAAGTCTTATCTTTGATATTTTTACACGACTTTCTTGGTCTGGATCTTCAAATTCATCACCTTTTGTTTTTGTAAAGTTTGGAATGTAGCTTTTTGAATCTAATTTTTCTACGTTGTAACTTTTTAGAAAATAGTATGTTTTAGTAAACTTCTTGATTTTTTTCTCATCATACTCTCTGTGAAATCTTTTAAAGAGTTTTTTTGTAAAATCATCTAATGAGTAGAGTAAAGTAAGATTGTCTATTTGTCTGAAAAAATATATCCAGCCATATTGTTTATTTTTGTAAACACAGCCTGATATTTTTAGATTTAATTCTCTATAAAGTGTGGCATCATCATTTTTTATATTTTTGTAAAATACCCCAACAATTCTTTCCCTGAGTCTATCTACTGAGCTTTCTCTTACAGATATTTTATCTTTAAAAAACTCAAATCCCAGGTATTGAAATTTATCTTCTTTAAGTGAGCCGACAGTTGATTTGTTACTGTGAGTTTTTATCTCATGCATAGTTAGTTTCAACAACTTCATTTGTTCAGATATTTCAGAGATTATTTCTTCTATATCATCTTTATTGCAAAATATTAAAATATCATCAACATATCTAAAATATTTTAAGTTGCTTTTGGTAGAAAACTTTTTATCTAAATCGCTTAAATATATTTGAGATAAAATATTAGAGATGGACAAACCTTGGGGAATGCCTTTTCCATTTTTTCAACCAAAATCGCATGGTCAATATTTGGGAAAAAGTTTTCAATATCTACTTTTATAAAACTATCATACTGCTGTAGTTTTAAAGTTTTTATAATCTTTGAAACTTTTGTGTTTACATTATCATCAGATATGCTATCTTTAATTTCATCTTTTAAAAATTTTTGCAAGGCAGCAAGAGTCAATCTGTCTCTGTTAGTTGGTATAGATATTATTCTAGGATTTGAATCTTGACCTTTTAGTATGAGTTGTTCTTTGTAGGGAGAAAATTTATATGTATGATTTTTAATTTTTCTTTTTATGATATTTATTTCATCATCTATAATATTACTAAATTTTTTTGTAGAGATTCCATCTGTTCCTGTTATTTCACTGTTCTTTATTTTTTTTTCAAAAATCTTGTGAAGTGCTTTGCTTTTTAAATACTTTTTAAATTTCATTTAATCTCCATTTAGCAAGCAAAACATATAAAGTTTTCTATTTTATACCTAATAATAAATATTAAGCTTATTATATCTAAATGCCTAAGCATTAATTTTATCTATTTATATCTCTGATTAAACAGAGATCTACCAAATCAAAAGATAAGGTAATATGTTTTGCTTAATGTAATTATACATTACAAGGTTGGTCATATTTTGTCTAAAATTATATTTTATGGAAATGTTAACTTCTTATCTTCTTCTAACAGTTGCATATTCAAATCAAAACTATATTAAGTCATCATTTCATAGGTAATATTTTCCAAATTTCTTTCACAGCTTTTTATTGTAAGATTACCTATAGATCTAGCAATAGTATTATTTTCTATAGAGATAAATTCAATTTTTCTAAGATGCACAAGTTTTGCTAAAAATTTAAATACTTCTTCTGATAATAATCCACCATGGATAACAACTTCTTGAAGTGTATATATATTTTCTATAATTGTAATGTCTTTATTTAACAAATTTCCATCTATACTTAGATATCTGAGAGATAGTTTAGAAAAGTTTTCAGGAATAACCTTGAGTGTAGGATTGTTACTAATATCCAACTCTCTTAAATTATGCAATCGATCTATATCTGCAGGTAATGATTCAAGATGGTTGTTAGCCAAAGACAATATAGCTAATTTTTTTAGTTTGTATATATTTGGAGATATAGTTCTAACAGTATTGTTTTTTAATATTAATTCTTTTAGATTTACAAGAGAAAACACATCTTCAGGAATATTTTCTATATCTTTTTTATCAACATATAAAATCGATATATCTTTTATAATTTCTTTTGATAATCCAGATGAATAACAAAAAGTTGCATTCATTTTTTGTAATAGAGACATTATCTCTTTATCATGTATCATTATTTTATCATCAAACTCAAAAGAGAAAAATTTTCCAGTCTCAAATTGAAATACAAAATTTAAAGTTGAAGTTCCATATATATTTTTAATAATTGAAATAGTAACATCTGGCTCCCGTTTTTGGATATAACAATTATTTGGCTCTTTGCCTTGCAACAATGCGTTTTCCTCTTTAGTAAGTGCTATATCTTCTTCATAAAACTGGGGAATATATATCATTATAATTGTATTTGCTTCCATTTCAATATAATTATTTTGAATATCTCTGATGTATGGTCTTTTATTTATTCTATTCTCTATACTTTTATCTAACTGTGACAGCAATATTATGGGTAAGTCTAATTCAATTGCCAATTTTTTAAATTCTCTTGCAAGATTTGAATTATTATGATTTTCAATAAGTTGAAAATAATCTATTACAATCATCTTAATATTGTTCTTTTCTACCATTTTTTTAGAAATTTTTTTAATATAATCAAATGTGATGTATTTTGAATCATCTATATACAAATTATTGATACTAGCTCCAAATTTTTCTATCTCTTTGATTAAAAAATCTGTGGCATTTTTTAAATTATTTAATGGAATATTAGTTGTCATACTAATTATTTTTTTTAACAATTGAATCTTTGTGAGATCTAATGAAAAATAGAGTACATTGTTGTTCTGCTGTATATTTTCTAATACACTACTTAGAATGAATGATGTTTTTCCAAAACCAACCCTTGCAGCAATTACATTTAGCTCTTTATTTCTAAATTTATTAATCCTGTTATCCAGTTCATTGAACCCAGTTGTTATCCCAGTATCTTCGCTATTTATAACAGAAAGTTCTTTTTTAATGTTTTCATTTTATTTATAATTCAACTGCTTTCTAAGGATAGTTGGAACATCATAATCTATATCTTTTGCATTTCTTTTTTTCCTTCTTAAAGAGACATCACCTATAATTGGTTTTCTTATCTCCAATATTGTCTCTTTGGAGATATTGCCATAAGCAATTAATATCTGCTCTAATGTTGTACAATACCCTTTTATATGCGCTAAATCAACGTTGTCAGATCCAATTGCTAAGCACTCTTTATATTCAATATACCCAAGTTTTAAACTCTCTAGTAACTCTTCTGTTGATATTTGTATCACTTTCCTCTCCTCTAATGAATAAATTTTAATGTAAAACTATTCTTCTGTGCTATATTAGATCAGTTTTTTTATGATAGATGTGATTATACTATTTTTTTAAGCATTTCTTTTATATCTTCATAACTCTCTAAGGCTGAAGCTCTTCCAACTTCAGGATTCATACCGGCACCTTTACCATCCGTTATATTCTTACCGATTTGGAGCTTATGTTTGGCATTTGAATGAACTAGGAGTCTGTGTTGATGACTATTATTTAAGTATCTAACTAATATGACTTTGTTAAATATAGTTTTCTTCCTTTTTTTATTTTGTGGTAGTATAGAATTTTAGATGGTCATATTTTGTCAATTTTTAATTATTTTGAGAGTATCGTATATAATGTGTTCTGTACTCTCCTTCGGTAACATTAAAAAGAGCTTCATTCCAAAATTTAAATCTGAAGTGCAATTTTTTTAGAATTTGAAAATAAAAAGTTGTAAACTTAGATTTGAAGAGGTTAAATGTTAAAATCTTACTTCAAATTCTAACCACAGAATATAGGAGAAGTAAAGATGAGTTATAAACATTTAACCATAGAAGAACGATACCAAATATAAGCTTATAAAGAGGTAGATTTTTCTAAAAGTGAAATTGCTAAAAAATTAAAAGTACATCGTATTGTTTTAGAAATAATATGAAAAATGTTAGACTTATTTTGTCTATAAATTATCTTTTATAGATTAAAGAGCATCTTAGTATAAAAACCCAAACAACCATATGGGCACTCTGTTTCCACTACCCACTTCTATATCATCGGCTACGATAAAAGAGTTTGGTATATCCTTTATCTGTTTGTATTTTTTGTTTTTACCACCCACTTCCAAAGTGTATTTTTCATCTACAAGCAAATCACCTTTTTTTGCTGCTTGGATGGTGTGAGCTTGGCTCAACATACTTGCGACAAAAACCTCTCTGAGTGTGCCTGTGTTGTTATGGCTGCAGTAGGCATAATGTAAGTTTGTATTGTTTAGGTAGATTTTATCTGGTTTGACAAAGATGTTATCCCCTTTTGATGCAGGTTTTAAAGTGGTAAATATTTTTGCACGACTGAGATACTCTATAAACCTGTAAAGCCCTTTGTAGTTGTCTTTCATATCCATTTTTGCTAAAAGCTCTTTGATGTTTGGAGTGTATGGGTGTGATTCACAGAGGAGTCGTACTAATTTTTTTAGATTTTGTACACTGCTGTAGTCTATAGGAAAAATGGAAGGGATGTCCACTTCTATAACGGTATTTATTGTCTCATTGAGTCTGATGAGATAATCCTCTTTATCTTCAAAGTAAAAGGGATAGTAGCCACTTTTGATATACTCTCTAAAAAGTAGTGTGAGATTGAATTTTTGTAAAAGTTTGTACGCTATATCTATATGATTTGTCAAAATATCTTCAAGTGCAAACGCGGGGAGTTCGATGCCTTTTTCTAGCTCTATAAACTCTCTAAAACTTAAACCATACACACTGTAAAGTCTTGCCCGTCTGCTAAGGTCTGCTTTTGCATTATTTATACTTAATGCACTGCTTCCACTAAAGATAACTTTGAGATTTAACAAGTCATAAATCTTTTTTAACTCTATCTCAAAGTTTTTATATTTGTGTATCTCATCGATGATGAGCACTTCACCTTCCTCTTTACTAAAAGAGTTGGCTACTTCAAACAGGGATGGAATGGTTATGATATCTGCACTGATGTAGAGTTTTTTAGAAAATGGCAAATCAAGCTCTTTGAGGTACTGCAAGAGGTACGTAGTCTTCCCAACCCCTCTAGCCCCTACAATACCGACAAGCTTTTTATCAAGATTTATAGTTTTATGAAAATATCTTTTGTATGTGAAGTTGTTATTTTCAAAAAGTTTTCGCTGATACTCTCTAAGTTCATCCAACTGCATCTGAGAACCTTTTTTTGTTTTATTGTATCTAAATTGGACTTATAAACCTAATTTAGTTATATTTTTTTGGAAATGTTTATCTAAATCAATCTCATATATTTCTTTTAATAATGCTATTTCTTCTTTCATTTTACTTTCTCAACCTATCGTTTCTAACCAATACTTCATAAATGGATCTACAAGGTAGTACCTGTCATCTTTTTTATCGCATATATCTTTTTTTAAAAGTGCTTCAAGTGTACTTTTTAGTGTTGTTGCACTGAAATTAAACTCTTGCAGATGATCGTTGCTATAGAGATTAAGCCCATCAACATGAACGATGTATTTTAATGTATTTTTTTGATTTGGAGTTAAACTTGACCAGATAAAACTATATAAATCATACTCTCTTTGTATGATCAGCTCTAAACTCTGTTTTAAAATATCATCATCTGCATTTTGAGATGTTTTTTCCCATATCATCGACATTATCTGTTGCATATAGTATGGAAAACCATCTGTTATATCAAAGACTTGTTTTATGTATCTTTTTTCTATCTCTTTGTTAGTCTGTTTAAATTTATTCTCTATAAAAACTATCCACTCATCTAATTTTATCTGCTCTATATGAAAATGTTTTACAGATTTGTAAAAGGCTCTTGAATTGTCGCTAAACATCTGGTTCAGTATGGACTTTTTGCTACCACTAAATATATACGAAACTTCTCTTGAGTGTGATTGTAAGATGGTTCTTAGCTTTTTTTCAAACTTTAATTGCGCTATCTCTTGAAATTCATCAAAGATTACTACTACTTTTTTATTAAACTTTTTAGCATATATTGATGGTAAGTTCAAAACATCTTCTAAAGTTTGATTTTGCTCTTTTTTACTAATTGAAAGAGAGTAGGAGATATTACCCGTCTCATTTATACTCATAGTAACATTTGGTCTTATGTTTAATACCTCTTTTATATTTCGTAAAGCTTTTTGGGTGTTGTTTTCAAAACTATTGATTATGAGATTAAAATATTTTTGTATAAACTCATCTATGCTCGATACACTAAAAAGGTCTATAAAAATAACCTTATAATCTTTTTGCTTATCTAATTTATGTTTCAATTTTTTTAGAAGCGATGTTTTACCAAATCTTCTTGGAGCATAAAGTAAAAGATTTTGCCCACTAGATACATCTTGTGCTAACTCCTGCAACTCTTGAACTCTATTGCAAAAATCATCATCATATACTTCATTCCCATAGTAGAATGGATTGGGTGTTTTCATATTAGACCTTTTAATATTATAGTAATTAGTATTATACCTTTTAGTATAATTTGAGTCAAATAAAAAGTTTTCTTTGATACTCTCTAAGTTTATCTAATGGCATTTAAGAACCTTTTTTGTTTCATTGCACCTTTTTTCTAATACCAGATTTTGTAATGATTGTCTCTCTTTGATGCAAAGGTTTTACTTTTTTTGGAGCGTAAGGAATATAATGTGGAGGTTTTTCTATAATTTTGATGATAGTGAACAAAGTTTGAAACCATTGCATTATCTCATTTTTGGATATTGCTTTATATCTTGTGTTCGAGTGTACATAATTATTTCTTCTTACTATAAAGGAGTTTATATTTTCAATTTTATAGCCAAATTTATGCATCAACGATATAATTCTGTCTTCAAATTTTTTACTTCTGCACTCTTCACCGTCCCAATATATATTATCAATTTGCCTTTCTGTTATAAATACACTTAAAATGGCTTCTAAACTACGGGCAATTGAAAGCATTGCATAAGGATATTTGTTTGATGTATTACTACTTAAAATATCAAAAATCTGGGGAATATCTTCTTGAAGTTGTATCCAATATTTTTCATATTTAGTTTTGTGTAAAGTGTATTGATGAAAAATATCATTTTTTAATATTTTTAACATATTTTTTTGTATATCATAGATATCTTTAAGATACTTTTCTGCTAATCCTCTATTGACCAATTTGATTAACTTGTTAATATTGCTTTGAGTCGTTAGATTATAGTTTTGAAGATGCTCTTTTTTTACATAACCCAAAATATTGCTATCATAATTATAGAGTTCATCAAGCAAAAGGCTATTGCTTGATGCTGTAAATATAACTATCTGAATACCAGGATTAAATTCTTTTATTTTGTTAAATATTTGAATACCTGTAAAATCAATTAGTTTAGTATCTTTTAAAAAATCATCTTCATGCAATCTCATATCTAATATAATCACATCTGGATTAAAACTAATAATATCTGCCATGATAAGTGTGATGATCTCTTCTTGTTTCTTGTCCTTGTAAGTTGTTTCTACTGTTTGCAAGTGGCAACTATCAACTTCTTTAAATATGTGTTCAAAAATGCTTTTCCAGCCTTTTTCCCACTCATCATCTATATAAAGGACTTTCCCACTTTCATGAAGTTTCTGCTTGTGCTTAGTAAAGAGACTTTTTTGTATAGGAAATTTTTCTTGTAAATATTTAAAATATAACATTGAGGATATATCATTTTTAATTTGTGCTATATCGGTAGTTTGAACATCTAAATACTTCGCCCATCTGTACATACTCCATTCATTCGCAATACCATGATGAGACAAGTAATCTTTTGGTTGTTCAACTGCTATTTTTTTCAAAAAATCAGTTTGATACTCTTCTAGGGATAGATGAGTAAAATGAAACATTTTACTATTTTCTATTGCTTTTTGAGTATTTGCAATTAAAAATATATTTTTAGTAAAAAGTATTTTTGCCATCATATCAAGTTTATTTAATAGGCAAGCGTCAAGATCACTGATGATTACGATTGGTAGATACCTTTTAGTTTCTAACTCTTTTGAGAGTCGTATATGGTAAGCGACTCTTAGCCCAAGTAGCTCAAGATAGTTTGAAGATAAATTGTCTTTGATAAAGATTATATCTGTATTGTTTGGTATTTTTGTTACAATATTTTCTGATATATTTCTATCTGTATCATCTATTGGTGGATATTTTATTTCTGCTGTAAATAGTTTTATGTCTATTATGTTGTCATTATGTATAATTAAGCTATTCATTTTCAATGCTTTTTTTAATATAGTTGCTTAGACTCTTTTTTAGTTCTAAAATATTCTCAAATGCAACCTTATTAAATTTGTCTTTTTCTATTTTAAAATCAAATTGTATATCTTCTAATAAGTACATATCAACGACTTCGATCATTTTTTTATAATTTATAGTTTTTTGGTCTCTGTTTCTTTCTACAAAAAGTGATAAACTCTCAAAAATATTTAAGGCTATATTGAGTTTGTATCTCTGTCCATAAATTAACATCAAAAGATTATGATTATTTTCTCTATAGCTTTGTAAAAACAGTTCCAGATTTCTACTATAGAACACTTTTGAATTAGTGATAATAAACTCATAATTTGCATTGTGATAATAATTTTCATCAACGCCACCAGAAAAAAACACTAATGCTTTTTTATTGGTTTCACAATGAGTTTTCAATTTGTCAAGTATGAGAGTATTGTCATCTTCATAAGCTGATTTATGTGTAATAATAATATCATAAGGGCTAAAATCAAAATTATCATTGAGCATATCTTTTACAAAAGTATCATATTTTTTCTCTATAAAATTATCTAAAATATCACTATACAAACCGAGATCTATATGCGTGTCTTGCATAAAAAGTGCTTGCCTTTTTGCTCTGTCTTCTATCAAGAGTATCATGATATGCGTTTTTCCCCTTACTTATAAAACCTAAGTATATGTGTAAATCCACTTGGTGCTTTATCTAGTTTTTCTATATTTCCTGCATTATTGCTTTTTAAATAATTAATTTTATTGTTTTCATTTTTATAGCTATCTAGCACGCTCCAATCGCATAAATTCTGCAATGCTTCTCGTATGTTTAAGAAATCACCATCATTTACTTGTTCTAACAACTCCTGAGGAGTTCTATTTGAGGATGAATTGAGATGAGTAATGTAGAGTTCTATATACTTTGCCAGACTCTCTTTTGGCTTATGTACTGCAACTAAAACTTCATCTAAACTGCTATTTGTAGTATGAAATTTTATAAATTGTTGGAATATTATATCTAAAGCACTTTTAAACTTTTCTACATCAGTATAAAAATCAACACCTTTAACAGATGCGTCAATATCACAAGCTATATCATTATCATTTAATTTAATTTCAAAATCATCAAAAATTTTCTCTAGCATATTACTATCATTTCGTACTTCTATTTCCTCTTTAAATAACGATACAAGCTCGCCAAAAGTTGTGATAGTTTGATTAGTAACTTTTATAGGTTCTTTTAATACAAACTCAAAAGGCTTCTTCCCATTGTTAATATGCTCTTTTAGTTCATCCACAGATGACCAACCAAGTCGTAACTTCTCATCTTTTGACCAAATAGTCGCTTCATCGGTATTTTTAAATATAAAGCTTTCTATTTTTTGATACAAATTTGGTGAAAGTTCTTTGAGTTCATCTTTTATAGTATTCCATTGGTTTTGAACTTTTGAAATAAAGTCATCAAAACGTAAAACATCTTTATTCTCACAACTCCCTTCCCACGAATGAGTTGTACATTTTATAGGAGTGTCGAGAGTGAAAAATGTAAGTAATTTCATCAATGCTTGTGGATTGTTATTTGGTTGCAAAAAAGTTGAAGATTTTTCAATAAGTTCTATTAACTCTGTTTGTTGAAGATATTTAACTCTATCATATAAACTGTCGCCATTATTTAATTGAATATTAACATCAGCACCGTTTTCTATGAGAAGTTTTACAACATCAATCAAATTTTTTTCATAGGCTATAGAAAGTGCTGTTTGATTTTTATTATTTTTAATATTTATATCACCGCCAAGATCTATAAATCGTTGAGTTAGTATGATAGGGTCTACATTTTTAAATTTTTCTTGCAATTGTTGAGAGAGATTAGATGATTTCATATTCATAATATTAGATATGTTAGATAATTTCATAGATAACTGTTGCTGTTTTAGTAGCACATCAGATAAAATACTATTCTTATCAGGTAAGTTTTTTAATGTCTTTTTAAAAGCTTCTAAGTTGCTTTCTATCTTTTTATTTGCATTATATACTGCTTGATAGAGATCTGGCATACTATTGAACATTTCCAGTAAAGCATTTTGCATATTTTTTTCAAAATTTGCTATATCAAGATCTAAAAAAATCATTAATAGGCTATCATTGTCTTCATCTACATCTTGTATGTTTATATCTCTTCGTTTCAATAACTTTAAAGATCTTTCGTCACCAGATAAAAATAAAGCTCCGAGAAAATCAATCTCTGAAAGTTTTTTAGCGCCTTGTTCTATTAAATACTTTGACATTTCATGAGTGCCAAACATTATGGAAACCATAAGTGGAGAAGCTGCGTTTTCCGTATTAACTTTAGCACCATATTTTATAAGCAATTTTGCTGTATCATTTTTATCAAATAGTATGCTAAAAACCAATAAATTATGCCCTTTAATTTCTTGATTAACATCAGCTCCATGCTCTATAAGTAATTTAGCAATATCAGTTTCGCCGAACATTATTGTATATGCCAATAGACTCAATCCTTCAATTTCTTGATTAACATCAGCTCCATGTTCTATAAGTAATTTAGCAATATCGGGTTGATTAAAATTAATGGCAGTTGCTAATAAATTTTTGTCTATACTAACATCAGCACCATTTTCCAGTAATATTTTTACTATATCACCCCTATCATATACTCTGGCGAATGTTAATAAACTCAAATCTTTAATTTTTTCATTTGGATTTAAACCATTATTTAGCAAAAACTCTATTGTGTCTGAGTTATCTTCAAGTAAAATAGATTTTATAAATTCTTTTTTACCAATATATTTAATTGTTATTTTTGATAACTGTTTATCTTTGGCTACATTAACAAATCTAAATAGTGAAATTGGTATCTCTTTTATAATAAAATAGGTATTAATATCGTTAGCTAACAATATCTCAATAATTTCATATCGCTTTTGTATAATAGCTAATAGTAATAGATCTTTTTCATTTCGTAAATCTATACCTTGTTCAACCAATAGTTTTGTATTTTCAATATCATTTAAAAGAACAGTTGCATCTAAAGTACGTGCAAGCTCCTTTTTTGATAGCTGTTGATTATTTTTAATTGCTGTAACATTTTTAGATATTATTTCTTTTATTAATTGATTATTCTTATCTTGCATTTCTACTAACCTCTGTTATATTTTATCTAATTATACTTATAAATATACCCATATCTTGTCACTATTTTCTTTTTATTCAAAATTAAAAGTAGCTTGTTTACCATTATTCCGGTAAACAATTCTATTAAATTCTGCGGGAGACTTTATTGCATCATTTAATAAGTTCATTTTAATTAGAGAAACTAAAATTGCACATGTCCTTGCCTGACAATTGATTGACTTTTTTGGATTAAATTCTATATCGCTAAAAGCATCATATTGTGCAAGATTTTCTTTTATATACTCCATATGAGGGAGCAACGCTTTAATGTATATCCAATCATAAAAAGCGCTTTTTGGTTCAAGTTCCCAAGTGACTCCTTCAAACTTAAAACATTGCAGGTTTCCAGAAGTTTTTATTCTCTCATCTCGTTTTGCATTAAGAGAATCTTTTGTATATATGTCATGATAAGGACCACCATTTTCAAATACTTTACTCCCCTGAAAAGCTGACTCAATGCTAATAGTTCCATAGTCATCAGTTTCTAGCATCAAATTAAACGCACTCAGTCTATGCCCAAGTTTTTCACTTGATTTTGTAGATACTTCAAGTATATTTTCATAACCTTCTTTTGCAGCACTTTCATGCAAAGAAGTAATACATTTAGATTTTTGAGAGATCGCAAAACCATTATAATATTTAAAATCTATCTCTATCTCTTTAAACAACTCATTTTTATCATTTGTTGGTACAAATATTGGTCTTTTAGCCACGATAAACTCCTACTATATCTTTTATGTCAATTTTATCTTGAATCATAATCTCTCCATATTTCGCATTTTTTCTTCTTTGTTGGATTTGAGGATCTCTCCAGTCAGTTCTACTCCATAAAACATCTAAATCAATATATTTGGAAAGATCATTAATATCGCCATAAATCTTTGCTCCAGTTTTATTTGCAATTCTATCTGAAAAGATACTTCTGTTTCTAAACAATACACTGGCATCAATTTTCAACCAAACAGGATTTGGAATATCTCCGTTTTGAGTTTTTACATGCTGCATAGGGTGTTCTTTAATAAAACTAAGATGTACAAATTGATCTAAGCCTTTGGATATATCTAAATTATGACTCAATTCATTCGCACCATAACAAGCAACATCTATCCTATTATGTATAATATTACGAAGTGATAAAACACCATGCTTTTTAATCGATTCCAAATTACTTAAATCTGTAAAGTGCCAAATTGATTTAATGCCATAATTTTGTAGAGTTGCTTGAATGTTCATCTTTTCTTCCTCTTTTTGTTAGATATAGAGGAATTATAGATTATACTATAGTCATATTTTGTCCAAAAATAAATATTTGATTAATTAAACTTTTTTTTCTAATACTTATTTTGTAGTAATTATTTCCATTTCTGATAAAGGCTTTTTAGGTGTATATGGTGTGTAGTTTGGAAGGGCATCAGATATGATTCAGATACCCATTTTTTTCATTAAATCAATATCTCTTGCACTAAAATATTCAAAACATCCTTAAATGCAACAGCAGCAGTCTCAGATGCATACTGACTTGTTTGAGGTTCTTGAACAAGTACAGCTATTGTATAACTTTTTTTATTTCCATTAACAAATCCGACAAAGGAGCAATTGTACTCTTTGATGTATCGCCCATTTTTCGCAACATGAGCAGTACCAGTCTTTCCGCCTATCTCTAGGCCTTGCGCCTTTGCATTTTTACCTGTACCTTTTTCTACTGTCTCTATCAAAATCTTCTTTACTGCATTGGCAGTTTTGGTATCTATCACTTTTTGAGGTTTTTGTGCTGCGCTACTGGCAACTATTCTAGGTTTTATGAGTATGCCATCATTGTTAAAAACATTGTAGGCTTGCAGGAGTTGCAGAAGATTAACTTTTACTCCATATCCATAACTGGTAGTCGCTTTATAGATTTCATATTTCAAACGCTTACTATCAGGAATAAAACCACCGTTTTCAACACTCAATCCATCTACGGAATGTTGTGTAAAACCAAACTTTACAAGCCCGTCGTGATAATCTTGTGCGGGCAACTTCTGTGCTATCTGTACTATACCTATATTTGAAGAGTATATCACTACATTTGCAGCACTCAGCCAATCAAATGGATGATGGTCAGTTATAGTTCTTCCTTTGACCTGATAACGCCCCTGATGTCCATTAATAAGATCATCTGGAGTAATAAGTTTTTTCTCTAATGCCAAAGAAAATACAACCGGTGCCAGAACAAACCCAGGTTCATATGTGAGATTTGCTATGCGATTTTTTGGAAAATCTTTCACTACATCACTGTTAGAATCAGCCAGACTAAGAATCTTTCCTGTTTTTGAATCCATAACAGCTACTGCAACAGCCTTTGCCTGAAATCTCTTTTTCATAGATTGTGTGAGAGATTGTAGTTGTTTTTGCAGTGAGGCATCAAGTGTGAGTGGTATCACTTTTGTAACAGTTACATTCTCTCTTGCGCTAATAATAGAAGCCAAGAGTAAAAGTAGAACGAATATATTTTTTTGCATAGTGAAAATCCTTTTTTAAATTTTGTTCGTATTTATAGCCTAAAATGGATTTTCATCATCCATATCCATATCTTAGAACCTTTGAGAATATCTTATCTCTATATCTCTTGTGCGATTTCCCACCAATATGATTTTGTTGTACATTTTGATTTTCCTATTTGTTTACGATGATATAGTATTCTTTACTATGGAGAGATATTGTCAATGAATAAAACTATTGTGAAATATTATAACAAATATGCTCTTACATCAGTTTCAATCTTCTCTCTTAAAGAATCAGGTGAAACAACTTTCATATGTGGAATCCACTTTTTTACAAGATCTTCTATCTCCATCTCCTGTGTTACCGTAAATGAGAACAATATACTTCCATCATTCTTTTGCTCTATAATCTTTTGAGAAGGTAAAAATTGTTTCATCTTGAAATATTTTGCTTTCTTTGGGCTTACTTCTACCACTACCTCTATAAGGTGTCTTCTAAAAGATGGCGTATATTTGGGGTAGGGGGTTTGTATGGTTTTTATAAAGTCAACTATATCTGGATTATGATGAAATGTTTTTTTATGAAGCACAATATCTGTAATATTTGTAACTCTAAAAATACTAAAAGGGTAAGCTTCATTTGCATTCTCACCCACAAGATAAAAGTTTTCATTGATAAAGAGAATTTTATAAGGTTTGAGCTCATAACTGCTCTCTCCTTTTGCTTCTTGTTGTGTGATGGTAATATATTGCTTGTATGTGATTGCTCTCTCCATCTCACGCAGAAGCTTGACATCCTGTTTCTTTGTTTCAAAAGGTTTTGTGACAAATTCATAACACTCTTTTGATTTTTGGATTTTTGTATTGATAATTTTCTTATCATTCTCATCTATATTTAAACTCTCTAAAATATTGTTTCTTTGTGCAATATTAAACGTCTGTACCATTAAAGCTAAGGTGTCTTGGTCTAAAAAGTTGTTAAAGATCTCTTTTGTTATCGCTTTATAACATCCCTTTTCACCCTTGCCACCGCGAATAAGATCAAAACTCTCAGGAAAATACTCTTTGATTACATCAAGATCTCTACGGATTGTTTTTTCACTTTTTCCAAACCACATTGCATCGTTTTGTAAAACATCAATACAAACTTTTTCTCCACTGTTAAATCTTTTTAAAAGTTCTAAAACTCTCGCTGTTTGATTGGTTGTCATAACACACCTTCAAATTGTTTTAGAAAATTATAACCTTATTTTTGGTCATATTTTGTCTAATGGTAATATTAATAGATTTGCTAAGTGATAAAATTTTTGCTAATACTGTAATATAAGTAAAATTAAATCCAGAAAAAGATATACTTTTTTCTGGAAAATATAAGAAGGAATTACTTCAATGAAGCTCTATGATAAGGTATTTTATTTCATTGCTGGTCATGGTAGGGGGTGGGCATTCTCTCCAAGTGATTTACTTGAAAAATTTACCAGACAAGAGATTGACAGCACTTTATCAGATCTAACTAAAAATAAGAAGATTAGAAGAGTAGCAAGGGGAATCTATGATTATCCTCAATATAGTGATTTTTTAGAAAAAGAGCTTAGCCCAGATATAGAGCAGGTAGCCCGTGCATATGCAAGAAAGTTTAACTGGCAAATAGAAGTTAGTGGTGAAAGTGCATTAAATATTTTGGGACTATCTACACAAGTAGAGGGTATATATATTTATCTTAGCAATGGTCCAAACAAAACCTACATATTAAATAATGGTACAACTATCAAATTTAAAAAATCAGCATTAAAAAATATAGGTTTTAAATATAGAGAGAGTTCACTACTTGTTCAAGCACTTAAAAGTCTTGGCAAAGAACATATTAACGATGAAGTTATTTTGAAAATAAGAAAAAGAATTGATGAAAAACTTTATAGTAAGATTTTAAAAGATACAAAAAACTCTACGGGTTGGATATATGAAGTTATAAAAAAAGCTTTAAAAAAAGAGCAAGAGCATGAATAGTATCGCAAAATTATCTCAAAAAGAGAGACAGGAACTATTTTCAGAAACTGCAAAAATGATGCAGACAACAAGTGCAATCATTGAGAAAGATTTTTGGGTTGTTTGGATTCTTGATAAAATATTTTCAGATGAAAAGTTAAGTAAAATATTAATGTTTAAAGGTGGTACAAGTCTATCTAAAGTGTTTAATCTTATTGGTAGGTTTTCTGAAGATATAGATTTGATTCTTGATTGGAATATTGTTACCAATGAAGATCCTAATGAACAAAGAAGCAAAACGAAGCAGGGTAAATATAATAAAGAGGTCAATGAAAAAGCAAAAATATACATCAGAGATGAACTTTTACCTATTATTGCTGAACTTGTTTCCCCATTATGTAGCTGTAGAATAGATGAAGATGATGCATTTAATATTAATGTGTCATATCCTACAACTTTTGACGATAAATACTTAAGACCTGAAATATTACTGGAAATAGGTCCTCTAGCTGCATGGTTGCCATATAATAGTTTTGAAATAACATCTTATGCAGCAAAGTACTTTTCAGAGCATTTTAAAAAGACTAAAACTCATGTAAATGCTATTGTGGCTGCTAGAACTTTTTGGGAAAAGGCAACGATATTGCACCAAGAAGCAAATCGAAGTGAGGAAAAACCGTTACCTACAAGATACTCAAGACATTATTATGATTTAGCAATAATGACAAAATCAGATGTTAAAATTGAAGCTTTAGCAGATATGGAACTTTTAGAAAAAGTAATTGATTTCAAAAATAAATTTTATCCTGCTTCTTGGGCAAAATTTGATGAAGCTAGACCTAATACCCTAAAACTAGTACCACCAGAATATCGTTTAGGGGCATTAGAAAAAGATTATAAATCAATGGAGCATATGATTTTCGATAAGAAACTTACATTTGAAGAAATTGTGAAAATTCTAAAACAGCTTGAAATTGAAATAAATAATATTTAAAATAATTTTTCTATTTCTATATTAGCAGTTTTAGATGCTTCTTTATGATTGACCGTCAAATAGAATTGGTTCACTGTATCTAAATTTGTATGTCCTAAAGATGCTGATAAAATGGTATTTGCAATCCCGTGTTCTCCCATAGCACTTACTAGAATATGCCTAAAATAGTGCATAGTTAATTTTTCTATTCCTGTTGCCTGTTTTATTCTTTCAAGTTGTCTTTTTGGAGAATAAAGTTCTTTTTGAGTCTTTGGCGACTTGAAAATTAATCCTTGCCATTCATCAGGAACTTGTAATAAAGCATCTTTGATGACACCAGGCAAGTCATAATTCTGATCTATCCCTAGCTTATTATATTGGGCTAAAATAGTATATGAATTATGCTCAAAATCTATTTCTTCCCAGTGGAGAGTTCTTATCTCATTCCATCTTCGTCCATATAAAGCAAACAAAAAGAGAGCTCTATAAAATGGATCATCATGAAAAATATTAGATATTTCCTTATATAATATTGTGAATTTTTGAGTTGCATTCTGAACTATTTTTTTATTTCGATACTGTTTAGGTGATTTTATAATTGGAACTTCTGATATTACTTTATTTTCATAAGCATATGTGAGTATTGGTTTTAATATTTGAATTAAAACTTTTTTGATGCTTCTTGGACTGCATCCATTAAGTGTCTGTTTGGAATGACCTTGCTTTTCCATTGATTTGCGTAATGCATCTATATCAACTTGGCGGATAAGTTTTATTTTTTTATTTCCTATACCATTTTTACAATAAAGATTATAAGTGTCTTGTCGATTTTTTGTCCAAGCCGAATCTTCACATGCTAGCTTGAAATAAATTTCAGCGACTGTGTTTAGTGTGCTGTTTTCATTAAAATTAATACCTTCATTTACTTCTTTATTCTTTTCAAGCATAAGTTGAGCTTTTGCATTGGAAATTCTAGTTCTTTTATCCCACTGCTTTTTAGAATAATCTAAAACTTTTTGTTTTGATTTTCCGTTGAACTTAAAATTGAGATAAAATTTAGTATAATCATTATTCGATTTTATACCAGTTTCCACTTTTTTTGTAAATTGTGCTCTATCAACAGCCATTGTCAACCTTTATTATCTAAAAGTATAGGACATACTTTGGGACATACTTTTATAAGAAACATTATACACTGAAAAGAATTAATAAAAAAATTAAATGCCTGTATAAAGGCTTTTAGGGGCTAAAAAGAACTCTAAAGAAAGATATGAATTATGCTTGCGGTACCAGCGGTCACATGTTCGAATCATGTCGGGCGCACCATTAACAAACTTCCTAAATAACGGCATTCCAAGAGATTTTCAAAACTAATTTATTTGTTTAAGATTAAGTTACTCCCACTTTTATTTCCACTTTTTAAATAAAAATTGAAATACACCCGCCAATTCTAATATCAAGTGCAATTTCCACCTAATTTAACTAGCTAACTTTTTACTCATTTCACTAAAAAACACCTCATATGGAGTTTTATATCCAAGGATTTTTCTAGGTCGATTGTTAAGTCTGTTCTGAATCATAATGATTTCATCCTTTGAGACATTTAAAAAGGTGCTTTTCTTGGGTAAATACTGCCTGATTAATCCGTTAGTATGCTCATTCAATCCTCTCTCCCAAGAGTGATATGGATTAGCAAAGTAAAAATCTGTGTTCAGTGCAGCTGCTACTTGTTTATGATATGCGAATTCCTTGCCGTTGTCACTTGTAATTGTATGAGTGATCTTTTTCATTGGTGTGATGCGGCTACACTTATTCATACTCAGAACATTTAGCAATTCTGAGATAAAATATCAGTATGAATAAGGATAAAAAGAAGATGAAAAACAGTAAATACACCAGAGAATTTCGAGATTCAAGTGTGCAGTTAGTGATGAATTCAAATGAATCAACAGCAAAGATTGCCAAAGATTTGGATGTCAATGAAAAAACACTTTATAATTGGGTCAGAGAATACAAGAAATCCAATAATATTCCCATAACACCACGAGGTGGATTTACAAACAACAGCACTATTAAAGAAACCGCAGAAGAAGAGAATAAACGCCTGCGTGCAGAGAATAAACTTCTCAAACAGGAACGAGACATATTAAAAAAGGCAACCGCACCCCAAGGGCACTTCTTTCAGGGCGCGTATTTCGCCAAAGAAACTCTGTGAAGTATGTGCCGTGAGCGAAGCGAGGAAATGCCCTTGGGGTGCATGGATACAAGAACACTCAAACGAGTTTCAAATAGCAGTGATGTGTAGGATACTTCAAGTCGATAAAGCAAGTTATTACCACTGGATAAAGCAAGGATGCCAGATGCAACAGATAGATAAAAAACTTAATGAACTCATTGAAATTATCTTTATGCAGGGAAGAGAGAACTACGGTACCCGACGAATTAAAGATAAACTGGTACAAAGGTATGGATTTGTTGTTTCTCGTCGTCGCATAGGGCGTATAATGCGTGAACTGGGGCTTGTTGCAAAGACGAAAAAACGCTATAGAATCAATACAACAAACTCAAATCACAACTTACCTGTTGCACCAAATATTTTAAACAGAGATTTTTATGCTTCATATCCTGATGAGAAATATGTTGGCGATATCACTTATATTCCAACAAATCGAGTTTGAAGAAAAAATGATGTTACAAGTTGAAACAGCAGCTTAGAATCTTTATGGATAAGTATGAAATAGGGTTGACACATCATGCTTCTTAGACTGCATCCGTTAAGAATCTGTTTGGAGTAACCTTGTTTTTGCATTGATTTTCGTAATGTATCCATATCAACTTGGCGGATAAGCTTTATTTCTATAAAAAAAGATTACAATACGTTTATAATTCTAAGGAGAAACAATGAAAATACGAAATCTTTTATGTCTGAGTGGAATGCTTCTGCTTTCAACAACACTCTTTGCCGGCGAAGTTCCTGAGGAAGCGGATGCTTCTCGCGCACATATTGAGGCAAAACACCATGAAGAAGGAAACCTTTATATCGTTGCCAAAGGACTGTTGAGTTTAGGTGACAATTATACGGAAGAAGCAAAAGGCACAGAACCTGAAGCGATTTTAAAAGGTGACACCGGACAGGGTTTCGGAATTGATTTGGGATATAGACTGGGCTATGGTTTTGCTACAGAATTTGATTTTTCATACACACATACTACGGTTACAAAATCTGTTGTCGGTGAGGCAGATGTAAGTGCGGGAGCAGATTATTACAGTTACGGTATAGATTTGCTGTACGGATATCATGTAAATGAAGAAATTGTTCTTTTTGGAAAAGCAGGATGGGAAATCGAGAAAGAAAAAATCAGTGCTTTTGGTATTGACGGAACCAATGACGGATTTACCTATGCTGCCGGAATGGAATACGGTCTCTCTTCGCATTGGGCACTGATAGGAGAGTATGAAGGCTCTTTAATAGACGGTCCGCGCGGAGATAACATTTTTGCCGGTGTAAGTTATACTTTTTAAAACATTCAGACAGTCTCTGTGAGCAGGATCTTTCTGCTCACATAAAAAAATACTGTTTTTTCTCCTTATCGCTTAACTGGATAAAGCAGTCCCCTCCTAAGGGATAGCTCGTGGTTCGAGTCCACGTAGGGAGACCACCTATCAATTTAATGCAATCCAATAAATACATTTTAACCCCTAAAATACGAACTTTTAAGTACTTATTCTATAAAATACAAACAACTGCAATATAATACAATTAACAAATTTAAGGGATAACTTTAGGGATTAGTGGTAATATACTGTTATCCTTATGAAAAGAGTTATCCCTATGGCACGAAAAACGACACCTTTAACAGATACAGAAATAAGCAAAGCAAAACCAAAAGCAAAAGAGTACAAGCTTTTTGATGGTGGAGGACTTTATCTCTCTATAAGCCCTAAGGGTGGTAAATGGTGGCGATTAAAATACCTATTTGAAAACAAAGAGTATAGAATATCTTTAGGTACCTATCCAAGCACACCGCTAAAAGAAGCAAGAAAACAAAGAGATGAACTAAAAGAAAAAATAGCTTTAGGGATAAATCCAAGTTCAGAACGAAAAGCAGAAAAGTTATCCCTTAAAACAAAACAAGATGAAGCAAAAAACACTCTTAGTCATGTAGCTGATGAGTTTTTTATGCAAATTATAGAGAGTGTTACACCTAAGTATCATAAGAAGTTGAGAAGTTACTATGATAATCACGTGAAAGCCCCGTTAGGAACAAAACCAATCAAAGAGATACAAAGGGTTGATATTTTATCAATTGTTGATACAATGCAAGATAAGGGTATATTTGAAAGCACAAAAAAAACAATAAATCTTTTAGAGAGAATTTACAAATATGCAATAGTTAGGGAGTATGTAGAGCATAATATTGTTGCCGATTTTGATAAGAAAATAGTTATCAAGAAAAGGGCAGTGAAACATCATGCATTTTTTAAAGATGATAATATGATAAAGATACTGTTAGAAGCTGTAAATAATTATCAAGGCGAGATAGTTACAAAGTATGCTTTAAAAATTATTCCATATTTAGCAGTAAGACCGATAGAGTTGAGATCGTTAAGATGGGAGTATATCAACTTTAAAGATAATCTCATAACAATACCAGCTGATAAAATGAAGATGAGAAAAGAGCACTTAATTCCTATGACTTCAACAGTTAAGAAGATGATACAAGAGCTACAAGAGTTCACAAGTGATAAGCCATATTTATTTGCAAACGCAGTCTATAAAGATAGATACATGAGTGAGAACACGATTAATGTAGCACTTAGACGAATGGGATTTAGTAAAGATGAGATAGTATCTCACGGTTTTAGAAGTATGTTTAGCACTATTGCAAATGAAAAAAGCCCTTTTAGTCGTGATGTAATTGATACGCAATTAGCTCATAGTGTAGGAAGCAGTGTAAGCCAAGCATATAACCGTGCCAAGTATCTTGATGAGAGAGTGGAGCTTATGCAGTGGTGGAGTGATTATCTTGATGAGGTGCAAAGATGATAACACAATGGATTAAAAAAATTTCAGAGCAATATAATTTAATAGACTCTCTTGTACTAAGGAGTAATGATTTTTATAGTTTAAATTCAAAAATAAAAGATATTCAAAAAAGAGAAATCTTTATAGTTCCGCCAGCAGATATAAATAAAATTGCAAATAATATCACTAAGTTAGCGGATAGAATTCCAGATGTCAGGAAAGGCTTAGATGTTTTAAATAAAACAGCAGCAGGTGCTTTTTTTTGGGAAGATGAACAAGAACAAGCTGAATTTGTTATAGAACTTATAAAGTTAAATATTTTAGTTAGAAATATTAGTAAAGAGATAGGGCTTGATAATGCGATGAAAATACAGTTTTATTATGTTATTAAAATATTTAAACATTATCTTAATATTAAAAAAAGAGTTCCATTAGAAAAGTATGCAAATATCTCTATTACTTTGATGTTTGGAGAGTTGAAAGAGCGACAATATAAAATTACAAATGATATTTTAGAAAAAACTTGCATAAATATCACATTTAGATACTACAATTAAAATCAATTTCTTAAATATTTAAATACACAGCACACACTACATACTTTAAAACTTAAACTTACTTAAGCTTAGATAACTCCTTGTTTAAGCTTTGTAGTAAATCACACTCTCAAAAAAAATATAATACATTACAAATAAGTTTAAACAAATACATCAAAAAACTATAATTGATGTATAGCCACCCTTTGGCAAGGGCGAACACTTTTAAGAGTGTTTGGAGTTATTACAATGGAAAAGCGATATTACAGAGCTAAAGAAGTAGCGGTGTATTTAGGCGTATCAATTACAACAGTATGGAACTATGCAAAAGATGGGAGATTAACTCCTAAGAAGTTATCTAATCACGCAACAGTTTTTGATATTAAAGAAGTAGAAACACTTTTTGATAATGTAGAGGTGGCTTAATATGAAAACTTTAAGTCATAAACTACACATATTAAAAACGCTACTTGAAAGTGATGTAAAACTCACGGCTACAGACTTTAGCTATGTATCAAATGCAAATCAATACTTTTGTGAATTGGAACTTCAAGGGCTGATAAAAAGCGAATGGGGCAAAAAAGGAAATGCAAAAGTAAAACTTAGATATGTGCCAAATGAGATAAGAGAAAAAGCGAGTAAATTTCTCTCAACTCACATAAAATCAAATGAAGCCCAGAACGGCAAAGATTGACTCAATGAACTTTAGTAGCAAAAACTTAGAAGCATATTTTATCAATGATGATTATATCATAGAAACAGTCAAAAGCATAGGTGTATTCAATCCTGATGCCTGGTTGGAAGCATTTAAAAAGCCTCTCACTAAAAACATAGTGGAAGCTAAAATCTTGCATACATCAACAGGCTTGACGCTGCCTATCAAACGACACAGCAGAAGCCAGACAAAGCAAACTTTAGAGTTTGCAGGGCTACACAGTTACAATGAGAAATCAAAGCTTTTAAGTGAGCTACTAAGCAGTTTATTGGAGCATATACAAAACGAGCAGGTCACACGGCTTGATGTAGCGATAGACTTCAAAGGAAAGATACCGAACAGAGTGATAAAAAAACTTTGTGAAGATAGAGATCCTCTTAGAAGATGGAATACGACCTACTACAAAAGCAAGAGTGAAAAAAAGCAAAACTATTATATGAATATCAAGACTTATTCTAAGTCAAACAAAGAGAAACTTAGAGAAGAAATAAATAGGCTTGAGTTTGTATTTATGAGAGATTATCTCAAAAAAGTACAGGTCAAAGATATTGAAAAATCTTTTAAAAGAATTGCAAAAAGTATAAAGAAATTTAGCGGTCTTGATGTGCAAATCTCATACCTTTAAGTTATATACTAAGAAATTCTTGCAAAACATCCACTTAAGCCCAAGAAATAGGGCTTTATCGGGTGTTAAAAACTGAACACAAAAAAAGGACAAAAAAAGATGAAAAATACAGCAGTAAAAACAAAAGAAAAATATGAGAGAAAACTTGCAAAAGCGATCTCTAAAAGTGGCGGGATTACTCTTACAAATAATGGTGCAAATATTGACTATGTTTCACTTGCAGAACCAAAAGGATTATATGCAGTCGATAACTTTGATATTGAACTCGTAGCAGTAGAAGCAATAGTGCAGGAAGTATCAACAGGCAAAGTTTTTGCATTTAACGAAGAGTTTGGAGTGATGGGCATAGAGTTTGATTTTATGGGGAGTAAAGAAGATTGTTATAAATATCTACTTGATGATGCAGGAGAGAGTAAAAAAGAAAATCTGGCAGAAACAATTGCAAGTATCTATTTTAATGTTCACAAAGGCAAAGAGAAAATATACCCAAATGAGGTTATTAAGTTTGAAGAAGTGTAGCAAAGAGTAAATACATACAAATCTACTTCTAAGTTTAAATAATGGCTTAGAGGTACTTTAAATGCAATATTACAAGGCAAAAACAATGAACGACAATAGCCGAATAAGACCGTATATTGATACAAGGATTGTTATCCTGCTGGAACGGTTGAGAGAGATACAAGGCGTATCAGTTGGCAAAATATTAACGGCTCTTCTCTATGAGTCAGAAACATTTAAAACGCTGATTGAAAATTATTATGATGCAACAGATAAAGAACTGAAAAAGATATTTTTAGGACTACCCTTTGATGCTAATAAATGTAAGAATAAACAATCTTAAAAAAGGACAGAAAAAATGGATAAAAATTTAGTGATGATGGCACTCAAAGAGATACCACGCATAAGTAAAAATCTCAATAATGGCAATGATGATGCAAAATCAGAGATGCGAGTAATAATTGCCGCATTAAAAAATGCACAGCCTGAACAGGGAATGGCAATGGCAATGGCAAGTACATCATTTTTATTAAAAGCAGTTGAGGGAAGACCTATAAGTGAGGATATGGCACGAACTATAAAAGATAGTGCCTTAAAAGAGTTGGCTTGTAAATTCAATTGTGAAGCTGATTTTAAAGATGAGAATAAAATACAAATGTTAAAAGGACTTTTAAAATGAGTGAACACAGAGAAATAATCGCAGCACTTCAAAAAATACCGAGCTTGATAAAAGAGTTTGACAAACTTGATAAGTCAATCGCTGGCACAGATGAGAAGAGAAAAGCATTATCAAAAGAAGACTATCAACTTGTTCTCTTGAATTTTGATGCAAAAGATGCAAGAGGTACAGGCTTAAAAGCAAAGATATTGAGAACAGGACACGAACTATCAAGTGCAAAACCTGATTTTAATTTGTCGTGTCAAAACATCAACGCTCTGCATAACTATGTGAAAGTCATTGGTAAAGATGCGATGAGTGAGAGAGTCTCAAAACAATTGGAGTTGTCGGAGTTGTTGGAAGTTCAAAAAGAGTTTCAATCAATCAACGATTTTTTAGATGATGCAAAGATAAAAGCATTAAACACATACTTAAAAGGGAAAAAACAAAATGACTTATAGAGAGGCAGCGACTTACACAAACAGAAGTACGATAGAGATTAAAACAGAGTTTGAGGACATCCTCGAGGCATTAGAAGAAGCAGGGATTAAACAAGAGATTACAATAGAGTTGTTAGATTTTTGGCTCAATGGAAGCGTACTTGTAAATTATGATATTTATCTCACACGGCTTGATGCTGAAAAGCTATTGAAAGATAAGGGAATTCCGACACGACACATAAGTCAGGCACTAAGAAGCGATGCACTTGATAAGTATGTACTCTTTAAAAATGTTTGTTTGAATTTTATCGGAGAAGAGCTTACAGCAGATTTTAAAACTCTTATACTTGATCCGATTAATGAAATGTATGTGAAGCCCTATGAAGCAAGCAAAGCACACAAAGCGAAACAGCTCAAAGTTGCCAGAGATTTAATAGTGAAGTTCAAGCCAGACTTAGGCAAAGCTATTGAACAGCTGCGAGGATTAGATCCTCATACAATAGCGGGAACTTTTGAAGAGACGATCCTCTTAAAGATGGAACAGATGCAGCACTTGATTATAAATCAGTTGGAAGCATAAATGCCAAGCATATCAAGAAAGATATGTGGCAAGCACGGCATCTATACAGGTGCCAAGTGTAGTGAGTGCAAAGCTGAAAGAGACAAGCACTACAACAAGACATCAAGAAACGAAGAGGCAACAGCCTTTTACAACTCTACCAAGTGGAGAAAGGTTAGGAAGCAGGTACTTATTCGAGACGGTGGCGTGTGTTGTGTTTGTGGTTGTGCAAATCAAAAGATGATAGTTGATCACATCAAAGAGATTAGTGACGGCGGGTGCAAACTATGTTACGACAACTTAAGAACGGTTTGTGTCTCATGTCATAACACAATCACAGCTGAAAATAAGAAGAACAGAGGACAATGAGAGTACACGGGGGCAGTATAAAATTCTGGGAAACTAAAGGCTGTTGTTTATCGAACATACAGTCACGAAGAAAAGAACTTGAAATTTCAAAATATTTGAAAAGGTAACATAAATAATAACATATAAGGAGGCTAAGAAGATGCACACGCAAAAAGAAGCTTTGATTATCTTAAATTGTAGCAAGATGACTCTATCAAGATATGTGAAAGAGGGTAAACTTGAAAGAGTGAAAAATGGAAGACGCACTTATTATGATGAACACGAAGTGGCGGTGCTTGTTAAAGAGATAGAGAACAAAAGAAGCAAATATCGAACAGACCTGCCCAAAAGAGAAAAGAAGAGAATAGAGCTACCTGCTGAAGTTAAAGAAGTATGTAGAAATATTGCATCCGCTGATAATTTAACAAAAGTTGGATATGAGTATCTTGCAGAAACAACATCATACTTGCAAAAGCTTAATTTGTACGAAGAGTGCGACAAAGAGATAATAGTCTTATATGCTCTATCTGTTCAAATGTATCATAAATATTTGCATTTAGCGACAGAGGCACAATGTACTTTTGTTAGCGATACAGGGGCGATTACATTACATCCTTATTTTAAAGTATTGCAACACCACGAGAAGATGATGTTAGCTTACGGCGATAGATTAGGACTTAATCCACTTGCAAGACAAAAGCTTGAACTAAAAAAAGACAATCGGACAGAGAAAGAGAAACAAGAACAAGAATTAATGGACTCTATTCTGTTTGGAGATGATTAATCTTTAAATAATCATAGTAGGTTTGGCAACCTACTACCTACTACACAAAACTACTCACATATAAATAAAATCCAAGTTATGCTAAAATACACAAATAACTGCTATAAGAAAAAATAAATAAATTTAGTCACATTGATTTTTAGGGATAATTTTAGGGAGTATAATATTTAACAATTAAGAAAACTCCTATAAATAGGCATTATATTAACTTCTTTGGTTTCACGTAGGGAGACCAAAAAAAGGCAAAACTTTTGAAATACTTTTTCTTTGCTTTATTGTTTTTTTTACAACTTCATGGACAAATTACTGCGTATAAAATTACTCCAGACAATACTTTACATGTAACGAAACAAAAAATAAAAATACTTGATGCAAAAATCTTACATTTTGAGACTAAAAAACGTATTCCTTTTCATGAAATTTCAGACCTTGTGTATGAAAACGGGGTTGTTTATTTTGTCAGTGACCAGGGGTATTTATATAAGTTTTTCATAAATATTGACAAAAATAAAATCAACAGTTTGCAATATCTGGATGCTTATGTTTTGAAAAACAAAAAAGGGAAGAAATTAAAAAAGAAAAAAAGAGATGCGGAAGGTTTGGCACTTTGCAAAGACAGACTGCTGGTATCGTTTGAGAGAAAACAGCGTGTTGTTTGGTACTCAAAAAACGGATTGAAAATAAAGAAAATAAAAATTCATAAAGATCTGCAAAACAAAAATAATTATGCCAGTAAAAACAAAGGGCTCGAAGCCGTTACATGTAATGACAAATATGGTGTTGTGACGGCACCGGAACTGCCGCTGAAAAATACAGATGTAAAATATCATACACTTTATACGAAAGATCAAATATTTAAATTCAGTGCTGGTGGCAGTATAGTAGGCATGGAGTTTTTTTCAGAAAATACTGTTTTGGTACTGCTGCGTGATTTTAGTTATTTGACACGCAGACGGGTAACTGCTTTGATGAAAGTATACTTAGATACATGCAGTGAGTTCAGAGTGTGCAAAAGTGAAGTTTTAGCTAAACTTGACTCCTCAAACGGTTGGAAACTTGATAATTTTGAAGGCTTGACACATATGTATGCAAACAAATATTTGATGGTCAGTGATGACAATGAGAATATGCTGCAAAAAACACTTTTGGTGCTTTTTGAAATAAAGCCCTAAGTGTTGATTTTATCTTTAATCACTTTTGCAAGTTCACAGCATTGAGTGATTTTTTGCATATAGTTTATATCATTATTGAGTAAAATTTTTACAAAAGCACTCCCGACTATGACCCCGTCAGCACCTTGCACTTTTTCTTTTGCTGTTTTTTCGTTTACACCGAAACCTACATATACGGGTGTTTTGGTGTATTTTTTGATAGAGTGCAAAAAAGGCTGCAGATCTTCGGCTTTTCCTGAGCCTGTTATCCCAGTATAAGCAACCATATAGATGAACTTTTGCGCATCGCTGACAACAGTCTGTATCCTCTCTTCGCTGTCTGTAGGTGCAACAAAAGAGATGTTTGCAATACCGTTGCTTTGAAATAAATCTTTGTATGTCAACGCCTCTTCATGGGGAACATCCGGAATAATCAGTCCGTTTATGCCAAGTTCTTTTGCCAAAGGAATGAGATTTTGCATGTTTTGCTGGTAAAAACTGTTGAAATAACCCATCCAGAGTGTATCTACCTGAGGGGCAATCTCTTTGGAAATTTCAAGCAAATCTTTAAATTTAAATCCAAGTTCAAGTGATTTGTGATTTGCTTTTTCTATGAGAGGACCATCAGCTACAGGGTCTGAAAAAGGAACACCGAGTTCCAAAGTGTCGACACCGCTTTGTGCAAGGGCGAGACTCAAGTCAACTGTAAAAGATTTTTCCGGATAGCCGGATGTTATGTATGCTACTAAGTTTTTCAAATTATTTTTCCAAGTCAGGGATTTTTAATAAGGAGTATTTTATTTTACTGAGTTTGTTGTTCTGTCTCAAGTCGTCATTCCAAACAGCAAACATATCACTGATATTTAACAGCCAGTCTGTTGTTTCATCACTGACAGGCGGTTTTTTTTGACGTAAAGATTCAAGCTCATCTTCAACAAAAGCAGCCAGTTTATTCATTGGTATGATTTTCAAATAACCGCTTGCTGATTTTATATTATGAAATACACGAAAAAGTTCATTGACACTTCTTTCGTACATATTGGGTTTTGAAAGGTCAAGAATCATAACTTCCATGCTCTCAACCATCATAGCATAGTGATCCAAAAACTCATCAATAATTTCAAAATCAAAGTTTTCTTCTAAATCACTTCTTACACCCATAAAATAATTCTCCTGTATAGTTCAGATTATAGCAATTTTTGGCTAAAATACATCTATATAATATAATAAAGAGTTTTAAAATGAGTAAAAAATTAACGATAACAGCTATAAAAAAAAGAAAGGGTGAAAAGCCTTTGGTAATGATAACGGCCTATGACGCACTCTTTGCAAAACTGCTCGAACCAAGTGCAGATATGATTTTGGTTGGTGACAGTTTAAATATGAGCTTTGCAGGCCGCAATGATACAATCAGTACCACATTGGAACAAATGATTTATCACACAAATGCCGTTTGTAAAGGGGCACCAAACAGTTTTGTGATTTGCGATATGCCTTTTGGAACCTATACATGTAAAGAAGATGCTTTACATAATGCTATAAAAGTTTTTCAAAAGACACCGGCAGACTGTGTGAAGATAGAAGGCGGAACAGACAAAGCAGAGATTATTCAACATTTGACAGATAACGGCATTGCAGTATGTGGACATATAGGACTTTTGCCACAGTCGGTAAGAAGTGAAGGCGGATACAAAGTCAAAGGGAAAAGTGCTGATGAAAGAGAACAGCTCCTCAAAGATGCCAAGGCAGTTGAAGAAGCAGGTGCCTTTTGTATGGTGATAGAAGGAACAAAAGCCGAGGTTGCAAAAGAGGTCGCACAGAGTGTGACGATACCGGTTATAGGAATAGGTGCAGGTGCTGATGTAGACGGCCAGGTTTTGGTATTTTCTGATATGTTGGGATTTTTTGAAGAATTTACTCCAAAATTTGTAAAAAAATATCTTGAGGGGGCTACTCTGGTTAAGAAAGCTTTGCAAGAGTATGCGGATGAGGTTGTGAACCGTAAATTTCCGACAGAGGAACATATATACTAATGGAAAGAGTTGTAGATATTGAAACTTTTTCTCTTGAAGAAGAGAGCAGCGAAGTTACATTACGTCCTGATGCCTGGAGTGAATATATAGGGCAGGAACAGATTAAAAAGAATCTTGCTGTTTTTATAGAAGCTTCAAAAAAAAGAGATGAAGCACTTGATCATGTTTTGTTCTACGGACCTCCGGGACTTGGTAAAACAACTTTAGCCTTGATTATCGCCAATGAAATGAATGCGAATATTAAAGTGACAGCCGCACCGATGATAGAAAAAAGCGGTGATTTGGCAGCAATTCTGACAAACCTGGAAGAGGGGGACATTCTCTTTATCGATGAAATACACAGGCTCTCTCCTGCCGTTGAAGAAATCCTATACTCTTCTATGGAAGACTATAGAATAGATATTATCATCGGCAGTGGTCCTGCTGCACAGACGGTCAAGATTGATTTGCCTCGATTTACGCTTATAGGAGCGACAACACGGGCGGGAATGCTTTCAAATCCATTAAGAGACAGGTTTGGTATGAGTTTTCGCATGAATTTTTACAATCAGGAAGAACTGGCAAAAATCATTGTGCAGGCATCGAATAAGCTCGAATGCCAAATCATTCATGAAGCGGCTCTGGAGATTGCAAAAAGAAGTCGTGGAACACCACGTATTGCCCTGCGTCTGTTGCGTCGCGTGAGAGATTTTGCGGAAGTTGCCGATGAAAAAAATATAAATCATCAGCGTACCCGATATGCATTGGATGAACTGGGCATCAATTCACACGGTTTTGATGAAATGGATCTGCGTCTGCTGACGCTTTTAGCAAGTGCCAAAGGACGTGCAATGGGGCTGAGCACGATCGCGGCAGCCTTGAGTGAAGATGAGGGAACGGTAGAAGATGTTTTGGAACCGTATCTGCTTGCAAACGGTTATTTGGAACGGACAGCAAAGGGCAGACGGGCAACACCCGCAACCTACGATGTCTTAAATATGTCATGTGTAAATGAAGACGGGACACTTTTTTAGATGAAATCACAATATTTTATAGCTGTTTTGTTTGCTACATCTTTGTACTGGATGTATCTTCTGTATGAACCTTTTTTGCTTGTGATGACTATTGCCGCTTTATTGGCAATTTCTACGGCTACGATCAATAACTATTTTGAAGAGTTGTTTTCCTCTCGTTTGTTGGCGGCATTTGTATCAAGTCTGCTGCTTGCCATGCTCTTTTTTGCACCGCTTGGTTACTTTTTGGCAACACTCACAATCAAGCTGAACAATTTGGAGCCGAGCAGTTTGCAAAATATAGAACTCTATATAAACGGGCTGATTACCAATCCACCGAAATTTCTGCTCTTTTTAAAACCTTATCTTGCAGATTCTTTAAAAGGAATAGATATCAACAGTTTGACTACAAATGCTTTACATGTAGCTGCAAAAATTGGAACATTCAGTGCAGGTTTTGTAAAAAATGCTTTTTTGGTCATTGTTTTTTACTTTTTTGCTTTGTATAACGGTTCTACAATTGTAGAGTTTCTCAAACGTGTTGTCCAGATGTCTGTTGAAGACAGTACTTTACTTGCACGGGAACTCTCCGCTGTTATGAGTGTTGTTTTTTATTCCATCATCGCTACGGCAATGTTTGAAGGTGCACTCTTTGGTATAGTAGTCTCTTTTATGGGCTATAACGGCCTGCTCTTTGGCATTATGTACGGATTTGCTTCTTTACTTCCTGTTATAGGAGGAATTTTAATGTGGCTTCCGTTTATGATTTATGAATTTTCGGTAGGACATAATGCAAATGCTGTTTTTATAGCACTCTATTCAATTATTGTGATTTCCATTATAGCAGATACTTTTGTGAAGCCTTTGATAATTAAGGAGATAAACAATCGACTGCTCAAAGAGAGTGATGCACAGCTCAACGAACTTGTTATTTTCTTTGCAATTATTGCAGGGCTGACAACTTTCGGATTTTGGGGAATGATTTTAGGGCCTGCAATAACAGCTTTTTTTCTTGCAATTTTAAAACTTTTTGAAGCCAGAACGCAAGAGTGTGAAACGAAAAATCAGGTATAAATTTCGGGTTTGTCGTTTTTCCATCGACGATGGAGCCAAAACCAAAACTTTGGCTCTTTTTTGATGATGGAAGTGAGCCAGTCGGCTTGGAGCTGTGTTGCTTTTTGTATATCTTCTTTTTCATTCTCTGTTTTATCAACTTTTGTCTCATTAGCTATAATTATTGTGTAGTTTTCTTCATCATCAGTTCTTATGTGTACGGGCACTATGGCGGCATTGAATTTGCGTGCCAAATAAGCAGGTGTTGCCGTCATACGCAGCGGTTTGCCTAAAAAATTCACCATAACACCCTCTTTCTCATTGATATTGGTATCTATTAAAATCCCGCTGGCTTTTCCCTGTTTTATAAGGCGTATAAGAGGTTTGACAACATTTGTTTTCTCAAGATTGGTGTTGCCAAATCTTGCTCTTGCATCGAGCAGCCATTTTTCATAGATTCTGTTTTTGAGCTTTTTGTATACAGGAGCAATGGGTTCTACATGTAAAGCAAGTCCTGCCGCACCAAGTTCCCAGGCACAGTAATGGGGAGTCACATAAATAACGGCACGGCCTTCTTTGTGAATTCTCTCAATTTCTTTTTTATTTATTACTGTAATTCTCTTGGCAATTTCTTCTTTGCTCAAATGGCGCATTTCCATAAGGTGTAAAAAGTTATAGAGCAGGTTTTTAAAGCTGTAGCGTGTGATGGTGTCAATTTCTTCGTCACTCATACTGTTGTCAAAGGCATAGTTGAGGTTTTGTTTGACGATACGACGGTATTTTTTTGCTGATTTGTAGCCGATAAAGGCTAAAAAGGTAAAAAATGCTTTGCGTGCTTTATGCGGCACTAGCATTAAAATATGTTCAATGACGAGGAGGAAATTATAGCCCATTGGTTAACAGCTCCTTTGCTTTTTGTATGACTTGTTGTGGAGAAATTTCTTTGATGGAGAAGTCATTTTTATTAATTTTAAGAATATTTACCTTTGAGGGTGATTTGAGTGCTATATTTTTTGGCGTTTCGTAAATCATTCTCGTGGTAGTCGGACCCAAAAGTGTAATGGAGGGAATATTTTGCGCCCATGCCAGATGTGTCGGACCGGTGTCATTCCCTATAAGCAGATCCATGCTCGATATAAAAGATACAAGTTCTCCCAGCGTGAGTTTTGGGGCCAGTACCGCATTTGCCGAATGTGTGCATATCCATTGTGCCTCTTCTTTTTCAGATGCATTGCCCCAAATAATGTAACACTGCTCCTGGAGTCTATTGCAAATGTCGGCAACAGACTCTTTTGGATAAATTTTTGAAGGCCAGGAAGCGCCTATCACAAAGGCAATGTTTTTTTTCTTGCGTTGCAGTGAAAATTCTTTTGTTTGTGAAAAAACGGGTTCTTTGTTTAAAATCATAGCATCCGTAATCTCAAATCCGAGAGCGTCAGCAACAACAAAGCAGTTGCGCTTTATAACATTTTCTTCATACGGGACAGAGGAGGTCGTTTTATAAAAAAGTGCGGCCAAAGATTCACGTATTGAATTTTTATCAAAACCATGGGTATTCTTCCCTATGATTCTGGCAACTGCTGCTGACTTTAAAAGTCCTTGCATATCTATTATAATATCATAATCGGGCAGCATAGAGAGCTCAGCGAATGTTTTTTGTAGCAAGGAAAAGCTTTTTGTCTTTTTGAGTTTTTTTAGATTGACAGTGTGAACTGTATGCAGGTGTTTGTTGTTTTGTAAAATATCTGAAAAAATCTCTTCACTTATCCAGTCTATTTTTACATCAGGATACTCTTTTTTGATAAACTGCAATACAACTGCACTGTTGATTATATCTCCGAGTGCGGAGAGTCTGACAATAGCAATATTTTTAATATCTTTTTTCATCAATGACATTATACCAATAATAGTAAATCTTTGATATAATTCAAATAAATTAAGAAGGAGTGACTTGTATGGTTCCTATAGATATTCAACATTTTGCCGAAGGCAGAACAAAAGCCAGAGCATATTTTTGTTACCTTTTTTCAAAGAATATTCCCAATAGACTTCCTTCTTTAAGTGAAGATATGATTATGCCGAGACTGCTTAAAATAAAAGCAGATCTTGAAAACTGTGAGGGAGTGTACCTTCTTGACCACAAGGGTGTACAGGTAAGTCCGACTTTTACAAAAGATGATCGGATAGATGATGATATAGGAAAGATTCGTGCTGACCGTGCGTACTACTATCGTGCAGTCAGAGAAGGCAGATGTACGATTACCGATCCGTATCCGTCACTCATTACAGGTGATTTGACTGTAACGGCATCAGCGCCTATATTTGATGAAAACGGTTCGCTCAGGTATGTGGCATGTATTGATATGCCGCTTGAAGAAGTGTTGAAAATTGCACATCTCAATAAAATGGATATATTCTTTGGAGAATTTTTCAAGTGGACTTATGGTGCTTTTGCATTTGCTTTGGTGGCTATAGCACTTTTGCTTTTCGTAAAAGGGATAGAGAGTTTTTTTGAATATGGAATTTCAATAGGTCATTTTCAGATTAAAGATGTTTTTGAAGCAACAATTTTGCTTACACTCTCTTTGGCAATTTTTGATCTTTCCAAAACCCTTATTGAAGAGGAGATATTAGGACGCTATAAAGAACATGACATAGCAGGCCCGCACAAAACGATGGTCCGCTTTTTGGGTTCTATCATTATTGCACTTTCCATTGAAGCATTAATGCTTGTATTCAAGTTTGCAATTACAGATCCAAACAAGCTGATCTATTCTATGTATATTATTGCGGGTGTAGGTATACTGATAGTCTCTTTGGCAATATATATCAAATTTACAAAATTAAAGATAGATGAATAATGATAGCAATAATTGATTATAACATGGGAAATTTGGCAAGTGTGAAAAATGCGTTTGCCAAGCTTGGACAAGAGACAGTAGTTGAGAGTAATCCTGATAAATTTAAAGAGTATGACAAGCTGATATTGCCCGGTGTCGGTGCTTTTGGTGATGCGATGCAGCATTTGCATGAACGGAATATGGTAGAGTCCATAAAGGAATTTGCAAAGAGTGACAAACCGATGCTTGGAATTTGTCTCGGAATGCAGCTTTTGTTTGAAAATTCCGAAGAGTTTGGCAAACATGAAGGGCTCGGGCTTATAAAAGGCAGTGTTGTAAAGTTTGATACGAAAAAATTCAATGAACCTTTGAAGGTTCCGCATATGGGCTGGAACAGAATGTTTACAAAAGAGCATCCTCTGTTTGCAGGACTGGATGATGAGCATTATCTGTATTTTGTACATACATACCATGTTGCATGTAAAGATGCCAATGACATTATCGGAGAAACATATTATGGCTATAAATTTACTTCTGCCGTTGCTCACGGTAATATAATGGGAATACAGCCCCATCCTGAAAAAAGCCATAAAAACGGTTTGAAAATTTTAGAAAATTTTATACAACTGTAAGAGAAAAGGAAGAGAGAAATATGACATTATATCCGGCAATAGATTTAAAAGACGGCAAAGCAGTTCGTTTGACAAAAGGTTTGATGGAGAGTGCGAAAATCTACTCAAACGAGCCTTATGAATTAGTGAAAAAATTTGAAGAAATGGGTGCGGAGTGGGTGCATCTGGTTGATTTAAACGGTGCATTTGCGGGAGAGCCTAAAAATCTTGAACAAATCATCAAAATTCGTCAAAACTCAGATGTAAAACTTGAACTTGGCGGTGGTATTCGTGATGAAGCAACGATTCAAAAGATGTTGGATATCGGAATTGACAGGATTATTTTAGGTTCTATTGCGGTAAAAGATCCTCAGTTTGTAAGAGATATGGCGGCAAAATATCCCATCGCAGTAGGCATAGATGCCATAGACGGATATGTGGCAGTCGAAGGCTGGGGCGAAGTCAGTACCATGCGTGCGACTGATCTGGCAAAAGAGTTTGCAAATGCCGGTGTAGAGGCGATAATATGCACAGATGTCGGCAAAGACGGTACACTCAGCGGCGTCAATGTAGATTTTACACTTGATATCGCAAGAGCCGGTAAAATAAGCACAATTGCAAGCGGCGGTGTGAAAGATGAAGAGGATATAAAAGCTTTGATAGCCACGGGTGAAGTGGATGGTGTTATCATAGGAAAAGCTTATTATGAGGGCAGGTTGGATTTAGCCAAAATGTTTAAATTGGTAAATTAATAGCAAAACAAACAGAATTTTGCTATTATTAGATATAAATTATGCAAAATATTATGTAAAGGATTTCAATTGAAATTACTTGTTGTTGATGATAGTTCTACAATGCGTCGTATTATAAAAAATACATTGGCTCGACTTGGTTATAAAGATGTACTTGAAGGTGCAGACGGTGTTGAAGGCTGGGCGCAAATGGACGCAAATCCTGATATTGATATGCTGATCACAGACTGGAATATGCCTGAGATGAACGGGCTTGAGCTTGTCAAAAAAGTTCGTGCGGATGAGCGCTTTAAAGATACACCTATCATTATGGTTACGACTGAAGGTGGAAAAGCAGAGGTTATTACAGCACTTAAAGCCGGAGTAAACAATTATATTGTAAAACCGTTTACGCCTCAGGTTTTAAAAGAAAAACTTGCTGCCGTGATGGGTGTATCTGAGTAATGCAAGAGCATTACTACGAATTAGTAGTGAAAGTCTCTTCACATCATGAACTCTTTGCAGATTTTTTGGCAGATACTTTACCGATCGGGTTTGAAGAGACAGACAACGGATTCATTATAAGAAGTGAAGAAGAACTCGACACTATAATGTGGGGGATTGAGCAGTTTGCAGAGGCCTTACAAAAAGCACTCGGCAAATCTGTAGACGTAGAGTGTACACAAAAAAAACTCCAAAACAATGACTGGGTAGAATCTTATAAAAACAGTATAGAACCCCTTGTTATAGATAAATTTTACATCCATCCTACATGGAATGACAATCATCCAAACCTGATAAACATAGTAATAGATCCGGCGCTTGCTTTTGGTACAGGGCATCATCCGACAACTGCTTCTTCTTTGCGCGCAATTTCTCAACATGTGAAAAAGAATGACAGAGTTTTGGATGTAGGCTGCGGCAGCGGTATACTGGGAATTGCAGCTATGAAGCTTGGAGCTGTCGTGGATGCTTGTGACACGGACCCTGTATCGGTCGAAAATTCTATAAAAAATGCAAAATTGAATAATTTGGAGTTTCACTCCATATGGGAAGGTTCTGCTTCAAATTTGGATGAAAAGTACACTATAGTCGTGGCAAACATAGTTGCAGATGTGTTGACTTTTATTGCAAATGATCTGAAAAAAGCAATGGCAGAGGACGGAATCTTGATTTTATCAGGTATACTGAATAAGTATGAAGAAAAAGTTCTCAATGCTTATAAAGACTGTAAAATAACACAAAGAATAGCCCAGGACGAATGGGTTACATTAGTTTTAAAAAGAGAGAAAAAATAAAAATGGCAGATAACGAAAACAAAAACAACAATAACAACTTTTTTAATCAAAATCCACTGATAACATTTGCAATATTTTCGGTTGTAGTGATTTTGTTGTTTAAAGTAATGGTTGGCGAAGGTGCCGGCAACAGTTCTGTGATGGGAACATCAACAACAAGAATTAAGCCGGTTGACTATTCAGAGTTCAAAGCGCTTGTGAAATCAAAAGCAGTAAAAAAAGTTGAAATAGGCCAGACATATATCAGGGCTATATCAACAGACGGTTCAAAAATCTACACAACAAGAGTTGTCAAAGGGGATAATGAACTTATAAAGCTTTTGGACAAAGAAAAAATCGACTATACGGGCTTCAGTGAAACAAACTGGTTTACCGAGATGTTTGGCTGGCTGTTCCCATTTTTGATTATCATTGCCATTTGGATGTTTTTTGCCGGCCGTATGCAAAAAAGTATGGGTGGCGGACTGCTTGGAATGGGAAATTCCAAAAAGTTGATCAATTCGGAAAAACCGGATACAAAGTTTGATGATGTAGCCGGTGTGGAAGAAGCGAAAGAAGAGGTGCAGGAGATTGTAGATTTCTTGAAATATCCCGGTCGTTATGTGGAAATCGGTGCAAAAATTCCAAAAGGTGTTTTGCTGGTCGGAAGTCCCGGAACCGGTAAAACACTGCTTGCAAAGGCTGTTGCCGGAGAAGCGGAAGTCCCTTTTTTCTCGGTCAGCGGTTCGAGTTTTATAGAGATGTTTGTCGGTGTAGGTGCTGCGCGTGTAAGAGATCTGTTTGAACAGGCTAAAAAAGATGCGCCGAGTATTATATTTATAGATGAGATAGATGCTATCGGTAAAAGCCGTGCAGCCGGCGGTGTTATGGGCGGAAATGATGAACGGGAACAGACACTCAATCAGCTTTTGGCAGAGATGGACGGTTTTGGAACAGATACGCCTGTCATAATTTTAGCTGCAACCAACAGACCGGAAATTCTTGATCAGGCACTGTTGCGTCCGGGCCGTTTTGACAGACAGGTGCTTGTTGACAAACCGGATTTTGAAGGGCGTGTCAAAATTTTGAAAGTACATGTAAAGAATGTCAAAATAGACAAAGATGTGGATTTGGAAGAGTTGGCCCGTTTGACAGCGGGACTCGCGGGAGCAGACCTGGCAAACATAGTCAATGAAGCAGCACTGCTTGCGGGAAGAAAAAGTCAAAAAACAGTGAAACAAAAAGATATGTATGAAGCCGTTGAACGTGCCTTGGCAGGACTTGCTAAAAAATCTCGCCGTATCAATCCTAAAGAGAAAAAAATTGTTGCTTACCATGAAAGCGGACATGCTTTGATGGCAGAGACAACAGACGGAGCAAAAAAAGTTTCCAAAGTCTCTATAGTGCCTCGTGGTTTGGCAGCACTTGGTTATACACTGAACAAGCCTGAAGAAAACAAATATATGATGCAGATGCATGAACTGTGGGCAGAAGTAGATACTCTGCTTGGCGGGCGTGCTGCCGAAGAAGTATTTATCGGTGAAATTTCTACAGGTGCGGGCAATGACCTGGAACGTGCCACAGACATTATAAAATCAATGGTTCAAACATATGGTATGAGTGATATTGCAGGACTTATGGTGCTTGAAAAATCCCGTCAGTCATTTTTGGGCGGTCCGCAACAGGCGACACGTGAGTACAGTGAAAGAATGGCAGAGGAGATGGATGAATACATCAAAAAGTCATTGGATGATCACTATAAAGCCGTTGTCAACCGCTTAAAAGAGTACAGTGGGGCGATTGAAGCAATGGTTGCACTGCTTTATAAAAAAGAGAATATTACAGGGGACGAAGTCAGAGAAATTATTATAAATTTTGAAAAAGAAAATGGCATAGAGTCTAAAGTTGTAGAAAACAGCGAGAGCATTGAAGAAGAGCTAAAAGCAGATGCCACCATGACAGACACCGAGAACAGTGACGGAAAAAGTGATGAAAAATAACCTTTTTATTATAAGCAAAAACGGGTATAAATATATTCTTTATACCTTGTTTGCCGCCCTGGTATTTTGGCTTTTGGATTTAGAGTTTTTTTCATTTTCTGCTTTTGTTCTTGCACTGTTTTTTATGTACAGTTTCAGAAATCCGGAAAGAGAGAATACTTTTTTGGATGACAAAGCCGTAGTCTCTCCTGTTGACGGCACTGTAAAATCTATAGATACACTTGAAAGCGGTGAGTATGCCTACAGAATAGTTATAGAATCAGATTACAGAAATGTCGGTATATTGCGGATCCCCTTAAGCGGACATCTTGAGAATGTCAAAACCACAAGGGGGGCAAGAACATCAAAAAAATCAAAGCTCTTTTATGATTTAAATGAACGTGCAGAACTTTTGTTTGTAGATACCCATAACAATAAAATAAAAGTTCTCCATAGACTCAAGCAGAGTTTTGCGCCGATTGCTATAGAAATCCCAGTCAGAGAAACCTTGCACAAAGGGACAAGATACGGGTTTGCAACGAACAGTGTTACCGAACTGTATCTTCCAAAGAATTTCAGACTGGACACTAAAGTAAACAATGAAGTCCAGGCAGTTCACTCTCTAATCGGTTATTTTACTTAGAAAGCAGTTTATTATCCATTGGGATGCTCTTTCATAAACAAGAGTTTGTCTGTATCGATATTAAATTCAAAATATTCTGATTCGAAGCTGTCATCATCTATTTTTTGCAGTTGAATGGCTGCTCCTTCATTGTTCTTGATCTCCATATACAAAAGGGCGAGTGCATATCTGGCTTCATAAAAATTTTCATTTTTCATTTTTGACAACTCAAGCAATGCTATTGCATTGGCATGATGTTTGGCCGCAGTTGATGCAACAGCTCCCAAATAGAGTGTATAAGCATCCTGTACTTTCAACTCGTCAATTAAATGATTGTAATGGGTATAGGCTTCTTCAAAGTTTTTATTATACAGGAGTGTCAAAGCCAAAGCACTTTCTATGTCCTGTATATCAGTATCTTTTGTCTGTAAAACATACTTTAGCTGCTCTTGTAGGTAGTAAAGCCTTCCGGTGATTAAATGTTCCTGTATATATGTGTATCTTGTAATGAAAGGGCCGTAATATAAATCAGTATAGGTGAATTGCTGAGTGTTTAAGTATTTCAAGACCTCTTCTGCGTATTTTGGTATGCTATACCCAGTAAAATGCGTATCTATATAGATCATATGCGGCAGGATATCATGAGGAAAGATGACTGTGAGTTTGGATGCAGCAGATTTTGCTCTGTCCAAATTTTTTGTTTTCATTCCAATAAGTACCTTGAGCATAAGATACAAAGGTCTTTGTTTGTAGTCTTTGTCAAGCCATTCAATTGCTGAGAGATAGTCATTGTCGTTGATATGTAAAAGAGTATTGTACAAGTCAATCTCTTCACTGCTGTTTTCGCCGGAGAGGGAATCTTTCAAAATAGATTCCAGTTTTGTGTAATCTTTATTTATAAGTTTGCTGGTCATGACAGCATAAACACCGGAAAGATAGTTTTTGGCATCTAAGTGATAGGAACGTAAAAAGTGTTTGTTTGCCTGGAGCATATCTCCCATTTGTGCATAGGTCAAGGCTAAATTATAGTGTAAAATAGAGTGTTTGGGCTGTATTTTAACAAGTTGCTGCAAATCCTGGTTTGCCTCTCGAATTTTTAAAGAAAGAGCCTTTTTAATGGCTTTTGTTATGCCTATATCAACATTTGATGCAGAATAGCTTTTTTTCAGATATTGCTGGGCAGATTGGATATTGTCAATATATATATTTGCATTTCCTTTTCTAATGTAGCTGATTGTCTGGTTTGCATTAAAAATTTTATAGGGTGAAAAATAAAATATTTTCTGAAAATTAAGAAATTTTGAATTCTGAATTTTTTTCCTGTAGAGGGTTTGAGCTTTTTGGGGGTCAAATAAAGCATCTTTGAGTTTGACACTTACAGGATAAATCTTATAAATTTTTTGCGGATATTCATCTGTAACTTTTTTGAGTTGTGATGCCGCTTTTTTTGTATGTCCTGCTTTAAGGTTTATGTAACTGCGTGCCAGTTTTGCCCTGAGTGGCTGATTGTTTTTTGTGATAGCAGTGTTAAGATGGTCAATTGCAAGATTAAAGTCACCTATCCGCGCATACAGCAGAGCCAGGCTGAAATCATCTACCTCTTCATTTATTTTTTCCAAAGCATCAATTGCATCATAGTTATTGTTATACAAAGCATTGATTTTCGCGCTTAAATGATTTTGTATAACCGGATATGCAGGATGATCTGTATTTTTGAGAGCATTTAAAGCACCAAGATAGTTTTTGTTATAATAGCTTATAAGGGTATAGTAATATGAGTACAAAGGCGAATTGATCTCATATGGCAAATAGGCATAAGCCAGGTCGATGTAGTATTTAAAACTGGATTGATCCTTTACATGTAATGAACATACTGCCGCATTTATAGCGCTTACACATCTTTTCTCATCATTGAGTATCGCATTTTGAAATGTTTTCAACGCCAGTGCATACTGCTTGTTTTTCATTTGGGCAACACCAAGATTGTATTGTGAGATGGCCTGCGAATAGTAGGCAATATTTTCATACAGAGCCAGAGCTTTTTCTTTTGCGCCTGTTGCATAGAGATAATTTGCTTTGGCAATCATATTTTCAAGTTTACTCTGTTCTATAACGGGAGCTTTTGCTTTTTCAAGCTTGTTTTCCAGGAGACTGAAATTGTCAACTTTTTTTGTAGAGGATTTTTTTATCAGCAAGAGTGCGGTAACAGCAATAAGCAACACAACAATAACAGCAATTCCTCCAAAAAGAATGATTTTTTTCTGTTTGGATTCTTCATCATTTTCATCAAGAAATTCGTCAGTTTGCTCATGCGAATGCAATACTGCATCGCTGTCTTCTATGATTATTATCTCTTCTTGTGCATCAGCCATTGACTACCCTGTTAAATATTGCATCTTTTGTATTGAATAAGCAAAAAAAGTACCAATGCTCTGATCTCTCAAACAATATCATTATATCTTATATTTAAGGAGTATTATAGCAGTAACTACCTGATTTGATGTATACATGTAATGTACGAAGCGAGGTAGATTATGAAAGAAATTATTTCAATATACAAAAAACAATATTCATTAGACTTCTTGCATAACCTATCATTTAACAGCAAATCCTCTATTTAAAATCGCTTTGAGTGATTATGAACAAATGATACATGCATTTTATCTGATAGCAGGGGTAGGTATCATGGTTGCAGTACTGAGTCTTTTTATATTTGTGGTGCGTTATTCAAACACGAAAGAGTAAATAAAACTCTTTCGCCTCTTTTAGCATTGTGTTGGGTCTTTGAGACAAATTTGTCTTTGTTTTTCTATTTTTGCTTTTTTCATTTGTAAACTTGATCCTGTTGCTACATCATTGAGAACAAAGGCAAAAGATACAAGATATAAAAAGGAAAATCCGCCAATTAAAGCAATGATGACATAAATGTTGAAATATTTTGAGAGTCTTTTTTTCATAGCGTCCTCCTTAAAGGATATGCTACTATTTTATTGCAAAGAAACTTAATAATTATAAATAATTTTAATATAATTGCAGTTCTTAATTAATCTCTTTTACTGCACTCCTGCAGAATATGCTTAATGATTGCATCATAATCAAGGTTAAGTCCTGCTGCAAAAGTTTCAATAAAGGAGCTGTTTTTGTCAGTAATATCAGGATTGAGATTTGTCCGCATAAAAAAACACTGACCGCTTTGGTTTGTTCTTATACTGATTTGCCCGAAATCTCTGATACCAAGATCAATATAGGCATCTATTGCAAGATTTTCAACACTCTCTTTGATTGTTTGGTCTTCAATATTTTCCAGAATTTTTTTATTTCCGTTGTTTGATCGTAAAACCTTTGCAGAGGAGATCAGCATAGCATCTTCTTTTGTTTTTATGATGGATACAAGATAGTCTTCTCCATCGAGATACTCTTCAATCAAAACAGGAACATTATATTTATTAGAAAGAGAAGCAACGCTTTTTTCAAATTCGCTGAAACTATTGACAGTAAAACATTTGTTTTCTTCTTGACATTGCAGGGAACGGGCAGGTTTAACAACCAGGGGATAATTAATAGGTATGTCGTAATCACGCAAATATTTTTCTGCATCGGCAATAAAATATCTTGATGTACTGATACCTTTTTCTTTAAGATAGGATTTTGCCAGTTCTGTATCTGCATCAAAGAGCAAAGCTTTTTTATCTGAACCGGTAAAGTTGATATTGTTTTTTTTGAAAAATTCACAGAGCCAAATTTTTTCTCCGTCTTCAGTGACAATATGGTTAAGAGTAAGGATAGCCAAGTGAGGTTTTCTTTGTACTGTCTGGTGTAGGTCTTGTATGGTGTGGCATTCATGAACTTCAGCAGTATATCCAAGGGATGCTATAGCATGTAAGATGGTATTTTCTTGTAAATGTTCATTTCTTGCTGTTATGATTTCTATATTCACTACTGCGTATCCTTGGTAAAATTAACTGGCTACATAAGTGTTGTAATTTTTGTGATTTGGTTGCGGAAGCAAGATTTGAACTTGCGACCTTCGGGTTATGAGCCCGACGAGCTACCGAACTGCTCTATTCCGCGATATTTGAGTCTAAAGTGGATGTTAAAAAGAGCAGACAGTTTTGATAAACTGCCCGCTGTGAAGATGTTACAGACCTGTAACGTTTTCTGCTTGTGGACCTTTGTCACCCTGACCGACTTCAAAAGTTACTTTTTGACCTTCGTCAAGTGAAACACGAGAGTGTCCGTTGTCATTAATTTGACGATAATGTACAAATACATCTTTGCCGCCATCTTCTACTTCGATAAATCCGAAACCTTTGTCGCTGTTGAACCATTTAACTGTTCCATTTTGTAATGTTGCCATTGTAAATCCTTGTTTGTTTGAGTACACCAAATTTCTTTGATGATAAAAATCTAATATAAAGTTTTTCTTTTAGGTGAATGTACTGGAAACAAAGAAGTTATCAATATAAAGCAATCTAAAGATGTAACTAGAATCATCTTTTCTTGTTGGAAGTATATCTTAAAAAAAATTTAAATGCAAGGAATGTGAACAATTCTTTTTTGTAAAGTATTTACATCCCTAGATAAGGATGCAAAACTTCAGGAATATTTATACTTCCGTCTTCATTTTGAAAGTTTTCCATAATGGCTACAAGTGTGCGGCCAACGGCAAGAGAAGAACCGTTGAGGGTATGTACGAGTTCATTCTTTTTCCCGTTTTTAAAACGGATTTTGGCACGTCTTGCCTGAAAGTCTCTTGTATTGCTTACAGAAGAAATTTCACGGTATTTGTTTTGCCCGGGCAGCCATACTTCAAGATCGATTGTTTTAGCCGCGGAAAAACCCAAATCTCCTGTACACAGAGTTACCAGTCTGTGCGGTAATTCCAAAGCAGTGAGTAAATCAGAGGCACATGTGACCATATTCTCAAAAATTATATCGCTTTCACCCGGTGTAGAAATGCTTACAAGTTCTACTTTATGAAACTGATGCTGGCGTATCATGCCTCTTGTGTCCCGTCCTGCAGCTCCGGCTTCTTTTCGAAAACATGAAGTATAGGCAGTCATTGTTTTTGGCAGTTCCTCTGTTGTGAGTATCTCATCCTGATAGAGATTTGTAAGAGGAACCTCGGCTGTAGGAATGAGGAAAAGCTCAGGATCCTCTACTTTGTATAAGTCATCTTCAAATTTTGGAAGCTGTCCTGTTCCTTCAAGGGCTTTTCTGTTGACAAGTGCAGGAACGCTGACCTCTTCAAATCCGCGTTCACGGTTAAAGTCAAGCATAAAGTTTATAAGTGCGCGTTCCAGTCTTGCACCCATGCCAAAGCTGACAGAAAAGCGCGAAGTTGCCAGTTTGACACCGCGTTCAAAGTCTATCCAGCCGTTTTGTTCTGCCAGTTCCCAGTGCTCTTTTGGGGTAAATGAAAATTCCCTTGGTGTGAGCACTTTTTTGATTTCGACATTGTCATCTTCATCTTCGCCGTCTGGCACATCATCATCAGGTATATTGGGTATAGCCATTGCAAGCGCTTCGAGTTCTTCTTGACGAAGGCGTTGCACTTCCAAAGCATCAGCAATACGGATTTTATTTTCATCGACTTTTTTCTTCAGCTCTGAGACATCTTTGCCTTCACGTTTGTATACACCGAACTCTTTGCTCATAGCATTTTGCGCAGCCTGAAGGGTTTCAAAGTGGGATTTTGCCTCTTTGAGTTCTTCAAATTTTATTTTCACTTTTTCCAAAAGCTTTGCATCAACGCCTTTGCGCATCAGTTTTTTGCTTATACCGTCAAAATCTTTTTGCAATAGTTTTAAATCAATCATTTTATTCCTTATACTAATATGTCTTTGGCTATTTGAAACTGGTTCGCTGTCATCAGGTGAATCTTAGGATGGAGCTGCTTAAGCTCTTCAAAGAGTTTTTTACTAAGCTCAAATCCCACTTTATACTCCTCCTCTGCACCTTTTGTATTTGCCTCTCGGAGTTTGTCTATCCAGCAGGGAGGGACGTTGATCCCCGGTACATGGGATGACAAAAACTGTGCAGTGCGCAGCTTCGTGATAGGAAAAACTCCTAAAATAAGTTCTGCATTTTTATTTTCACGGCAACACTCTTTGTTTGCTTTTTCTTTGAGTTCCAAAAGCTGTTTTGCATTTTCAACATCATATACCGGCTGTGTTATGATACCTACTGCTCCATGTTTAATTTTCTTTTGCATCTTTTTTTGGAGTGTTTTTGGGTTTTTTGCATAGGAGTTGACAACTGCAAAGGGGTGTATCTGTTTTGGTACAACATTAAAAGGTTTTGCTGCATAATCCATACCGGAGTTTAAAGCGGCAATGATGTCCAGAAGCAAAGAGCTGTCACCTTCAAAAACACCTTTTGTATTGGGTTGGTCAGAGATGGTGGCAGGGTCTCCCGTGAGTGCCAGGATGGCTCTGATGTCAACTTCGTTTGCCCCGAGCAAATCAGACTGCAGGGCAATTTTGTTTCTGTCGCGCATACTCATCGTTGCAATAACAGGCTTGTGAAATCTCTCTTGGAGCAGTTTGGCGGCAAAAAGAGCATTGTACTTGAGTTTTGCCAAAGGATTGTCTGTGGTGGAAAATCCATCGACTAAATCTGCAAGCCCGAGTGTTTCTATTTTGTCTATCGTCGGTGTAAAAGTTGCCGAATGCCCGGGTGTAGTTTCAAGAGTAATATATCTGTCGTTTTTTAATTTATGTATCAGTGTGTCAAACAAAAAAAATCCTAATTCGCTATAATTGCGATATTATATACAAAAGAGAGAAAATTTATGCTAAAACTTGCAGTATTTGACTTTGATTCTACATTAATGGACGGTGAAACAATTGATTTTTTTGCGGATGAATTGGGAATAGGCGAAGAGGTCGCCCACATCACAGAAGAGGCCATGAGCGGAAGACTTGATTTTTTTGAATCTTTACAGCAAAGAGTAGGGCTGCTAAAAGGGCTGGATTATGCAGTTGTTGAAAAAATAGCACATAATCTGCCATATATGCCAGGAGCACGTGAGACCATAGCAGAATTGAAAAACAGAGGCATGAAAGTTGTCTGTTTCAGCGGCGGTTTCAGAACAGCGACTTCCTATGCAAAAGATATTTTAGGATATGATGCTGATTTTTCCAATGCTTTACATGTAAAGAACGGAAAGCTTACCGGACTTGTGGGCGGCGATATGATGTTTAATTTCTCAAAAGGCGATATGTTGGTAAGACTTCAAAATATTTTGGGTGTAAGCGAAGAAGAGACATTGGTTTGCGGTGACGGTGCAAATGATCTTTCAATGTTTGCCCATGCAGGGACTCGGATTGCTTTTTGTGCAAGAGACATTTTAAAACGTGAAGCAAATATAATAATACAAACAAAAGATTTAACACAAATATTAAAGGAAATACAATGCTAGAGAGTACAGTGTGGAGACAATATCATAATGACAACAGTTTTAGAGAAAAACTTGCAGAGTTTTGTAGACTTGATACTGTAGATCTGATAGAAGATGACAAAGAACTTTATGCGGCGCTCAAAGCAAAACTGACAAAAAAAGAGCTGAAACTTTTTGCAATGGATACGGCAGGGATTGCTCAAGGGATAATTAAAAAAGAGTTTGCATATACTGATGAAGAGTTGGAAAAAGCAAAATTCAAGCTCTATAAAAAGTTAATTCAGGATAAAACAAGGCTCAGTTTCAGAGTATAGATTAATCTACAATTTATGAAGATGTCAGTAACATATCACAATGTTATAAGATGTAAAGGAAAGTAAATGAAAAAAATGACTTCATTGTTATTGGCTGCTGCAGTGGCCGGGTCTGTTTTTACAACAAGTGCGACAGCTGATGCAAGCAAAGGGCAAAGGTTTTATTTAAAAAAGCTGAAAATCTGTAAGAAAGACGGACTGAAAAATGGAGCTGTATTTGCGATAAAACATGACCGTAAAGGTTGGGCTTCTTTAAAAGAGTCTGGAAAACTTCAAGAAGAATGGATGAAAATTTGTCCTCATGGCGTGAAAAAAATTAAGAAAATGAAAGAAAAAGATGTGAAAAACCTTTATGACTTTGTCTGGAAATATGCAGCAGACGGTGAAGTCCCGACCTGTGGTTAATGACGAGAGTGTTTGTTTAAAATGATTTTTAAACTTACTCTTCTTGATTTTTCTTTATGCTCTGTGTGATTGGTTATAATTCTATTTCTATAGTTAAGACCGCTCCCCTTTAAAATATGCGTTAAATATTTTTGCTTTGTCGGGTTTTGTACCAAGAAAAGTGACTTGAACGCTTCATAGGAGCGTTTCATAGAGAGCTCTTCATTGTTTAAAAATCTCCCTGAAAAGGTACTGTTTTTCCACTCGCTGGAAGTATGTCCATTGATCTCTAAAGTTTTTACCTGCATTCTGTGTGTATATAAAAAATTTACTAATTTTGTAAAAAATTCTCTAAAAAACTTTTTTTGCTGTTTGCCGAGTTTGTATTCTCCTGCCTTAAAATAAAGATTTTTAGCAGTAAATTCAATAGTTAGATCTTTTTTTATGATAACTTTTTTCGTGTCTATTTCTTTTTGAAACAATTGACGCAGCTGCGTGTAGAAATACAGTGTGTTTCTTGCAATCTGGGCAATTGTAGCATCTTTGTTGAGTTTGAGAATCCACATATTGTTTTCATTGGAATTTTTGTCTGTATGTATACCGGCTACACCTACCTGGGAGTTTGCTAAAATGACAGCTTTGTTAAAAACATCATAATTTTCTCCTCCGTAATGTTCCTGTTTTAAAAGTTTCAGATTTTTGCTGATTATCATCGCCAGACCATCAGTATTGAAACTGTCCCGGACAAAGCCAACTCCAATTAATGTGCCGTCACTGAACTCCTTGAGATCGTTGATTTGGCTTGAGTATGTTGTACTGATTTCACTGTCAATCAAGATGTTTTTATATATATCAAATTTTACAAGGCGTATTTGCTTTTTGTGCATGGTATCTGTTTTGGCTAATGATATGACAAAATTATGATCTTTGAGTCTGAGTAAACTTACAGGTTCATTAAAACCATTGTCCGGAATCTCTTTGAGCCATATATTATCGCCGTTTTGGGTTAATCTTGAGATGTTGACAGCTGTTTTCATTTTTGTATGTGTTGTGCTGAGAACTATTATTGAACCGTCATCGGCTTCTGAAGCATCTATCCCCTGATCATCATACTGTGTGCCGTATTTTTTAGTCCACAGCAGATGTGCATCTTTGTCAAACCTGCTTATGCATACATCATCATTGCCCAAACCGCTTTGAAACATGTTGTCTTGCGTTGATCTGGAAGTAAAAGAGGTGCCTATTGCTAATACTCCGCCGTCTTTTAAGCTAACAAGTTTATGAATTGTATTATTGTTTTTAGTACCAAAGGAGACTGATCGCTTCAGATGCAAAGCAGCGTCGAGTAACACCAAGAGTTGTGACCCACCCATTGTGTATCCGCCTATAATATATCCATTCGCAGGTGTTTTTACAAAGGAGGCCGGTTTTGCAAATTGTGTAAGAGGAATGATTTTCGACTGTATGATTTGTGCTTTGTCATTCACTTTAATAAGTTCTATTTTGGCACCGTATTTATTTGAAATGTTCTGCAGGTATGCAAAAGGATCATTATATGTTTTGTCAGCATGTAAACTTTGTTTTTTGAAGTCATATGTAAAACCAAGAGCACTCAAGGTTCCGTCATAATTTTGGGTGATATCAACCAAAGCTGACTGAAAAGGTTTATGAATAATGAGTGCAAAATCATCAGATGTTTTTGCATGAAGCAAAAAATTATGGAATATCAGTAAAATAAATAAAGTTAGTTTCATAGGACTGCTTTTTTAGATAAACTATAGCAATAAATATTCCTAAGTGGTGTTTGTCGGGAAAGTTTAAGGGATGAAGTGGTGCAAAAGCACCAGGAAAACCTATTTCAGGTTTTCAAACGGTGCAGTTACAACTTGCTTACGGCTTACAGTATAAGGAACTAAAGCTGCTGCACGAGCACGTTTGATTACTACTGTAATCATATCTTGGTGACGTTTACAGTTTCCTGTTAAACGACGTGGCATAATTTTATATCTTTCTGATAATGAAAAACGTAAACTTGCTACTTCTTTGTAATCCATGAAGTCAACTTTTGCTTCACAGTATTTACAATATCTTTTTTTGTATTTTCTTTTTTCTGACATGGTATACCCTTTGTATCTATTTTTTTCTAAAACGGAATTTCATCTTCATCTATATCAATTTCAGGAATAGAGCTGCTGCTTGGCATTTCACGACTCTGAGACGCTGCTTGATTGTTATTGTAACTGTTTTGCTGCTGTGGTGCCTGGTAACTTTGCTGTTGTTGCACAGGCGGCTGTTGGTACCCTTGCGGTTCTCCCTGCGCAGGTGCGTTATATCCACTGTTTTGTGCCGGTGCATTATAACCGCCGCCTTGGTTGTCACCCTTGGAATCAAGCATTTGCATAGTTTCTACAATAACAGAATGTTTCGATCTTTTTTGTCCGTTTTGGTCAACCCACTGTTCAAAGTTTAATCTTCCCTCAACAAGGATTTTACTTCCTTTTCTGAGGTATTGGTTTGCAACTTCTGCACTTCTTCCGAAGAATGTGATATCTACAAAACAGACTTCCTCTTTCTTTTCTCCATTGCTGGTGAATTTACGGCTTGTAGCAATTGCAGTTTTTGCAATTCCCATTCCCCCTTGAGAATATCTAAGTTCGATATCACGCGTCAAGTTACCAACTAAAATTATTTTATTGAACATAAGTTTTCCTTCATTTTATAGCGAATGCTATTACTCAGCTGCTGCTTCTGTTGCCGGAGCTTCTGTTGCTTCTTCTGCTTTTGGAGCTTCTTCTGTTTGTGCTTCAGCTGCAGGAGCTTCTTCTGCTTTTGGAGCTTCAGGTGCTTTGTTTGCTTTTTTTACAAGTTCATTCCATGCTTTTATTTCACGGTTTGAATCATATTTGATCGTTATAAATCTTAAAAGGTCTTCGTTGATACGGAAACGTCTTTCAATTTCAGCGATTGCAGCAGGTGCTACTGAGTAGTAGATTACATAGTAGTAACCACGTTCGTTTTTTTCAATTGGGTATGCTAATTTTCTCATTCCCATAGCGTTTGTCGCTGCAATTTCTCCACCGTTTGAAGTAATAACTTCTTCAACTGCTTTGACGCTGGCCTGGATTTCTTCTGCAGTAAAAGTAGGTTTTACGATTACTAGGTTTTCGTAGTGTCTCATATAGTATGATCTCCTCTTGGTATTGCCTAATTCTAGGCTTTTGTTTCCCTTTCGGATCTGAATATAGTGCCAATTCTGACATTACAAAGAGAAAGGAACTCGAAATTATACATAAGTTTTGCTTAAAAAAAGCAAATTGAATATATTTATCTTCTTTTAAGTGGTTCTTTATTTGTTTTTAGTTTAAATAGATTAATTTAAATTATACAGTATGAAGGGCATAATGAGAATATGAGTTATAAGGTTTTGATTGTGGATGATGTGATAGAAAATATTCAGGTAGCGATGAATATTCTCAAAGAAGAGGGATATGACTTTTCATATGCCAAAAACGGGGAAGAAGCTTTAGCCCTTCTGGATTTTAATAATTTTGATTTGGTACTGCTTGATATTATGATGCCTGGTATAGACGGATATGAAGTATGCCGACGGATGAAAAACGATCCAAGACTCGTAGATATTCCTGTTGTCTTTTTAACTGCAAAATCAGATATAGACTCTATGACCAGAGCATTTGAAGTAGGTGGGGTGGATTACCTTACAAAGCCTTTTCATGCGAATGAGCTTCTGGCCCGAACAAAAACACATCTTGAACTTTATACTGCAAAAAAAATACTTCAAATTCACAACCTGTCTTTGCAGACAAAATTAAAAGAGGAACAAAAACGTATATACAGTGAACTTGAAGAGAATCAGAAGGAGATGATTTTTATTTTAACAGAACTTGTTGAATCTGTATCGGATGAGACAGGCAGACACATAAAACGTGTGGCGGAGTACAGCAGACTTTTGGCACAGTATCATCCTGCTGTTTCGGAGGGAGATGCTGATGTGATTTATCATGCAAGTCCTATGCATGATATTGGGAAGATGGGTATCCCTGAAAATATTTTGCACAAAAAAGGTTCCCTCACAAAAGAAGAATTTGAAGTGATGAAAACGCATACTGAAATCGCCCATAAATACCTGAAAATCTCAAACAGAAAACTGATGAAAGCGGCAGATATAATTGCTTATGAACATCATGAAAAATACAACGGAGCGGGCTATCCTCGCGGGCTTCAGGGCAGAGATATTCACATATTTGCCCGTATTGTAGCCTTAGCGGATGTGTTTGATGCTTTGACACATAAAAGGGTCTACAAAGATGCCTGGAGTATAGATGATGCAGTCAATTATATACAAGAACACAGTGGAGATCATTTTGATCCGGAATTGGTTGCTATTTTTAAAGAACATCTTGATGAATTCATTGCAATTGCACAGGATTAGTTTTCTTTTTTTTGTATTTTTCTATACTTCGGCTCTTTTTGGAGTTACATTTTCTTCGCAGGAAAAAGAGTGGATAAAAGAGCATCCCGTCGTTCGTTTGGGAGCAGATTACAGTTGGCCTCCGTATGAATTTGTAGATAAACAGGGAAGACATACAGGGATTGCAGCTGATTTTTTAAAGCTCATAAGCCAAAAAAGCGGTTTGACATTTGCTGTTACATCAGAAGTTTGGGCTGATGTTATGCGCGATATGAAAGCAGGAAAATTTGACGGTCTGAGTTGTGCGGCAAAGACACCAAAAAGAGAAAAATTTTTAAAATTTACAACACCCTATGTTGAGATGCCCTTGGTTATTGTCACACAAGCTACGCGGCAAGATATAAAAAACATGGATGCACTGAATAACAAAACGGTTGCGGTAAACAGGGGCTCGTATCTGCATGAATGGTTGCAAAAAAACTATCCGAATATTCATCTTTACCTTACCTCCTCAAACCGAGAGTCTCTCAAAGCACTCTCTTTTTCAAAGGTTGATGCCTACATAGGCAATATTGCAGTGGCTTCTTATATAATGAAGCAGGATTATCTTTCAAATTTAAAAATTGTAAATAATGTTCCGGGAATGGATACAAAAGTTTCTATTGCTATAGACAAAAACAAGCCTGTATTATTTGCAATAATAGAAAAATCATTACAGGATATCAGTGATAAAGAACGGCAAAAAATTACAGATAAATGGTTTGAGGCTTCTCAGACAGATACAAAAGTCTCCCGGAGTTTGCAATGGAGTGAGAAAGAGCAAAGGTGGTTACAACAGCACAAACAGATTACTCTGTGTATAGATCCTGACTGGATGCCTTTTGAAGCTTTTGACAAAGATGGAAAATATATTGGCATCAGTGCCGAATATTTTAAAGAATTTCAAAAAAATATTCCTGTTCCCATAAAAGTTGTCCGGACAAAAACATGGAGCGAATCGCTTCTTTTTGTACAAAACGGGAGGTGCGAAATACTCTCTTTGGTTGTCAAAACGCCGCAAAGAGAAAAATATCTGCACTTTACAAAGCCGTATCTGCATACCCCTTTGGTAATTGCCACAAGACCGGATGTTACCTATATCAGCAGTATGGAACAACTCGAAGGTAAAAAGGTGGCAATAGTAAAAGACTACTCTTTTAACGAAAGCTACAGACAAAAATATCCAAAAGTAGATTTTATTGATGTCAAAAGCATAACGGAAGGGTTGCAAAAGGTGCAAAATGGAGAGTTGTTCGGTTATATAGGCACGCTTATAGGTGTTGGCTATCAAGTGCAGACAAAATTTCCAAACCAGTTGAAAATATCCGGACAATTGCAGGACACTCTTTCGTTCAGTGTGGGTATAAAAAAAGATTTGCCGGCACTCGCATCTATTTTTGAAAAAGTAATCAGCGCAATAAAAGAAGAAGACAGGCACAGAATAGAGTCACGCTGGATAGCTGTAGAATATGCACATGGCTTTGATTATAAACTTTTATGGAAACTTCTGGCCGGTGTTGTTTTTATCATTGCTGTTTTTGTCTATTGGAACAGAAAACTGGCATTAGAGATTAAAAAAAGAGAAAAAGCACAGGAAGAACTTTTGCAAACACAACACAGGCTGCAAATAGAAAAAGACAAGGCCGAAGCGGCAACAAAGGCAAAATCTGAATTTCTTTCAAATATGAGCCATGAAATCAGAACACCGCTTAATGCTATTATCGGCTTTTCGGATATACTCAGTGAAAAGATACAGGATCCAAAGTTAAAAAGCCATATAAAAACTGTGAAAAATGCAAGTCATACGCTTTTGACACTTATAAATGACATACTTGACCTTTCCAAGATAGAAGCAGGAAAACTGATTATAGAGACAAAACCGACAAATCTCTTTGCATTGGCTGATGAAGTGGGTTCTATCTTTGCAGTTGAGGTGGAGAGGAAAAATTTGGATTTTGTACTACATGTAAACACCAACATTCCTAAAAGTCTGTTACTCGATGAAGTACGCATACGCCAAATTTTACTCAACCTGATAGGAAATGCAATCAAATTTACGCAAAAAGGTTTTGTAAAGTTAAGCGTAAGAGCATTTGATATTGATCAGCATCTCTCAAAATTAAATCTGGAGATTTCTGTCGAGGACAGTGGTATCGGTATACCAAAAGAGCAGTTGGCAAAAATTTTTAATGAGTTTGAGCAGATGGACGGACAGGATACACGCAAGTTTGGCGGTACAGGACTTGGACTGAGTATATCAAAACGTTTGTGTGAAATGATGGGAGGCAATATTTCTGTAGAGAGCCAAGAGAAAAAAGGAACTGTCTTTAAAGTGCATCTGTATAATGTAAGCATAGCATCAATAGCAGAGAATGATGCACAGGATGATATTCGTATAAAAAATTTAAAAAATTTAAAATTTAAAAAAGCAAAAATACTGGTTGTTGATGATATTGAAAGTAATCGTGATTTGATAGTGAAAATTTTTGAAAACACTGCAATTACAGTGATAACGGCAAAAAACGGTTTGGAAGCGATAGCACTTTGTAAAACAGAGCAGCCGGACTTGGTTTTAATGGATATAAAAATGCCTGAGATGGATGGCTATGAAGTGACAACTGCATTGCGAAAAATCTCCAAGTGTCCTGTTATTGCATTAACAGCTTCGCTTATGGAAAATGAGCAGGAGTACAAAGATACCCATTTTGACGGTTTTTTACGAAAGCCTGTTTTGAAGTATGATCTTTTTGTGGAATTAAGCAAATTTTTGGCAGTTGATGAGGCGGAAATGCCTGATAAGCCAGATAAAGAGGTATTTGAACTCAGTGAAAAAGCAAAACAAAACAGTGCTGAGATACGAAAAACTATAGAAGAAGAGATACAGACTCTTTATAAAAAAGCACTGCAGACGCATAGCTTTTCTGACACAAAAGATTTTAGCAAAAGACTTTGTACCCTGGCAGCAGAGTATGATATAAAACCTCTTGAGCAGTATGCATTGCAACTTCAAGAGAGTATAGAAGCGTTCGATATCAAAGAGCTTGAAAAACTGCTTGAGCGTTTCGATACCACTGCCGAAGATCTATATGACAAACTGCAATAAAATTAAGATTTTTATTTTTTTAGGATATAGTTTCAATAAATTTAACTTTAAGATGAAGAGTAGATGGCAAAAAGAAAAAAAAGAACAAGAAGAACGAAGAAAAAAACCGGTTCTTCTTTATTAAAATATACAGCATGGTTTTTAGCACTGACAGCCCTTGTTTTAATATCTTTAATTACAGGGTATTATTTTGGAGCAAATGATGGAAAAACGCATAAAAAAGAAAAGTCAATAACAAAGCACAAGTCAGCACAAACAATTCCAAAGGCACCAGCTGTAAGTGTAAACAAAAGACTGCAGGAGGTACTGAAAAAAGAGACAAAAACATACGTTTCCGCAGCACATGAAATAGATAATGAAACCCTGGCAAACCCTCCGAAGCAAAAACCGAAAAAAGTGCAGATTTATACATCAAAACCGAAATTGGCTATCATCATAGATGATATGCAGACCGCATCTCAGGTAAGAGCCGTAAAACGTTTGCATCTCAATGTTACTATGTCTTTTCTGCCACCACGTGCAGCAAGACCCGACTCTGCGAAACTTGCATCACATGAAAAGTTTTATATGGTTCACTTACCGATGGAAGCAATGCACTTTAGTGCTGAGGAACCGCATACTCTCCGCATACATGATTCTCAGCAAAAAATCTCTGCAAAAATTAAAGATATTAAAAAACTGTTTCCAAAAGTCGCTTATATCAACAATCATACCGGCAGCAAGTTTACATCAAATGAAATAGCAATGAACAGACTGGTTTTTGCGCTAAATGCAAACCATATACGCTTTATAGACAGCAGAACGACTGCTAAAACAATGGCACCAAAAGTACTGAAAAATTTCGGACTGAAATATGTTGCGCGCGATGTTTTTTTGGATCATCACATGGACAAGCCATATATATTAAAGCAGATAAAAAAAGCTATTGCAGTTGCAAAGGCACATGGCAGTGCCATTGCAATAGGCCATCCTCATAAAAATACACTGCAGGCACTCTCTGAATCTAAGGCTTTGTTCAAAGATGTTGAGTTAGTGCAGATAAATAAAATATATTGACTTTGCAATGCAACAAATAAATTTTCATATACCCGAACTTGATGCTATGAAGCACTATCCGGAGAAACTTTTTTACAAAGGAAACAGTGAATTATTGCATAAAAAGAAAATTGCAATTGTAGGAAGCAGAAAACCAAATCAATATGCAAGAGAATTGACACACCGGCTTTCTCACAAGCTTTCTTTAGAGGGTGTCTGCATAGTAAGCGGCGGTGCTTTGGGCGTTGATGCCATTGCACATAAGGCTGCCGGTGCAAAAAACACCATTATGGTTGCAGCAACAGGACTTGACAAGCGCTATCCTGCAATCAACAAAAATATTATTGCAGATATTGAGATAAACGGTTTGGTACTGAGTCAGTTTGAAGAAGGGACTCCTTCTCGTAAGTATCATTTCCCTTTGCGAAATGAAATAGTTGTTGCTTTGGGAGATGTACTTGTAGTGACTTATGCAGATTTTAACTCAGGAACAATGCGCAGTGTTGAGTATGCTTTGAAAATGGGAAAAGAGGTATATGTTTTACCACACCGTATAGGAGAGAGTGAAGCGACAAATAATTTACTTGCAAAAGCAAAAGCAAAAGCTATTTATAATCTAGATGCTTTTGTAGCAGAGTTTGCAGGGTTTACATGTAAAGAAGTGGCTTTAGATGAGTTTTTGCACTATTGTCAAAGTAATCCGACATACGAAGAAGCTTTGCAAAAATATCCGACAAAAATTTTTGAAGCGGAACTGGCCGGAACCGTAGAGATAAAAAATGCAAGAGTCTATCTTAGTAACTGATTGATAAATAAAGACTGATGTCAAACTTATTGTCTTTGGATAAATACTTGTTTTTTTTATAAACGACATAAGGGGGTTTTGTTGTGGTTTCATACTCATTTTGCGGCAGCCAGCTGTGATATACCCAATGAATAAATTTCAAAAAGTCTCCGGATTCTCCCTGCAGATCAAATTTTGCATAGACTCCTCCTGAGATTTTAAAGTTTGGCAATCTGTCATTCACGGTAATATTTGGATCCTCATTGACGATGCAGGCGACATATTGGCACTCGTCAAGCGGTGTAATTGCCGGATTGTCATGCAGAAGTGCAATTTCTTTGTAGTTGGTGAGATTGTTGCTAAACACCCATGTTTGGAGTTTTTGCCAAGTCTGTTTTATGCTGTCGTTATATCCCCTGTGTCTTATGTAGTATGCTGAAAGTTCAGGCATCTTCACAATTTCAGGTGTAATGGTATGAAACTGTGCCTTTGATTTTGTGGCTATTAAAGACTGCTTGAGGATTTTGCTCGAATACTTTTTGTAGCCCCCTTTTCGCCACTCTTTGGGTGTCATGGCAAAGCGGATTTTAAAAGCGCGTATAAAAGAAGTCTGCGAAGAGTATCCACAGGAGTTTGCAACTTCGGATATTGTGGAGTATTTGTTGGTTAAGAGCAGATTGGAAGCTTTTTGCAGGCGTATGGATTTTATACTTTCATATATATTTCGGTTGAATATCTCTTTGAAAATCTTATGCATGTAAAATTTATTGATTTTCAGGTTTTGGGCAAGTTCATCCATATTGATATCTGTATCTATATTGGTATAGATGTAATACATAATATAATTGGAGATTTTTATCTTTTTTTCTAAAGTTGTTTTTTTCATAATTCTTATTATAGCAAAATTAGAAAATAAAAATTACAAAAATAGATAACTTTAATGCCAATTAAAGTATAGAGATAATTTTTTTAAAACTTTATAATACTGCAGTTTAAAATATTGGAGAATCACATGAAGCAAAAAATATCTAAAATGTTGATCGCAAACAGAGGCGAAATAGCGCTGAGAATTATTCGTGCGTGTAAAGAGTTGGAAATAAAAACAGTCGTTGTGTTTTCAGAAGTTGATGTGGAAGGCGTCTGGGTTGCCAAGGCAGATGAATGCTATCCTATAATGGGGAATCCTATTGAAGCATATTTGAACTATGACAGAATAATTTCAATGGCAAAAAAAGCAAACTGCGATGCCATACATCCGGGATACGGATTTTTATCTGAAAGTGCTGAATTCGCCAGAGCCTGTGAAGAGAACGGCATCATATTTATAGGCCCCAAACCAGAGCACATTGAACTTTTTGGTGATAAGATGGCTTCCAAAGTTGCGATGAAAAAAATCGGTGTTCCTGTCTTAGAAGGGACTGACACACCGGTTATAGATGTTAAAGAGGGTGAAAAAATTGCCAAAGAGATAGGATTTCCTGTAATTATCAAAGCTGCATTCGGCGGCGGCGGCAGAGGAATGAGAATTGTCAAGCAGGCAAAAGAGTTTTCTAAAATGTTTGAATCTGCTACAAATGAAGCGGTGAAATATTTTGGAAAAGGGGATGTTTTTATAGAAAAATATGTTGAAAATCCTCGTCATATCGAAGTCCAGATTGTTGCTGACAAATATGGCAATATTGTGCATTTGGGAGAGAGAGACTGCTCGATTCAGCGTCGTCACCAAAAAGTTATTGAAATTGCACCGTCGCCACTGCTTAATGATGCGGTTCGCAAAGAACTCTACAGAGTTTCCATCAAAGCAATGTTCAGACTGGGGTATGAGAGTGTCGGAACAGTAGAGTTTTTGGTTGACGAACAGGATAATATTTATTTTATAGAAATGAACACCAGAGTGCAGGTGGAACATCCTGTAACTGAAACGATTACAGGTGTGGATATTATACAAAGAATGATAGAGATTGCCGGCGGAGACAAATTGAAATTTTTACAAGAAGAGATACAGTTTCGAGGCTATTCCATTGAATTTAGAATCAATTCTGAAGATCCGCAAAACAACTTTATGCCAACTGCCGGTACGGTTACAAAATATCTGACACCTGGAGGACCGGGCGTGCGTCTTGATACAAGCCTTTATGCGGGCTATGAATTGCCTACATGTTATGATTCTATGCTTGGAAAACTCATAGTCTGGTCTCTGGACTGGGAGGGTGCTGTGAGAAAAGCCAAAAGAGCACTGGATGAGTTCTATATTGAAGGATTCAAAACAAATATTGTTCTTCACAGAGAAATTGTACGGGATAAAGAGTTTAGAGCAGGAAAATTTAATACAGGCTATCTGGATTCCAAAATGGAAAAATTCAATCTTGGTGCAGTCTCTCTTCTTGCTGATGAAGAGAAGAAAGTCTCTTTTTTAAGCAGTATTATCAAAAAAATCAAAGAGAATAATTTAATTACAAGAAGCTGAAACAGCAGTGCTTAGAGAATAAGCATTGCATCGCCGTAGGAGTAAAACCTGTATTTTTCTTGTATCGCTTCAGCGTAAAGCTGATGCGTTTTATCAAGCCCGACAAAAGATGCAACCAGCATAAGCAGTGTTGATTTTGGCAGATGAAAATTTGTCAAAAGATGATTCACGCGTAAGGGTTTGTTGTTTGGATGTAAAAATAGATTTGCTTCACCCCTCATTTGTCCTTTGTGTCTTGCATAAAATTCTATAGTTCTTGTTGATGTTGTTCCAACACTCAAGACAGGAATATCAGAATCCAAAATCTCTTTTGCTTCCTTTGAAATATCATAGTACTCCGAATGCATAGGATGGTTTGTAATCACTTCAGCTTCCACAGGTTTAAAAGTACCGCTTCCTACATGTAAAGTAATATAGGCATGCTTGTGTTTTTTACAAATTCTTTTATGCTGCTCGGAGGTAAAATGCAGCGAAGCGGTAGGTGCGGCAACGGCTCCTTCCTGCGAAGCAAATACGCTTTGGTATTCATCAGCATCTTCATCCTCATCTGGTCTTTGAATATAGGGAGGAAGAGGGATATGCCCTATTTTGTCTATTACAGGAAGCAAATCTTCAAACCGTAAGAGTATGTTATTTTGGTAAAAATTGACTTCACGACTGCCGTCATCATTTAATTGTGTCACTTTTGCCATGAGATTGTCATCAAAAAATATCTCTGTGTCTCTCTTCACTTTTCCTCGAATATATACATTGATATTGTGTGCAGTAATGGCTCTGTTTATGAGAAGTTCTATTTTCCCGCCACTCTGTTTTTTTCCAAAAAGTCTTGCTTTTATAACTTTTGTATCATTAAAAATGAGAGCACACTCCGGAGAAAGAAAGTTTTCAAGATTATAAAAAAAAGTATGTGTAATTGTGTCCGTGGCTCTGTCGTAGACTAAAAGTTTTGCATGATCACGGGGAGAAGCAGGATAGTTTGCTATAAGTTCATCAGGAAGAGTGAAGTCATAGCTTGCAGTGAGTAACTCTTGGTTACTCATCTTTGTCCTTTTTGTCTGTAAGCTCATCATATTCATCATGATGCTTAACACTTAAACTGCTTTCATCTTCTTCCTCTTCATCATCATCTTCTTCTTCTTCCAAAGGCGGGGCAGGGTTTACCATTTTCACTATCAAAATAGAAAGCAGATAGAGTATCACAAGCGGACCGGCCATAAGCAGCTGTGTTAACACATCCGGTGGAGTCAGCAGGGCTGCAACTATAAAAATAATAATGATTGCATATTTGAAAAATGCCGTCATCTGTCTGTCATCAACAAGTCCGAGAAGTGCCAAAAAGTAGGCAAACACAGGCAGTTCAAAAGCAAGACCGAAACCAAACATGATTTTTGTAAAAAATCCGACATAATCCTCGATGTTAATAAGCGGAGTAAATTTAAATGAACCGAAGGTAATGAGGAAGTCAAATCCAAAAGGTGTCACAATATAGTAGGCAAAAAGAACACCCACAAGAAACATAACTGTACCACCGACAATAAAAGGAATGATCATCTTTTTTTCGTGGGCATAGAGTCCAGGCGCGATAAAAAGCCAAATTTGCGAAAGTATAATAGGCAAGGCTCCGACAATCGCTGCAAAAAAGGAAACTTTCAATGCGACAAAGAATGCGCCGCCAACCTGTGATGTGGTAATCATACCGTTTGCCGCATTGACAGAGACTTTGCCGACTTCTGTCAGAGCATCATTGAGTGGCTGTACCATCCATGTAAGTATAGGTTCATGGAAGTAAAACATGACAAAAAACATAACTATTAAACTTGCTGCTGAAATAGCCAGCCTCTTTCGGAGTTCTACAAGGTGCGGTCTTAATTCATCAAACATTTTTATTTTCTTCTTCTTTCTCTGTATTTTCTTTTTCTTTCTCTTTCTTCTTTTTCTTAAAAGTCACTTCCTGCGTCTCTTTAGGTGCTTTTTCGATTGTATCTTCATCATCTTCTAAAAGATTGTCTGTGAGGTTTGTAAGTTTTGCACCGGCCTGCGCAGGAATGTCTGTAACTTTGTTCAGGCTTTCGCTGGCATTGAGAAGCTCTTGTTTATAAGCAAGTGCTTCCTGTTTTATCTGACTTAAATTCATCTCTTCTTCAAGGGAGTCTTTTACTGTTCCTATCGTGTTTTTAACGTTTCTAAAAAATTTAGCAATTTCGACCATTGTACTAGGCAGTTTGTCCGGACCTAGAAATAAAATAGCGACAACTGCTATGAGTAGCATCTCTGTAAAACCCATACCAAACATATTCAGCCTTCATAGTTTATTGATAGTGAGATTTTATCCAAAGAATCATTAAAAAATCTTCAAGAGGTCAAAAAGAGCGCAATTTCATCTGCCAAAAGGTAATCTGTGTTGTATAAAATATTATTTTTTAACATGATTTTGTTTTCATTGAGCAAAATTTCTGCTTTTTGCCGTTCCTGTGCATTTAATATATCCTGATCTACGCCGACAACAGAGCGCAGACCCAAAAAGATCTGTTCGAGTCTTTTGTCTTCTCGTGTGAGTATCTCTTGTCTGATTGACAGAGGATCGCTGATATATGCTTCTATATCAGTTAAGGGATAAAATCTTGTTAGTCCAAGTTTGCCGACAGCTCCGGCTCCGGCACCGATATAGTCTTTATATTGCCAATAGCCAAGATTGTGAAGAGATTGATAGCTTCCAAAATTGCTTATTTCATACTGTGAAAACCCATGCTTTTGAATCTCTTTGAAAATCCATTTTGTAAGTGAGAGCTGTTCACTTGACATTTGAGGACGGTTTTCAAAGGCCGTACCCTCTTCAATCATTAAGGCATAGGCACTGATGTGATTGATTGGCAGAGACATCGCTGTTTGTATGTCATGTGAAAGAAGTTCTTTTGTATCACCCAGGGTAGCATAAATCAAATCCAATGAGATGTTTTTAAAGCCGACAGCAGAGGCATTGTGAACAGCATCTGAAGACATCTGCGGGGTATGTGCTCTGTTTAAAATTTTGAGTTTTTCCTTATCAAAAGTCTGCGTTCCGAAGCTGATACGGTTCACTCCGAGAGTATACATGCCCTCAAGCCACTCTTTTGTTGCAGAGTTTGGATTTGCTTCACTGGTTATTTCTGCGTTTTTCACAAGATAAGGATTAAGCAGGTCGAAAATTTCTTCATAAAGCTGCGGGGCAACGGTTGAAGGCGTACCTCCTCCTATGAAAACAGTTTCTATGGTCTCTTTTTCTGCCTGAAATCTTTGCAATTCATACTGCAGCTGTTTTTTAAGTGCATACATGTAATTCTCTTTGAGATGAAACTTGTCAACATAAGAGTTGAAGGCACAGTAAGAGCATTTGGAATCGCAAAAAGGAATATGAATATAAACTAACATAGTGAAATTATAGCCGGATAAACTTATTTTAATTGCTATTGCTGTATAATCGCGTACAATTAAATACAGGTGCTTATATGAGTAAAGAAGAAATATACCGTCCCAATGTTGCTATGATAATCGTCTCAAATGAGTATCCGCAAAAAAAAGATGTTTTTATCGCACAAAGAAATGATTTGACTGACATTTGGCAGTTTCCACAGGGTGGCATTGATGAAGGCGAAGAGGTCAAAGAGGCTCTTTTCCGTGAAATGGAAGAAGAGATAGGGACAGACTCTGCTGAAATAATAGCAGAATATCCAGAGTGGATTTCTTATGATTTTCCTCCTAAAATTGCGAGTAAAATGAAGCCGTATAAGGGACAGACACAAAAATATTTTTTACTCAAACTCGCAAAAGATGCCAAAATAAACCTAGATACAAAGCATCCCGAGTTTATAAACTATAAATTTGTGGCAATAGAGGATGTTTTAGACTTTACACCGCATTTTAAGCAGTCTGTATATGAAAAAGTTATAAATCATTTTAAAAGAGAGGGGCTGTTGTAAATGCTAATAGTTCAAAAATTCGGTGGGACCAGTGTTGGTGATTTGGAACGCATACAAAATGTAGCGAATCGTGTGGCAAAAACAAAAGAAGCCGGGCATGATGTAGTAGTTGTTGTTTCGGCAATGAGCGGAGAAACAAACAAACTTGTTGGATATGCCGAACATTTTTCAAAAAATCCTGCCCGTGCAGAGATGGATATGCTCTTGAGCTCAGGTGAAAGAGTGACATCGGCACTCCTTTCTATTGCACTGCAGGAGATGGGAATCGATGCTGTTGCAATGACGGGGAGAAAAGCAGGTATTGTAACCGACAAGCAGCATACCAAAGCGCGTATTGAAGAGATTGATCCCAAAGCTATGAAAAGTGCGTTGCAAAGTGGCAAAGTTGTTGTAGTTGCCGGTTTTCAGGGAGTAAACACAGACGGAGATGTCACAACACTCGGACGTGGAGGAAGCGATCTCTCAGCTGTTGCTATCGCAGGTGCATTAGAAGCTGACTTATGTGAAATTTATACGGATGTGACAGGTATTTTTACAACAGATCCGCGAATTGAACCAAAAGCAAAAAAACTTGATAAAATCTCTTATGAAGAGATGCTTGAACTTGCATCATTAGGCGCAAAAGTATTACAAAACCGCTCTGTAGAGCTGGCAAAAAAACTCAATGTCAATCTCGTAACACGAAGCAGCTTTTGCGATGATGAGGGAACATTAATTACAAAGGAAGAAAATATTATGGAAAAACCACTAGTAAGCGGAATTGCGTTAGACAGAAACCAGGCACGCATCTCTTTAATGGGTGTCAAAGACAGACCGGGCATTGCTTCTGATATTTTTAATGCATTGGCAGATGCCGAGGTAAATGTGGATATGATCATTCAGAACAAAGCGGTTGATGATACAACAAATATTGACTTTACTGTACCTGTGAGTGATCTGCATGATGCAAAATCTGTTGTAGACACCTTTGTGCAAAGCGGTGAAATCAAAGATGATTCTTATAATGAAGATATCTGTAAGGTTTCGGTAGTGGGTGTTGGTATGAAATCGCATGCCGGTGTTGCTGCCAAAGCCTTCTCGACGATGGCAAAAGAAAATATCAATATCAATATGATTTCAACATCAGAAATAAAAGTATCCATGGTTATAGACGAAAAGTATGCAGAACTTGCGGTGCGATCTCTGCACAATACCTATGAGCTAGACAAATAAGTACTTACATGCCGGATTTTGCACAATGGAGCCTGGATGCCATAAGAGAAAAGGGCGGCAGTCTCAGCTGGCTTGAAGAACACCGGTTTGAGTGGTCTAAAACAACTGCATACGCACTGGAACAGATTCTTAATGGCAAAACAATTATTCTAATTACTGACGAAAAAAGAAAGTGGTTTGAAAATTACATTTTGAGTTCTTTAAACGGAGTACTGCTTGAACGCCCTATGATACCTATCATCAGCATTGACAATATTTATACCCATTACAACAGTGTAGGCAGTGGTGAAATGATAGATATTATAGACGATATGATTTCACTCTCTTTTAAGGGCGATTATTTTTTTTGGTACATCGGCAAAGGAGATGATAAACGCAGCGATATCGCCAAAAGAAAAGATGAAAGTTATTTTTGGATCTTTGATGAAGATTTTAACAATGCGTTTACACTCAAATCCTATGATACGGATTTGGATATCAAACTGTTACAGCTCTACAAACTTTTTGATGCTTCGTTGAATGCTGCAATGTTTGGAGAGGTTGATGCAAGTTCCTGATGCAATAAAAGGGCATATCCTCATTGCAAATGATGTGGAGGAAGCTGCTGAAAAACTGGAAAATGAACTGCAGGGCTTCCGGGTTGTAAAGTTTATAGAAGAAAATTTTAAAATTGAACATGCAAAACTTGTAACGGCTGAAGCGTACATCAGTGAAGCACAGACAAAGTATATCATCATCGCAGCTTTTGAGTTTACTGATGTGGCACAAAACTCTCTGCTAAAACTTTTGGAAGAACCGCCGACAAATATAGAGTTTATTATAATCTCCCCGACGAAATCCAACTTGCTGCCTACTGTACGCTCACGACTGCCGATTTTAAAGAACCAGCTCCATCACAGTGTTATGGATTTGGATATTACACTTGCACGACTTGACTATAAAGAGGTTTTTGCATTTTTAAAACAGCATGCCAGAGTCTCTAAAACAGAAGCCAAAGCTTTGGTTGAAGCGCTTTTTTACAGAGCAACTGTTATAGACAGGCTCATACTTTCTCCATTGCAGCTGGATAATTTTGACAAGGCCTACAGATTGCTTGATCTGAATTCACGGCCTCAAAGTGTTTTGGCAATGCTGCTTATGAGCTTTGCACAGGAGAGACCGTGAGAGTAGAAAAACTGTCAAATGAAATAAATATAAAAGATGCATTGCAAAAGCTTGGTGTTGATTCGGGCGGTATTACAATTTTGGCGTCAAAAGCAACAATGCATATTTTATATATATATGATTTGCATGTAGGGGCTGCCAATATTTTGAAACAGGATGCTCTCTCCATCGGGGCTGATTTGGCTGTTCCCCGGGGGACAGTTATCGCAGCAAAGCCAAAAGTTGACTGCATACTCATTGCGAATACAAAACAGCTGAAAGTTTTGGCAAAAAAAGAGTTGGCACAACCTTTTGGACTCAAAGAGTTAGCAAAAAAACTCAAAGAGTTTGCGCAGGTTCGTCAGCCGGATGCAGTAGAAATTATGGGTATTGTTAATGCGAATGATGACAGTTTTTACGCACAAAGCAGGCTCAAAGAAAAAGAAGCAATACAAACCATAGAGACTATGATTCAAGAGGGTGCAGATATAATAGATATCGGTGCTGTCTCTTCTCGTCCAAATGCTCCATATGTGAGTGTAGAAGAGGAATTGGCAAGAATAGAACCGCTTTTGAGACTTATAAAAGAAGAAAAACTGTATGAAAAGGTACAATTCAGTTGTGACAGTTATGAACCAAAAGTTTTACAAAGGGCACTGGAGAGCGGTTTTAGTATTGTAAATGACATAACCGGTTTGCAAAACGATGAGGTATGCAGGCTTTGTGCGGCTTATAATGCAACAGCGGTAATCATGCATATGAAAGGAACGCCCCAAACGATGCAGAAAAACCCCCATTATGAAAATGTCATAGAGGATGTATATGATTTCTTTAGCAAAAGAGTAGAAAAAGCTGAGAGTTTTGGAGTGAAAAAAATTGTGCTTGATGTAGGCATAGGTTTCGGAAAAAGAGTAGAAGACAATATAAGACTTTTAAATAGCCTTGAGCACTTTTTAACGCTGGGCAAGCCATTGCTGGTCGGAGCTTCCAGAAAATCCATGATAGATAAAATTTCACCTTCTTCTGTTGAAGAAAGGCTTCCCGGCACATTGACCCTTCATCTTGAAGCAGTAAAAAACGGTGCATCCATTTTACGGGTGCATGATGTCGCCCAGCACCTGCAAGCGCTTAAAGTTTTTAAGGCCTTGCATACATAAAGTATCTATTTTATGTATGCTTTGATTATTTCCTGACGTTCCAGCGGTCTGTCTCCGCCAGAACGTCCGGAGGTAGCGACATTGTTTAGTTTTTGCAAAGTTTGCATGGATTTTTGATTTGCAACCTTTCCAAAAATTGTATAGCCGCCGTTAAGCCATGGTGTCGGAGCTGTTGTGATAAAAAACTGACTGCCGTTTGTATTTGGACCTCTGTTTGCCATTGCCAAAATACCGGGTTTGTCAAAAACAAGATTTGCTTTGAATTCATCCTTAAACTCTTTATGCCAGATGCTTTCACCGCCTCTGCCGCTTTCAGTCGGATCACCGCCTTGAATCATAAAATTGTGAATGATTCGGTGAAAAGCAACACCGTTGTAATAGCCTTCCTTTACATGTGTAAGAAAGTTCTCAACCGCCAAAGGTGCCGCATCTGGAAAAAGTTCAAGTTCTATATTTCCCTGTGTTGTTTGCAGGACAACATGCGGATTATTCTCAGTTGAAAACAAAAGAGTCGTATAGAGTAATACCAGTGCCAGTAAAATTCGTTTCATTAAAAAGCTCCTTATTCTTCTTCAAAGTCTAAACATACAGAGTTGATGCAGTATCGCAATCCCGTAGGCTCAGGACCATCAGGAAAAAGATGGCCTAAGTGAGCATCACAACTGCTGCATCTGACTTCTGTACGAATCATACCGTGTGACATATCCTTTATTTCAGTGACAGCCCCTTCAACAGCTTCATAATAACTTGGCCAGCCTGTTCCTGAATCAAATTTTGTACCTGATTCAAAAAGCGGGGCACCACAACAGATACATTTGTAAATACCATCACTTTTGTTATCATAATATTTTCCGGAAAAAGGGGCTTCTGTGCCGTTTTTTCGGCATACCGAAAAAGCTTCAGGACTCAGAATTTTTTTCCATTCATCTTCACTCTTTGTTATTTTCATTGAATTTCCTTATGCTTTTTGCGTAGTATAGCAAGTCTGTTTTGTATTTTATATAAAAGGAGGGTTTTGTTCAAAAATTATAGGGGAAAAGAAAGAATAGTACTGCTTCTCAAAAGCAATACTATTAAATAGTTATTTACCAGCTGCAACGCGGTCTTTAAGACCTTTACCTGCTTTAAACTTAGGAACCATTTTATCTTGAGTCGTATAAGTTTTATCTGTACCCGGAACTTTACCGGTTTTACCTTTTTGAAGTACTGCCGCAAAACTACCAAAACCAACGAGAGAAACATCTTCCCCTTTTACTAAGGCTTCGATTACTGCTTCAGTGAAAGCTTTAATTGCATTTTCAGCTTCAACTTTAGTTTTGTAGTTTCCGTGTTCTTGTACTAACTCAACGAATTGTGCTTTATTCATAAATTTACCCTTGGATTAAGATTTGCCCTGAAATAATTCAGCTACAGATACTTTATAGTTTATTTGCTTAAATTTTTCTTCTTTTTGGTGTATTTAAGAAGAAAATCTGAAATTTTTGTTTCTTTTAGTCCACATTTAGCCTGTTTTAAGAGCTTTTTGAAATTTAGAGTCGTTTTAGGCATCATAATTAAAGCTGATAAATCTTTGATTTTTTTGTATTTATTTGTTGATGTATGTATTGATAAAAACACATCTTCAAGACCATCTCTTTCATTTTTAGTCAGTATCCCCATTCCGCTACTCCTCTAATCTGTTGATTTTTCTTACAGCCCTGATAATTTCATCATCATCTAATTTACCTAACATTTTTATAACAGTTGCCGCAGCCTGTGGTTTGGCACGTCCCAGTTTCCAGTCCTGATATGTACGCATAGAAATCCCCAGACTTTTAGCCATATCTTTAAGGGAAATCTTTTTCCCATTGTATTGAGACTCTATTGAGTTATGGAGGATGTTAAATAAATCATTTATTTGCATAAAAAATATTATACGGAATAAATACTTAAATATACATTTTTTATAATATAAATTGATAATTATCGTATGATAAATATTGATTAATGTGTATTATATAATTTATATATATTATAATGATGTATTTAATGTATTTTGTATACGGATTACCGTATGTAAAGAGTATGGAATTTTGAAGAATAAACAGAGAAAATTAAAAAAATACTATTTTTCTTCGATAACTATGGATTTTGCGACAGGGTGAAGGGTGATGATGTTTTCTTGTATTTCAAGATAAAAGGGAGGATAGAATTTTGCATCTGTTTTGTAGGCTATTTCATGGGCATTGTCAATAGTAAAGACAATGTTGTTTAAACCTTTGAAAGGTTCTTTGACAGTAATTTTTGCATTTTTGTAGGCGTTGTGTATTGCCTCTTTTTCTTTTTTAAGGCGTGTAATCTCTTTTTCCAGCTCTTCAACTTTACTTAAGTTGTGTCTTTTTGCTCCTTCTAATTTATGCCTGAGTTCCTTGATATCTTTGTCTATAAATTGCAGTTTGCTTTGCACTATTGGGACATCACGGTAGTTTATTTTAAAGAGATTGTCTTCACCGGATACAAGCCGGACGGTAATAGAATTCGAAGCATAAACTTTTAGATTGTTTTTCACGTGCTTGATGGTAACATCCTGGGCGTAAACAGCACCCCCTATGGAAGCCTCAATTTCTACAGTGGTTGCATGTACCACACCGCCTTCAAGCAGAGAAATTTTCCCCTCATGGCATCGTAATGTACCTTTATGTCTGTTAATGGTTGCATATTTTGCATACTGGAGTGAGTCCTGGTGGGTAGCTCCCTCAATTTCAAGGGTTATCGCTTCAAGACGGCTTTTTGCTCCCACAAAACCGTTTACATGTATTCTCTCTGAAACAAGTGTCACCCCTTCTTTTATGGTATCCCTTGCTGTATCATGCTGTGTCACCACTATTTCAATATTATTGTCTTCGAGGTCTTCTACAAGGTCTTTGTGCTTTGTGATTTCACTGACTTTTATGCGATTGTCAACAAGAAGTTCTTTGCCGTCATAATGTACATATCCGCGTATTTTGCTTATATATTTTTTTGATGTTGCATTTTCCTCTATTCTAATAGATTTTTCATCAACATCTGCCTGCAGGTCATCCATGTTGTTGGCAAAATTTGCGTCTATATATTCACCAAAAGCATTGAGTCCGTTTTGTCCGTATACAGGCTTTTTATACTCAACAAGAAGTTCATTTTCATCTACTTCAATAACTTCGCCTGTATGTGCTTTTTCTTTAAACCAAAAAATAAGTTTACCCGGACGTGTGAGAACAGGCTCTATTCCTTCAAACAGAGGAATTTTGACACGTTTGACAAATTTTCCTGCATATATGTACTTCACTAAAATTTTCAGAGATTTTTTCATCTCTTCATCAAAGATGTTCACAAGTATTTTATGATACGCTTTGATTTTGTTGCATTCTCTAAAGAGTATTTTTAACAACTCAACAGGCTGATGTGATTTATAGGGAATTTTTGAATCCGGTGACAGTATCAAAAAAGGATGTGTGAAAAATTTTGAAAAATCTATAGTATATTCAAGTTCAAGATCTCTTTTTTCTTTTTTCATCAGCGAGACAGTATAGCGCTGTTGAAATTCCACATGTTCATTGAGTATTTTTTCTTTATCTTTGTATTTTTCCTGTATCTCTTTGCTGTAAAGTTCAAAAGAAGTGCTGGCATTGCTTTTTATATATGTTTCTGTCTTGTTTATAACAAAGTCACATTCTGATGGAAGAATAAAATTTTCTTGCGCAAATGTTTGCAATGCTTCTTTGATATGACGGGTTTTTATAATTTTATGTTCTGTTTTTTTTGGCATTCATTAATACTCTAACAAATCACTGTAATCATACTTCGCAAAATCGAGGTAGAGTTTACCGTTTTGTTTAATGACTCTGATATCACTGTCATACACGGCTAAAAATCTTTTTTTGATGATTTTTCTCTGGTAGGGTTCCAGATCAAGTGTTTTCAAATAGGTTTTGAGTTCAACAATCTGGTTGTCTTTTTCCGCCTCTATGGTTTTTTGTGTTTGCGGCAAAGGTTCGACATCATGTACCGTGTTGCTGTTTTGGGCAAGAAGTTTTGTGTTGAGCAGTTCCAAAACCTGCTTTAACTGCTCGTCTTTTGTGGCATAAACTCTTTCTATTTTACTCATCTCATCACGGAGCATCTGCTCTTTGTCATTGATGAGCTTGTCTATTTTTTCTTCGAGCTGAACAATTTTAGCTTTGAGCTGCAGGTTCTCTTTTTGGTACAATGACAAAACCATGGCAACCGTTGTCCGTGGTTTTGCAGGCGGAGTGTTTTGCTGAGGTCTTTGTTGTGGTTGCGGTGAGGCTTCCTCGGGAACAATTATGTAAACAGTGTCATCTTCAACGATATAATTTAACTTTTTGCTGCGAAGTTTTGAACTGATCATCTCTTTTGACATTTTAAATTTTTTTGAATATTCATCGAGTGTAAATTTCATATACTGTCCTTTTTGAAACACCGGGTGTTAAAATTTAGAGGTGCCCTTTATAAATTGGAGGAATAATTATACCTGATTTTCTCAGCCATACACGGTATCCCTTTTTTTCATTGCCATGCTTGTCCTGAAAAGCAAAGAGGGTGGACTTTTTAAATTCTCTTTCCTGAAGGAGTTGGTTGTACTCTTTATGCACAGAAATGAAACGTTTAAAATTGTAATATGCTTCATGAGAGATCATTACCGTTGAAATACTGAAGTCTTTAATTTCCAAGTATCGGGCACAGTCATTGAGTCCTGTGCCTATAAAATTCTGATGCCCTAAAATGTCTGTAAATTTATTGATTCTCCCCGTATGCACTGCTATACGCAAGCCATGAAAATAGGAGAATTTCTTTGAAAGCTGCTCTGAAAAATGATGAAAGCTCAGCCCTAAAATTGTTCCGTAGCCTCTGAACTTTGGTGTGAGTATGCAGTAAAATCCGTCTCCTGTCGGGATATAACCCAAAATAAGTTCTTCTACAGGAAGTTTTGCACTTTCAAGCAGGCGTTGTATGATTTTTTTGTAACTGCGTGTCAAAAAATTGATGATTTCAAACTGTTGCTGTATGGTAAGCATTGAAAAATTAATGATATCTATTAAAACTATATCAGTATTGATTTCTTCACAAGCACTCATCTTTATGTATCCTTTGGGATTCTGATTTTAGCATAAAGTTCTTTTAAATGAACTATATATTATAATTGTAAAATTAAATTTTTTAGGGAATTATTATGAGTAATGGTGTATTGGATATTGTTAAACCCGGGGTCCTTTTTGGTGATGATGTTTTAAAAGTCTATGAATATGCAAAAGAAAATGGTTTTGCTATACCTGCTGTCAATGTTGTAAATACTGACTCTGTCAACGGTGTATTGGAAGCTGCTGCAAAAGCCGACTCTCCTGTGATTATACAGTTCAGTAACGGGGGTGCTTCCTACTATGCAGGCAAAGGTTTAAGCAATGATGGTGAAAAAGCAGCAATTATTGGAGCGGTGGCCGGTGCGATTCATACACATATGATGGCAGAGGCTTACGGTGTTGCGGTGATTCTGCATACTGACCATGCCTCAAAAAAGCTGCTTCCGTGGATAAATGCTCTGCTTGAAGCAGGTGAGAGTTATTACAAAACACAGGGAAAACCGCTGTTTTCTTCCCATATGCTTGATCTCTCAGAAGAGTCTTTAAATGAAAACATCGGTACATGTAAAGCCTATTTTGAAAGAATGAACAAAATCGGTATGAGCATCGAAATAGAGCTAGGCTGTACAGGCGGAGAAGAAGACGGTGTGGACAACACAAACATTGACAATGCACTTTTATATACCCAACCCGAAGAGGTGGCTCTTGCCTATAAAGAGTTGAGTGAAATTTCTCCAAATTTTACAATAGCCGCTTCCTTTGGAAATGTACACGGTGTTTACAAGCCGGGAAATGTACAGTTGACACCTAAGATACTAGACAATTCACAAAAATATATTCAGGAAAAACTGCATACAAAAGAGAAACCTGTCAACTTTGTATTTCACGGCGGTTCAGGATCTTTGCCTTCAGAAATCAGTGAAGCGATCAGTTACGGTGTTGTAAAAATGAATATCGATACCGATACTCAGTGGGCAACATGGAACGGCGTTCGTCAGTATATAGAAAAGTATCATGATTATCTTCAGAGTCAAATCGGAAATCCGGAAGGTGAAGACAAACCGAACAAAAAATACTATGATCCAAGAAAATGGCTGCGTGCCGGACAGGAAGGTCTGGTTGAGCGTGTTATTCAGGCCTATAAAGACTTGAATGCCATGAACAGAAACTAAGAGTGCAGTTTTTTGTGAATATCCCTGATACTTTTTGTATCAGGATTTTTTGTATAGTGTATATGTAACAGCTGTCTTAGTTTGTTTTCATTAAATCTCCAAAAATGCTCTTTGTCAAAATCTTCGTGTTTTGTGACCATTTCATGCAACTCTTTTTCTGTGAGTTCTCCATGACTGCCTTTTATGATTTTTAAAATCAAATCCATTAATTCTGTCTGTGCCTGAGGGGTTGTGTCATCATCTTTGAGTTGTTTTGTCGGCATAAATTTATACATTTTCCATGCACTCAGACCGAGACCGAGTAAAAAAGCAATCATCATCCAAGAAGAGAGTGAAAGTTCCATTAATATCCTTTTTTTGCTCAATTATAGGCTTATTTTGATAAAATTCCAGTTATGAATGATAAAGTATTTACAAAACCGATAAAAAAACAGTTTGAATTTGATGAAGAAGTGGCAGCTGTCTTTGATGATATGCTCGAGCGGAGTGTTCCTTTTTACAAAGAGGCGCAAAAAATTACAGAATTTTTTGCACTGAAAAACCTGAATGAAAATGGGAGAGTCTATGATCTTGGCTGTTCAACCGCATCAACACTGCTGAGTATTCACAGAAAACTCTCAAACAAGGCAGAGCTTATAGGTCTTGACAATTCTGAAGCAATGCTCACGCGTGCAAGAAAGAAATGCGAAGCGTATGGTGCCGACATAAAAGTTTGCAATGCGGATATATTGAGCTATGATTATAAAGAGGCAGATGTTTTTATCAGTAACTATACTCTGCAATTTATTCGTCCTCTTGTTCGTGAAGAGCTGGTAAAAAAAATAGCCGTTTCATTAAAAAAAGAGGGTGTATTTATATTTAGCGAAAAAGTCATCTCTCATCATCCCAAACTCAACAAAGAGTTGATTGAATGTTATTATGATTTTAAAAAAGCGCAGGGCTATTCCGAGTATGAAATCATGCAAAAACGCGAAGCTCTGGAAAATGTACTGGTGCCTTACAGTGAAGAAGAAAATATAAAAATGGCATTAAATGCAGGTTTCTCTCATTGTGAAGTACTTTTACGCTGGGCAAATTTTGCTACTTTTATTGCTGTAAAAGAGTAGAACCTACCAGACGTTTTTTTCTGCTTTTGGCTGCTCTTTTTCACCAAAAAAACTTTTGACTTTTGCGCTGCTTTTTTTTATTTCTTTGCCCATTGTCTCATAGGTAATGATGTCATCATCTCCGCACTCTTTGTGATAATATCCCTGAAAATCGTAGTACTCTTTGCAGTCACTGTAGTATTTTGCAGAAATCCCGTGTTTGTTTAGACAGCCGTTAAAAAAAAGCATGAATAAAACTAATAAATATATGCGTATCATAATAATCTCCAAGCACTTTGCATACCTAAACTTTGAAACTCTCTTTTGTTCTGCAAAACTCTGTTAAAAAACATTCATCGCATTTAGGATTTTTGGCAGTGCAGATGTACCTTCCAAACAAAACCATTGCCTGATGGAGTACATGCAGGTCGGTTTTGAATTTTTTTACCAAAGTGGCTTCTGTTGCCTTGGCTGTTTTGTCATCGCTCAGACCAAGTCTGTGTGCGACACGAAATACATGGGTATCCACTGCCATTAGGTTCGCACCGGTATACTCTATCATCACAACATGGGCTGTTTTTTGTCCGACGCCTGCCAGGGTCTGCAGGTCTTTTTCATTCATTGGTATTTCACCGTCATACACTTCCGCAACACGTTTTGCCATGGCTATGAGGTTTTTTGCTTTGTTGTTAAAGAAGGAGCAGGTGTTAATAAGCTTTTTCACCTCTTCTATATCAGCATCTGCCAAATCTTGAGGCGTCGGATACTTTGCAAACAGGGCAGGAGTAATAAGGTTGACTCTTTTGTCGGTACATTGCGCTGAGAGTGCTACGGCAATTACCAGTTCATAGGCATTTTTATAATGCAGTTCTGTGACCGCATCACTGTAGCGCTCCATAAAGCGTTTTTGGATCTCTTGGATCTCTTTTTTCGTTGCTTTTTTCATAAATGTATTTTAGCAACTTATATGTTATAATCAAAGCAATGACTTTTAAAAAGGGGTAAAATATGGGCATATTTTCACTGTTTTCGAAACAAAAAAACACGCATGTGTATGATACAGGCAAAAAAAAGGAGACACTTTTTTCACAATTGGACAAAGATTTCTTTATTGAAGTGGCAGACAGCAGTGATACAATGATGCTCTATTTTTTACAAGGTGAAGGATGGATTGGTGCAAATAAAACTTTTTTCACTACAATGAATTATTTTGATATAAAAGATTTTAAAAGAGCCAATGAAAGCATTCGTGATATGTTTTTGAGTGAGAGTGAAGAGATTTTTACCGAGTCTGACAAAAGTTGGCTGGATTATATCAAAAAGTACAAAAGCGATGGTTACAGGGTAAATATGACTGATGCTAAGGGGCAACTTCTCAGTATTGAAGCAAAGTGTCACAGGTATTCAAAAAACATGAAGCTGTATATTTTGGAATTAAAAGATGTTACAGAGTTGGAAAAAGCACGTTTGCAGGTGAAAGAGGTTGAAAAGCTGAAAACAAAATTTTTGGCCAATATAGGGCATGAATTTAGAACTCCGATGAATGGTATTCTCGGATTTATAGAGCTGCTCAAAGAAACCAGTCTCAACGAACATCAAAATGAATACCTTGATATGATTGATTATTCTTCTAAAAATCTGATGAATAATATTGAAAGTCTCTTGGATTTGGCGCAGTTGCAAAGTGGGCGTCTTGCAGTGGAGTCAGAACCTTTTAATCTTCTTGTCGCAATGGAAAAACTCATATATACATGTTTTGACAAGGCAAGCAACAACGGGGTACAGGTTATGAGTTTTATAGACCCGAAATTGCCACAGGAACTTGAAGGTGATGCAAACAAAATTTTGCAGGTTATGCGTTCTATCATTCAAAATGCAATTAAATTTACACCGCATGGCGGCAAGGTTATTATAGAAGTAAAACTTTTAAAACGACTCCAAAACGGAGCCTGTTCTGTCGGTTTTAGTGTCAAAGACAATGGTCAGGGGATGTCTCAAGAACAGATATCTCTTATGGATGAACCTTTTACCGCAGGCAGTCATGCAGATGAGAGACTCGGCATAGGATTGAGCCTCTCAAGCGGTCTGGTACGGTTGATGGGATCAGAATTACGTATAAAAAGTGAATTAGACAACGGTACCTACGTGAATTTTGTTCTTGATTTTAAAGCTTCAAGAGGGCAAAACTACAAAATGATGCCAAATAAAAAAGCAAAAGTGCTTTTACTGGATAAAGAAAAAGTTGATGATGCCAATTTCTTAACGACCTATTTGCGTTCTTTTGCTATTGATGTGACAAAATCTTCCGAACTCAATGCTGATATTTATACAGATATAGATGAGCTTTATGTGGTAGGTGACCAGGGTGATTCATCGTGGATACTGGATCTGGCGACATATAAAAAGCAGGCACCTGTTGTTTTTCTTTTGGATGAAGATGAAAAACTGCAAACAAAGATGACACACATTATTGATGAAGTGATAGAAAAACCATTGCTGGCCAGTGTGATAGCCAAACATCTGTATATGGCAAACAGCTACAAATATACCAATGAAGATAAAAATGAACTTACTCTCAAAGATAAAACCGAGGCTTTGGTTGTGGAAGACAATCTTATCAATCAGCGTCTGATAAAAATACTCCTGGAAGAGTATAACATAGATGTTTCTACCGCCTCTAACGGACTTGAAGCGGTAAAAATGTATAAAGAGAAAAAATATGACATTATATTTATGGATATAGATATGCCGTATATGAACGGGATTGTTGCAACCAAAGAGATTAAAGATATGATGCTCCTAAAATCACAGGCGCCGATTGTTGCCCTGACAGCAATGGCAATGGAAGGGGACAAGGAGATGCTTTTGGAAGAGGGGCTTGATGATTATCTTTCAAAGCCGCTAACAAGAGACAAACTGGAGTATATTTTAGACAAATACCTTAAAATAAGCTATGAAAATGAATCTGTTTAATAACTATTAATATATTGTTATTAAACTTCTCTTTATCAATTTAGTAAGGAACTCTATAATGAATAAAATTACAATGCTATTATCTGCCCTGTTGTTGACAGGTTCAGTCGTCTGTGCAAAAACATTAGTGACAGTAAACGGAAAACCAATTACCCAAGAAGAAGTTGACCAGGAGCTGATGCAGGCGACACAGGGGCGTTTTAACCAGGTACCGGCTGATCGTCAGGCTGCATTCAGACAACAGGTTTTACAACAGCTTATAGGCAAAGAGTTGATTTATGATGATGCAAAAAAATCCGGTATCATCAACTCTGCGGAGTATAAGAATGAATACAATAAGCTTGAACAAAGAATGAAAAAAGAGCTTGCTATTCAGGTTTGGCAGAAGAAACTGCTTGACGGCATTAAAATTTCAACAAAAGAGTTAAAAGACTACTATAACAAAAACAAAGAAGAATTTAATGAAAAAGAGAGCGTGCATGCCCGCCATATTTTAGTAAAAACCAAAGAGGAAGCAGAAAAAATCATTGCGCAGTTGAAACATTTAAGCGGAGAAAAACTCAAAGAAAAGTTTATAGAGCTTGCGAAAAAAGAGTCAACAGGGCCTAGCGGATCAAAAGGCGGAGATCTTGGATATTTCAGTAAAGGGCAAATGGTACCTGCTTTTAATGATAAAGTTTTTTCTATGAAAAAAGGCGAAGTGACATCAGAGCCGGTTAAAACACAGTTTGGATACCATGTTATTTATGTGGAAGACAAAAAACCTTCATTGACACGAAGTTTTGATGAGGTAAAAGCATTTATAGAACAGCGTCTGAAAATGGAAAAATTTAAAGCTGTTATGAAGAAAAAAATGGATGAACTGCAGAAAAAAGCATCTATTAAGTAGTTAGGCATGCAAAACTCTCCTCTTTCTAAAATTATTTTAGAAGAGAGAGAGTTTTTTGTCAAACGCGATGACCTCATTGACCCCTGTTTGGCAGGGAACAAATACAGAAAACTCTACACGCTCTTAAATACTCCAGACAACATTTATGATACGCTGATATCCTACGGCGGAACACAGTCTAATGCTATGCTGGCGTTGGCCGCCTTGTGTCAGAAAAAAAAATGGAAATTTCTTTACTATACAAAAAAACTCTCTGCAACACAAAAAGAGCAAGGCAGCGGAAACTATGCGCATGCGCTGAAATTAGGTATGCAGCATAGAGAGATAGAAAATGATTTTTATAAAGAGTTTATTGCTTCTTTGCGCTTACATGTAAATGCAAAAACCTGTTTTGTTGATCAGGGTGGCGCAGTACAGGAAGCAAAAACAGGATTGGAAGTTTTAGCGCAGGAGATACAGGAACAAAGCAGAGACTTACATGTAAAGGCAGTCGCAACACCTTCCGGTACAGGGACAACAGCACTTTTTTTAGCACTTGCTTTACCTGAGTACAGAGTTTATACAACACCCTGCATAGGGGACAGCAGCTATCTCAAAAAGCAAATGCGTGCTTTGGCAGAAATTCCGGACAATCTTGTTATCCTGGAACCAAAGAGAAAATACCATTTTGCAAAACCCTATAAGGAGTTTTATGAGATATACAAGGCTTTACATGTAAAGGGAATTGAGTTTGATTTACTTTATGCTCCGGCAATGTGGCAGGCACTTTTGGAACAAACTGATGAAAAAATTATGTATATACATAGCGGCGGAGTGAGCGGTAACAAAAGTATGCTTGCTCGTTATGAGAAAAAAGGACTCATATAACGGAGGCGCGGTGAGCGGATAACGACTGAAGATAGCCAATACATTGCCGTTAGGTAATTTATTGGATACTCTGTTTTGTTATACTTTTCATGAAAGCTGTTTTTTTAAAAACAAAGAAATTTTATCTAAACTCACTCTGTCATTTTCAAATAAATAAGCAACAATAATCTCTACAATTTCACTTCTACTTTTATTTCTAGCTCTTAATTCAGTATCAATGTGATTGTAAAACTTTTTACCATTGTTGTCTTTTGTAGTAGCTACTTCTGTTTTATATTCATCAATTATAGTTTTAAGACTTTTTTGATGAAAAATAAAATCATTTAATTCTCTAAATAGTTTATGGTCAACATTATCATATAGTTTAGATTTTAGATATTTTTCTAAACTTTCAATTGGTAAATAATTCAATGGAATATTGTTTGTTATCCCTTGCTTAGTAATATACTTTTGTGCTTCTTTTTTAACATCCCCATCTAGCACAATAGAAATACTTGAAGTTTTACCAATTAAATTACTAGCCACAACTTCTTGTGCTAAATCTATAACATTAGTATATCCTCCACAAGGAAGAATATGAATAAGTCGATTTGAATGTAGTTTTTCTTCTTTTAGTATTCTTTTAATAATCTCTTTTGCTAAGTCATCTTCAACAAGTATTACATAATCATATCCTGAATGGTCGTAAAGTATTCTTGTCGCATATGAAGGATAACAAGGATTTAATACTTCTAAACTATCATCTGCATATCTTTCAAGAAAAAAGATATTTTCAGGTGTAATACCACTAATAAGTTCTATAGAGTGAGTAGAAAAATAAATTGCATAATTATATTCAATAGCAATTTCTTTTAAAAATGCCACTAATCTTTTTAAAGACGATGGATGCAAAGCCAATTCAATTTCATCTAAAAATAATATACATGGTTTTAATAAACTAGCTCTATCACTATTTCTAATATTAATAGAATTTAGAACACTGATTAAAAGGTTTTCTCCAGTAGACATGTGAAACTGACTAATTCTTTTACTTCCTTTTTGATAATAAAAAATATCACCACGAAAATTAACTTCAGAGCCTGCATTAGAATTATTTAATTTAAAAACTTTATCATAAAAGCTTATATTATTATGCAGTATTTTTCCTAAGTTTTCGCGAATAAAATCATCAACATTTTCAAGTTCTTTATTACCAATTTTATCTAAACTTTTCAATGTTCTATAATCTGTATTTTTAAATCTGTTTCCAAAAATTATTGAGCCTTCATAAAATCCTTTAACATTCATTTTTCCATCTGAAGACTGTTCCCATTTACCATTGTTTTTTTTCCATGCACGAGTTGCATTATTAAGAGAAAATTTGATAAATGCATCATCATCAGTTTCACCAAAATAGTCATTCATTGGCATATTAAAAAATACACTGGAAGCACATGTTACTAAAGTACTTTTACCAGCACCATTTTGACCTGTAATTGCATATAAACCTTTATCAATAGGTAATTCTATTTCAAGATTATTGATAGATTTGATTTTGTTAATTGATATTTTCAATTTCATATATATTTCCATTTATTTATTTTTTAGGATAACGGAGGCGCGGGTGTTCAACCCGCGCCTCCGTTATCCGGTCACGTAGTGAGCGGATAACGATTGTCGTGAGCAATAATTTTCCCGTTAGAGTCAATTATTGATCTCCTCGTACTTGTTATATCTTTTACTTTTTCTGGTGCATGCATTGGCTTAAATCAGAATTATCCATTTTCACATAACCTTTAGCAACTATATAATATCTAGAAAACTGATTTGCAAAACACAATATTAAGGATGTTGCTTCTTTTAAATCTATTATAGGTGTAATTCTTTTTGGTTTTTTTGCATGTCCACCATGTCTAGCATTTATACCTAGAACAACTGGATTATTACAGGCAGATGTAAAGCGTTCTAAATCTTTTAAGTTAATTAATGATTCCAATGTAATATCAACCTCTTTAGAACCATATTTTATTGTATCTACAATCTTGTACAATGTATTCCATGTTAGAATTTTATCTGTAAAACTATTGCTTGAAATCACTCCTGCTTGAAATAATAATGTTCTAATAACAAAATCTATTTTAGAGATATTAAATAGTGTTGCGTCGAATGTAGATGGGAGCTTAATCTTAGGATTATTCGTATAATATTCTTCATTATGCAGAAATGGATATTCTTCTATTGAATCACTCCATAAAGACATGCCATTATTAGGTTCTATTCCCAGTTCTTTATTCTCAATATGGTAATTAGAAAATTTAATATTTGGTGGAGTCATTTTTGAGGAAACAAAGATAGCTCCATTAAAAAGAATATTTAAGCTAATTAATCGTTTATTTAATTCTTCTTTTTTTTTAGTCCTTCAATATGAGGGGAATAAGCTGAAAATATAATTTGATCTAAATGGTCATAGTCAAAAGTTAAGTGTAAGTCATGTGATTTCCAACTTTGTGTCATACCTCTAAGATAGATATGATGGTCTAGAATAATTTCAATTTCACGTGTGTCTATCATTGTGCCTCTCTTTAGCTGATAATGTTTTTTAAGTGATATAACAAAAAGTGGGTGGCACGTTTAGGGCTCAGCTACGTTTTGTTATATCTTTTACATTTAATTATAATCTTTTATAACTTTATATGTAATATTCATATTTGTTGCTTTTAAGACTTTGATTCGTAGTCCTTTGAAACCGATTATTGTTTTTCCATCTTTTTCTAACTCGTATTCAATATCTTGCGTAAATGCTGGTCTTGCCATATTGTCTTTAAATTCTCTAAATGAGATTTTTATAAGATTTCCTTTTTTACCTTGATATAAAGCTACATATTTAAATGAGTCTTCTGTATAAATAGGTTTAGATTTTTCCAATTTATATTTAGTTGATTGATCTAATTTAACAAAATCCTTACTCCCTTGTGTAGTCAAATATGTAAAAGTATTATCATTGTTCATATCTATTAAACAATCATAAGGAGAATAACACATTGCATTTTTTCCTTCAACATTTCTTAATAAGTGCCATGAATCGTATGGATAGAGCGTTTTAGTGACTTTGACTCCCAATGAAGTGACTGGAAGAGTTTCTGATGAATCGATACTGATTCCATATCTACTACCTTTTGCGACACCTTCTAAAATTACTTTCTGTGTTGTTGGATTTATCAAATAAGACTTACTATACATATTTTGTCCTATTTCAGCTGTAGTAATTTTATTTAACTTAGGATCTCGTATTACAGTTCCTGGACCATTTGGATCCACAATATGACGAATTGATGGATTTATTTGTGGACCGCTACTACACCCTACTAACATCAATGTCCCTGCAATCGCGAATGATACAATTAACTTTCTTTCCATTTTATTTTACTCCAAAAATTCAATTTACCTAATTTACATTTATAAATAGGCATATTCAAATTTCCAGATAATGTGGCTTCTTGGATATAACTATTCTATCAACGAACATTATAACACAAATGACTCATATATTAAAAAATAAATGAACACCAATAATGTTAGTTTATTGGAAATTTTATTGTGGTTTGTCATGTTTTTGATGATTTATGAAAATAATGACTGTTATGCTTAAAAATAAAGTGTGCTTTTATTGCTGAATTGACTAATATTTGAACAAAGTGTTTGTTCCTTTAGGTAGGAGAGATTATTATGAGTGCTAAAAAAATCTAATGAATGATTTTGCTTAACTTCCTTGACAAATAAAGACTCAGGTCGGTATAATTGTAACGCTTTGCAACTAAAGTAGCAAAATGATATTTTGCAAAAAGGTATACTTTCAGCATAAATAAAAAAAAGGATTGAGAGATGAATAACATTTTTGAGAAACTAACACATAATATGACAGAGGCGATTGAGAGTGCGTTGTCTTTAGCTTTACATAACAAAAATCAGGAAGTGACACCGGTACACTTTTTGTGGGCACTTTTAACAAATTCGGATTCTGTACTGAACCAAATGTTTAACAAGTTGGGTATAGATAAAGTCGCAATGGAATTAGATATTAAAAGTATGGCAGAAAAACTGCCAAAATCTTCAAGTGTGACAAAAGAAAATATCAAACTTTCCCAGGATTTTGTACGAACACTTGAAAACGGTATAGGTCTGATGACAAAAAACGGAGATTTTTATCTTGCTGTAGATACATATATATTAGCAAATTTAAATACAGAGCCGTTTTCAACAATACTGCCAAAATATGTTGATGTCATGCAGTTGAGCAAAGAGCTTGAAGCAGCTCGCGGCGGTGCGAAAATTGATTCGCAAACAGCGGATGAAACATTAGAGGCACTTTCCAAGTATGGTATTGACTTGACAAAAGAAGCAGCGGAGGGAAAACTCGCACCGGTTATCGGACGTGATGAAGAGATAGCACGAACAATGCAGATTCTGATCCGTAAAACGAAAAACAACCCAATGCTTCTAGGAGAGCCTGGGGTTGGTAAAACAGCACTGGTTGAAGGACTTGCACAGAGAATTCAAAGTGGCAATGTTCCAACTTCTTTACAGAACAAGCGTGTGGTTGCGCTTGATATGTCGGCATTGATAGCCGGTGCAAAATACCGTGGTGAGTTTGAAGACAGACTCAAAGCGGTTATAGATGAAGTCAAAGAAAACGGGAATATTATTCTGTTTATTGACGAAATTCATACTATAGTCGGTGCCGGAGCATCAGAGGGTTCAATGGATGCGGCAAACATCCTGAAACCTGCGCTTGCCCGTGGAGAACTCCATACTATAGGTGCAACGACGCTCAAAGAGTACAGAAAATATTTTGAAAAAGATGCTGCATTGCAACGCCGTTTCCTGCCGATCGCTGTGGATGAACCGAGTGTAAACCAGTCACTGCAGATTCTTCGCGGAATCAAAGAGAGATTGGAAGCTCACCATAATGTGAGTATTGCAGACAGTGCATTGGTCGCTGCGGCAAAACTCTCTGACAGATATATAGCAGACAGATTCTTGCCGGATAAAGCGATCGATCTGATCGATGAAGCAGCAGCGGAACTCAAAATGCAAATAGAGTCTGAACCAAATGAACTGAGTGCTGCAAAACGCAAGCTCTCAGAGCTTATGGTTGAAAAAGAAGCACTGAAGATGGAAGAGACACCTGCGAATAAAAAGCGACTTGAAGAGATAGAAAAAGAGTTGGCTGATATTGAAGAAAAAGTAAGAAAACTTGAGTCTCAGTTCCAAACAGAAAAAGAGGTGTTTGAAAAAATCTCAGCTATTAAAGCTGAAATAGAAGCAAAACGCCGTGAAGCAGAGCTTGCAAAAAGCCGTTCTGAATTTAACCGTGCTGCAGAAATTGAGTATGGAGAAATTCCAAAACTCATTGAAGAAGAAAAAGCCTTAAATGAGCAGTGGAACAGAATGCAGGCAGAGGGAACTCTCTTGAAAAATTCTGTTGATGAAGAGTCGATTGCTTCTATTGTCAGCAGATGGACAGGTATTCCTGTAAATAAAATGCTGCAAAGCGAGAAAGACAAGATCCTGCATGTCGAAGATGTGCTGAATGAAACGGTTGTAGGACAGTCACAGGCGACGCATGCTGTTGCTCGTGCTATTAAACGCAACAAAGCAGGTCTGAGCGACAAAAACAGACCTATAGGCAGCTTTATGTTCCTTGGGCCAACAGGTGTCGGTAAAACACAGACTGCAAAAACTTTGGCAAAATTCTTGTTTGACTCTGAGGATGCGCTCATTAGAATTGATATGAGTGAATATATGGAAAAACATGCTGTGTCACGCTTGGTCGGTGCAGCTCCTGGATATGTCGGCTATGAAGAGGGAGGACAGCTTACAGAGGCTGTAAGAAGAAAACCTTATTCTGTTGTACTTTTTGATGAAGTGGAAAAGGCACATCCTGATGTGTTCAATATGCTTCTTCAGGTGCTTGATGACGGGCGTTTGACAGACAACAAAGGTGTTACGGTTGATTTTAGCAATACTATTATCATCCTGACATCAAATATTGCAAGTGACAAAATTATCACTCATTCAGGAAGTCCTGAACTTGAAGGCATGGTTATGGCCGAACTCAAAAAAGCCTTTAAACCTGAATTTTTGAACAGACTTGATGAAGTGGTAATCTTTAATGCGCTTGGCAAAGAACAAATTAAAGGGATTGTCGATATATTCTTTAACGAGATTGTCAACAAAGTTAAAGAGAGAAATATTGAACTTTCTTTAAGTGAAGAGGCAAAAGAGTATATTGCAGAAGCCGGATTTGATCCTGTATACGGAGCACGTCCGCTCAAACGAGCATTGTACGAAATTGTGGAAGACCGTTTGGCTGACTTGATTCTTGAAGGGACAGTGAAAGAGGGCTCTCATGTTGAATTTACCGTTGTAAACGGTGAGGTGGAAGTTAAGGTTTCTTAAGAATCTTAACCACGCTTTAAGTAAAGTTTTTGTAAACTTCCGAACTTAAATCAGATAAGGATATGTCGAATGAAAAGAACATACCAGCCACACAATACACCTAGAAAGCGAACACACGGTTTTAGAGCCAGAATGGCTACTAAAAATGGTCGTAACATCATTAATCGTCGTCGTGCCAAAGGTCGTAAAAAATTGACAGTATAGGCGGATTCAACACACTGAAACTCCATAAAGAGTTTCAATATGTTTACAACAAAGGAAAAAACCAACATTCTCAGAGTGTTGTCCTCTTTTTCCTTCCTCAACCAGGAGTACGCAAAGTAGGTTTTACCGCCACCAAAAAACTTGGCAATGCGGTAAAGCGTAATCGGGCGAAGCGCCGTCTTCGTGCGCTTTTTTGTGAGTACTCCTATTCACTAAAAGACGGTATCTATGTATTTGTTGCAAAAGCGGCAATCTTTGACGCACCATTTGAAAAACTCACCAATGATTTCCATAAAGTATTAACCCGTGCGAAAACTTTTACTTAAGCTTTTATGGCTCTATCAGAAATTTTTTACACTTATCGGCTATGGATCATGCCGCTATTATCCTACATGTAGCGAATATGCACGTATAAATTTCGAAAATAATTCAATTTCAAGTGCTTTTTACCACTCTTTTACTAGAATACTACGTTGCAATCAATTTTTTGACGGCGGAATAGAGTATCCACTCCTGGACAAACTCTCTTTAGAGCCCGCTAAACTTGAAATTGATACTGTAAAATATTGGTTGGTTCCAAATAAAAAAAACCGCTATTACATCATAAAAAATTTTTTATATAAAGGGTAATTTGTGTTAGACAAAATGTCACCAAACCAAAGACTGATAGTCGCCGTACTATTGTCAATAATTTTTTTCGTAGGCTATACTGCGATATTTCCGCCAAAAGAACAAAAGGTAGCAGAGAATGCTAAAACAGAAAATGCTGCGTCTTTAACAGATACACAGAACAAAGATGTTGCATCACGAGTAGAAGAGGCGTCAGGACATGCTGTATCTGAATTGGAAAAAGCAGATAAAAGCATATCCAATACCATCGTTACAATTACAAACAAGAATTTTATCTTAAAAATTGACACGCTCGGACGTATCTCTTCAAAAGAGTTGCTTGAAGAAAAGTTCAGAAATGATGATAATCTGCATGCACAGGTTATTCCGGAATTTGGAACGAAACCGCTTTATATCCGTTTCAGTGATGATGCTGTTAATGATGAAGCTACAAAAGTGGCATATAGTGCAAATGTAAGCAGTGTAGAGCTATCCGACAAGCCGGTTACTGTTACGCTGACACAAAAGTTGTCAAATCTTACCGTTACAAAAATACTGACATTTTATGCAGATGGGCATTATGATGCAAAAATATCTACATCGCAGGATGTCAGACATTATGTTTATCTGGGAGACAGACCGCAGGTTTCCAAAAAGCTTATGGCAGTTGCCGGTGCACTCATCTATACAGATGATGATGTTGTGCATATTATTGAAGACGGTGATGCCGAGGGAAGAAAAGTATTTCAGGGTGTAAAACTTGCATCATCGTTTGATCAGTACACTGCAATTATACTCTATGGATTTCAAAAAGATACCAATGTCATCGTTGAACGCGGAAAAGATGACAACCCTGTTGTCTACTTTGAAGCAGGCAAAGAAGAGAACATACACGGATACATCGGACCAAAAGAGCATAAAGTCCTTAAAGCGATTGATCCGATGCTGACAAATGCTATAGAGTACGGCTGGTTTACTTTTGCTGCCAAACCTCTTTTTGCACTGCTTTCCTGGTTACACGGAATTTTTGGAAACTGGGGATGGGCTATTATTGCATTGACGGCAATTATCAGAATTGTACTTTATCCTTTGACATACAAAGGTATGGTTTCTATGCAAAAAATGAAAGAACTGGCACCGAAACTCAAAGAGCTCAAAGAAAAGTACAAAAAAGATCCGCAACGTCTCAATGCGGCTACGATGGAGATGTATAAAAAACACGGTGCCAACCCATTGGGCGGATGTCTCCCTATGATATTGCAGATTCCTGTGTTTTTCGCGCTTTACAGAACACTTTTGAATGCTGTTGAACTGCAGGGTGCGCCATGGATTCTGTGGATTAACGATCTGTCCCGTATGGATCCGTACTATGTGCTGCCGATTTTAATGGGTGCGTCTATGTTTTTACAGCAACGTATGACACCAAACAACTTTACAGACCCTATGCAGGAAAAAGTATTCAAATATCTTCCTGTCATATTTACATTTTTCTTTGTAACTTTTCCTTCGGGATTGGTGCTGTACTGGTTTACAAACAACCTGTTCTCAATTGCACAGCAGTATATTGTAAATCAGCAGTTCAAAAATGCCAAAGATGCAAAAGCGGCAATTGAAAAAAGCAGTGAGAAAAAGTAATGATTAAGATTGAGGCAGTAACCCTGGAAGGTGCATTCAAAGATGCAGCCACTGCACTGGACTGCTCTGTAACGCAGCTGGCTGTTGAAGTTGTACAGGCTCCAAGCAGTGGCTTTTTAGGCTTTTTTAAAAAGAAAGCTATAATAGTTGCAACAATAAAAAATGAGATTTCCAAAGAAGAAAAAGAACCGCAAAAGACTCCTCAAAAGGCTCCGGAAATTTTGCCGGATACAAATGATGATATACAACAGCATACAATGCTCAACGATACAATTATGCCTACGTCATTTGTAAGTGATCAGGATGAAGATGAACTCGAAGAAGATTTGGCGAGCGGGCTTGCATATACAGCAGACTATGATGATGAATATGATGACATAGCAATAGAAGAAGTGAGCGATACTCCAAATATAGAAACAATTGTTACAGAGGTTGAAAAAGACATTAGCCAACTCTTTGCTCTTATCTGTTTTGACATAGAAAAAGTTGAAGTTTCAGCCTATGACAAAGAAACACTGTTGGTTGAGTTTAAGGGTGAAGATGCAGCACTTCTTATAGGAAAAGAGGGCTATAGATACAAGGCGCTCTCTTATATGCTGTTTAATTGGATTAATACAAAATATGGTTTGCAAATACGTCTTGAGATAGCAGAGTTTTTAAAAAACCAGGAAGAGTCGGTTGGGAGATACCTAACAAATGTTTATGAAAATATTGACAGAGACGGACGGGCACAGACAAAAATACTTGACGGTGTACTGGTACAAATTGCACTCAAAGAGTTGCGTGAACGGTATCCGGACAAATACGTAGTTATCCGTTCTACAAAAGACGGTCTGAAATATATAATCATTAATGATTACCACAACAACTAGACTATGAATGAAACTATAGCTGCCATTGCAACAGCAAATGGCATTGGCTCTATTGCTATTATTCGTTTGAGTGGTGAAAAAGCTCTGACAATAGCAAAACAGCTTACATGTAAAGAGAATTTCATCCCCAGATATGCCACACTCACAAATATTTACAATAATGAAAATGAGCTTATTGATGAAGCGATAGTTATTTACTTTCAGGGACCATACTCTTTTACTGCTGAGGATGTTGTAGAGATACAGTGTCACGGCGGTTTTATAGTTGCACAGAGTATTCTCAGAGCAACACTCAAAGCAGGGGCACGTCTTGCCAATGCCGGTGAATTTTCAAAACGGGCTTTTCTAAACGGAAGAATTGACTTGAGTGAAGCAGAAGCCATAGCACAGCTTATAGAAGCCAAAAGTGAAGATGCGGCAAAAATTTTGGCTTCTCAGATGAAAGGTTCTTTGAAAGAATTTATAGAGCAGGTCAGAGATGAGATTATTCATATTCTGGCATACAGTGAGGTTACTATAGATTATGCAGAAGAAGACTTGCCTCAGGATTTGGTAGCACAGATAGAGTCAAAACTTGAGGAACTCTATGCACTGCTCGAAAAAACCCTTATTGCTTCAAAGTCAAGAGAGGGATTGATGCAAGGGTTTAAGGTGGCTATTATCGGAAAGCCAAATGTTGGTAAAAGTTCACTCTTGAATGCCCTGCTTAATTATAACCGTGCGATAGTCAGTGATATAGCCGGCACAACACGGGATACAATAGAAGAGCAGGTCAGAATAGGCACACACCTTATACGGATTGTAGATACTGCCGGTATTCGTGAATCAAACGATGAAATAGAGCGTATTGGAATACAGCGTAGCCTTGAGGCAATCCGTGAAAGTGATATTGTTATAGCTTTGTTTGATGCTTCGCGCGTTGCAGATGCACAAGACAAAGAAATAGTAAAACTTATTGCCTCAAACAAAGAAAAAAAAGAGATACTTGTTGTTAAAAATAAAATAGACCTGGAAGAAAAATTTGACTTGCCGGGCTTGGCTTTTGATTTGGCATTGAATTCCAAGAGTGATGTGACGGCTTTGGTTAAAAAGCTTGAAGAAATTATGGACTCAAATAATGTAAGTGATGAGATTATGCTTATCTCTGAGCGTCAAATTTCTGCAGTTGAAGCGACAATGCAAAATATACAAGAGGCTTTTGAACCGCTCAAGGATCAGGAATTGGAAATATTTTCTTTTCATCTCAATGAAGCTGTAAAGGCAATGGCAGGCATTACCCGTCCGTTTGAAAATGATGAAATGCTTGATAAAATGTTCGGCTCTTTTTGTCTGGGTAAATAGTTTTGAAATATATTGCAATAGATTTGGGGCTCAAACGTATCGGATTGGCATATTCAGCACATAAAGAGATCGTTACACCTCTTCCCGCCATTATAAGAAAAAACCGCAACCAGGCTTCACTGGAAGTAAAAAAAGCCATAAAAGAGTGGGAAGCTGATGCGGTTGTCATAGGCATTCCTCTGGGCGGGAGCAGTGAAGATGAGATGCGCAGACGTATTGAACATTTTATGAATCTGGTTGCTTTTGAGGGAGAAATCTTTTATCAGGATGAAGCTGGCAGCTCACTTGAAGCGGAGCAGATGATGAAAGGTAAAATAAAATATATCCGCGATGGTCGAGTGGACTCACTTTCAGCAATGATTATTTTACAAAGATTTTTACAACTTAAAGGCACCTCTAAAAACCCTGATATATATTAACATTCACAGCAATATTCCTACTGCTTTGCTATGGTGTCAATGATATTAAAGCTTCAGTTTACTACAATATAACTATGTTAAATAAAACTATAACGTTTCAAAATATATCAGAATTAAAAAAAATGAAGCCTTTTGCTTCAGACTCTAAAACACTTATACAAATATTTTGTGCAAATAATAATCTACAAGAGATAAAAGAGATACAAAACTATTTTGCAACAACTTATCCCCAGACTACGATTATCGGGACAACAACAGATGGTGCCTTGCACAATACAGATATTTATATTGCATCAAAGCATGTTGTAACCTTTACGAAATTTGAAAAGACAGAGTTGAAGGCTATCCTTGTAGAGCATGCCGATTCTACACAAATGAGCTATATCTGCGGTAAAAAATTACTAAGAAAAATTCTGCGTCCCAATACAAAAGCACTCATCAGTTTTGCTGACGGACTCCACACAAACGGGGAAGAGTTCCTAAAGGGCATTAACAGTATTAATCCAAACATCGTAGTTTCAGGCGGGTTGGCCGGTGACAACGGAGAACTCAAAAAAACTTTTGTATTTAACAATAAGCATATTACTGAGAATGGAGCAGTCGGTGTTACTTTGAATTCTGATGCATTGAATGTTTTTACCCACTACAGTTTTGACTGGACACCTATAGGCAAGAAGCTTACAATTACAAAAGCAGTTAAAAACAGAGTGTATGAAATAGACGGTATAAGCGCCGTAGATATGTATGCAAAATATATGGGCAAAGAACTGGCTCAAAATCTTCCTAAAATCGGTATAGAATTTCCACTTATATTTGAAAAAGACGGGGTAAACATAGGCAGGGCAGTACTGTTTAAACACGAAGACGGTTCGTTGACCTTTGCCGGCAATCTTGACGAGGGTGAGAAAGTCCGTTTTGGTGTAGGTAATGTTGATAATCTGCTAAAAAGTGGTGAATATCAGCTGGATAAAATATTTGACAGACTTCAGTTTCAACCCGAAGCCGTATTTGTTTACTCCTGTATGGCAAGAAGACGTTTTATGGAAAAATATATAGAGTATGAATTAGAAGGACTCTCTACGCTTGGCGACATAAGCGGTTTTTTTACTTATGGAGAATTTTTTTCTAATCAGAAAAGTGATTTGCTTAATGAATCCATTACTCTGCTTGGTCTAAGCGAAAGCAATAAAACACTCGAGAGTGTTCACAGAAAAAGTGTTATACACAAAAAAGATTTCGCAGTGAGTACAGAATATGCCCTTGCAAACCTTGCAAACAGCGTATCGCAGGAGTTGGCTGAGTTAAATGCCGAACTTGAAAAAAGAGTGCAAAGAAGTGCGGAGTTTATCTACAAACAGGCATATTTTGATAAATTGACAGAGATGCCAAACAGATTGAGTCTGCTTCACAGGATAGATGAGTGTGTGGGTGAAACAGTTTTTTTGGTAAATATTGATGATTTTACTACTATAAATGATTTTTACGGGCATGCGGTAGGCGATACTGTGTTGGTAAAAATGTCGCAATATTTACACGAATTTACAAAACGTGAGGGAATGGAGTTATTTAAGTTGCCTTCGGATGAGTTTGCCATTATTTCAAATAAAGAACAAACCTATACGGTTATTGAAAATACCATTCAACAGCTTATAAGTAATATAGAACAAAAAGAGTTTTTGGTAAAAGATCAGGTTATTCATGTTTCGGTGACTGTTTCAGCAGCATATATCAATGAGAAAAAAACCGGTCTGGCTAATGCCGATATGGTGCTTAAAGCTGCGAAAAAAGCGCACAAACCCTATTTGATTTTCAATAAATCTTTAGAACTTGCAAAAAAATATGAGTCAAATCTGCAAATGGCAAATGAGATTAAAAGAGCGATAGAGAATGATGACATTATTCCGTACTATCAGCCTATTTTTAGTATAAAAACAGGAAAAATTGAAAAATATGAAGCACTTGTACGCCTGAGAAAAGCTGATGGAAAAATTCTTTCTCCCTATTTTTTTCTTGAAATCAGTGAAAAAATAAGGCTCTACCCTCGAATAACCGAAATTATGATAGAAAAAACATTTTCTTTTTTTGCCGGCAACGGTTTGGACTTTAGCATCAATCTCTCTTTCAGTGACATATTCAGCGAAAAAATGCGAAATTTTCTTTTTGAAAAAATCAAAGAGTATAGTATTGCAAAGCAGTTAACAATAGAAATTCTGGAAACACAGGAGTATACGAACGAAAATATCGTAAACGATTTTACAAAAGAAGTCTATGCATCAGGCGCATCTATTGCCATTGATGATTTTGGAAGCGGATTTGCCAATTTTCAATATATGACAAGTATTTCATGTGATTATATGAAAATAGACGGTTCGCTGATTAAAAATATTCATCAGGATCAAAATTCGCGCTTGATTGTCGAAACAATTGTGGTATTTGCAAAAAAACTTGGGAAAAAAGTCATAGCAGAGTTTGTGCACTCTGCCGAGGTGTTGGATGTTGTCAGAGAAATTGGTATAGAATATGCGCAAGGGTATTACCTTGGCGAACCACAGGAAAAGCTTATTGAGCCATTATGAAAAGATTATTGCTTGGATGGGTTATTTCGCTGAAACGTTCTTTTAATTCTCTGTCAAAAGTCAAAATAAAGACATTTGTATTTTTTAATCCGGCATCTTGAAAATTTTGCAGTAAAACATCATCTGCCACATTTTTTCCATGATCACACTTCATAAAATTAAATGAGTTGAGTGTTTTGCCGTAATCATATAAATTTGCCTCCCATTCCGCTCGTTTAAGATAGAGGGAATCAGGGTTTGCTGCTAAAAAAATATTGGTATCAGAAATTTTGTAAGGCTCGATAATATCATTGAAAATCGAGGCAATACTTGAAAAATTTTCTATATCCCAAAAAAGATAACTTTGTTTGGCCTGTGATTTTTGTTTTTTGTTGATAAGTTTGAGCCTTTTTGTAATATTGAAACTTGAATGTGCCGTGTCGTTGATAATTTGAATACGCTTTTTTAACTGTTGGGCGTCATTTGTGGGAAAACCCAGAATTTCACCCAGGTTTATATAAAAATCCAGGTTCAGCAGCTCTTTTTCTGCGCCGCCTTTTTGATACTTTTTTAATTTTGCCAGTTTTGCATCACAAAACAGAAGGTTTATGCTCATTTTTTCATGATTCGCATAGGCCTGTTTTGTTTTAAAAAAAATATCTTTCGCTTCAGGAGTATCTGGGAACTCTATTGATCCTCTGTATTTATACTCTATAGTAATTTTTTGTTTGTTTAAAGACATTTGAAATACTCAGCTGCTTCTTTTTCATCGTCAGTAAGTTTCTCTGTTGTATATAAAGGATTTTCGCTCATTAATTTTTTAATCTCATTTTGACAGTAGGAAAAAAGAATTTCTTTTGCATGTGTGTTATCATCCAAAAAACCCAGTCCGCTGAATTTATACGGATCTTCCTGTTCTATGCACAGCAGTGTTCCCTCACACTCTTTTTCAAGGATATCAACAAGCGTTCTGTAGTTTATGTCAAATTCTGTTGCATTCCAGCCTATCTCTTCAAGTGTTTCATCGGCAAATTTGTCAACACCGTCGCCTGTTGTATCATCATAGGAGGCACGGGGTGTATTCACTCTAATCAACTCCTGCCAATTGGAAAATGCTTTTATAAGTACCTGCTGTTCATTTTCGGTGATTTGATAATTGTTACCAAATATTTCTGCAAGAGAAGGTGTTTTTGCCGATGAGAGTGCATTCATCGGCAGAGGTGTATGCCTGCCCTGATAAATGAGGATTTCTGTTTCGTTAAAAGGCGCATATTTTATTGCTCCGTCTATATTGATGCCGTACTCTTTTGCAGAGTTTATTGCTTTAAGCAGTTCCGATTTATCAACTGTAATGATTTCATTAAAAAGGTTGAATTTTTTCATTTTTTCTCCAAATTTTTTCATATTATACAGAGTATGAGATTAACTCAGATAATTTAACAGAAGTTATAAGTTTAGTATAATAAAAGTTTTACTATTAATAGAGTATAATGCGACAAATTTTTCAAGGGATATACCCATGAAGCTCAAGGAAATGTAATGGCATTAAATGTTTACTATGATAAAGATTGTGATATTAATATAATCAGAAGCAAAAAAGTTGCAATGATAGGATTTGGTTCTCAGGGGCACGCACACGCTGAAAACCTTAGAGACAGCGGTGTAGATGTTGTTGTCGGTCTTCGTAAAGGCGGCGCAAGCTGGGCAAAAGCCGAGGCAAAAGGATTTGAGGTCTTAACAGTTGCTGAAGCTACTGCAAAAGCAGATGTTGTTATGATTCTTCTTCCTGATGAAGATCAGGCAAGAATTTACAAAGAAGAGATTGAACCAAATTTAAAAGCGGGCGATACGATCGCTTTTGGTCATGGTTTTAACATTCACTACAAGAGTATTATTCCTGCTGCAGATATTAATGTTACTATGATTGCACCAAAGGCTCCGGGACATACCGTACGTTCTGAATTTGTACGCGGCGGTGGTATTCCGGATCTTATTGCTATTGAAAATGATCCTTCAGGAACTACAAAAGAGTTGGCACTCTCTTACGCTTCTGCAATCGGTGGCGGGCGTACTGCGATTATTGAAACAACTTTCAAAGATGAAACAGAAACTGACCTTTTTGGAGAGCAGGCTGTTCTTTGCGGCGGTGTTACTTCTTTGGTTCAAGCCGGTTTTGAAACATTGACAGAAGCCGGATATGCTCCTGAAATGGCTTACTTTGAGTGTCTTCACGAACTCAAGCTTATCGTTGACCTGATGTTTGAGGGCGGAATCGCTGATATGAGATACTCTATCTCAAACACTGCTGAGTATGGTGACTATGTTTCTGGCAAACGTGTTATCAACAAAGAATCAAAAGAGGCAATGAAAGAGATTCTCAAAGAGATTCAAGACGGCAGATTTGCAAAAGACTTTATACTTGAAGGTCAGGCCGGGTATCCTCGTATGAATGCAGAAAGAGCAAATGCCCGTGCTTCATTGATTGAACAAACCGGTGTAAAGTTACGTGAAATGATGCCTTGGATTTCAGCAAATAAAATTGTCAACCAAGATACAAACTAATTTTATTCTCAGCACTTGCCATTTGGCAGTGTGCTGATGATCATCTGCATATATTTTCATCATTTTTCCAAATATTTATAAACTTCTCTTTAAAAAGATAACCCTGTATATAGTCAACACCCATCTCTTGTGCTATTTTTAAATCATTGCTGTTTTCAATACCTTCCAAAATCGTTTTTTTGGATGAGATTTTTGCATAGTTGACAACACCTTTCATCACTTCTATATATGCGGGATGCTGTTTGATTCTCTTTAAAACATCTATATCCAGTTTAATAACATCCGCTCTGCATAACAGAGAGGTAAAATAGATACTGTTTGGTTTGGCAAAGTCATCATAGGCATAGGATATTTCATATTCATTCATCCAGTCCATAAAATTTTCAACATCCTGAGCATTTTCTTCATCAGAATTTTCTATAATTTCCACAACAACATTATCGGTATTTTGGAAAAAGTCGATCCAAAAAGCAACATGATGATCACTGATAGCGACATCAGGGTCAAGATTTAAAAATAATTTTTTGCCGGGAGGCTGATGGTGCAACTGAAATTTTTTCAAAACAGTTTCAACATAAAAAAAGAGTTCAATATTTTGATGGATACTCTTAAAAAATTCATAAGGAGATATGATAGTATTTCCGTATTTAAATCGGCTTAATGCCTCATAGGCAAATATTTCCATATTTTTTAACTCAATTATCGGCTCATAACAGACGCCATACCCTTCATTCGCTATAATAGAACCGATATATTCTTTTATCTTCATGCTATACAAGAGACTTTGTGAGTGTATAAATTTTATTTTTTGAAAGATATGGATATCTCATAGAAAGTATTTTAACAATAGGACAAATGAGTTTAACACTTTTGTCATAAGCAGATTGCTGCAGCAGAGTCTGTATTTTTGATTTTAGTATTGTGTCTGACATAAGAAGCCTTTTAATGATAATTAGTATCAATTTTTGAAATTGTAGCATGCTCTTTCTTAAGTATATATTAATATCGATAGTGGTTATCAATATATAGTTTGGTTTTCTATGATATAATTTGAAAAAAGGAAATAGATTTGGCAAAACGTATTTTTGTAACAGCTACCAATACCGATATAGGCAAAACATATACTACAAAACTTCTACTGGAGTCATTTGCTTCGCGAGGTTTGCGTGTAGGTGTGATGAAACCGATAGAAACAGGTGTTGTTGATGGTTTTTATCCTGATGGAAGTGAACTTTTGACATTGGTGCAAAAATTAAATCCGGAGTTTTTGGGTTTACATGTAGAAGATATAGTTCCTGTATCATATGAGCTTCCTGCCGCTCCTTTTGTCGCATCAGGCGGTAAGGCGCTTGATAAGAGCAGATTACATGTAACTGTGCAAAAGCTTGAGAAACTGTGTGATGTATTGATAATCGAAGGGGCGGGCGGATTATATGTGCCTGTGGATGAAAAGTATATGATTATTGACCTGATAGCAGAGTTTGAAGCACCCGCACTCCTGGTAACACACTGCTCTTTGGGCTGCATTAATGATACTCTGTTGAGTAAAAAAGCTTTGGAAGATAAAAATATTGCGCATGTAGTTGGATTTAACTGCCGGGATCAAGAGGCTGGTTTTGATAAAATCAGTCGGCCTTATTTTGACAAAAGCGGATTTGGTGTGTTGAAAATTCAAGAGGATATTGACACTATAAGCCAACTCCTGTATAATTTGTAAATTATATAATTTAGGATAAAAATGCAGCATTTAATACGCACTGATGATTTTACAAAAGAAGAGATACAAAAGTTGTTGGCAGATGCAAAAAAATTCAGTGACGGCCGTTTTGAAAGAATTTTAGAAGACAAGATTATTATTACACTTTTTTTTGAAAATTCGACACGAACAAAAAGTTCGTTTGAAATAGCCGCAAAAAGACTCGGTGCTGAAATAGTGCATCTTGATGTTGCAAAAAGTTCTACAAAAAAAGGTGAAACACTTGTAGATACGGCAATGAATCTTGATGCTATGGGACCACATGCCATCATAGTCCGTCATGAAAATGCGGGTGTGCCCCAGATTCTTTCAAAGCATACCAAGGCTAGCATTGTCAATGCCGGCGACGGTGCCCATGCCCATCCTTCTCAGGCGCTTTTGGATTTGTATACACTCAAGGAGCACTTTGGCTCACTTGAAGGAAAAAAAATCGCTATTGTCGGAGATATTAAAAACTCCCGTGTTGCAAACTCAAATATAGAACTTTTAACACGTTTTGGAATGGAGGTGATTTTGGTGGCACCACCGCATTTTCTGCCAAAAACCCGTCTAAGAACAACTCATTATTTGTCAGAGATTATTGACGAGGTGGATGCTATTATGAGTCTTCGTACACAGACAGAGCGACACTCTTCGCAAAGTTACGCTTCGTTAAAAGACTATGCAAGCGATTTTTGTATAACGGAGGAACTCATTGGAGACAGAGAGATTATACTCCTGCACCCGGGACCAGTTCATCGAAATATCGATATCAGTGATGCAATGCTCGAAGATAAGCGTTGCAAGGTCTTGGAGCAGGTGAGTAACGGGGTTAATATACGAATGGCTATACTCAAAAAACTGATTGCATGAGTTTTGAGAAAATAAATGTTTTGGCAAAACAGAAAAAGCCGTTTTTGTTTATAAGTGACTTTAAAGGGGAAGATGTTGAGGTAATTCTTCTTGAAGACCTGGAAAAAGAAGATATAGAGTTTTGTATTAACGAAAAATACAGTTTCAAAAAACATTTGCATATTCTTCAGACTGATCCCATAAAATTTTCAGAGTATAAAAAAAAATTTGATGCTGTTATTGAAAAGATTAAATCAGGTGAGACCTATATCCTCAATCTTACCCAACAGACACCTGTAAAAACAGACCTTACTTTAAAAGAGATGTTCAGGGTGGCAAATGCGCATTATAAACTGCGTTATAAAGATGAGTTTCTCTGCTTTTCTCCTGAAAAATTTATACAAATAGCCGACAATACGATTCATACCTTTCCTATGAAAGGCACTATTGATGCTGCCAAAGTCAATGCCGAGAAAAAAATATTAGCCGATGAAAAAGAGATGGCTGAGCATATTATGATAGTAGATTTGCTCAGAAATGATCTTTCCATGGTCGCTTCTGATGTTACAGTAGAGAGATTTCGTTATATACAGACAATAGAAGCCGGAGAGAAGAAACTTTTACAGATAAGCTCCCATATACGCGGTTCTTTACATGTAAACTGGCAGGAAGAACTCGGTACAATATTGCAAACACTTCTTCCGGCGGGCAGTATAAGCGGTGCACCCAAAAAAAGTACCGTCAATATTATTGAAGATATTGAAGGCTATGCCCGCGGATTTTTCAGTGGAGTATTTGGTGTGTTTGACGGGAACAGCCTGGACAGCGGTGTGATGATACGTTTTATACAAAAGAGTGCCAAGGGGTACTTCTATAAAAGCGGCGGTGGAATTACTTTGGACAGTGATGTACAAAGTGAGTATAAAGAACTGCAGGATAAGATATATTTACCATGAAAAACAAATTGTTAGAGAACTTTTTTACCAGTGGCTGGGATTTTAAAGAAGATGAAAGTGAATTAAAAAATAAATTTCAAATGGTGAATATTGTTTTTTTACTCTCTTTTGCCGGATTGATTTTTGGGATCAGTGCAAATATTCTCAGAGCAACGCCGGCGCTTATTCCTGTAGAAACTGTCTTATTGTTGAGTGCTGTTGGACTCATGTTGGCTTTACGTATCAATAAAAAGTATTTTAAAGTCATATCTTTTTTGATGACTCTGCAGTACAGTATACTGTTTTTACTCCTGGTTTATATGAGCAAGCCTGAAGAATTAAAACATATATGGATTTTTACCTACCCTATTATTCTTCTCTACTTTGGAAGTGACAGGTATGTGTTTTTTTGGGTTGCGGCAATGGTGTTTTTCTTGCTCATCGCACCGCTACAGCCTTTTGTACATGTATCGTATTCTCTGTTTCAGGTGACGTATATCTCTTTTGTGCTTATTCTTGTAAGTATCATTATCTATTTTTATCAAAAGCGTATGAATGAAGCGGCAAGTTTAATCATTGAACAGAAAAATATGCTCAAAAAGCAGCTGGATGAACTGACGAAAAAAGATAAAATATTGTCTGTACAGTCCAAACAGGCGGTTATGGGCGAGATGATAAGCATGATAGCCCACCAATGGCGTCAGCCTCTTTCAACTGTCACCCTCAATATATCAAATTTACAGATAAAACGCCTGTTGGGAAAAGAGATCAGAGAAAAAGAATATGAAACCGCTTTTGAAGAGATAAACAATACTATTGCCTACCTTTCGGCCACGATTGATGATTTTCAAACCTATTTTCATCCCAAAAAAGAGATAAATTCCATAGAGATAAACGAGTTGATACAAAAAGCGATTAATTTTACTAAACCGAGACTCAAAGAAACATATATAAAAATTTTATATATGCAAAAAAACAGTGCAGTTATCAATACATATACCAATGAACTTATTCAGGTACTGTTGAATATTTTAAATAACGCCGTTGATGAACTTATTGCAAGAGAGATTAAAGATCCGAAAATAATTATTCGTGTACAGAACCGGGGAGATGCCTTGCAGTTAGAAATTGAAGATAATGCGGGAGGGATAAAAAAAGAGCATATTGATTCTATTTTTGAACCTTATTTCAGTACAAAAGGCAAGAATGGGACAGGACTTGGCCTTTACATGTCACAAATGATAATGCAAAAACAGTTTCATACAACAATAGAGGTTGAGAGTGAAAATAACAGTACTGTATTTCATTTTACAGTACCAAAGAAACTAGCTTAATTTTAGATTGATTGGGTTATAATAGATTTCAAAAATTACTAAACAGTAGGAATTAAAATGTATATAGAAGATTTGAAGTTTTCATTATGGGCTGATTTTATAGAAAGAGATTACCTGGACAAAGAATTTAAAGAACTTATAGACAAAAAAATAATCAATGGAGCCACTTCGAATCCGGCAATATTTAAGAATGCAATTTTAAGCTCTCCTGCATACAAAGAGCAACTTGCATCACTGGATGCGCTTTCTCCAAAAGAAAAATATGAAGCAGTGGCAATATATGACATACGAAAAGCAGCAGATATTTTAAAACCCTTATACGACAAAGGGGATGACGGATATGTCAGTATAGAAGTTGATCCTTTTTTGTGTGATGACGCACAGGCAACTGCTGCAGAGGGAAAAAGGCTTTTTAAGGCGATAAACAGAGAAAATGTTATGATAAAAGTTCCGGCCACAGAAGCCGGATATGAAGCGATGCAGGCGTTGACATCTGTTGGAATCCCTGTGAACGCAACATTGATTTTTAAAAAATCCCAAGCCATATACTGTGCGCAGGCTTTTGAAAAAGGAAGTGAAATATATGGCAAAAGCGTGCCTACTGTTATCAGTATTTTTGTCAGCAGAATCGACCGGGCACTTGATATACTCTTAAAAGAAAACGGTATAGAAACAGGATTGACAGGCATATACAATACTTCTGTCATCTATGAAGAGATACAGAGTATGAATGTAGAGGGATGCAGGGCTCTTTTTGCCAGTACCGGAGTAAAAGACGACTCTCTGCCGCCCTATTATTACATCGAAAAACTGTTGGCGTATAACAGTGTCAATACAGCCCCTGTAGATACCATAAAAGCTTTCCATGCGCATAACGGTTCAAAAAAAGCAGCTTTGCCGATTGATAAAAAAATCATTAACAGACATTTCACACAGATAGAAGATACCGGTGTTAAAATGGATGAAGTACTGCAAAAGCAAATTGATGATGGTTTGGAAGCATTTAAAAAAGCATTCCAAGAGATATTGGAGGCATTATGAATACAGAGGTTGATGTCAGTAAGCTGACATTTGAGCAGTTAAAAAAAATACGCCTGCATCTGAAAAAAATGATTGAGGTGGGAGGCAGTGACTTACATGTAAAGGCCAATGCTGTAATTCGGGCAAGGATTAATGGAAATATTGTCCAGTTTTCCGGTGGTATTTTAACAAAAGAGGATGCCCTGATATTTGCAAAAGAACTTTTAAAAGGGCGTTTTGCCGAGTTTGTTGAAAAAAAAGAACTCGATTTGGTATATCCTTATGATGAAAACAATCGTTTCCGTGTCAATATATTTTTTCAGATGGACGGAGTGTCGGCAGTATTTCGTGTGATTCCTATCAAAATTCCTTCATTTGAAGAACTCTATTTACCGGATATTGTCAAAAGTTTTACACAAAGAGAAAGAGGCTTGGTTCTTGTGACGGGTGTGACCGGAAGCGGTAAGTCTACAACACTTGCAGCACTTGTCAATGAGATTAATCTTACTAAGAAAAAGCATATAATTACCATTGAAGATCCGATCGAATTTGTGCACAAGGACAGAAACTGTATCATCAATCAGCGTTCTGTAGGCCAGGATACCCTCTCTTTTGGAACAGCTCTGCGTGCAGCACTTCGTGAAGACCCTGATATTATTCTGGTAGGGGAAATGCGGGATCAGGAGACGATAAACCTTGCCCTGCACGCGGCAGACACCGGTCACCTTGTTTTTTCAACACTGCATACAGTGGATGCGAAAGAGACGATCAACCGTATAATTGCCCAGTTCCCGACAGATGAGCAAAATCGTGTGCGTCTTTCACTTGCAGGTGTTTTGCAGGGAGTAGTTTCTCAAAGGCTGATACCTACTGTAGACGGAAAGCGCCGCGCCGCTCTTGAAGTACTGGTACGGACTCCGACAATTGAAAAACTTATTTTGGAAAACAGAGATTACGAAATTCGTGATGCAATTGAAGCAGGAAAAGAGCATTACAAATCACAAAGTTTTGACCAGGCTATTCTGGATCTCTACAATGAAGGTGTTATTTCCAAAGAAGAAGCGCTTAACAATGCGACGAGTGCTTCTGATGTAGAACTGAAAATGAACGGACTTATAAGCGGGACAATGGCAGATATGGCTGAAGAAAATGAACTGCCAAAAGTTGAAATATCTTCTGACGATGATGATATTTTTGATTTAAAGTAAAGTTTAATCCATAAAACTGTATAATTGCGCCTATTTTAAAAGACAAAGGACTTCATATGTTAGAAGGTATAGTTAGAGAGAGTATTGGCAAAAAGGGCACAAAAGCGCTTCGCCGTGATGGTTATCTAATTGCGAATATTTACGGAAAAGGGCTTGAAAATATCAATGCTGCATTTAAAGAAAATGAGTATATCCGTACTGTTCGTAATAAAAACACATTGGCATTTCCTGTTTCAATTGATGGAAAAGAGATGCAGGTTGTTGTTCAGGCATATGAGTCTCATCCGGTAACAGGAAAACTTTTACATGTAGATTTAATGGTGGCACAGCCAGGTGTTGTAACACACTATATGGTTCCTGTTGAAGCGGTCGGTGATTCAATCGGTGTGAAAAACAAAGGACTTGTAAATATTTCAAAAAGACGTTTGAGAGTCAAAGCAAAGATTGAAGATTTACCAAAAGCAATTACAATTGATGTAACAGATATGGATATTGGCGACGCTAAGCTTATTCGTGACATCGAAGTAACTGAAAATGTACAATTTACAGATGCTGACCGTGTTGCCGTACTAAGTATTATCAAAGCTAAGTAGTAGCAATATGCTTATAGTTGGGCTGGGAAACCCTGGATCCGACTATGAGGCTACACGCCATAATATCGGTTTTATGGTTATAGATGAACTGATTCGTCGTCATAATGCCAGTAAGATTTCCTCCTCATCATTTCAAGGTGAACTCTATAAATTTCAAAATCATTTTTTATTAAAACCATTGACATATATGAATCTTTCCGGAGAATCTGTTGTAAAAGTAAAGCAGTTTTACAAAATCGAAGATGTCGTTGTAATACATGATGATTTGGATCTTCCCTTTGGTGCCTTACGTTTTAAAAAAGGCGGAGGACATGGCGGGCACAACGGTCTTAAATCAATAGATTCAAAAATATCCCGTGAATATGTCAGAGTAAGAATGGGCATAGCAAAACCAGCGCATAAGGGAGAAGTGGCCTCTTATGTATTAAGCCCTTTCAGTGCAACAGAACAAAAATGTCTGTCGGAATGGATAGATAAATGTTGTGATGCAGTGGAGTTTTTACTGACACATTCATTGGAAGAGACACGGTGCAAATACTCCCAAAAGGCAATGGAATGTTAGCATTCAGATATATTTCATGGCACTATATAAAATATTTTTTGATTATACTGATAGCTTTGGTTCTGTTTGTTGTCGGTTTTGACTATATGGGCAGTGCCCAGGATTTATCCAAGTCATCGGCAAACCTTATTTTGATTTATCTGGTGTACAAATCATTTTCTGCCATAGATATTTTACTGCCAATCGCACTGGTATTTGGAATGATATCTACAAAAATATATCTTATCCGCTCCAATGCACTTGTTTCATTCTTTTCTTTGGGATATTCAAGAGTAGATGTTTTGCGTCCCTTTGTTCTTGTTTCTACCGCTGTTATTGTTCTGTTTATAGCGCTGCATGCGTGGTCGAATTTTGCCAGAGCAGAAGAGTTTTCCAGAAATATTAAAAAGAATTCACAATATTTAAGTCCCACACGCGATCTTTTTTTTGCGTACAAGGGAAAGTATATATATTTTTCAAAACTGCTTCCTTTGCAGGAAACTGCGAAGAATATTCGTGTGTTTAGTGTTACAAATGAGTCTTTAAAAGAAGTGGTTGTTGCCAAGTCAGCCAGATACATAGATAACTACTGGTTTATCAGGCAGGCTGACATTATTACAAAGCCTGATGATTTGTCTCTTGCCTCACCCGGAATAAAAGTCACTAAAGCAAAAGATTTGAAAATTTTAGAAGGGTTTCGCCCTAAAATGCTTGACCAGGTATATGAGGGAAAAGTGAACTTTACAATTATAGATGCCGTGGATGCTATGCTTTTACTGAATAAACAAAACATTAATACGGATAATATCAAGTCAGCACTTTATAAAATATTTATCTATCCTTTTTTTGTTCCGTGTCTCATTGTTATAATATTTTTCTTTGTCCCAATGAGTGTACGATTTTTGAATGTTTCTCTTTTTACATTTGGTGCAATCCTGGCAACGTTGCTCACCTGGGGAATTCTCTTTTTTCTGATAAAGCTTGCAAACAATAAAGTGATACCGAGTGAAGTCGGGATAGTTCTTCCTGTTGCGATATTGGCTCTATTGGCCTTTTTTCAGTGGTATAGACACAGAACACTACTGTCTTAGGCACTTCTAAGCACATTTTAGATAAAATTATCTAAAAAATATTTGGAATTTTTATGATTGATTTTAAAGCATTGGCAGATGAGTATGGAACACCCTTGTACGTATATGATTTTGATTATATGTCCGCACAGTATACAGAGTTAAAAGAAGCATTCAGGGGACGTAAGTCTATTATTGCTTATGCAGTAAAAGCAAATTCAAATTTAAGTGTTGTTCGTCATTTTGCAAAAATGGGCAGTGGTGCTGACTGTGTTTCTATCGGTGAAGTGCGTCGTGCTCTTTTGGCAGGAATTCCCGCATATAAAATTATATTTTCTGGTGTCGGCAAAAGTGATGAGGAGATACGTGAAGCGATAGAAAAAGATATTTTATATATCAATGTTGAAAGCGAAGCGGAGCTTGATCGGGTTGAGGCTATTGCAGAGAGACTGGACAAGCCTTCACGCATAAGTATCAGAGTGAATCCCAATATTGACCCGCAGACACATCCTTATATCTCTACCGGACTGCATGACAATAAATTTGGTGTGGATCTCTCAAGTGCTAAACGTATGTATATCAAGGCTAAAAATTCTCAATATTTGGACCCTGTCGGTATTCATTTTCATATAGGCTCACAACTGACACAATTGCAGCCGATAAGAGAAGCTGCCGAAATAGTTGCAGATTTGGTGCGTTCACTGCAGGCTATTGATATAGAGTTGAAGTTTTTTGATGTTGGTGGCGGACTTGGCGTCAAATATGATAATGAAGAGACGATAAAACCATATGATTATGCACAGGCAATTTTAGGAACACTTACGGCACTTGATTTGACGATTCTTTGTGAACCGGGCAGGTTTTTGACGGCAAATGCAGGATACTTTGTGACGAGAGTTCTCTATGAAAAACAAAATGGTGATAAAAAATTTGTTGTTGTTGACGGTGCAATGAATGATCTGCTGCGTCCGTCACTCTATAATGCATATCATAAGATAGAAGCAATTACAGACAATAATGGTCCGGTGAGAGAAGTAGACATAGTCGGTCCGGTGTGTGAAAGCGGTGACTTTTTTGCGAAAAACTATCCTCTGCCGGAGCTAAAGAGAAATGATTTGCTTGTGATTCACAGTGCCGGTGCCTATGGATTTGGAATGGGGAGCAATTACAATACACGTGGACGAAGTGCGGAAGTCGCTGTTGAAAACTCCAAAGCAAGACTTATCAGAAAAAGAGAGTGCTTTGAAGATCTTATCTGTCTAGAACAAGAATTTTTAGTAGACTAAAATGTATTTTATAGATGTGCAGGGAACGCTTATCAGTGATGAAGACAAATCTCCAATAGATGGAAGCAGGGAGTTTATACAAATGCTCAATCGTGAGCATATTCCTTATATGATCATAACAAATAATACAAAAAAAGCATCACAGAATTTTTTGGCATATCTAAACAGACTGGGTTTTGAATTTGACGCGACAAAGTACCTTGATCCTTTAATGCTTCTGGAATCCCGTGTCGAAAAAGAGGCTGTGGCTGCATATGGTGCAAAAGAGTTTTTACAAACACTGCAAAGCATGGGATACAAACTTGACTACACAAACCCCAAAACCGTACTGATTGCCATAAAAGAGGATTTTTCTGCGGATGAATATGCACAAATGATAGATTTTTTACTTGATGGTGCGAAACTTGTCGGTATGCATGAGACATCTATTTATGCAAAAAACAACAGGCGCTACCCTGGAGTAGGTGCGATTTTGAAGATGCTTGAATTCGCGACAAGCTGTTCTTATGATGTTGTAGGCAAACCAAGTCAGGCATTTTACAATGAAGCACTTAAAAGAATTAAAAGACAAAATCCTGCCGCAGATTTTCAAAACATAACTATTATCAGTGATGATGTAAAAGGTGATTTGGGCGGAGCAAAAGAGCTTGGTATGAAAACACTCTTTGTAACAAGCGGAAAATATAAAAGTGCCGAGGAAATTGTCCCTTTTTTAAAAGAAGCAAATATCCCCGATTTTATATATAAAAATATGCAGGATATTTTAATCCGCCACAAGATGGAGCAATAATGAAAACTTTAGATGACTGTAGAGAAGCGATAGATGCGATCGACAATGAGATGCTTACACTGTTGAATAAGCGTATGAAAGTTGTCCAGAGAGTCGGAGAAATCAAAAAAGAGACCGGTGGCGCAATCTATAGACCAGAACGTGAAAAAGCAATTATTGACAGACTGGTTTCTTTGAATGAAAAAGAGGGCGGACTGTTAAATAACAAAGCGATAGAAGCAATATTTTTAGAAATTTTTGCTGTGGCAAGAAATTTGGAACTGCCGGAACGTATAGCCTATTTGGGGCCTGAAGGGAGTTTTACGCATCAGGCGGCTGAGAGCCGTTTTGGGGCTATGAGTGACTATCTTTCGTTAAATTCTATCGCTTCTGTATTTAAAACACTTGAATCCGGCCGTGCCAAATTTGCAGTTGTGCCTATTGAAAATTCCCGTGACGGAATTGTTGGAGAGACACTTGATCTGCTTGCAAAAAGTCCTATGAAAATTGTTGCAGAACTTTATATGCCGATACACATGTCTTTTGCAACAAAGGCGGAAAAACTTGAGGATATTACAAAAATCTACTCAAAAGACAAAGGCTTTGGGCAGTGTCGGGAATTTTTAAATGAACATGGTTTGATCAATGTTGAACTGATCCCGGTAGAATCGACGGCAAAAGCAGCCATTTTGGCGGCACGTGAGCCAAATTCGGCTGCAATATGTTCTCATATTGCAGCAAAACTGTATGGACTTCCTACTCTGTTTGAAAACATTGAAGATGCCATAGACAATACAACGCGTTTCGTCATTTTAAGTGATTTTAAAAATTCTGTCAGCGAGAATGATAAAACTTCGATACTGGTACGATTAAAAGACGCTGTTGAAGCTGGTTCTCTGGTGCGTTTTTTACAGGATTTTGAAGAAGAGAAGATAAATCTTTCAAAAATTGAGTCTCGTCCCTCAAGAGACAAAGGTGGTTTTGGCTACTGGTTTTATATAGACTTTTATGGTCATATAGATGAGGAAAAGATTCAAAAAGTCATACAGAAACATAAAGACGAAGTCACTTGGCTTGGAAGTTACGTAAAGGGTGAAGAGTGAAATTTAATAAAAAACTACAAAATATCAAAACTTATGAGGCGGGCAAGCCTATAGAACTTGTCGTACGTGAATTCGGCATAGAACCAAAAGATATTGTAAAACTTGCTTCAAATGAAAATCCGTATGGATGCTCCCCCAAAGTACAAAGTGCCGTGGCAAAAATTCTACCGAATATGGCACTTTATCCTGATGACAGTATGCTTAAACTTAAAAATGCGTTAACAAAAAAATATGCAACAGAGCACAAAAATCTTATTATCGGCAGCGGAAGTGACCAGGTTATAGAATTTATTATGCATGCAAAAGCTGATGAAAATTCCAAAATACTGATGAACAGTGTGACTTTCGCAATGTATGAGATTTATGCGAAACATGTCGGGGCAGAGATTGTGAGAACTGCATCACAGGAGCATGATTTAGATGAATTTTATGGGCTTTATAAAGAGACAAATCCTGCGATAATTTTTTTGTGCACACCGAATAACCCGACAGGGGATGCAATAGATGCAGACAAATTGATGAAGTTTATAGAAAAAATCGACAATGATACTTTGGTTGTTGTAGACGGTGCCTATATGGAATATGCTGCATATAAAGACAAAAGTAAAAAAATCATGCCTCAAGAGTTGGTTGAAAAATTTGAAAATGTCATTTATCTGGGTACTTTTTCAAAAGCCTACGGACTTGGAGGCATGCGTGTCGGGTATGGTATTTCGTCAGAAAATATTATAAAAGAACTGTATAAACTGAGACCGCCTTTTAACATAACGACATTGTCGCTTGAAGCTGCCAGTGTTGCACTTGAAGATGAGGAATTTGTAAATAATTGTATCGCTTTAAATTTCCAGGAGATGAAACGCTATGAAGAGTTTGCAAATGAGCAAAAAATAGATATAATAGAGAGTTATACAAACTTTGTTACTTTATGCCTGAATAACACACAAAATTCGACAGAAATTTCTAATGCTTTATTGCGTAAAGGAATGATAGTACGGGATTTAAGTGGTTATGGGTTGAATGCAATTCGTGTAACTGTCGGAACAAAAGAGCAAAACAGCCGTTTTTTTGAACTTGCATCACTGTTATTATAAAATTTAAGATGGGAAGTTGATGGATTTTAAAGTACTTTTTTCGCAATTATCAGTTTTGTATGCAAAACTTACAAAACAGCAAAAAATGATTATAGCAGCTGCTGTAATAGGTATTGTTGCTTTTTTGATTTTTTTAGTTGTTTTTACTGCTAAAAAAACCTCACTTGACAGATATGAAGTACTTTTTGATTCTCTGACACCCTCTGAAGCTGCAAAAGTTGTAGAACAGCTTGATAAAGATAATATTCCTTATAAAATTGAAGCAAACAATGTTATCAAAGTGCCTCGTGATATTGTGTACAAAGAGAGGATTTCTATTGCCTCTTTGGGTATTCCAAAAAACAGAGGCGTGGGATTTGAACTTTTTGACAAACAGGAATTCGGTGCTACAAATTTTGATCAAAAAATCAAGCATCTGCGCGCATTGGAAGGTGAACTCTCCCGTACTATCAGTGCACTTTCACCTGTAGAAAAAGCAACAGTGAGCCTTGCTCTGCCGAAAGAGACTCTTTTTGTCTCCAAACAGGTTGATCCGACAGCCTCTGTAATGGTGCAGCTGGTTGAGGGAAGGATGCTTACTTCCAAGCAAATCAGGGGAATTAAAAATCTTGTCGCAGCAGCTGTGCCAAAACTAAAACCTTCTAATGTAATGTTGATTGACAGTGACGGCGTAACACTTGGTGATGACGATGAAATGGCGCAGATGAGTGAACTCTCTATTGCTCAGCAAAAATATAAAATAAAAGAAGAGAAAAAAAAGCAGGAAAAAATCATTGATGTCATCGCACCTTTTGTAGGCGGCAGTGACAAGGTTGTGGCACAGGTAACCATAGAATTTGATTTTTCACAAAAAAACTCTACTTCCGAAAAATATGATCCTGAAAATGTTGTGCGAAGCGAACAGGTTAATGAAGAAAAAAGAGAAGGAAGTGCCCCAAAAGAAGTCGGAGGCGTTCCTGGAACGGTAAGCAACATTGGTCCGGTACAGGGACTTGCCTCAAATAAAATGGTGGAGAAATATTCAAAAAACTCCGGCACAACGAATTATGAAGTCGGAAAAACCGTCAGCACTACAAAGAGTCAGTTTGCAAGAATCAAAAGGATAACGGCTGCAGTTGTCGTTGACGGAAAATACAAACCAAAACTGGACAAAGAGGGGAATCCAACTGATGAGATGGAGTATGTGCCTTTGGATGCTGCGGACATAAATGCCTTAACCTCTCTTGCCAGTCGTTCTATCGGTATTGATCCTAAAAGAGGCGATCAAATCAGTGTACAAAATTTGCAGTTTGAAAGAGCATCTGTAAGCGGAGGGGCTCAGGGAGTCAACAAAGCTATTGCATTCAGTGAAACATATTTGGCTCCATTTTCCGGTTTGCTGAAATATCTGTTTGTGTTTATCCTGTTGTTTGTTTTGTACAAAAAAGTCATTGCTCCGTTTGCGGATAAGATGCTTGAAGTGTCAAAAGAAGAAGAAGAACTTGTTGCGCCTTCACTGGAACTGGATGAAGAAGAGGGCGATGATTTGGTCGAAAAAGTACAAAAAATGCGTAAAAAAGTTGAAGAGCAACTTGGTATGGGAAGTAATTTTAATGAAGATGACCTCAAACATGAGGTTATCCTGGAAAAAGTAAAAACTATGGCGGAGGATAGACCTGAAGAGGTGGCTTCTTTGCTGGAGGCTCTTTTGAGTGAAGAGTCTGAAGTTCCATCTAAAGAGAGGAAGTAAGTATGGCTACTTTAACACAGCAGCAACAGGCCGCACTTGATGAAATGAGTATGGCAGAAAAAATTGCCATACTTCTGCTGCAGTTGGGTGAAGACGCAACAGCGGCAATATTTTCAAATATGGGTGTTGAGGCTATTACTGAAATATCAAAATATATTGCAGCAAACAGAACTATTGACAAGGCAATAGCAACTGCTGTTTTAGAAGAGTTTCATGCGATATTTCAGTCGGGTCAGTATATGACATCAGGCGGTATGGAGTATGCAAGAGAACTGCTCTACAGAACACTCGGTCCCGAAGAGGCAAAAAAGATTTTAGACAAACTCTCAAAAAGCATGCAAAATACACAAAACTTTGCCTATCTTTCAAAAATCAAACCACAACAGCTTTCAGACTTTATTATCAATGAACATCCACAAACAATTGCTTTGATTTTGGCACATATGGACCCTACTGAGGCTGCCGACACATTGCAGTATTTTCCGGATGATTTGCGAAGTGAAGTTGCGATGCGTATGGCAAAACTCGGAGACATTTCCCCTTCGGTTATCAAACGGGTTTCTGCTGTTCTTGAATCAAAACTTGAATCGCTTGCTTCTTATAAAGTAGAAGTTGGCGGAACACGTGCGGTTGCAGATATCTTTAACCGCCTTGGTGCAAAAAGCTCTAAAGCGACTTTGGCAAATATTGAGCAGGTCGATGAAGAGTTGGCAACACAGATTAAAGAGATGATGTTTACTTTTGAAGATATTGTGACTTTGGACAAGAATTCTATTGCAGAGATTTTAAAGGCTGTAGACAAAGCAGAATTGATGCTGGCACTCAAATCTGCTCCGGAAGAGTTAAAAGAGAAGTTTTTCTCTGCAATGAGTGAGCGGGCTCGAGAAGCCTTTGAAGAAGAGATGCAGTTCCTGGGAGCAGTCAAAATGAAAGATGTTGAGGCGGCTCAGAGAAAAATTGTGGAAGTGGTCAATCAGTTGGCTGAAGCGGGAACTATCCAAATGGGCTCCAGCGAAGAGATGATAGAGTAAAAAATGGCAACTATAATATCTGAAAATGAAATTAACGAGCATAATGTGCAAAAATACAGTTTTAAAGTTATTGCAATGGGCTCAAAAGAAGAGCAAAAAAAAGAAAACAAGGTATTTACACAAGAAGACAATCCAAAGGCAAGAGCTTCGGATGTTGATTCGAGTGCTCTGAGTACGAGTTCAAAAGATTCGCTTATAGAGTCTTTAATGAAAAAAACAGATGAAATGTCATCAAACTTTATAAAATTGCAAATGAGACTCGAAGCCAAAGAAGAAGAGTTTCAAGAAGAACTGAAAAAAGCCAGGGAAGAGGCTTTTGCTGAAGGCTTGAAGGCCGGAGAGGCAAAAGCAAGAGAAGAGATCGACAAAACACTGCGTAGTAAACTCGAGCTTTTGACAAACTCCATACAAAAACTTGAAGAGAGTGCGAGTGAATTTGAAAAAGCTTTAGAAGGGATAAAGAACGAATTGCTGCATGCGGCCATAGACATTGCAAAAGAGGTTGTACAGATTGAAGTCAGTGAAAATTCCTCACAGATTGCTAAAAAACTCAGTGATGAGTTGATACAGGAATTACAAAATGCTTCTAAAATAACACTGAAGGTCAATCCAAAAGATCACAGCGCTATCGCAGAACATTTTACCAAACTTGAGCATGTAAAAGTTTTGCCTGAAAGTGCAGTAAGTGAAGGCGGTGTTATAGTTTTGAGTGATGCAGGCAATATTGATGCACAAATATCAAAAAGATTTGAGAGAGTAAAAAAGGCAGCTTTAAGTGAGTAGAATGAATATAAAAGAGAAAAGTATTAAAGAGCTTGAAGCTCTCAGTGAAGATATAAGAAAACGAATTTTGGAAGTTGTGAGTAAGAATGGCGGACATTTGAGTTCTACTCTCGGGGCTACAGAGATAATTGTGGCAATGCATAAAGTATTTGATTCTCAAAAGGATCCTTTTATCTTTGATGTATCACACCAGGCGTATGCCCACAAACTGCTTACAGGAAGATGGGAAGAATTTGATACACTCAGACAGTTTAACGGAATATGCGGTTATACAAAACCAAGCGAAAGCAGCGATGACTATTTTGTGGCAGGACACAGTTCCACTTCAATATCTTTGGGAGTCGGGGCTGCAAAAGCCATAGCGCTTAAAGGTCAGCAAAATGAACGTATTCCCGTGGTGCTTATCGGTGACGGTTCTATGACGGCAGGTATGGTGTATGAGGCGTTAAATGAGTTGGGTGAGAGAAAGTACCCGATGATTATTATTTTAAATGATAATGAGATGAGCATAGCAAAACCTATTGGTGCAATCAGCAGAATGCTCAGCTCTGCCATGGCATCTCCTTTTTACCAAAGATTTAAAAAAAATACGGAGAGTTTTGTCGACAACTTTGGTGACGGTGCCAGATATATTGCAAAGCGCATGGAAGAATCTTTGAAGCTCATTACTCCGGGCATACTCTTTGAAGAGATGGGGATTAACTATATAGGTCCAATAGACGGGCACAATATTGCACAACTTGTAGAGATACTCAAAACGGCAAGAAAATTAAACGAACCGGTTATAATTCATGCACAGACTCTTAAAGGGAAAGGGTATGAAATTGCAGAAGGCAAAGAAGAAAAATGGCATGGTGTCGGTCCGTTTGATCTCTCCAGCGGAAGTTCTGCCAAAAAAGCCGCAACAAAAAGCGCTACACAGATATATACCGAGTCTCTTCTTTCTTTGTGTGAAAAAAATGAGAAGATCGTCGGTGTTACAGCAGCAATGCCAAGCGGTACAGGGCTAAGTGAGCTTATAAAAAAATATCCGACACGTTTTTGGGATGTGGCTATTGCAGAACAGCATGCCGTGACTTCTATGGCAGCACTGGCAAAAGAGGGATTTAAACCTTTTTGCAGTATTTATTCTACATTTTTGCAGCGTGCCTATGATCAGGTAATTCACGATACCTGCTTGATGGATCTGCCTGTTGTATTTGCACTTGACCGTGCCGGAATTGTTGGAGAAGACGGAGAAACCCACCAGGGTGTATTTGATGTCAGTTATTTGCGGACTATTCCAAATATGACACTGTTTGCACCTAGAGATGAGAAGAGTTTTCATCAGGCAATGGGTTTTGCCGCAAAATATGAGCATCCGTGTTCTTTGCGTTATCCCAGGGGTTCTTTTACAGAAACTGATTTGCCTGAGTCTGCACCTTTTGAACTTGGAAAATCCCAGCTTTTACAGACGGCAAAGAGCAATATTCTTTTTATCGGTTACGGAAATGGTGTCGGACGGGCATATCAAACAGCACAATACATGAAAGAAGATGTAAGTATTCTCGATTTACGTTTTGTAAAACCGCTTGATGAAGAGATGCTCAAAGATTTGTCAAACAGGTATAACAAATGGTTTGTTTTTTCAGATACGGCAAAGTATGGCGGTGTCGGCTCTGCAATTTTAGAGTTTTTGGCAAAGGAGAATATTTTAAATATATCCGTTGTATCCTTTGAATACGAGGATGCATTTATCACACACGGCAATACAAGAGTTGTAGAAGAGTCTTTAGAACTCTTGCCTGAACAACTGGCAAAAAAAGTCACAAACCATAAACCTTAGTAATCTACTATGTTTACTTGACTTTAAACGACTTCTTTATTATTATTCCAGCAATCAATACAAGGAGTCGGCATGAGTCAAAAGTCCTGTCCTATATCATTTATCAAAGTTGATGCAAATATTGTCAGAATTAATGCATCTTATATTTTACTGCTTTTCAGTCTTTATCTTAGTACATCATACAGGGGTATTGTGCTTTTTTTAATTGCAGATTTTATGATAAGACTTTTTATTAACAAAAACTACAGCCCTTTGTACTTCCTGTCTGCAAGAACTAAAGAGCTGTTACATGTAAAGAGTAAATTTGAAGATGCTGCAGCTAAAAGACTGGCTACATATTTTGGGTTGATATTTTTAGTATTTATAGTATTATTTGATCTATTGCATGCACAAATGCTGTTTTATATTATGAGTGGTGTTTTTCTTGTATGTCTGTTTTTGGAAGTTGCTTTTAACTACTGTCTGGGATGCAAAATGTATTATTTATATAAAAGATTTATGTAATGGTAGGCGTGTCTACAAAAAGCCTGTATGGCGTTGCAGCAATGCATGCGTTGTACAATTCTCCCAGAAACAAGCTGATGCAGATAAAAGAGATAGCTGCGATGACGCAAATTTCGCACGGTTACCTTGAACAAATTCTTTCAAGCTTGAAAAAGCACGGCTTTGTTGTAAGTATAAGAGGTGTAAACGGAGGGTATAAACTGGCCACAGATGCTTCTAATATTATCGTTCTAGATATTGTAGAAGCCTTGGAAGGAGAACTTTTTGTAGTAGGGCAAAATGTTGGAGCAAGTGTAGTGCTGGACTCTTTTTGGAAAGATATTCAGGAGAAAGTCCGTGCTGTTTTTCATGTAAAACTCTCTGAACTTGACAAGGCATATGCAACATATTTTTATGAAATTTAAAGCATAATAATCCCTGCAAATCTTCCGGTAGGGTTGTTTTTTCTGTAAGAATAAAATCTGTCAGAATGACAACAGTTGCAAATATCTGATATCTCAATATTCTTGGCTAAAACACCTGCTGCACAGAACTGTTTCTGGAGTATTGCTCTGATATCCAGGTAGAATTTCTTTCCTTTTTTATCAACAGCATAACTGACTTCTTTCTCTTTTGCCTCTTTGTAAATCTGTTCATTTATTTTATAACATTTCTGACATATTGCAGGTCCGACGGTGACTAGAAGATCCTTCATATCAGATGCGAAACTCCTGACAAAACTGTTAAGAACATTTTGAACAATATTTTCAAAGGCTCCTGCTCTGCCGGCATGTGCTGCAGCAATGACATTTTGTTTGGGATCATAAAAAAGGATCGGAGAACAGTCGGCTGCCATTACCAGCAGAGGGGTGTTTTTTTTATTTGTAATCACTGCGTCACAGGTAGGAGGATTGAAAAAGTTGTCGTTTTTATCAACTGTTTTTACAATATTTGAGTGAATCTGTTTCATGTGTACAAGTGCTTTATAGTCATAATGGAGCTTTTTTGCCAAAGTTTTATGATTTTGCAGTACATTTTTTGGATTATCCTGAACATGAAAGGCTAAATTCCCGCTTTCCTTACATGTAAAGGCATGTGTGAGTTTTGAGTAGTTGTTTAATAATTTACTTTGATAAAATTTCATATAATGATTATAACATAAGCCATGATAAATAGAAAAAGGAAAAATATTGAGTAAACTAAGTATGTACCCGGTCACACTTGATGGAGAAAATATTGAGAAAAAACGCAAAGAGATACGCGAGTACTTCCATAATACCTTTGATCTGTTTGAAAAAGTTTTTGAATTGTTGCAAGATGAGTCTGTGTTTTACAAGAAAAGCGAACCGACCCGTCATCCAATGATATTTTATTTTGGACATACAGCGACCTTTTTTGTAAACAGACTTGTAAGTATGCAAATAATTTATGAAAGAATAAATCCTGAATTTGAGTCTCTGTTTGCTGTAGGCGTGGATGAAATGCGTTGGGATGATCTGGACGAGTCACGCTACAGGTGGCCTGAAGTCTCTGCAGTGAAAAATTACCGGGATGCTGTGCGAAAACTGGTGGACAGATTGATCATGCAGTTGGAGTTTAGCTTACCGATAAAACAGGACTCACCAATGTGGATTATACTGATGGGGATAGAGCATGAGCGCATTCACATAGAGACATCTTTGGTGCTGCATCGTCAAATGCCTCTGGAATATATCAAAGATGTTCCTGAATTCAATATCTGTATACACTCTTCAGATGCGCCTCAAAATGAGATGATAACACTCAAGGGCGATACAGTTACTCTGGGAAAAGCCAAGAATCATCATCTGTATGGATGGGATAATGAATATGGCAGCTATGAAGAAGTTGTTAAAGATTTTCAGGTTTGTAAATTTCTTGTCAGCAATGGCGAATTTATGGAGTTTGTCAATGACGGCGGATATGAGACAAAAGAGTACTGGGATGAAGAAGGGTTGGTGTTTTTAGAAAAATCCAATGCAAAGCATCCTCATTTTTGGGTCAAAGAAAACGGAGTCTTTAAGTACAGAGCGTTGAGCAAGATTATAGATATGCCGCAAGATTGGCCTGTAGATGTGAATGCTCTTGAGGCAGAAGCATTTTGCAGATACAAAAGCAAAAAAGAGAATAAAGAGTATCTCCTTCCAAGTGAGGCAGAATATGAGTTGATATATAAAAAAGCCAATCTTAAAGATGTTCCTGCCCTGCATGAGAGTCGTGCAAATATCAATTTTTATCATTATGCTTCCTCCTGTCCTGTTGATGAGTTCGGTTTTAACGGGATTTATGATGTTATAGGAAATGTATGGCAGTGGAGCAGAACACCGATACGCCCTTTTAAAGGTTTTGAAGTGCATGCGGCCTATGACGACTTTTCTGTGCCTACTTTTGATGACAAGCATGCTATGATACTCGGTTCATCATGGGCCAGCAGTGGAAACCTAATCATGAAACACTCTCGGTATGCATTTAGAAAACACTTTTTTCAAAATGCCGGTTTTCGCTATGTTATAACACAAAACAGCAAAGATGACCGTGGAGATATCTATGAGAGTGATGAACTTGTTTCACAGTATTGTGAATTTCAGTATGGTGACACGCATTTTGGTGTTGAAAATTTTGCCATAGCCTGTGCAAAAATTGCTGTAAAATATGCAACAAATACAACAAAAGCACTGGATTTAGGCTGTGCAACAGGAAGAGCCAGTTTCGAGCTTGCAAAAACATTTGACAAAGTTGAGGGTATAGATTTTTCTGTACGTTTCATTCAGGTCGGTTCCAAATTACAAGAAGCAGGCTATGTTGCGTTTACATGTAAGGAAGAGGGTGAACTCAGTATCAATAAAAAAGTGACTCTGCAGGATTTGGGATATGAGCAGTTGGCTGAGAAAGTCTCTTTTTGGCAGGGAGATGCCTGTAACCTGAAGCCTGATTTCACTGCGTATGATTTGATAATGGCGACGAATCTCATAGACAGACTTTACAACCCAAGACTCTTTTTGGACACGGTAGACCAAAGACTCAATGCCGACGGTATACTGATGCTTACCTCTCCCTATACATGGCAGGAAAGCTCTACAAAAAAAGAGTTTTGGCTTGGCGGATACAAAGATGAAAACGGGAATGCAGTCAGAACAATAGAGCGCCTGAAAGATATTCTGCATGATAAATTTGAGCTTTTACATGTAGAAGATTTGGAGTTTGTCATAAAAGAAACAGCAAGAAAATATCAACATACCGTTTCACAGGTAAGTGTATGGAAAAAGCGTTGAAGAAGTACAGTTTTGATACAGCCAGTGAACGTGAAGGCAGCAATGCGGAAAAATATGTTTTAAGAGAACAGCTTTTCGGTACACAGGATGTCCTTCCTGTATGGGTAGCAGATATGGATATAGATACACCACAGTGTGTTTTGGATGCTGTGAAAAAAAGACTCCGACATCCGGTGATGGGATATGAAGAGGTACCGGAGTCCGCATTTATGGCACAGATTGCATGGATGAAACAAGAGCATAATGTTACTTTTGCATTGGAAGATATGTTCTATTCCCATTCTGTTGTAGCATCGATGCATACTGCTATAGAGGCTTTTACAAAAGAGGGAGAGGGTGTTATCGTACAAACACCTGTCTATCCGCCTTTTTTCCACAGTGTTTTGCAATTAAACAGAAAACTTGTCAAAAATCCGCTTACATGTAACAAGCAGGGAAAATATGAATTTGATATAGAAGATTTGAAAGCAAAAATTGATGAAAATACAAAGCTTTTACTGCTGTGTTCTCCTCATAATCCTGTGGGAAGAGTATGGAAAAAAGAGGAACTTGAACAGATACTGGAAGTTTGTCTACAACATAATATTGTCGTTTTTGCGGATGAAATACATGCTGATCTGGTCTATGCACCATACAAACATACTCCGTTTGCCGCATTAGGCTCACGGGCAAAAGATATTACACTTACCGCAATTGGCGTAGGAAAAACTTTTAATATGGCAGGTTTTGCAATAAGCACAGTAGCCATCCCGAACAAAGAGCTGCGGGAAAAATTTAAAAAAGCGTATGACAAAGTGCATTTTGCCCAAGGCTCATCTTTGTCACATGTAGCATTTGAAGCTGCCTACAAAGAAGCAAAAGAGTGGCTTAGAGCATTGAAAATTCATTTATATGAAAACTATTCAATGCTGAGCGCACTTGCAAAAAAGTATCCGCACTTTATGAAGGTAACACCGATTGAGGCGACCTACCTGGCATGGATTGATTGTCGCGGTATGGGCTTAAAAGACAAAGAGCTCCGTAGCTTTTTTATCAAAGAAGCAAAACTCGGACTTAATCCCGGTATCAGTTTTGGCAGAGAAGGCAGTGGGTTTATGCGCTTGAATTTTGCGCTCAGCTCTGCTAAAATGGCAGAGGTCGTTCAAAGACTTGAAAATGCATTGAGGAAAATAAGTGGCTGATATAAACTGGAATGAGTATAAAGAGTATAAAAGATACACAGCAAAAAATGACAATTTCGCAATATTGCTTGATTTCATTAAGAGTTATTATAACATGACAAACCCTTTTGAAATCTTTGAAATACTTGTTCAGGACGAAACGGCAAAAATGATGCTCGATAAACGCAATATAACAGATCCGGAAAAACTGGAAAATTTTATGTTTCAAAACTAAATGAAAAAAGAGTTAAAAAAAATTACTGCGTTTATTCAAAAACATCATGTGATGAGCCTGGCAACAACAGACAGGGACCAACTTAGCGTTTGCAGCCTTTTTTATGCGTATGACACGAAGAGTCTCTCTTTTATCGTAGCAAGCAGTGAAGAGACATTACATGTAAAGCATATTTTAAAAAATCCGTTTATTGCAGGGAATATTTTACTTGAAACACAGGAAGTCGGAAAAATTGAGGGTTTACAGTTTCGGGGGGAAATGAAGCAACTGCAAAACAGTGCTTTGAAAAAACTCTATTTTAAAACCTTTCCGTATGCATTGGCAATGATGCCCAAACTCTGGCAAATAGAAGTGCATTATTTTAAATTGACTGATAACAGACTGGGTTTTGGAAAAAAAATTATTTACGAACCGTTTTCACTTTAAACAAGGAGCAATCAGCCCCACTGCTGTTTAAAACCACCATAGAGGGAATCTGTACGGATTTAAATCCGTACGCTTTGCATCCATGCGGTTTTGATGCTTCCCAGGTTACATAATAGTATTCACATTTTCTACAATTAATTCTTTTCATAAATCTCTCTCTTTAAGTAAGTAATTCTAGCATATTAGATAAAATAAAGAAATGAATTTCTTCCAGATTAAAAGGAAACAGATGAATAATAAAATTTTTTTGATGCTGCAACTGCAAAATCAGCTCAACGATGCAACCAATGGTGAAGAGTGGACAAAAGGCATAACAAAAAACGGCAAGTCTATTAACTGGAAACGCTGTATATATATGGAGTGCGCAGAGATGGTGGACAGTTTTGGCTGGAAGCATTGGAAGAGTATAGATGTCGAGCCTGACTGGCAAAATCACCAGATTGAAGTTATAGATGTCTGGCATTTTATTATGAGCCTGGCAATAGAAGAATACAGTAAAAATTTACAAGGCGGCATCGAAGATATAGCGATAGACATATCAGCTTTGAAAGCACTCGGTGGCATAGAATCCGATGCTGCAGCATTTGCATCGCAGGAGGATTTGATGCAAAAAATTGAAAATCTTATACGCATTGCTGTCTCAAAAGAGAGCATTGCTTTAGAAGAACTGGTATCAGAATTTTTTGATTTGGTCAGTATGAGCGGTCTGAATCTAGAGACGCTTTATCGTCTTTATGTAGGAAAAAATATACTCAATCAGTTCCGTCAGGATCACGGATACAAAGAGGGCAGTTATATAAAAATCTGGAAGGGTGAAGAAGATAACGTTGTGATGAAAAGAATATGGGAAGAGCACGCTGATGTGACTCCTGATGAGCTGTATAAAAAACTTGAACAGGCCTATCCTGCAGAAAGTGAGAGCTGATTTTTGCAAGATACTGTTTTAGAGATAAAAAATGTAAGCTTTGGCTATACAAATAAGAAGCCTCTTTTTGAAAACTTTTCACTGTGTTTAAAACAGGGGGAGTTAAAGGCTATAGTCGGAGAGAGCGGAGCCGGTAAAAGTACACTTTTTGAACTTATACTCGGAAATCTCAAACCACAAAACGGTACGATTAAAGTTTCAAGGGTGTCTGAGATTTTTCAAGATCCTTACAGTTCCTTTCATCCGAGTTATACATTATTGCACCAAATAAAAGATGTGGCATCTTTGGATAATCTCAACAGTTTGATGGAAAATATGAGTTTTGAGTATGATCTGCTTTTAAAACTGCCGCATGAACTCTCAGGCGGACAGCTTCAGCGTGCATCTATCATAAGGGCTATGCTTATGCAACCGCAACTCCTCTTACTGGATGAACCGACATCGGCACTCGATAATGTGATTCAGCTTGAAGTGATGAAAATGCTTATAAAAAATCTTGACTCAATGGGAATGCTTTTGATTACCCATGACATGGACTTGGCATCCTGGTGCGCAGATGAGGTCATCAGGATTTGAAAAAATGGTTGATGAGATAATAACCGCTTCCCGCCATAAATACTGTTCCAAAAACATTCAGTGCCATATTTAAAAGCCCCAACGCGATACTCCCTCCTTCCAAAAGCAAAAAACTTTCAATGGCAAAGGTGGAATAGGTGGTCAATGCACCTAAAATTCCTGTTGAGAGAAAAGATTTCATATGGGGTGTTAAAAAAGTTGAATACATAAAATATGCCAAAAGCGCACCCATAATAAAACTTCCTATGAGGTTGACACCAAGTGTCCCAAAAGGGAGTTCATGCGGTACTCTGTGGGAAATAAGCCCGTTAATGTATGAGCGTAATACTGCTCCGATAAATCCGCCGCTACCTATTGCAAGTATTGTTTGCCAGCTCATGATCATATACCTTTTGCATTTTTTTTCTTAGTTCATTTAACCAGTCCGGATCATTTTTATCAGCAATAAAAGAGTCAAGAAAAACAACTTTTATATTTCGGGGAACATAATAAAAACGTTTCAGATCATAGCACTTTGCAGTCTCTATAAGAACGATAGGCTGCACTTTGAGCTTGTATTGATCTGCGATGACTTTGGCTCCTGACTTGAAAGGGAGCATTTTGGCTCCTTTTGAACGTGTGCCTTCTGGAAACATTGTAATGACTCTTTTCTTTTTCAGCCTGTCTTTGGCAGCACGAAGCAGTTTGATGAGAGATGTTTTGCTCTCCCTTTCTACTTCTATATCTTCTGGCATACTCATTGCCAAACCAAAAAACGGTACATCAAAAAGAGACTTTTTTGCAACCCATGTTATATCTTTATTTGTAACAGTCTCCAAAATACCGATATCCAAATCACTTTGGTGGTTTACTAAAAACATTTGTGCATCGGGGTCTTCTTTTCCTTCGACTGTTGTAGAAAAAAATGTAGTGATCCTGATAAACCATGCTACTGCTTTTCTTGCATAGGGACGAGGTAAAATCGGATATAAAATTATGGAAAAAGTCAGTCCTGTAAAGATAATGAACGTGGCATAAGCCCAACTAATATGAGCAAGTATCTTCATTTTTCACCCAGCCTATTTTATTGTTTTTCAGTTTTACTTTTATAAAGTTTCGCACCTGTCCTTCTTTCGTTAAATGGTATTGTGTTTGTGTTGTTTCAAATACAGTAGAGTTGTCTACCGGCAGCAGATAAAGAGGTGTACCCTCTTTGATACATACTTTTTTCTGGGGTATTGCCAGATAAATTATATAAATTAATGGTATGATAATAAAAATCAGATAGAAATATTTACGACGTACAAGAATTAGAATAAAACCTAAGAATGCCACAGCAGCCGCTATATACATCTTGATCGTATCATGTGACTGGTCTCGCGGTCGCAAGTCACTTTGTGTGGTAACACTGTCATCATTGACTATAATCGGGATCGTGACTAAAGCATAATCATTTTTAAGCAAATTAAAATAGGAAAAAGAAAAATTTTCTATTTTTTTGTCAATAATAACAAAATATATAATCTTCCCTTCCCTGTAGTTACCGGAAATTGATTCAAGTCCCTGCTTGTATACATGTTTAAAACGGATTTCATTCAGATCAGCGTTTTGTGCTGAGGCAACAAATATAACAATGTTGTGTGTATCGTCATACACTGTTGTTTTATACTCTTGAACAGTAAAACTATTGGCTATGATATTGGAAAAGTTTTCCCCGGGATTGAGTGTAATTACATTAAGGTTCGGACCTTGAAGCGTTGTGCTGTTGTAATCATGGGGTGCCATTAAAAAAGCTTCAATATCGGGAAGTTTTGCCTGTTTTTGTGTTGCCTGCATATGAAAAGTATCAAAATAATACTTTCCTTTTTGCACTCTCTGGGGTGCTTCATCAAGGATTTTGATACCTTGATGATTTGAAAATTCATACAAAACATCATCAAAGTTTTTTACTGTTGAGAGTGTTTTGTAAGTTACGGGAAATATTTCACCTTTAATAACTCTTGTCGGAATTTCATCATAGCTGAGATAAATCACTTTATTTGCAAAAAGTGATGTGATGAAAATGAGAGCAATTAAAAGTGCTTTGATCACGACGCTAAAAATCCTTCTAGCATTTTTATTCCGTCATCGCTTCCCAAGAGAGATTCCATAGCGCGTTCTGGATGCGGCATAAGGCCAAAAATATTTTTTTCTTTATTGCAAACACCAGCAATGCCTGCAACACTTCCGTTAGGATTTTGTATTTCACCGTTTGCGTCAGTGTATTTCAAAAGTATTTGTCCGTTGGCTTCAAGCTCTGCCAGACCCTCGTCATTTATGTAATAGTTTCCGTCATGGTGTGCTATTGGTATATTTACAACATCGCCGGTATGCAGTTTTTTTAAAAAAACATTGTCACAGTTTTCTACACGAAGATGGTGATGTTTTGAAATGAAGTGCAGCCCTTCGTTCCGCTTCAGTGCGCCGGGAAGAAGTCTTGCTTCTGTTAAAACCTGAAAACCGTTACAAATACCTAAAATTTTTCCGCCATTTTCTGCATACTCTTTTACTGCAGACATAACAGGGCTGAATTTCGCAATAGCACCGCTTCTGAGGTAATCACCATAGGAAAATCCTCCTGCTACTACAAGCAAATCAGTATCTTCGGGTATTGTTGTAGATTTGTGCCATACTATCTGTGTTGTCGCACCAAGTTTTTCAAAAGCATACTGTGTATCATATTCACAGTTCGTTCCCGGAAATTGTAAAATAGAAACTTTCATTATACAAGCTCTATAGTATAGTCTTCAATTACGGTGTTTGCCAAAAGATCTTCACACATTTTTGTCACATCAGACATTGCTTTTTCTTTATCTGTTTCATTAATTTTGAGTATGATCTGTTTGCCTACACGAACATCTTCAACATTACCAAATTGCAGAGAGTTAAGGGCATGATGTACAGCTTTTCCCTGCGAGTCTAATACGCCTGCTTTTAAAAATACATTTACTATTGCTTTCATTTGTTATTTTCCTAAAATTCTGTTTAATACCTGCTCGTAAGCTACTGTAACGCCACCTAGTCCTTGTCGGAATCTGTCTTTATCCATTTTTTCACCACTTTGTATGTCCCAAAAACGGCAGTTGTCCGGTGAAATTTCATCAATGAGAATGATATTTCCCTCTTTGTCTTTTCCGAATTCAAGTTTAAAATCAACTAAATTCAAACCTTTCTGAGCAAAATAAGGCTTTAAAATATCATTTACCTGTCGAGCCATACGGCGAAGTTTGTCAAGCTCATCCTGAAAATCAACCAGTCCAAGAATCAGTGCATGCTGGTCATTGAGTTTAGGATCACCAAGTTCATCATTTTTGTAGTCAAATTCTACAAGAGTAAAAGGAAGAACCGTACCGTCTTCAATGCCAAGGTTGCGGGTAAGACTTCCCGTTGCAATATTGCGAACAATGACCTCTATGAGGATAACATCAACTTTTTTATGAAGCATGTGATTGTCATCAAGCATTTTCACAAAATGAGTAGGAATGCCATTCTTTTCCAAGAGTTTGAACAATTCTGTAGAAATTTTATTGTTCAGTGCTCCTTTTCCGACTTCGCTGGATTTTTTTTCGCCATTAAATGCTGTTAAGTCATCTTTAAATTCAGAAATGACTAAATTTTCATCTTCTGTCGCGTAGAGTTTTTTTGCCTTACCTTCGTAAAGTAATTCTTTTTTTTTCACGTTTTTTATCCTTTCATTATAACAAGAGCTTTTATGATGTCAACGGCTTCTTTGAGTTGAATGTCTTTGTTGAGCATTTCTGGCGTAATTATATCTTTTTTATCTTTTTTATCTTCTTTAGTCTCTTCTTTTTTCCCGTCAACTTTTTCAAGTTCTTCCTGCAGATGTTTTTTCAGGTCTGCTTCTTTTATGGCAAACTCATTTTTATGTGTTTTAAGCTCACCTGGAATAACGACTACGTCAGGCTTCACGCCTACCGCCTGAATGGTTCTTCCGCTTGGGAGGTAGTATCTGGCAATAGTAAGTTTTATTGCTTCTGTTTTTGTAATAGGCAGGACAACCTGTACACTTCCTTTGCCAAAAGTGTTTTCTCCTACGAGCACAGCGCGTTTGTGGTCTTGCAGAGCCCCACTGACAATCTCGCTGGCACTGGCACTTCCCCCGTTGACTAAAACAACCAAAGGAACCTTTGTCAGAGTGTTTGAGGCATGAGCGCTGTAGGTTTTGTTTTCAATTTTTCGTCTTCCTTTTTGGGAAACTATCACGCCGCTGTCTACAAAAGAGTCAACCAGACCTACTGCCTGGTCAAGTAATCCGCCGGGATTGTTTCTTAAATCTAAAATAATACCTTTAGTGGAAGCTTTGCGTTTATTTATCTCTTTCGTAACATCTTCTACAACTTTTTTGTCAAAACTGGCAACGCGTATGTATAAAATATCATTATTTATTACTTTTGCGTGTACAGATTCTATTTTGATTATATCACGGACAATATGGATAGAAAGAGGCTTGAGTTCTCCCTCTCTGACGATGAGCAAATCAATAGGTTCTCCGACTTTTCCCCGCATAAGGGATACCGCTTCATCTATAGTCATGCCAATAGTAGATTTGTCGTCAATTTTTAAAATTATATCACCTGCTTTGAGCCCTGCTTTGTCTGCCGGTGTTCCGTCAATAGGGGATATAACTGTGAGTGCACCGTCTTTCATACCAACAGTAATTCCCAGACCGCCAAATTCACCTTCTGTCTGTACTTTTAATCGTTTGTAATCTTTTTCTGTCAGATAATTTGAATGGGCATCAAGATTTTTCATCATACCGTCAAGTGCTTTGTCTATAAGCTCTTCTATCGTTACATCATCAACATCATATTGTTGTACTATGCTGATGACTTTCGTGAATTTCTCCAAAGCCTGAAGTCTAGAAGCCTGTGCATCTTTTATGGAACTCTCTGCAAATAAAGAAGAAGAAAGCATAAGCGCTATTGATGTCGCAACCGATGCAAATCCTAGAGTGATAAACTTTTTGTTTTTCATAATAAACCTACTGTTGATTTTTTAAAGAAGATATTATACCAACAGTTGATAAATGGAAAACTTTTATGCTAAATATGATAAAATCATTTTAAATTTGTATGGGATATCAAATGAAAAACATTGTACTGATAGGTTTCATGGGTGTAGGCAAAGGAAGTATAGCGCGCGAAGCGCTCAAATATTCTTCGTATATGACGATAGACACTGATGACATTATAGAAAGCATGGAAAACAGAAAAATTAAAAAGATATTTGAAGAAAACGGTGAAGAGTATTTTAGAAAACTGGAAAAACGGGTTGCAAAATGGCTGGAAACAAGTGTACATGATACGCTGATTTCTACCGGCGGCGGTTTCTACAAACAGACAAATTTACAAAAAATAGGTACAATTGTTCTATTGGATTCTCCTTTTGATGCTATCATTAAACGATTAAAAGAACACCCCAATGCAACAAGAAAATTGAAAAAAAGACCGTTGCTTGCTGATTTGAAAAAAGCAAAAAAACTTTATGATGAACGACGACCTCAGTATCTGAAGTTGGCAGATATCATCATAGATGTTACTGGAAAATCAGCACAGGAATGTGCAAAAGAACTCTTAAAAAAGGTAAAAAAACATGGGTAAATTATTATTGGTACTGGCATTTGTATTCACAACATCTCTGATGGCTGATGAGATACACTGGGCAAAAGACTATCAAGAAGGGATGGTTCAGGCACAAAAAGAGCATAAACCTGTTCTTTTTATTATTTCAAGTCACTCTTGCAAATACTGTCTGCTTCTTGATAAAACAACACTTAAAGATGAAAAAGTTGTGCAAAAGATAAATAAAAATTTTATTGCTGTTCGTTCATGGACGGACAAAAGAGATTATATTCCGGCTGTACTGGCACAAAATACTCCGGGCCTTCCGGGAATATGGTTTTTGTTACCAAACGGTGATCCTATGTTTCAGCCACTTTTGGGATATGCAAAAAAAGATGTGTTTTTACAGGCATTAGAGATAGTGCAAAAAGAATTTAATACAAATCAAAAGAGAGTGAAAAAGTAATGATATTTGTAAAATCCAGTGATAATGATTTTGATGGAAAGTTTGAAGAACTTTTAGCGCGCGGAAAGATGGATATTGCCCATGTGAGCGGTATAGTAAATGATATTATTGAAGATATAAAAACAGATAAAAATCTGGCTTTGCGATCACATATCAGTAAGTTTGACAACTGGACACCAAAAAATGATGCAGACTTGAAAATAACGACTGCATCTATGCAAAAAGCCTATGAAAATATTGACAAAAAGCTTAAAGATGCCTTGCATCTTGCCTATGACAGAATAAAAGCATATCATGAAAAGCAAAAACCGAAATCATGGTTTGATACAGAAGCAAACGGAACGATTTTGGGACAGCAGGTGACTCCGGTTGAGAGTGCAGGGCTCTACATTCCGGGAGGAAAAGCAGCTTACCCCTCATCTTTGCTTATGAATGTTATTCCTGCGCAGGTTGCAGGTGTTGAAAATATCATTATCTGTACGCCGACACCGGATAATGAACCAAATGAGCTTTTACTCGCTGCCTGTCATCTTTGTGGTGTGAGTGAGGTATATAAAGTGGGTGGTGCAAGTGCTATTGCCGCAATGGCGTATGGAACCGAGACAATACCGAAAGTGGATGTTATAACAGGACCCGGAAATATTTTTGTGGCAACTGCAAAAAAAATGGTTTTCGGTGAAGTCAATATTGACATGATAGCCGGGCCAAGTGAAATAGGTATTTTGGCAGATGAGAGTGCAAATGCCAACCACTTGGCTATAGATCTGCTTTCTCAGGCAGAACATGACGAAATGGCAAGTTCTATTTTGATTACACCCTCGCAAAAACTGGCCGATGCTGTAAAAGATGAAATTGAAATATGGCTAACAAAACTTTCACGCCAGGAAATAGCCAGAAAATCCATAGAAGAAAGAGGGGCAATCATCGTAACAAAAGATATGGATGAAGCAGTTGATCTGATGAACAAAATAGCGCCTGAACATCTTGAAGTCGCTACGATGAGCCCTTTTGAACTTTTGCCGTATATCAAGCATGCCGGAGCAATTTTCTTGGGACACAACACACCTGAGGCTATAGGCGACTATGTTGCAGGACCAAACCACACGCTTCCTACTGGGGGTACAGCAAAATTTTATTCACCGCTTGGTGTTGAAAATTTTATGAAAAAAAGTTCTATTATTTCATTCAGTAAAAATGCTATCAATGAGATTGGAGAAGAGTGCGCTTTGATTGCAAATACAGAAGGATTAACGGCTCATGAACAGTCTGTCCGTGTTCGCTTAAAATAAATAATTATCTGATTATAATATATTAGTTATAAAATTTTATTTTATAACTAATATAAATCTTTGAAATATTAATTTTCCCGATATACCCATTACAAAAAAATTATCAAAAATATATCACTCTTTTATTACTTCTTTAAGGTTCATGCGTTAATATATCTACAGTAAAAAAAGCCTGAAATGCCGCGCATAAGGGCTTCTTTTAGTGTTAATAAGTCGTAGTTATAAATCTTAAAAAAGCCACTGAAGGCCAAAGGAGAATATATGCAATTAGGTTTCCTAGTTGATTTACACCTGTGTATGGGTTGTAAAGGTTGTGAGATCGCATGTAAAGTGGAAAATGAAGTTCCGCTTAGTACATGGAGACTTCGTGTTAAATATGTAGATGTGGGAACTTTCCCTGAAACTAAGAGAACATTCACCCCTCTTAGATGTAATCATTGTGAAAATGCACCATGTGAAAGAATTTGTCCGGTATCCGCTCTTCACTATATTGAGAATGGTATTGTAAACATTGACAAAGAGAGATGTATCGGCTGTGCCGGTTGTGTAATGGCCTGTCCGTACGGTGCAATATACATTGATCCTGAAACGCAGACTGCTGATAAATGTACCTACTGTGCACACCGTATTGCATCTTCGATGATGCCGGCCTGTGTGGTTGCGTGTCCGGTAGAAGCAAATATTTTTGGTGACTTGGAAGATCCTGCATCAAATATTTCAAGATATATTCAAGATCACAGAGATGTACAGGTTCGTAAACCTGAGAAGGGAACAAATCCTCATCACTATTATGTCGGAGCAGGACAAGCGAGTCTTAATCCTCTTGCATCAAGAAGAGAAGAAGGGTATAACCTGTTTAACAATATTACAACACTTCCACTAGGGGGGCATCACTAATGGTACATGAAACTTTAGCAGCAACAAATGCTGTAGTAACTCTAGATGTTGCAATTCCTGATATATTCTGGGGTTGGTATGTAACAATGAATATGTGGGCAAAAAGTATCGGTACCGGTCTGGTATTTATGCTTTTTCTTTTATTAAAGAAAAATCCGAGTGAAATGAACGGACTGCGAACGCCGGTTATGATTGCTTCTTTTATCTTTATGAATATTTTCCTGGTTTTCACATGGTTGGACCTGCATCAAATGTGGAGAATGTGGCATATATTCTTTTATCCTCACTGGACATCAGCAATTACAGTGGGTGCCTGGATGGCAACACTCTTTGTAGGTCTTGAATTTGTCATGATTGCAGTAATGATCAGAAAAGAGAAATGTTTGCTGACAAAACAGCCTACCGCCTTTTTTGATAAAACACTTTTTTGGGTAACGCTGCTGGCAATTCCAGTAACACTTTATACTGCCGGTATTATGGCTGAAGCAACAGCAAGAGAATTATGGCAGATGCCGACAGAATCAGCACAAATGATTTTGGCAGCAACACTGTCCGGTTCTGCGGCAATTATCCTTCTCGGCGGTTCTAAATTAAGCGATGAAACGAAAAATTTCTTTGGAGCGATTTTAGGATTAAGTGCTTTAATGGCATTTATTATTTATATGTCAGAGTATATTTTCGGTGCTATGAAAGCTGAAGAAGTTGCAGCTATCTTAGGCTATGTTAAAGGCGATGGTGAGTATGCTACAATGTTCTGGATTGGACAGTGGGTTGCATATATCTTACCAATGATACTGGTTGCGCTTTCACGAGTAAGTAACAGTAGCAGTCTTTTAAACCTCGCAGCTATTTTAGCTATCGTAGGTCTGTGGGTAGTGAAGCATGTTTGGCTAGTTATTCCACAATTATTACCAATGAGTTAAGGAGAAAGTATAAATGTATTTACAAAGTAGAAGAACATTTTTAAAAGGTGCTGCATTCAGCGTAGCTGGTGTAGCTATTGCTAAAGGGGTATTTGCAACAGATGCAATTGCCGAATCTGTTAGCCAAAGTAAGTTTACAAACACTCCTGATACAATTTCTTTTTATCCTGACCAATCAGAGTGGGACAATTTTGCGGAGCTCGACGGAGATGACTGGAAACGTGGCGGTATCGAACGCCATGGCGTCCGATCTGCCGACAATCCTGACGGTATCCAGGTAAACAACTATACAATTGTTCCAACAGTCTGTTCAAACTGTGAAGCGGGTTGTGGTCTAACTGCATGGGTTAACAAAGATACTATGACGGTAAGAAAGTATATGGGTAACCCATTACACACAGGTTCTCGAGGCAGAAACTGTGCCAAAGGGTATGCTGTAACTTCTCAAATGTACGATCCTGATCGTATTCCGTTTCCTATTAAACGTGCGCCGGGTTCAAAACGTGGTGAAGGAAAGTGGGTTCGTGTAACATGGGATGAGGCAATGGCTGCTATCGGGAAGAAAATGCATGACACACTTGCAAAAGGTGATGAGATTTCTAAAAAATCTATCATGTACCATGTCGGTCGTCCAAACGAAAACGGCTTTGGTCCGCGTGTTCCGCAATCTTTAGGAATTGACGGATACAATTCACATACCAATATCTGTTCGGCAGGGGCTCGTCAGGGAACTATCCAATGGGCAAATGATGACAGAAACTCACCGGATTGGGCAAATGCAGATCTGATATTCTTACAGTCTTCACATGCAGCAGATGCGGGTCACTATTTCCAACAGTCAGCCGGTTTGATTGCTGAAGCGCGCAAACGTGGTGCAAAAATGGTTGTTATTGACCCTAGAATGAGTAACTCAGCGGGTATGGCGGATTTATGGATTCCGTGTTGGCCGGGAACAGAAGCAGCACTTTATCTATATTTGACAAACCGTATTTTAAATGAAAAGAAAAAAGACGGGTCAGATATTGTAAATCATGAATTTGTAAAAGAGTGGGTTAACTGGGACAGACTGATGGCCAACAAAGATTATCTGCAAAAGATGATTGGATACGGATATATCTCTAAAATGCCAAAAGATGACAGTTATGAGTCTTTTATAGAAGTTGCAAAAGAGTTGTACGCTCCGTATACTAAAGAGTTTGTTGTTAAAGAGTGTAAACTCGAAGGTATGGAATATAAACTGGATGAACTGTGGGAGATGTTTGTACCTGCAGGAGCTAAAGTTGCTACATATTTATGGCGTGCAGGACCAATCGGTCACCGTGGTGGCTGGATGAATACACGTGCAGGTTTCCTGCCTCTTGTTTTTGTCGGAGCTATGCGTGGAGATATCGGTGGAGTAGGTATGCACCACTGGCATGAAATTTCAGTTGCAGGAAAAGGTGACAAAGCCACAGTTGCAGGAAAACACCCTGAAAAAACTGATGCATGGAATGAAATTGCATGGCCGCCGGAGTATCCTATTTCAACATATGAGATGGGTTACATGATGCCACAGATTATGATGGATGATGCATGGCATGAGAAATGGACGAAACGCGGACTGAAGATTCCTAAATCTATGGCTGTTTATGTTCCAAGAATGCACAATCCTTTATGGATTAATCCGGATGGATTCAGATGGATAGAAGCACTCAAGCGTGAAGATAAATTTGAATTGTCATTTAACCTCTCTCCTACCTGGTCTGAAACAAACTGGTACTGTGATTATGTACTTCCTGTTGGACTTGCGGGTGAGAGAAACGATCAACAGTCAACGCCTTCAAAACCGGAACAGCGTATAGAATTCCGTCAGGCGGTTCTTCGTGTTGCTGCTGAAAAATCAGGTTGGAAAGCAAAAAGACCGGAACGTGCTACACTTGAAGCACACATGAAGTTCGGTCTGGGTGAAGTATGGGAAGAGAGTGAATTCTGGCCAAATCTAATTGTAGATTATGTAGATCCGGATGGTTCATTGGGCATCAGAAAATACTGGGCAAGTAAAAAAGATCCGTCCCGTGCGGTAACTGTTCCTGAGTATTTTGATGCGGCGATGAGTCTTTTACCGAAATTAAAAGCCGAAGCGACAAAACTGTATGCAAAAGAAGAGTTCCCTGTTTACAGCTACATGAGAGATCATGGTGCCTGGACAGAAAAAACTGATGTATACAAGCCTCAGGAAGAAGAACTTGAATTTGACGGAACATATTACCATGCACACGGTCATAAATATTCCAAAGACGAAGTTACCAAGGATGAATTCGGTGCATTATGGGTACAAGACGGAAACTTCAAAAAATCTATCGGTGCTGAAATTGACGGAGAACTTCGTGAAGGTTTCCATACATTGAGTAAAAAGCTTGAATTTTTCTCTGAGTGGTTGGCTGAAGAATGGAAATGGCCGGAGTATGCTATTCCAATTTATCCGAGAAATGAAAAAGAGAGTGATAAAATGGTACACCTTGTAACACAGGTTCACCATAAGCACATGAAAGCGGACAATGAATTTGCACTCAATACGATTTATCGTCTGCCGTACAATATTCATACGCGTTCTGTGAACTCTAAACACTTGATGGAGATTTCACAAAA